>NZ_JAIUGP010000012.1:0-210268 GCF_020164655.1 Mesorhizobium sp. AD1-1
CCCCACCGGAGAGACGGCGGCCGCGAAGCGGCCGGATGAGGGGGCATCTTTACTGCCATGAAGATGCTTCGCAAATTCGCTGTTGGAGCGGCAGGGTGCGCCGGCATCCTCGCCCTTTCCGCCGCGTCCCTCTGGGAACTCGACCGCGCCTTCCCGCCCCCGCTTCCAGCCGAACTCACGGTCTCCACCGAAGTCCAGGACCGCGACGGCCAGTTGTTGCGCGCCTTCGCCACGCCGGACGGCTACTGGCGGCTCGAAACCCGGCTCGACCAGGTCGACAAGCAATTCGTCGACATGCTGGTCACCTATGAAGACAAACGTTTCTGGGACCATGAGGGCGTCGACGTGCTGGCGCTGGCGCGCGCCGCCGGCCAGTTCGCCACCAGCGGCCACATCGTTTCCGGCGGCTCGACGCTTTCGATGCAGCTTGCCCGGCTGATCGAGCCGCGCGAAAGCCGCAGCCTCGGCTCCAAGATCAAGCAAATGCTGCGCGCCATCCAGATCGAGCGGCGGCTGTCGAAACGCGAAATCCTCGAACGCTATCTGACGCTGGCGCCTTATGGCGGCAATCTGGAAGGCGTGCGCGCCGCCTCGCTGGCCTATTTCGGCAAGGAGCCGAAGCGGCTTACCGTTTCCGAATCGGCGCTGCTCGTCGCCCTGCCGCAGCTGCCGGAAAAACGCCGCCCCGACCGCAATTTGAAGATCGCCCACGCCGCCCGCGACCGGGTGCTGACCCGCATGGTCTCCTCCGGACTGCTCGGCGAGCGCGAGGCCGCGCGTGCCGCCCTCGACGATGTGTCGGGCCTGCGCCGTACCCTGCCGGCCCTCGCTGCGCATGCAGCCTATGCGATGCTGCCCAAGGCCGTCCCCGGCCAGCCCTTGCAACTGACAATCCGCAAGAGCGTCCAGGAGGGGCTGGAACAGGTGGCGAGGGACGCCGCCACCAAGCTCGGCCCTCGCCTGTCGGTCGCCATGGTGCTGGCCGACTCCCGCACCGGCGACATCCTTGGCGAAGTCGGCTCGGCCAATTTCTTCGACGCCAGCCGCTCCGGCTGGATCGACATGACAAAGATCGTCCGCTCGCCCGGCTCGACGCTGAAGCCGTTCATCTACGGTCTTGCCTTCGAACAGGGCCTGGTGGCGCAGGAGACGCTGATCGATGACAGCCCTGTCGATTTCTCCGGCTACCGGCCGAAGAATTTCGACATGGGCTACCAGGGCGATGTCAGCATCCGGCAAGCGCTGCAACTGTCGCTCAACGTGCCGGCGATCCGCGTGCTCGACGCGGTCGGGCCAACGCGGCTGATGGCGCGCTTCCGCCAGGCCGGCGTCAGCCCCATACTGCCGGTCAACGAGGCGCCGGGCCTGGCCATCGGCCTTGGCGGCGTAGGCGTCACGCTGCGCGACCTCGTCCAGCTCTACACAGGGCTCGCCAATGGCGGCAAGACGCACACGCTGCATGACGGCACCGAGCCGGCCAATGCCGAGCGCACCAGCGCCACCATCCTCGACGGTCTGGCCAACTGGCAGATCATCGACATACTGTCGGGCGTCAAGCCGCCCGAGGGTGCCCTGCAGCGCGGCATTGCCTACAAGACCGGCACGTCCTACGGCTACCGCGACGCGTGGTCGGTCGGCTTCGACGGCCGCTATGTGCTCGGTGTCTGGGTCGGCCGTCCCGACGCCGGCGCGGTGCCCGGACTGTCCGGTTATGTCTCGGCCGCTCCCATCCTGTTCGAGGGTTTTGTCCGCTCGGGCCTGGCCACCGTCCCCTTGCCGGGCAAGCCGCCCGGACTGTTCAACCCCAGGCGCGAGGACCTGCCGGTGACGCTCGCCCGCTTCGGCGCCGGGGCGGACGGCCTGGTGCAGGCGACGGTGACCGAACCCGCACCGACCATCATCTTCCCGCCCGACGGCGCCCGCGTCGATCTCGGCACCAATTCGGTCGACGCCTCGCCGCTGGTGCTGAAGCTGCAAGGCGGCCGTGCGCCATTCCGCTGGCTGGCCAACGGCAAGCCGCTGGTGGGCATCGACCGTCGCCGCACCGCGACCTGGCAGCCCGACGGCGCCGGCTATTCGACGCTGACCGTCATCGACGCCGCGGGACGTGCGGCGAGCGTGAAGGTGTTTGTCGAATAGACGGCTGCAAGCGATTCGTGGAATTGGCTTTCCACAGGCTCAGCGGATAGCAGGATACTTCACCCATGCCTGTTCCGAGGCACCCCCCTCTGGCCTGCCGGCGATCTCCCCCGCAAGGAGGGCGATCGGATGTCCTTGCCGCTTTCGCCAGTTATCAATGGTGGAGCAGGACGCCAAAGCTGCCAATCTCCCCCCTTGCGGGGGAGATGCCTGGCAAGGCAGAGGGGGGTGCCTCGCGCGATCCTTTCCTGTCGGCAGCCTCAGCACTGGCAGCAACAATCCTTGTCCCGGTAATCACCCTCCCTGCTCTCGCTGACCCACTCCCCGCCGGCTTTGTCCGGCTCGCCGATGTCGACCCCTCGATCCGCCAGGACATCCGCTACGCCGGATCGGATAATTTTCTGCACCGCAAGGTGAACGGCTATGGCGCCCCGGTCTGCATCCTCACCGAGGATGCGGCGAAGGCACTCTCCGCTGTCCAGAAAGCGATCGCGGCCAAACGCCTGACCCTGGTGGTGTTCGATTGCTACCGCCCTGCCCGCGCCGTCGCCGACATGGGCGAATGGACAAAACAGGGCGGGCCGCCCGATCCGCAATGGTATCCGGAGGTCAGGCGCAGCGACCTGATCGCCAAGGGCTATGTCGGAGAGTTGTCGACTCATTCACGTGGCTCGACCGTCGACGTCGCCGTCGCCCGGATGGACCGCAGGTCCAGCCCGAACCCGGCCTGCGGCACCGGGGATGCCGACACGCTCGATTTCGGTACCGGTTTCGACTGCTTTGATTCAATGAGCGAAACCGCATACCGCGGCCCTGCCAGTGAAGCGGCGGCAAATCGCAAGATGCTTGTCGAAGCCATGCGCGCGGGCGGCTTCAAGAACTATGCAAGGGAATGGTGGCACTTCACGCTGAAAAGCGAACCGTTCGCCAAACAGCGTTTCGACTTTCCCATCACCGCCGATTGAGGCACCGGATCAAATTCCACACCTTGCCTCGGCACTACCCATTGCTAGATAGGCTGAGTGGCAGGGCCATGGATTCTTCCTTTGGCCGCAAGAGGAAAATATTTCTCCAAAGGACGAAATGGCGCCGAACATTTTCTCAAGAGGGGCAAAAAAGGCAACATTGAATGCATCTAATTTCTACCAATTCGGTAGATTTGGCGCGGGTTCAACGGAGGCAGAAATGACCAAACCTCATTTCAGGAAACTGCTCGGCGCACTGGTCGCCACATCTGTCCAGTTCGGCACGCTCGGTTTCGCGTTTGCCGATACCACCATTCTCAACGTCTCCTACGATCCGACACGCGAGCTCTACAAGGCCTATGACGAAGCTTTCGTCGCCCATTGGAAGGCCGAGACCGGAGAGACGGTCACCGTCCAGCAGTCGCATGGCGGATCGGGCGCCCAGGCCCGCGCCGTGATCGACGGCCTCGACGCCGATGTGGTGACGCTGGCACTCGAAGGCGACATCAATGCCATCGTCTCGAAGTCGAAGAAGATCAATCCGGACTGGCGCACCAAATTCGAAAACAATTCGGCGCCCTACACCTCGACCATCATCTTCCTCGTGCGCAAGGGCAATCCCAAGGGCATTCACGACTGGAGCGACCTCGTCAAGGACGGTGTCCAGGTGATCACGCCCAATCCCAAGACGTCCGGCGGCGCGCGCTGGAACTATCTCGCCGCATGGGCCTACGCCAACGCCAATGACGGGGGCGACGAGACCAAGACCAAGGAGTTCGTCGGCAAGCTCTACGCCAATGCTCCGGTGCTCGACACCGGCGCGCGCGGCTCGACCGTGACCTTCGCGCAAAAGGGTCTCGGCGATGTGCTTATCGCCTGGGAAAACGAGGCCTATCTGGCGCTCGACGAGTTCGGCGCCGACAATTTCGACATCGTCTACCCGCCGACCTCCATCCTGGCAGAACCGCCGGTGGCGGTGGTCGACGCCAATGTCGATGCCAAGGGCACGCGCAAGATCGCCGAAGCCTATCTGAGCTGGCTCTATTCCAAAGAAGCGCAGACGATCATCGCCAAGAACCATTATCGTCCTGCCAAGCCCGATCTGGTGCCGGCCGAGGACCTCGCCAAGCTGCCGCCGATCAAACTTGTAACCATCGACGATCCACAGTTTGGTGGCTGGAAAAAAGCACAGCCTTATCATTTCGGCGATGGTGGTATATTCGACCAGATCTACAAGCCCCAGTAAGCAGTCGATATTCAGGACGACATGACCACAGCACCCGCCCAAGCGGGGTGGCGATTCAGGCAGCCGAGCGTCATTCCGGGTTTCGGATTGACGCTCGGCTTCTCGCTTGCCTACCTCACCCTCATCATCCTCATCCCGCTATCCGGGCTGCTCTGGCGCTCGGCCGCCCTTGGCTGGCCTGAATTCTGGGCGATCGCCACCGATCGCCGCACCATCAATGCGCTGAGAATCAGCTTCGGCACTGCCTTCGTCGCGGCTGCTGTCAACGTCGTCTTCGGCACGCTGGTCGCATGGGTGCTGGTGCGTTACCGCTTCCCCGGCCGCCGCATCGTCGATGCCATGGTCGATCTGCCCTTCGCCTTGCCGACGGCTGTGGCCGGCATCGCGCTGACCACGCTCTACGCGCCGAACGGCTGGATCGGCAAATTGCTGATGCCGCTCGGCATCAAGGTCGCCTATACCCCGCTGGGTATCGTCATCGCGCTGATCTTCATCGGCCTGCCCTTCGTCGTGCGCACCGTGCAGCCGATCATGGAGGAGATCGACAAGGAAGTGGAGGAAGCCGCGGCCACCCTTGGCGCCAATCGTTTCCAGATCATCACCCGCATCCTGTTTCCGGGCCTGGCGCCGGCCATCGTCACCGGCTTCGCGCTCGCCTTCGCGCGCGGCGTCGGCGAATACGGCTCGGTCATCTTCATCGCCGGCAACTTGCCCTACAAATCAGAGATCGCGCCGCTGCTGATCGTCATCCGGCTGGAGGAATACAATTACCCGGCGGCAACCGCGATTGCGGCGATCATGCTCGCTCTGTCATTCATCATGCTTTTGGTCGTCAATCTCGCACAGTCGTGGAGCCGCAAGCGCTATGGCTGATCCGGAGATCAAATCCTACGAACCGCACCATGAAAGCCAATCGGCGGCGGTCACGGAAAGCCGCCCGGCGCGCCTGGCCCTGATGGCCGTCGCCTTTGCCTTCCTCGGCATTTTCCTGCTCTTGCCGCTGATCATCGTCTTCAACGAAGCCTTCGCCAAGGGCATCGGTGCCTACACCGAAGCGCTCGGCAATCCCGACACACGCTCGGCGATCCGGCTGACGCTGCTGGTCGCCGCGATCTCGGTACCGCTCAACATTGTGTTCGGCATCTCCGCCGCCTGGGCGATCGCCAAGTTCGAGTTCAAGGGCAAGGCCTTCCTGACCACGCTGATCGACCTTCCCTTCTCGGTCTCCCCGGTCATATCGGGCCTCGTCTATGTGCTTCTGTTCGGCGCCCAGGGGCTGCTCGGCACCTGGCTGAAAGCGCATGGCATCGTCATCCTGTTTGCCGTGCCGGGCATCGTGCTGGCCACAATCTTCGTCACCTTCCCCTTCGTCGCCCGCGAGTTGATCCCGCTGATGCAGGAGCAAGGCAATGGCGACGAGGAGGCAGCGCTTTCGCTTGGCGCCAATGGCTGGCAGACCTTCTGGTACGTGACCTTGCCCAACGTCAAATGGGGGCTGCTCTACGGCGTGCTCCTGTGCAATGCGCGCGCCATGGGCGAGTTCGGCGCAGTCTCGGTGGTGTCGGGCCATATACGCGGCCTGACCAACACCATGCCGCTGCATGTCGAAATCCTCTATAACGAGTACAACGCCGTCGGCGCCTTCGCCGTCGCTTCATTGCTTGCGGGCCTGGCGCTCGTCACGCTGGTCTTGAAAACACTTCTCGAGATGCGCTACGGCGCCGAGATCGCCGCGACGCGCGGACACTGACAGAGGGATTTGCATGGAAGTTCGCGTTGCCAACGTGCGCAAGGAGTTTGACCGGTTTCCGGCCCTCCACGACGTGTCGCTCGATATCAAGTCGGGCGAACTGATCGCGTTGCTGGGGCCGTCCGGCTCCGGCAAGACGACGCTGCTCAGGCTGATCGCCGGACTGGAGCGGCCGACGCGCGGAAATATCTTCTTCGGCGACGAGGACGCCTCGCACAAGTCGATCCAGGATCGCAATGTCGGCTTTGTCTTCCAGCACTATGCGCTGTTCCGGCACATGACGGTGGCCGACAATATCGGCTTCGGCCTGAAGGTCCGGCACGGGCCGTCGCGCCCCCCGGCGCAGGAGATCCGCCGCCGCGCCTCCGAGCTTCTCGACCTTGTCCAGCTGTCGGGGCTGGAAAAGCGCTATCCGGCGCAGCTTTCCGGCGGCCAGCGGCAGCGCGTGGCGCTGGCGCGGGCCATGGCCATCGAACCCAAGGTGCTGCTGCTCGACGAACCGTTCGGCGCGCTTGACGCGCAGGTGCGCCGGGAATTGCGCCGCTGGCTGCGCGAAATCCATGACGCCACCGGCCACACCACCGTCTTCGTCACCCACGACCAGGAAGAGGCGCTGGAGCTTGCCGACCGCGTCGTGGTGATGAGCCAGGGTCGCATCGAGCAGGTCGGCACCGCCGACGACATCTACGACACGCCGAACTCGCCCTTCGTCTACGGCTTCATCGGTGAATCGAGCTCGCTTCCCGTCAAAGTCGAGAATGGCGAGATCTGGCTCGCCGACCGTCCGATCGGGCTTGCCGCGCCCAACGAGCCCTCGGGCGATGCGACGCTCTACTTCCGCCCGCACGATGTCGAATTGCTGGACGGCTGCAGCGGCTGCATCGCCGGCACGGTCGCCGCCAGCCGGCGCGTCGCCGGCACGCGCCGGGTCGAGCTTGAAATCGGTGGTGAGCGTCAGCGGGTCGAAATCGAGTTGCCGGTCGATCATCCCGCGGCGCAAAAAAGCCGGGTGGCGTTCCGCCCCGGCCGCTGGAAGCTTTTTCCGGCGGCTTGATTCTCGGCTCAAGCGCTACGCCAACCAGTTTTCGACCTTCAGATTCCTGATCCGGGTGAACTCTCCCGTGTTGGGCTGCGGTTGTTGCGAAACAGCTTCGCCTCCTTGGGCGGCGTTGAATGACGGTTCTGGGGCATGGCGGCAGCTCTTTGTATATGCCTTTTGTATATGCCATGCAGCACCGCAAACAAGGCGCAGAAAAACTCCGACGAAGGTAGCCATCTCCTGGAACAGAATTCCAACAGGTGCCAACTTAGGCGATATATTTTTCCCACGACGAGGCCGCGAACCGACAGCGCATGCCTCGTCGCGCATGATACGTCACGGCTATGGTCCGACCATCAACGCATTGCATCGGAGCCTGTTTTCATGAAACGATTTTTCCTCGGGCTTGCCACCGTCGCCGGCCTGTTCCTTGCATCCTCCCAAGCCTGGTCGGCCGACAAACTGCTCAACGCATCCTATGATGTCGGCCGCGAACTGTTCGTGCAGGTCAACAAGGCTTTCATCGCCCAGCATCCGGGCGTCACCGTCGACCAGTCGCATGCCGGCACTTCGGCGCAGGCACGCGCCATCGCCGAGGGTCTTGGCGCCGACGTTGTTACCTTCAACCAGGTCATCGACATCGACTTCCTGGTCAAGAAGGGCCTCGTCTCGGCCGACTGGCAGAAGGATTTCCCTGACAATGCCTCGCCCTTCTATTCTCTGCCTTCGTTCCTTGTCCGCGCGGGCAACCCCAAGCACATCAAGGACTGGAACGATCTCGTGCGCGACGACGTGCAGGTGATCTTCCCAAACCCGAAAACATCCGGCAATGCGCGCTACACCTATCTGGCGGCCACCGCCTACGCCAAGGAAGCCTTCAAGGGCGATGACGCCAAGGTGAAAGAGTTCATCACCAAGCTGTTCAACAACGTGCCGATCTTCGACACCGGCGGCCGCGCCGCGACCACCACCTTCGTGCAGCGCGAGATCGGTGATGTGCTGATCACCTTCGAGTCGGAGACGCGCGGCATCCGCAAGGAGTATGGCGACGACAAGTTCGAGCAGGTTACGCCTTCGGTCAGCCTGCTGGCCGAATTCCCGGTCGCCATCGTCGACAAGGTTGCCGACGATCACGGCACGCGCGATCTGGCCAAGACCTATCTCGACTTCCTCTACACACCGGAGGGCCAGGACATCGCCGCCCGCAACGGCCTCAGAGCCCGCGACGCCGCTGTGGCGGCGAAATACAAGGCCGATTTCCCCGATGTCCGGCTGCTGACGGTGGAAGACGTTTTCGGCGGCTGGGACAAGGTGCAGAAAGAGCATTTCGCCGCCGGCGGCCTGCTCGACCAGACCTACGGCAGCCGCTGAGGCAGCGATACCTGCACAGCAGACGAAAAAGCCGGCGCGCTGCCGGCTTTTTTCGTTTTTGAACGCCGATAACCTGGTTATCAGCGGAATATCCGCGTTCTCAGTGCAAAACGTTACAAAGAATCAACGCGTTTATGCCTAACGTGCAATTTGGTGGCTGTTTCGCGAAACATCATCGCGCGGCGAAGACGTCATTATTTGCACACAAACAGTCGCCAGATGCGAGTGGTTGGGGCTTTTATGGGTTGATCTGGGCATGCTGACAAAAAAAGGCAAATACGGCCTCAAGGCCCTCGTGCATCTGTCTGGCCTGCCGGCCGGCCAATTGGCCTTCGTCAATGACATCGCTGTGGCCAACAATATCCCGAAGAAATTCCTCGATGCCATCCTGGGCGAATTGCGCAATGCCGGCTTCGTCCAGAGCCGCAAAGGCAAGGAAGGCGGCTACCGCCTTGCCCGGCCGGCCTCCGAAATCAAGATCGGCCATGTCGTGCGCGTGCTTGACGGGCCGCTGGCGCCGATCCCTTGCGCCAGCCGCACGCAGTATCAACGCTGCGAGGATTGCGACGAGGCGACCTGCCAGGTCCGCCACATGATGCTGGAGGTGCGGCAGGCAATCGCCGAAGTGCTGGATAATCGCAGCCTCGCCGCCATGCGCGATGCCGACAATGACGATTTTCCGGTCGAGCTGACGTCGCAGATCTAAACCACCGACTTCAAGCTGATCGCGTTCAGATAGAGATTCCTGCATTGAAGGAGAGGTTCTCCAAATCTCGGGTTGCGAAGCTCGAAATCACGGAGAACCTCATGCAGTTTTGGCCTATCCGTTCACATTAGACGCAGCCTCGAATACAGCGCGTGCGGACGTCGTACCCGCTACGTGCTCAGTACCCGCCACACCGAGGTCCATCCATCCCGCATTCACGGCCTCGAACATTTCTTCGGCAGGCCCGGAGTGACCCTTCGGGATGCCGAATTGCTCGAACGCTTCCGCCCACCCCGCACGCGGAATTGCAAAGGCCTTCACGGCGAGATTCAGGACTTCACCCAACTGCTCGGCGACTTCATCCGCGGTGACCATCGAACCGATCTCGACGATGCGTTGCCCTGACCACGTCGACCCGGTCAAAAGGGTTGCGACCTGTGCGCCGATGTCGTTCGTCGCAACCATGGTCGATTTCCGGTTTGTCGGATTATAGTAGACCGGCAGCATTCCGCCCTGCGCGACCTGCAAGCCGTAGAGGAAATTTTCGAAGAATCCCCCCGCGCGCACAAATGCGGTTGGTGATGTCAGGCCGCGAAACCCTTGCTCCAGAAGCGACAAGGCCGCGATCACCCCGTGCCCGCTTGTTCTGTTCGCACCCATCGACGAAAGCGCAACCACTCGCGGCGGCGCTGCCTTGGTCAGAGCCTCGACATAGCTAGCAATCACGCTCCTCGCTTCTTTGTAATCGGGCGACGGCGCCCAGACAGGGGGCAACATGACGAACGCGCCTTCGACGCCTTTGAGGGCTCGCTCGATGGCTGCCGAATCATTCCAGTCGCCGTCTACCAGTTCCACGCCCTGGTTCGCCCAATTGGCCGCCTTGTCGCGGTTGCGGACGAGTGCGCGTACCTCCTTGCCGTGCGCCAGCAGATGCTCTGCCGTTGCGCCGCCAACTTTTCCCGTGATTCCCATTACTAGGAACATGTGTTTTCTCCTGATGTCGGGGGACAGAGCTGCCCCTGTTGGTTCAATGGATGAGCGGCAGAATGGCCCGGATACGGGGATCGCGGAGATAGAGGCCGCCCCAGGTCATCGCGCCCAGAAGCAGGGAGATGATTTCCGGCGGCGACCCCAACTCACCGATGCGGAGATGGGCGCAGATGGCACCTCCCAAAAAGCCCGTCACCAGGATCGCGCCGAGGACGGCGGTGACCGGGATGGCGTAGAGGATGGCGCAGGCGAGGATGATCGGACCCACGACACGGGTCAGGTCCATCGCAAACCCGGTTTCCTGCAACATGCTGGCGATCTGTGCCGGCGCGAAAAGCTGAACAGTGCCATCTGCCGTCAGGGCGATGACGACAAACGCGCTCATGATCCGGCCGGCCCACAGGGCGCGATGCAAGATCATAATTTCCGGTGTCTGATGCAGGTTCACAGTTTCGGACACTTGTCATTCTCCGATGGGGAGATCCCATATTCGAAGCTTACTGTGCCTCTCAACTGTGATAAATGCCGAGGAAATGAACCAACTGTTCTCTTTTTGGGGAACAATCCGAGGCACAAAAATGCAGAATCTCGAACCCATCCTCATTTTCACAACGGTCGCGGAAATGGGGAGCTTCACCCGCGCGGCCGACAGCCTGGGCATCCAAAAGGGGAGAGCCTCAACGGCGGTCCGCAAGCTGGAAGAAGATGTGGGTGTCAGGCTTCTGCACCGGACGACGCGCAGCGTGCGGTTGACGGAGGACGGACGCGCATTTCATGCCCGCGCCCGCGATCTGCTTGCTGAAGTCGATGATCTGCACTCGATGTTCGCAGGCGACCGCGTGGCACTTCGCGGCCGTTTGCGGGTCGACCTTCCGACCGAAGTGGCGCGCACAACGATCGTACCGGCTTTGCCGGATTTCATGGCGGCTCACCCCGAGTTGGAGCTGGAGGTGTCGAGTACGGATCGGCAAGTCGATCTGGTTCAAGAGGGGTTCGATTGTGTATTGCGGCTTGGACCCATTCGGGACGAGACCCTGATTGCCCGCCCGTTGGGCCTGTTGCGCATGGCCAACGCAGCCAGTCCCGCCTATCTGGCGCGCCATGGCGTGCCTCGATCGCTGGAAGATCTCCAGCGTCAGGAACATAGGGCAATTCATTTTTCGACGCTGCTGGGCGCGCGACCCTATGGATGGGAATATCCGGACGGCGACAGCTACGCGACGCTTCAGTTGCCAGGTGCGCTACACGTCAACAGCGCACAGACCTACGAAGCAGCGGCCCTCGCCGGCCTTGGCCTGATCCAGGCGCCACTCTTGGGCATTGGCCGATACTTGGAGAGTGGAGCGCTTGTCGAGATCCTACCCGATTTTCGTCGCCGGCCGCTCGCCGTGTCCCTCGTCGTCGCACATCGGAACAATCTATCGCGCCGAGTCCGCGCGTTCATGAAATGGATCGAAGATGTGCTGATGCCATATATGGAATAGCGATACGACTATCTTCGTCCGGCCTTCGAAATCAACACTTCGTAAGCGGCGCGCTTGTCTCAAGTCTAGGGCAAGCGAAATTTGCGGAAGTCTCGAGCGCGGACATGACCTTGCACGGCCCAAGCCGACGCAGTAAAGCGGGGTTCGAAGAACGGGCTGGACCGATGAGGCTGTGGTGGTTAGAAAAATCCCGCAAGGCCGCCCGCAAGCTGCCGTCGGCAGCCAGTTTCCGCACTGAAATCATCGCCGACGTCTTCGTCCCGGAACGGGCGGAGGATGTACGCTTCTTCAGCCGCAAGCTGGTTCGCCCTGGCCGGCTTCGCCGCTTTTCCAACAAGGATCTTCGCGAAGGCCTGCTGTCTATCTTCTATCTCGTGGTGGCGGCGGCACTGCCGGTGCGGTGGTGGGCGCCGATCTGCGGCCGCGTATCGAGGTTTCGCCTCAAGCGCCATATGCGCAAGGAATTCCCGGCCTACGCTGCCGCCACGCTCGCGGTGCTGGGCGATGGTATCGATGCACGCAAGCTGTTCGAGGGATTGCTGGCAGCGCGCCACCGCCGCCGCTTGCAGCTCGCCGCTCATCTGGTGGCCGGCCGCTGGTCGCCGACGATCCGGCTGGAGGGGCTGGCGGGGCTGCGGTCGGCCTTGCAGCGCGGCCACGGCGCCATCCTCTGGTGCGATCAGTTCACCGCCCAGACCATCATCGGCAAGCGCGCGCTGTACGAGGCCGGTATCGAAGCGCATCAGGTGAGCGTCAACACCCACGGTATTTCCGAATCGGCGTTCGGCTTGCGTTTCCTCAATCCGCCGCTGATCGATGTCGAAAACCGGTTCCTGAAAAGCCGGGTCGTCTTTGGCCGCGACGACACCTATCAAGTCACCATCCGCATCCAGAAGATCCTGAAGCAGAATGGCGTGGTGACGATGACCAACACCGTCCACGCCGGCACGACCTTCACCGAGGCAGCCATGGGCGAAAGCGGCTGGACGCATCTCGCCTCGGCACCGGCGAATTTCGCCGCCAGGGGCAGGACCGCCCTGTTTGCCATGTCGACCTTCGAAGTGGTTCCCTTCATCGAATACCGGGCCGTGCTCAGCCCCGAGCTGACGCCGGAGGCATCTGTCAGCCCGGCAACGGACATGGCCAGGGATGGCGCCAAGAACATGACTGTGCAGGCGCACTACATCCTGCTCAAACGCGACCGCCTGCTGGAAGCGCTGAAGCTCTACCCCGAGCAGATGCTGACGTGGTCCCGCCGGCAGCGGCTGACCGAGGTCTCGGACAGCATCGGCATCGGAATGGATGAAGGCTCATGACCGGCGTATCAGGCGGACCGCGGCGGCGACGAGCTCACCGACCGGGCGTGTGGCATTGAGTTTCGAGGCGCGCTCATCCGCAGCCGGCGGCTCGAGGATGGCGAACTGGCTGTCGACCAGGCTCGCCGGCATGAAGTGGCCCTTGCGGCTGCCGACGCGCTGCCTGGCCGTACCAGGGTCGATCTCCAGATAGAGGAAGACGATTTCCGGGCAGAAGCCGCTCAGCCGGTCGCGGTAGCTGCGCTTCAGCGCCGAGCAGGCGGCGACCACGCCGTTGCCCTGCCCCACCGACGCGGCGATGCGCTCGCCGATCGCGTTGAGCCAGCCTTCGCGCAGCTGATCGGTAAGCGGCTCGCCGCTTGCCATGCGTGCGACGTTTTCCGGAGGATGCAGCCTGTCGCCCTCGATAAAGGTAACGCCCAGAGCGGCGGCAAGCCCAATGCCCACCGCCGACTTGCCGCAGCCGGCGACGCCCATAACCACGATGGCCGGCACCGAGCCGGGGGCGCTCGTCGGCGCCTGTGCTGCCGCTTCGTCCACTGTCAGCGGCTTGCCGGCGCGCGGCCGTAGAGCAGCAGCATGGCGACGATGACGACACCGTAGATGATCTGCCGCCCCGCCTCCGGCATCTGCATGACCGACAAGATGGATTGCAGCAACGTGATGAGGATGACACCGGCGACAGTGCCGAGATAGGAGCCGCGCCCGCCCAGGATCGAGGTGCCGCCAAGCACCACCGCGGCGATCGACGGCAGCAGATAAGCGTCGCCCATCGACTGCGCCGCCTTGGAGGCATAGCCGGCCAGAAGCACGCCGCCGAAAGCCGAGAGCCCGCCGGAGACGGCGAAGGCGATCATCACCACGCGCCTTGTGTCGATGCCGGAGAGATAGGCCGCGCGCTCGCGGTTGCCGATGCCGTAGACGGTGCGGCCGAAGCCGGTCCGCGTCAGCACGAACACCATCGCGGCCCCGATCAGCGCCCAGATGATGACGGCGTTGGGCACGCCCGGAATGGCGAAACCGGTCGCCAGGTAGCGCATCGCGCCCGTCGCCGAATCCTGCGGCGAGAAGCCGCCGGTGTAGACCACCATCAGCCCTTGCGCGACAGCGTTGGTGGCCAATGTGATGATCATCGAGGGGATGCGCAGATAGGCGACGCCGATGCCGTTGACGACGCCGATCAGCATGCCGCAGATGATGCCGAACGGGATGGCCAACGCCACGCCGACCGGGCCGTACGCCGCCGCGGCGCAGGCCATCATGGCGCCCGCCGCCACCGCCCACGGCACCGACAGGTCGATCTGGCCGAGCAGGATGACCAGCATCATGCCTGTCGCGATGACGCCGAGGAATGAAGCCACCTTGAGCTGCTGCAGGAGATATTCAGGCGACAGGAAGCTTCTGGAGTAGAGGCTGCCGAAGAACAGCAAAAGCACGATGCAGGCAAAGGCCGTCAGCACCGCCGGATCGGCGCGGCGGATGAATCTGGGCATGCGGCCGGCAATGCCGCCAAGCGTCGTTTCGCTCACAGGAACCACTCCAGCCGGTTGCGGACCCGAAACAGGGCGAAGGCGCCGAGGCTGACGGCGACCAGCAGGATAACGCCCTGGAACAGCGGCTGCCAGAGCGGATCGAAATCGAAGACGAACAACAAGTCGCCGATCGTGCGGAAAGCCAGTGCGCCGAAGATGGCGCCGATGGCGCTGCCCTTGCCGCCGAACAGCGAAACCCCGCCGAGCACCACGGCGGCGATCGAAAACAGCGTGTAGGAGTTGCCGCTGGCATAGGCCGCCTCACCCGTATAGGTGAAGAAGGTCAGGAACAGTCCGCCGATCGCCGCCAGCAGGCCGGCCAGCGTGTAGGCGGCGAACTTGCCGCGCCGGATCGGCACACCCGACATGTAGGCCGCCGTCTCCGATGAGCCTGCCGCGTAGGCGGCGCGGCCAAGCACCGAGCGGCTGAACGGCACCCAGATCACCAGCACGATGGCCAGCAGCACGATGAGACTTGCCGGCACCACGCCGAACACACGGCCGGTCAGCGCATCGGCCAGGTCCTCATTGACCGAGCCGCCCGGAAATGGCCGCAGCAACAGGCCGATGCCGTAATAGACGGCGCCTGTGGCAATGGTGGCGACAATCGGCTGCAGCCGGCCATAGATGACGATGGCGCCGTTGATGGCGCCGCACAGCAGTCCCACCGCCAGCACGGCGATGACGCCGAGCGTCGTCTGCATCGGCGTTCCCACCACCAGCCACGAAGCCAGGCAGTTGGTGAGGAGAAAAATCATGCCGACGGACAGGTCGATGCCGGCGGTGATCACCACCAGCGTCTGCGCCATGGCGACGAAGGCGAGCAGCACGCCCTTGTTGGCCGCCGTCTGCACCACATTGGCGGTGAAGCCGGCCGGATGGTTCGAGGTGTAGATGACGAACATGACGATGAAGATGCCGAACGCCAGCAGCGTTCCGCGCTGCTCGGCCAGCCAGTAACGCCAATCCTTCATGCGCCCACTCCCAGGCCCACCGGGCTCTCCTCGCCATGGATGTTGAGCGCGCTTGATATCAGCGCCCGCTCGGTGATCTCGGCGCCGACCAGCTCGCGCTTGACCGCCCCGTCATAGAGCACCAGCACACGGTCGCAGCAGCCGATCAGCTCGTCATAGTCGGTCGAGTAGAACAGGATCGCCGCACCCGCGTCGGCCAGTTTGCGCATCAGCTGGTACAGCTCCTGCTTGGTGCCGACGTCGATGCCGCGCGTCGGATCGTTGAGCAGGATGATGCGCGGCTGGCGCATCAGCCATTTGGCGATGACCACCTTCTGCTGGTTGCCGCCCGAAAGCGCGCCGACCGGAATGTCGAGGCCCGCGGTCTTGATCGCCAAAAGGCCGACCATGTCGTCGATCAGCCGCTGCTCGGCGGCACGGTCGATGATGCCGGCTTTCGACAGCCGGTCGAGGGCGGCGAAGGACAGGTTCTCGCGCACCGTCATCGGCAGCATCAGCCCTTCGGTCTTGCGGTCCTCGGGAATGAGCGCCATGCCGATGCCGTCGTCGCGCGCAACGGATGGACTGGTGATCGACACAGGCTTGCCGTCGATCAGGATCTGGCCGCTGAGGCCGCGCAGCACGCCGAAGAAGGCGAGCAGCAATTCGCGCTGGCCCTGGCCGTCGAGGCCGCCAAGGCCGACCACCTCACCTGCCCTGACGGTCAGCGAGATGTCGTGCAGCCGGTCGGCCCATGAGAGCTTGCGGGCCTCGAGCCTGGGGGCCGCGGCGGCAGGCACGGCCGTCGGCTTGGGCGGAAAGATATGGCTGTATTCGCGGCCGATCATCAGTTCGACCACCTCATTGTCACTCTTCGAGCCGGCTGGATAGCTGGCGACATTGCGGCCGTTGCGGAACACCGTGCACTGATCCGCCAGTTCGGCGATCTCGTTCATGCGGTGCGAGATGTAAAGCAGCGCCAGCCCTTCCGAGCGCAGCCGCTTCAGCACCGCGAAGATCTTCGAGACATCCGCGGCAGTCAGCGCGGAGGTCGCCTCGTCGAGGATGAGGATGCGCGGCTTGCGTGCCAATGCCTTGGCGATCTCGACCATCTGCCGGCGCGACAATGGCAGGTCCTTGACCAGCGCCAGCGGGTGGATGTCGGCGGCGCCGGCACGAGCAAGTGCTTCTTCGGCGATGCGGCGCTGCGCCTTGCGGTCGATCATGCCGAAGCGTTTGGGCGGGTCGGAAATGACGATGTTGTCGGCAACGCTTAGCTCGGGGACCAGCGACAGTTCCTGGAAGATGCAGACGATGCCGGCCTTGTTGGCGGCACCCGGAGAAGCGAAGGTCGCCTCGCGCCCGTCCAGCGTCATGCGGCCCTCATCGGGCGCCACGACACCTGCCATGACCTTGATCAGCGTCGACTTGCCGGCGCCGTTTTCGCCGAGAATGGCGTGGATGCTGCCGGCTTCGACAACAAGCTCGGCCTTTTCCAGCGCGCGTACACCGCCATAGCGCTTGGATATGCCTTCCATACGAAAGAGCGGAGCCGCACCGTCCATCGGCCCTCCCAGGGCGATTGTGGAATTGAGACAAACGCCGCGGCTCAAGCCGCGGCGCCAGGTGACAGCCAGCGATGATTTACTGGTTTTCCTTGGTCTGACCCATGATTTCCTGGGCGCTGAAATTGATGCCGCAGGTCGGGAAGGAATTGCCGACGAAGAAATTGTCGGATTCCTTGGGGAAGTAATCCGTGCCTTCCTTCATGTTCGGGTCTTCGGCGATCGCCAGCGGCAGCTTCACCTCTTGTGGCACGACTTCGCCTTCGAGTGCGGCGATCGCGGTCTTGATGGCGACGGCGACCTGAGCCGGGCCCGAGCCCGCGGACGAGCACTTCAGCCCGTCGGCTGAATGCGCGGCGCAGAACTTGCGGAAGCCGTTCTCGGTCTCGCCGCCAAACGGCACGAACGGATGCTTGGCGTCGATCATCGCCTGCACGATGCCCGTGTCGCCGCCCTGCCCGGTGATGCCGTCGAACGGACCGTTGGTGGCGATCGCATCCGCGGTCACCTTCTGTGCCACGCCGTCATCCCATTTGCCGGCGACTTCGGTCACGTCCCACTTCTTGCCGGACGCATCGAAGACCTCGTGGATGCCGTTGTGACGATCGGTGTCGACGGAGGTGCCGGCGACGCCGCGCACTTCCAGGATCTTGCCGCCGTTCGGTATCTTGCCGACCAGCCACTTGGCCCACAATTCGCCAAGACCCTTCTGATCGACATTGACGTTGATGGCGTCCTTGGTGTCGAGAATGTTGTCGAAGGCGACCAGCACGATGCCCGCTTCCTTGGCACGCTTGATGACCGGACCGAAGGCCGTCGGGTTCTGGGCGTCGGTGACGATGGCGTCATAGCCGGAATCGATGAAATTGTTGATCGCCGAGATCTGTGCCGGCACGTCCTCGCCCGTCGAGACGACCTTGAATTCCTTGATCTTGGCTTTGACTTCAGGTTGCGCGGCGTAGGCCTTGGCCGTCTGCACCATCTGGATGCGCCAGGTGTTGGCGATATAGCCATTGGCGAAGGCGATGCGGAACGGCCCTTCCTTCTTGGGATATTTGAAGAATTTGGTCTCCGCGCTCCACGGCGCGAAACAGTCCGCCTGAGCGGCGGGACCCGACACGATTTCGGGTCCGGCGGCCATGGCGGCCGAATTGAGCATGACGAATGCAGTGGCGGCAACGACGCCACCAACAAGTGACTTGATCATCGATAATCCTCCCGATTGCAGTTCTGATTGTTCGTTTCGCAATGCGAATTTTTCGCGCGATGGACCGGCACCTCCCGCCTCGCCATGCGCTTCCTCGGCCGCCCGTGATGGCCGACCCGGTACCTCCCTTGTCGCCGCCAGCGGGGCGAAAACTATCATATTATCCATAATAAACAAGTATTAGTTGTCGCTTATGTATAATAAACAGGTGCGACCTGTCGTTCATGCACCTGCCTGTAGGAGATGGTAGCGCTACCAAATTGGCGTGTAAACCGGCATTCGCACAGTCGCTTCTGTGCGTTTCAACGCGCCGTGCTCTCGCGGCGCTTGAGCTCGAAACCGAGGTCTACGATCCGTTGCTCCGGTCTTTTGCCGGCGATCGCAGCAAGCGCCATGGCGACGGCACGCCGGCCGATCTCATAACGATGGGTGCGGATGCTGGTGACCGAAGGAAACGCCACCTGCATCATGTCGAGATCGTTGAAACCGACGATGCCGATCGTCTTCGGCACCGCGATCGAGGCGCGATGGCATTCGAACAAGACGCCGAGCGCGATGTCGTCATTGTTGCAGAACACCCCGTCGAGTGTCGGCACCTTGGCCAGCGCGTCGCGGAACATCTCGCGGCCGAGCGACACGCTGGACAGCACCGGCGTGGTGGTGACGAGGCGCGGGTCGAACAGGCCCGCGGCCTCCATCGCCGCGCGATAGCCGGCAAGGCGCCGCTGCGAACGCGGATCCATGCGCGCGCCGATGAAGCCGATGCGGCGATAGCCGGCCTCGATCAGATGCTCGGTCGCCGCCCTCCCGCCATCGAGATGCGAGAAGCCGACCATCATGTCGACCGGATCGGGACCGGTTTCCATCACCTGCACCACAGGGCAGCCGGCACTTTCCAGCAGCTTTCGCGAAGCCGGCGTCTGATCGATGCCGGCGACGATCAGCGCCGCTGGCCGTTGCGAACCGAACAGCTGCAGCAGCCGCTCTTCCTCGAGGCCGGAATAGTGGGTGTTGCCAAGCTGGATGCGGAACGGGCTGGCCGACAGGCTGTCATAGATGCCGCGCACCACCTCGGCGAAGACGTTGTTGGTAAGCGACGGCACCAGCACGCCGAACACCTCGGCGCGCGCCGAGGCCAGCGCCCGGGCATTCGGGTCCGGCACGTAGCCCAGTTCGTCGACAGCGGCCTGGATCTGGCGGCGCAACTCTTCGGAGACACGCTCCGGCTCGCGCAGGGCGCGCGACACGGTGATGGCGCCGACACCGGCCTTGCGCGCGACATCCGCGATGGTCGGCCGGCCGCCGCCCCGGCGCGTGCGCAGCTTGGTCAAAATCGAGTCCTCGCAAGATACAGATCGGAAGCCATCGCGCCCGCAGCCGTCATATGTTGTCAAAGTGGGATATTTATCCGCGTGCTTCCTTCTCGACGCTAGGTCAATGTCCGCTCCCCAAAGAGAAAAATCAGCAGAGAAAGAAGACCAAACGAGACTAAAAATCCGGCCCATGCTCCAAACAGGAGCTTGCGAAGCGATCGGAATTCGTCAGCAACAAGAAATCTGTTGAAACGGCTATTCCTGCGGCCGGCTCGCTCGCTCCAACCAAGTGATCTTTCCTCAGTAGTGTCTACAAGCGCCCCGGTTCTGCCGAGCACCAGGATAATCGAATAGAAAATTGCGGCGGCGCCTGCGAAGCATCCCGCGGTGCAGGCCCACACCGCTATTGTTAGAAGAATGGGCTTACCGTGAAGATCGAGATGCATTTTGTGCGCCCGGAATAAGGCTTAAGCTGCAACCGTCAATGATCGCCGCGACCGCCACAATAACAGAACGATAGCCAGTATATTCAAGATATTCCAGGCAATGCCGTTCAGGAACGCAGCCGCATAAGAGCCGGTCAAATCGTAGATCCAGCCCGACATCCAGCCGCCGATCGCCATGCCGAAGATGGTCGCCATCATGACGATGCCGATACGCTGGCCGGCCTCGTTGGCCGGCATGTAATCGCGCACGATGATCGCGTAGCAAGGCACGATGCCGCCCTGCGACAGGCCGAACACCAGCGACACCACATAGAGCGAGGCAAGCCCGTCGAACGGGATGTAGAATAGCAGCGACAGGCACTGCAGGACCGAGCCGATCATCAATGTCCACACGGCGCCGATACGGTCGGCGAGGAAGCCGGACGCCAGCCGGCTGACGACGCCGCCCGCCATCATGATCGACAGCATGTCGGCGCCATGTGCGACGCCGTAGCCAAGGTCCATGCAATAGGCGACGATATGCACTTGCGGCATCGACATCGCCACGCAGCAGCCGAGCCCGGCGACGACCAGCAGCACCTGCAAGGCCGCCGGCGACAGCGAGATCGGCTGCACCGACCGGCTTCCGGGCGAACCCGCGACGGCCGCCGCCGGGGCACCGCGCCGCAGCATCAGCACCAGCGGCACCATTGTCACCAGGCAGAAGATGCCGATTGCCGCATAGGTGAAGCGCCAGCCCTCCGCCTTCATCAGCGTCGGCATGATGGTCGGCCACAACGCCCCGGCAAGATAATTGCCGGCCGCCGCCGCCGTGACCGCAACACCGCGACGGCGGTTGAACCAGTGCGAGATATCGGCGATCAGCGGCCCGAAGATCACCGACGTGCCGATACCGATCAGCACTCCCTGGGCAAGCGTGAATTGCAGGATCGAGGTCGATAGCGCCGCGAGCAGCAGGCCGGCGGAAAGCGCAATCGAAGAGATCAGCGCCGGGATCCAGTAACCCATCCGGTCGATGGCGCGGCCGACCAGCACGTTGCCGGCGGCGAAACCGACCATGGTCGCCGTGTAAGGCATGGACGCCGCGGCGCGGTCGACGCCGAACTCGGCCTGCACGGCGGGCAGCACGACGACGACAGCCCACATGCCCACGGCGCCGATCGTCGCCAGCAGCATCGAGATGGCAAGCCGCATCCAGGCATAGGAGCTGTCGATGCCGGGGCCGGGCTGGAGGCTGTCGGTTCGGGTCAAGGCGTTTCCTGTCGGCGGTCTCGGAGATCGGCTGCCGTTTGCGGCACTATCGGCGCATTCTCAGGCCGCAGCAGCGCCACAGCGGGCAAATCCGTGGCTCCAGAGCCAGGGGCGGGCGTGGGGTCAATGCCAATCTGCGGAGCTTCCCGACAATGACAAAAGACGGCCAACGTGCAGTTAGCTACCGACATTGGTAGACAGCGTAGGTGATGTCACAGTCGGCTCTCGTCAGCGAGCCACAATACGTGATATTTTCCGCTACATGAGGGGACCCGAGACCAGCTATATAGCCGCCACGTCTATCGCCGCTTTCTTGGGCGGCTTTGCGTTTTTGTACGGCACGCATTTCGCCCTATTTGATGCTCATTGGTGTCTTGTCAGCGAAAAGAATTGCGTTAGAGAGTGGGTGGGCGCGCTTAGCGGTTGGGCCGCGTTCGTGGGCGCGATACTCGCACTGCCATATGTCGCTTCGCAGGTGCGTGAAGCGCGTCGTCAAACGGAGTTCGCGATCGGCGACGCAGATCCCGAATTTATCATTGGGAGAAACCGTCGGACCCGACGAACCGTGCTCACGGTTCGCAATTGGAACAGACGACGGATTATGGTCGACACCGTTACGATCGTTAGAAACACTAATCGCCTTGCGATCTATGACCTAGCCGATGCCGATGACCTTTCGGTCCCGACATGGAAACAACAGCAATATCTCGGTGAGCGCGCTAGCTTCGGAGTAGACGGGTGGGTTGATCGGAGTCAGCAACCGCCCAAGCGGCGGCTGAAGATCCTCTTATCGAAAGATGGAGAATTTACCGAAGACCCTGATGTAATTGGATCCAAGATGGATTTAGAGATTTCATACCGCGTTGTGGGCCAGTTGCATGAGCAACGTCAATCGACCGTTACAACTCTCGACATTGCAGATGAATAGCAGTGTCATTGCCGGCTCTCAGCCATATGAGGAAGCCGGATCGGTTGCTCCTCTGTGGCTAGCGCTGAATAGGCGAGCCGGAGATCACCGCATAAAGCAGCGCCACAACTGGCAAATCCGTGGCCCCAGAGCCGGCAAGGTGGCAGGAACCGATGCCGATGTGCGGAGTTTCCCGGCAACCACCCCGCAAAGGAGTCCTGCGATGACCGCCACCAGGAAAAAATGGTCGGCCGAGGTGACCGAGCACAGCAACGCAATGGATCTTGAGGATCACGTCTTCGAATCCGACGACGCCAGGAAGATCGCCGCCTCGCTGAAACGATCCGCCGAACACAGCCACAGGCGCAAGGCCGAGCCTTTTCAATCCGCCATGTCGATGCTGAATTTTTACATCAACCGCGCCGGCAAGAACTTGCCTGCCGCGCGCAAAAAAGTGCTTGAGGACGCCAAGGACGAACTGCGCAGCGCCTTCGGACGTGACAAGGATGATTAGCGGCCGGTCCGGCCCTACCGGGCGCGGATGACGCCGTCTGTGTTGGCGAGCAGTTTGCGCACAGCATTGCGCGCCGCGTCGGGGCGCTGCAGGCGGATGTTCTTCTCGATCGCCTCGTGCAGCTTCTGCGCGTGGTTGAGATCGTCGATCTCCCGTGTCGTATAGGCAAAGAGATGATCGAAGGCGGATTCGATCAGTACGCCGAGCGGCACCAGCAGGTCGTTGCCCGAAGCCCGCAGGATGGCGAGATGGAAGCGCGTGTCGGCGCGGGTCCGCTCCTGCAGGCTCGTCGCCGCGCCCATCTCACGGCAGGCCAGGCTGATCTCGGCCATTTGCTCGTCGGTTCTTCGCATGGCGGCGAACGCGGTCGCTTCCGGCTCGATGATGTGGCGGAATTCCTGCACGGTCTTGAGGAACACTTCGCGGTCCGGCGACGTCGCGTACCAGGCCAGCACATCGCGATCGAGCAGGTTCCACCGTTCCTTCGGCTCGACCCAGCTGCCGATCTTGGGACGTGAGGCCAAAAGGCTCTTGGCCATCAGCATCTTGATCGCTTCGCGCACCGCCGAGCGGCTGACGCTGAAGGTCTCCGACCATTTCGCTTCATTGGGCAGGATGGTGCCAGGCGGATAATCGCCGCGCACGATCCTGAGGCCAATTTCACTGGCCAGCGAGGCGTGGACGCTGGAGCCGGGAATACGCGCGGCGTCCGCCCGGCGAACGCCGCCCGGACGGTCCCCGGAGGCCGCTTTCCCCAACGATTTTTCCTTGTTCGGCTTCGCGTCCCGCATGGGGTCCAGAAAGTCCGTATTAAGCAGGCTGTCAAGCGCGGCAAGCGGCTTGCATCGCAAAGCTGCCCGCTGTGCACAGATCAGCCCCGATCCGCCGCTTGATTGGCATGTCGATATTCAGATCAGGCCGAGCCGAGAATGACGGATTTCAAGAACCGGAGCGCAGCGTACTTTTGGGTACGTGAGCATCGGCCTACGCCGGCCGTAGCCTTGACTGCCACGACCACTCATAAGCGCTTCGGCCGGCGAAGGCGGAAGCGCAGAAAGCCGTCATTCGCAGGCCGGCATCACCTGAGTGTCGACATGCCTAGGCCTGCTTGACGTATTTGCGCCAGCTATGCTCCGGGCGGAAGCCCAGCACGTCACGCGCCTTGCGGTTGGAGAGCAGCGTCTCGTATTCGCCGAGTTCGGCCTTGACCGGCACGCCGGGGTAGAACCGCTTCAAGAGTTCGGCTGTCGGCAGGTCGGACGAGGTGTCGTCATTGGCCGCGTTGAACACCTGATAGCCGAGCCCGTCCTTCTCTATGGCGCGCAGCGTGATCTGGCCAAGGTCGCGCGCGTCGACATAGCTCCAGGCGATGCGCTTGCGGAAACCCGGATCGGCGAACCATTTCGGAAACAGCGAATATTCGTGCGGCTCGATGACGTTGCCGATGCGCAGGGCATAAATGTCGGTGCCGTTGCGCTGCGCGAAGGCCCGCGCCGTCTTCTCGTTGACGACCTTGGACAAGGCATAGCTGTCCATCGGATCGACGTCATACTCCTCGTCGAGCGGGAAATATTTTGGATCGCGCGGCTCGTTGGCGAAGACCAGCCCATAGGTGGTCTCGCTGGAGGCGATGATTACCTTTCGGATACCGAGCTTAACTGCCGCCTCGATGACATTGTAGGTGCCGAGCGCATTGATGCGGAACACCTCGTTGTCGGTGGTGATCATGATGCGCGGGATGGCGGCGAAATGCACCACCGCATCGACCGGCTGCGGACGCAGCGAGGGGTCGAATTCATGCAGGCCCATATAGCTCGACAGTGCGTTGAACACCTGCCCGCTGTCGGTGATGTCGGTGATCAGCGTGCGCACCTTGGGGTTGTCGAGCGGCTTGGTGTCGATGTTGAGCACCTGGCAGCCTTGCTCGACCAGATACTGGACGACATGGCGTCCGGCCTTGCCGCTGCCGCCGGTGAACATGATCCGCTTCGTCATTTTGCTCTCCACATCCTCAGGAATTTATGTGTATTGTCAGACAATATCGCCATCCGCAACCACCCACGCCTGCAAAACGGCAGCGCCTGACATCCATCATTGCAACAGGACTTGAAGACATGAACACGACTGCCGCGAGCGAAAAGATCGGCTTCATCGGGCTTGGCCTGATGGGCCACGGGATCGCCAAGAACATCGTCGACAAGGGCTACAGCCTGACCTTTCTCGGCCGCAAGAACCGCAAGCCGGCGGAAGACCTGCTTGGCCGCGGCGCCACCGAAGCATCGACCTCGCGCGATGTGGCGGCGGCATCGACAATCGTCTTCATCTGCGTCACCGGTTCGCGCGAGGTCGAAGCCATCATTCGCGGCCCGGGCGGCCTCAAGGAGGGTTTGAAGAAAGGTTCCGTCGTCGTCGACTGCTCGACCTCCGACCCCGTCTCGACCATTGCGCTTGCCGCTGAACTCAAGGCGCTCGGCATCGATTTTGTCGACGCACCGCTCAGCCGCACGCCGAAGGAAGCCTGGGAAGGCACACTCGACGCCATGGTCGGCGCGCCGGACGCCCTCTTTGCCAGGGTGAAACCGGTAATCGAAACCTGGGCCGGCCGCATCGTCCATATCGGCGACACCGGCGATGGCCATCGCATGAAGCTGCTCAACAATTTCATCTCGCTCGGCTACGCCGCGATCTATTCCGAGGCACTGGCACTGGCTGAGAAGGTCGGCATCTCGCCGCCGCGCTTCGACAGCGTCATCCGCAATGGCCGTATGGATTGCGGCTTCTACCAGACCTTCATGCGCTGGACGCTGGAAGGTGACCGCGACGCGCACAAATTCACCATCGCCAATGCCTTCAAGGACCTGACCTATCTGGAATCGATGGCGGGTGCGGCCGGCATTGCCAACCCGCTCGGCAACGCCACCAAGAACGCCTTCGCCGGTGCTCATGCAACCGGCCCGGCCGAGCAATTCGTACCGATGCTGGCAACGCATATCGGCAAGGTGAACGGCGTCGACCTGATGCCGATGAAGGATGGCAAGAAGCAGACCATTTAACCGATTGCCCAACGCAGGCGCCGATCACCGCCTCCAGCGCCCGATCCCTTCATCGGTATCCGCAAGCAGCTTGTGCACGGCGTTGCGCGCGGCGGCTGGGCGCTGCAGGCGGATGTTCTTTTCGATTGCCTCATGCAGCTTCTGCGCCTGGCGCTGATCGGCCACCTGCTGTGTCGTGAATGCGAAGAGATGGTCGAGCGCCGACTCGATCAACACGCCGAGCGGCACAAGGAGGTCGTTGCCGGAGGCGCGCAGGATGGCCAGATGAAAGCGCGTATCGGCGCGGATACGCTCCTGCAGGCTCAAGGCCTCGCCCATCTCGCGGCAGGCCTGGCTGATTTCCGCCATTTGCTCGTCACTGCGCCGTATGGCGGCAAAGGCCGATGCTTCCGGCTCGATGATATGACGAAACTCCTGCACGGTTCGCAGGAACGCCTCGCGGTCGGGCGCCGTCGCGTACCAGGCCAGCACGTCGCGGTCGAGCAGGTTCCAGCGCTCCTTCGGCTCGACCCAGCTGCCGATCTTGGGGCGTGAGGCCAACAGGCTTTTCGCCATCAGCATCTTGATGGCTTCGCGCACCGCCGAACGGCTGACATTGAAGATCTCGGCCCATCTGGACTCGTTGGGCAGGATGGTGCCGGGCGGATAGTCGCCACGCACGATCCGCAGGCCGATCTCGCCGGCCAGCGAGACATGGACGCTCGCTCCCGCAAAATGCGCGGCACCGGCCTTGCGCATGACAGCCGGGCCGTGGCTGGCTTGTGCCTTGGCCCGGTCGGTTCGCTTGCTTGACTTCTCGTCCGGCATCCACGTTCCAATGCGTCGACCGTCTGTCGTCCGGACTGGTCCGAACCGCACGGGCGCCGATCTCGTTGCCGAAAAATCCAGATCACGGGCGCAGCAAAGCCGGAGCCGGTTGCCCCAACCATTGCGTCCGTTCGGGAATTATCGCTTCCGTCCAGGAATGACGGGGCGCCCGCAGCCGGGCGCCCCGAAATCGAGAACCTACTTCTGGATGCAGGTGTCGACCGTATCCTTGGTGCACTCGTCGAGGCCGGTGAACACCGGATCGGCGACCGCCTTGCCTTCGATCAGGTCGATCATCACCGACGGTGCCTTGTAGCCCATTTCGAACGGCCGCTGGCCGACCAGAGCCGTTACAAGGCCGTCACGAGCGATCGCAATCTCGTCGCCGATCGTGTCGGCGGCGCCGATGACGAAGTCGTTGCTGGCGATCCGGTCCTTGAGCGGTCCGAACAGATCGCGATAGGGCTGCGGCGCGCCGAACAGCGGCCAGCCGCCCATGATGCCGAAGGCGTCCAGCTTGGGGTTGGCGGCGAGGATGTCGGTCATCGCCTGCACGCCCTTGGCGCCATCGTCGTTGGTGAACACCGGGCAGCCGGCGACTTCGGTCCAGCCACCTTCACCGGCAAGTGCGGCGAGGCCCTCCTTGCCCGACAGTGCGTCACGCATGCCTTGCGCACGGCGCAGGATGTTGTCGGCTGCCGGGTTGCCTTCGATGGTGCAGATCGTGCCACCATTCGGCTTGCCCTTCTTGATGTACTCGCCGATCTTCTTGCCCATCAGGTAATTGTCGGTACCGAGATAGGTCTTGCGAAGACCTGCGTCTTCCTTGCTGAGATCGGCATCGACCGTCATGATCGGGATCGACGGATTGGCACTCTTGATCGTCTGCGCGATCAGCGGCGCGTTGGACGGCGAGATCGCCATCGCCACCGTGTCGGCCTTGCTCAGCATGTCCTGGACGATCTGCGCCTCGCCGGCCTCGTCCGAAGTCGACGCCGGACCGGTGTAGAAGCATTCATATTCCGAGCTGGCGTTTTCCTTGTTCCACTTCTCGCAGCCCTGGTGGATGGCCTCGAAGAACGGATTGTCGAGACCTTTCACGACAATGACGAGCTGTTTCTTGGCCAAAGCCGGCCCGGCACCCAACGCCATGGCGGCGACGGCGGCGAGCAAAAGTGTTTTCCTCATGTCAGTCCTCCCTTGAAACAAACGGACACGGCGTGCCCGCCATACAGATCGACCGGATGCGTGATGACCGAGGGTCGTTTCGCGAGCGCTCGTGTCGCCAGGACAGATCGATAAGCATTTCCAGATTCGGCTTCAGACCAGCTCACACACAGGTGCCGCCGGATCCTGGACCGTCAAACCTCCGCCAATTCCGGCCGGCGAACCGCCAGCGGAGATCGGCATAATCTCCTCCGACGCTTAGCTAATATCGGCTTGGCGCCAACGTCAATGCTATTTGTCCTACAAAACGGATTTTTAAAATAGTCCTGGCCCAATTCGTCCGACAATTGATTGACGTGCGCCGGCTTTTGCGTAAAAGAACGCTAACGCCGTCTTCGGGAGGAGCCGGGGAGAGCGAGGCCAAAGCAGCGTCGGCATCCACGCCGGTAACAGCTGCAGGTCGCAAAACACGGGGAGGCAAAGGCTGGTGGCGGTTCTCGAACTCACCAACATCTCAAGGCATTTCGGCGCCATCCAGGCCGTCAACGACGTTTCGCTGTCGATCGAGCCCGGACAGGTGGTCGGCCTGATGGGCGACAACGGCGCCGGCAAGTCGACGCTGGTCAAGATGATCGCTGGCAATTTCCGCCCGAGCCATGGCACCATGCACATGGACGGCAAGGAATTGATCCTGCACAAGCCGGCGGAAGCCCGCCAGCACGGCATCGAGATCGTCCACCAGGACCTTGCGCTCTGCAACAATCTGACTGCCGCCGCCAATGTCTATCTCGGCCGTGAGTTGCGGCGCGGCGTCGGGCCGTTCCGGATCCTCGACTATGCCTCGATGTACAAGCGTGCCGGCCAGCTCTTCGCCGAATTGAAGTCCGAGACCCGTCCGCGCGACCTCGTCAAGCAGATGTCGGGCGGCCAGCGCCAGGCGGTGGCGATTGCCCGCACCATGCTGTCGCAGGCCAAGATCGTGCTGATGGACGAACCGACGGCGGCGATCTCGGTGCGCCAGGTCGCCGAAGTGCTGAACCTTATCCGCCATTTGCGCGATCAGGGCATCGCCGTCGTTCTGATCAGCCACCGCATGCCTGACGTGTTCACCGTCGCCGACCGCGTCATCGTCATGCGGCGCGGGCGCAAGGTCGCCGACAAGACGATTGCGTCGAGCTCGCCCGAGGAAGTCACGGGGCTGATCACCGGCGCTATCGAACAGGTTTGATTTCAAGCGAATTCCACCACGCACAGCAGATGAAGGTCGACGATGGCACTGACAATTGACCAGCCGATCGAGCATAAGCAGCAATCCTTGGCCGCGAGACTGTTTGCCAGCCAGACTTTCTGGGTGGTGATCGCGGTCATCCTTGCCTGCGTGTTCCTGTCGTTTGCCACCGACGCTTTCGCCACCTCGAAGAACCTCTACAACATCACCCGCAACATCACCTTCGTCGCCATCATCGCGCTCGGCATGACCTTCGTCATCATCACCGGCGGCATCGACCTGTCGGTCGGCTCGGTGCTGTGCCTGTCGTCGATGGTGCTGGCCGTCACCATGCATGCCGGCTACTCGATCGAGGTCGGCATCCTGGCCTCGATTGCCACCGCGCTCGCCATTGGCGCCTTCAACGGCGTGCTGATCGCCTATCTCGGCTTTCCACCCTTCGTGGTGACGCTCGGCATGCTGTCGATCGCCCGAAGCCTCGCCATGGTCGCCTCCAACAACACGGTGGTCTTCCAGTTCGGGCCGGACCATGCCAAGCTTCTGTCATTGGGCGGCGGCGCCTGGGTGTTCGGCATCGCCAACCCGGTGCTTTACATGATCCTTCTGGCGCTGATCACCGGCTTCATCCTGCGCTGGACCAAGTTCGGCCGCCATATCTTCGCCATCGGCGGCAATGAGCACGCGGCAACGCTGACCGGCGTTCCGGTGCGCCAGATCAAGGTTGCCGTCTACATGATCTCGGCACTGTCGGCGGGCATTGCGGGCATCATCCAGACCGGCTGGCTGGGTGCCGTCACCACCAATCTCGGCACCGGCATGGAGCTGCAGGTAATCGCCGCCACCGTCATCGGCGGCGCCAATCTGGCCGGCGGCGTCGGCACCGCCTTCGGCGCCATCGTCGGCGCGGCCCTGATCGAGGTGATCCGCAACAGTCTCGGCCTGCTCGGCATCAATGCCTTCTGGCAAGGCGTCTTCATCGGCGGCGCCATCCTGCTGGCGGTGCTGTTCGACCGCATCCGCAATTTCCGCCGCAGCGACTAGAACCATGATCCCGAAAAGTGGAAACCGGTTTTCTCGGACAAACGGAACCGTTTGTCCGGAGATCATGGTCAAACAAAAGACGGTTTGATGGCCAACTCCCTGTTCAGCCTCGAGGGCCGGCTGGCGCTGGTGACCGGCTCCGGCCAGGGCATCGGCTTCGCGCTGGCTCGGGGCCTGGCCGAACATGGGGCAAGCGTGGTGCTGAACGGCCGCGACGCCGCCAGGATCGACAGCGCCGTCGAAAAGCTGCGCAACGCCGGCTTCAAGGCGCACGCCTCGGTATTCGACGTCACCGATTTTCAGGCGGTCAACGAGGACATTGCCCGCATCGAGGCCGAGATCGGCGCCATCGACACCCTCATCAACAATGCCGGCATACAATTCCGCGCCCCGCTCGAGGACTTTCCCGAGGAGCAATGGGAGCGCCTGTTCAAGACCAATGTGTCGGGCGCCTTCCATGCAGCCAAGGCGGTCGCCCGCCACATGATCCCGCGCGGCAAGGGCAAGATCATCAACGTCGGTTCGGTGCAGAGCGAACTGGCAAGGCCGAACATCGCGCCCTACACCGCCACCAAGGGCGCGATCCGCAACCTGACAAGGGGCATGTGCGCCGATTGGGCCAAACACGGCCTGCAGATCAATGCGATCGCGCCCGGCTATTTCCGCACCGAGATGAACCAGGCGCTGGTCGACAATCCCGAATTTTCCGCCTGGCTGGAAAAGCGCACGCCGGCCGGGCGCTGGGGCAATGTCGACGAGTTGATCGGCGCCGCCGTGTTTCTGGCGTCAGATGCCTCGTCCTTCGTCAACGGCCATACGCTGTATGTCGATGGCGGCATGACGGCTTCGGTTTGAGGTTGGCAATTCTCCCGACCGCCATTCGTTCCAGTGCCTATCGCTCAGTCTGAAAATCCGGCCTCACTGGCCGTCATTCGCCCTCGCCGCCCGCGCGCGTCTTGACGCGGCCCCGAACTCGGCCGCACAATCCCCACTGCAGGCGAAGGGAGGCCAGTCGCCTGCGGGAGGATATACCCATGACGGAAGCGATCAGGCTCTACTGGGGCCGGTTCGGACATGTTTCTATCCTGAATGTCGCAAGCGACTTCGTCACCCATGCCCATGTCGAGGCCCATCTCATCATCTGGCTGGAAGGTACGGCCGGCGAAATGACCATCGGCCGCGAGACCGTCCGGCTTGGACCTGGAACGGCCGCCGGCATCAACTCCTTCCAGCCGCACAGCCATGTTCTGTCGCAAAACGGGACGCCCGGTCTGTTTCTCGCCTTCTACGTCGATCCCGACTGGGCGCGGCGCCGCCGCGACCTGCCTTCGTCGGCGCCGCTGTTTTCACAAGCCGCGATCACGCTGGAACCGTGGCTGCATCAGGCCGCCGCCAATCTGCTCGACCACCTCAGCGACAATGAGAGCGTCGACGACATCGCCAACTACGAGATCGAGCGTTTCATCGATAGCGTGCTCGACGCCGCCGACGCCTCGGCGCCGCAGGAGGGCCGTGTCCGCATCAACACCATGCAGGATTTTCGTGTCCGCAAGGCAATCCAGCTGATGAAGGCCAATGTCTGCGAGCGCATCTGCTTCGACGACGTGGCGCGCAGCGTCGGGCTGTCGCGACCGCATTTCTTCGCTTTGTTCAAGGAACAGACCAATCTGACGCCCAATGTCTACTGGAACACGCTGCGCATGGAGGAAGCGGTGCGGCAGCTGCAATGGTCGCAGGAACCGCTGATCTCGGTCGCCTGCAATCTCGGCTTCACCACGCAGGGCAATTTCTCGCGCTTCTTCCGCGACCATGTCGGCGTGCCGCCGACGCTCTACCGCGAGGCCGCGCGGGCGATCGCCTGAGCCAACCGCCCTTTTTCAGACTCCCCGCCCTTTTTCAGACTCCCCGCCCTTTTTCAGACTCCTTGATAGGCGCTCAAGACGCATTGATAAGCGTCGCTGAAATGGCCGCCCTACCCTTGCACCGGATCGCTTTTGCAAGGGAACATTTTGAATGGCCAAAGTCACCATCTCCAGCGTCATCGACGCGCCGGTCGAAAAGGTCTGGGCGCGCATACGCGACTTCAACGGGCTGCCGGACTGGCATCCGCGCATGGTGGAAAGCCACATTGAAGACGGCAAGGATGCCACCACAATCGGCTGCGTGCGCAATTTCCAGCTCGCCAGCGGCGCCCGCCTACGCGAAAAGCTGCTCGACTTCTCCGATCAGAATTTCCTGGTCAGCTACTCCATCCTCGAGACGCCGCAGCCGCTGACCAACCACAAGGCGACCCTGCAGCTGCGGCGCGTGACCGATGGCGACCGCACCTACGCCGAATGGACCGCCAGCTTCGACGCCGCCCCCGAGGAGGCAGACAAGCTGGCCGAGGGCATGGGCGCCAATGTCTTTCAGGGCGGCTTCAACGCCCTGAAAAGCCATTTCGCCGGCCAGAGCTGACAGGAGCCAACCATGGCGCTGGCACTGCAGACTTTTGCAACGGTGAAAGACGCGAACGCGGCACTGAAGGCGGCCGGCACTCGCTATCTCGGTGGCGGCACGCTGGTCGTCCGCGCGGCCAATGAAGGCGATGTTTCGGTATCCGGCCTTATCAGGTCGACCGAGCCGTCCCTGTCCACCATCGCCGTTGCCGGCGATAAAGTCCGCATCGGCGCTTCGGTGACCATGGCGGCGATCGCCGGCCATCCGGAGCTCGGCACGCTCGCCAAGGCCGCCCGCGCCGTCGGCGGCCCGGCCATCCGCAACATGGCGACCGTCGGCGGCAATCTTTTTGCCCCGGCCCCCTATGGCGATTTCGCCGTTGCCCTGCTGGCGCTCGATGCGACGGTCAGCACCGATGACGGTGAAACGCCGATCGAGACTTTTCTGGCCAATCGGGGCGGCAGCCGCGCCGTCGTCACTTTCGTGAGCGTCACGCTTCCGAAGGCCGCCAGTTTCCGCTTCCTGAAAGTGTCGAGGATCAAGCCCAAGGGCGTCTCCGTGCTCAGCATAGCCGGTGATCTGGAACTGTCGTCGGATGGCTCCGTGACCTCGGCGCGGATCGCGCTCGGCTGCATGGCGGATCGGCCCATGCGCGCCAGGGCGGCAGAAAAAGCGCTGATCGGCCGAACGCTGACCGCTGACGGCATCGCGCCGGCTATGGCCGCGGCCGGTGATGGCATCTCGCCCATCACCGACTCGATCGCCAGCGCCTGGTATCGCGCCGAAGTCCTGCCGGTTCATCTCGGCCGGTTGCTGCTCGCATAATATTTCGTTCGGGGGCGCGCGTCTGTCCGCTGGTTCGGGCAGGCGCGCTGGGAGGAAAACATGGCAAAGGTTCCGGTTCAATTCACGCTCAACGGCTCGGAAAAGGCCGAATTCATCGACAGCGGCACGACGCTGCTTCAGGCGCTGCGCGACAAGATCGGCGACACCTCGCCGAAAGGCGGCTGCCATCAAGGCACCTGCGGCGCCTGTTCTGTCATCATAGACGGCGAACTCCGGCTCTCCTGCCTGACGTTGGCCGAGACCTGCAATGGCGCCGTCATCAGCACGACATCAGGGCTTTCGGAAAGCGGCGTGCTGCACCCGTTGCAGCGGGCCTTCCTCGACACGTTCGCCACGCAATGCGGCTTCTGCACGCCGGGCATGCTCATGGCAGCCAAGGTGCTGCTCGACCACACGCCCAACCCCAGCCGCGACGAGGTGGTCGAAGCGCTGTCGGGCAACATCTGCCGCTGCACCGGCTACGAGCCGATCATCCAGGCGGTGCTGACCGCCGCGCGGTCCAACTCTCAGAACGCGGCTTGAGGTTACAAAAAATGGAACTGCGCAAGAGCTACTTCGCCGATGTCCGCAAGGATGATCTGCACGAGATCGGCCAGCCGCGGCCGCGCTCGGATTCACCCGGCCATGTCACCGGCAAGACCGCCTTTTTCGCCGACCGCAACTTTCCCGGCATGCTGCACCTGAAGATGGTGCGCAGCCCGCATCACCATGCCCGCATCCGCTCGATCGACACCTCCGAGGCGGAGAAACATCCAGGCGTGGTGAAAATTCTGACCGCCAAGGATGTGCCGCACAATGTCTACACCATCCTGATCCTGATCCAGATCGGGCCGGAGGACGAGACGGTGCTTGCCGACGGCAAGGTGCGCTGGAAGGGCGAGGCCGTGGTCGCGGTGCTGGCCGAAACCGAGCGCGCGGCACAAGAGGCCGCAGCCAAGGTCAAGGTCGACTATGAGGTGCTGCCGGCCGTCTTCGACATGGAAGAGGCGCTGAGACCCGACGCGCCGCTGGTCAACGAATATCACGGCCAGAATTATTACCTCTATGATAGCGGCGAGTGCCGCAAGGTGCGCTTCGGCGATGTCGAGGCGGGCTTCGCCGGCGCCGACCACATACTGGAGCAGAGCTACCAGTCTTCGCCGATCGAGCACGCGCCGACCGAGACCACCGGCTGCGTGGTGGCGCCCGAGGGCAATGACCGCTTCACCTGCTACACCAACACGCAGGCGATGTTCTTCACGCTCGACAACACCTCGATCATCCTGCAGATGCCGGGCAGCAAATTGCATTTCGTCGGCGGCACAGTCGGTGGCGGTTTTGGCGGCAAGGTCGACGTCATCGTCGAGCCGATCGCCATCCTCGGCGCAAAACTAACAGGACGACCAGTCTGTTTTATCTACAGCCGCGAGGAGGAGATGCAGATCTCGTCGCCGCGCGCCGCTGAAAAGGTCGTCATCAAGGACGGCGTCATGAAAGATGGCCGCATCGTCGCGCGCAAGGTCACCGGATACACCGATGCCGGCGCCTATTCGCGCCACTCGCCCTATGGCGCGCAGAAGGGCGCGGGGCATTATCCCGGCCCCTACACTATTCCGAATGTCTGGATCGACACCTACTGCGTCTACACCAACCGCACGCCGTCGTCGGCCATGCGCGGCTTCGGCGTCACCATCGGCGATTTCGCGCTGGAGGTGCAGATGGACAAGCTGGCGCGCCTGATCGGCATGGATCCGCTCGAATTCCGCTTCATCAACGCCTATCGCGACGGTGATATGAAAGCGCACCGCCAGCCGACAGAGGGCGCCGCACTGATCGAATGCATGCAGGAAGCTTCGCGCGCCGCCAACTGGCCGGTGGCGGAAAGGTACATGGCGATGTCCTCCTACGTGAAGGGAGCTTGAGATGGCGATCAGGCGCGGACGCGGCGTTGCCGCGATCAACTATCCCACCGGCATGAACCTCGGCGGCGACCCGACGCAGGCGCTGGTGCACTCGACGCCAACAGGCAATTTCATGGTGACATTGTCCTCCGTCGATCTCGGCCAGGGCATGAAGCAGATCATGGCGCAGATCTGCGCCGAGACCATCGGCGTGCCGACAGACCGCGTCGTCGTCGACACCGCCGACACCGACACCGGCCCGCACTGCATGGGCACCTTCGCCTCGCGCGGTACGCACCGCGCCGGCAACGCCGTCATCCAGGCGGCAAGGGAAGCGCGGCAGGTGATGCTGGAAGTGGCCGCCGAGGAACTGGAGGTGAACGCCTCCGACCTCGAGACAGACGGCCAGGGCAACATCCTGGTCAAGGGCGCCCCGCAAAAATCGATCTCGATCTTCGATGTCGCGCTGTCCGCGCATTTCAAGCGCGGTCGCTCGATCTCGGGCCGCGGCATGTTCCTGATCCCGCGCTCCTATCCGGAGAAAGAGACTGGCGCGATGAAGCCGTCGACCTGCTACGCGCATGCCTGCACCGTGGCCGAGGTCGAGGTCGACGACGAGACCGGCGAGGTCACCGTGCTGACGGTGAAGAACGTCTTCGAGATCGGCCGCGCGCTGAACCCGAAAATGGTCGAACAGCAACTGGTCGGCGGTTCGTGGATGGGCATCAGCCATGCGCTCTACGAGACGACCGAGCCCTATTATCCCAACCGCGACCATGGCGGCACGGACTTCAACCAGTATCTGATGCCCGGCCCCGGCGACCTCGCCGAGACCGAGATCATCGTGCTGGAGCGGCCATCGGCGGACGGACCATACGGCGCCAAGGGGCCGGGCGAAATGTGCGCCAACCCGCAGATCCCGGCGGTCGCCAATGCCGTCTTCGACGCTGTCGGCGTGCGCATCGACACGCTGCCGATCACGCCGGAGCGCATCCTGCGCGCGCTGAAGGCGCAAGCGGCGAACTGAGGCTGGAATGAACGGGACAAGCGCCGAGACTGTCGCAATCTCACCGGAGGCGGTGGCGCAGCATCTTGCCGCCTCGCGCTATCTGGCCGACGACAGTCTTGCGACCGCGATCTTCCTGGCGATCCGGCTGGGGAAGCCGCTGCTGCTCGAAGGCGCACCAGGCGTCGGCAAGACGGAAGCGGCCAAGGCGATCGCCGCGCTGCTCGGCCGCGATCTGGTGCGGCTGCAATGCTATGAAGGCATCGACGCCGCGCATGCGCTCTACGAATGGAATTATCAACGCCAGCTGCTCGCCATTCGCCACGCCGGCGAGCACGAGATCGACATCTACGAAGACCGTTTCCTGATCGCCCGGCCGCTGCTGCAGGTGCTGAAAGCGCCGGAACAGCGCGTGCTGCTGGTCGACGAGATCGACCGCTCGGATCATGAATTCGAGGCGCTGCTTCTGGAATTCCTCTCCGATTTCCAGATCAGCATTCCCGAACGCGGCACGATCCGCGCCACGGCACAGCCGATCGTCATCCTGACCTCGAACCGCACCCGCGAGCTTGCCGAGGCGCTGCGCCGCCGCTGTGTCTACCACTGGATCGGCTATCCCGACGCCGAGCGCGAGGCCGCCATCATCATGCTGCGCGCAGGCAATGTGGCCGAGGTAACGGCGCGCGCGGTGGCGGCGGCCGTGCAGACCATCCGCGCCCGGCCGCTGGCCAAGCCGCCGGGTATCGCCGAGGCCGTCGAATGGGCCAATGCCGCGACCATCCTGGAGAAGGGCGGCAGCCCGTGGCCGGAAGCCTTCCGCCGCGCCATCGGCGTGCTGATCAAGGACGAGGAAGACCTTTCCTACATTGCGCCGGAGCTTGGACGGATCGTCGAGGAGGCACTGGCGTGACGCGGGAGGTCATTTCGCAAGGCTGGCGGGACAGCGCCCCCCTCTGTCCTGCCGGACATCTCCCCCTCAAGGGGGGAGATCGGATGTCATCCCCGCTTTCGCTAATCGCTGACGTCGCCGAACAGAGCGAAGCGCCGAAGCTGCCAATCTCCCCCCTTGAGGGGGAGATGTCCGGCAGGACAGAAGGGGGCGACACAGAATGATGCGGGAAACAAGCTTCCCCCGCGCCGCCTCGCCATTCCTGGGTTTTGCCAGGCTCTTGCGCCGCTACGGCTTTGCCATAGCCCCCGAGCAAGTCTCCGGCTTCATGCAGGCGGTGACGTTGCTCGGGCCGCGCTCGATGGCCGACATCCGCGAGGCGGCCCTCGCCACCCTGGCGCCGCCGCCCGACCGCCGCGACGAATTCGAAGCGCATTTCCAGAGCCATTTCTATGGCAACAGGTCCGCCGTGGTCGAAGGCGACGCCGACGAGGAAACCCGCATCAAGGATGATGGCGGTGCGAGCCAGGAAGAGATCGAGGTCATCAGCCATCAGGAAGGTGGCGAACTCTCTTCCGGCGCCGAACAACTGAGTACCCGCGATTTCAAGCGCGACGACGACAACCTTGCCGCTTTCCGCCGCAGGCTCGCTTCAGCCTTGCCCGCCCGCCGCTCGTTCCGCACCGTGCGCACGCATTCGCGCGGCAAGCTCGATCTGCGCCGGTCGCTGCGGGAAATCGTCAGCGCCGATGGCGACGTGCCCTCGCCGCTGCTGCGCCGCCGCCAGACCGTGCCGCGCAAGCTGCTGCTGCTGATCGACGTTTCCGGCTCGATGAAGCTGCACACCGCAGACTATCTCAAGCTGGCGCATGCCGCCGTGCAAGGTGCCGACCGCGCCGAAATCTTCACCTTCGGCACGCGGCTGACCCGCATCACCACGGCATTGCGCATCCGCGACCGCGACCAGGCATTGGCCCGCGCCGCTGCCCAGGTCGACGATTGGGACGGCGGCACCCGGATGGGGCCGACGCTGCTCGCCTTCCTCTCGGTGCCGCGCTTTTCAGCCTTTGCACGCGGTGCCGCTATCGTCATCCTGTCCGACGCGCTGGAACGCGGCGATCATGCCGAGTTGGAGACAGCCATGCGGCGGCTGAGCGCCCGCGCCTTCCGGCTGTCGCTGGCCACACCTTTGGCCGGCGACCCGCGCTTCCGGCCGGCAACGGCGGCACTTCGCGCCATCCTGCCCGACCTCGACGATCTCGTCGACGGCTCGTCGCTTGCCGGTCTCACCGATTTCATCCTGTCGCTCGCCCGCCCTGCTCCGGCGGCGGCGACAATCTGGAAGAGGGTTTCATGATGCAGAAAACCATCGACGCACATTTTCACATCTGGCGCCAACAGGACCAGCCATGGCTGGTCGGACCGATGGTGCCGCGCATCTTCGGCCCCTACGAACCGATCCGGCGCGACTATCCGATCGAGGAATTTCTCGAAGACCAGAGGGATTCAGGCGTCGAGAAGGCCGTCTACGTCCAGACCAACTGGGCCAAGGAGGATTTCGAGAAGGAAGTCGCTTTCCTGCAGAAGACGTCCGACGAAACCGGCTGGCCGCATGCCATCGTCGGCTACACCGACATGACCGTCGACGATATCAGGCCTCAGATCGATCGCTTGATGAAATACAAGCTGCTGCGCGGCGTGCGCATGCAGTTGCACTGGCACGAGACCCCGGCCTTCCGCTTCGCCGCCTCCGCCGATCAGGTGATCGACCCGAAAGTGCGCGCCAATGTGGCGCGGCTCAAGGATTATGGCCTGTCCTTCGACCTGCAGCTCTTCCCCGCCCAGATGAAGGACGGCCTGACGCTGGTCGGCGAGAACCCCGAAACGAATTTCATCCTCACCCATGCAGGCATGCTGACCGGCATGGAACCGGAAACCACCGAGGCCTGGAAGGCAGGCCTGCAAACGCTGTCGGCGGCGCCCAATCTTTACGCCAAGCTGTCGGGCCTCGGCACCTTCGTCCACCGCAACGATCCCCTGCTGATCGCCTATGTCGTAGACAACGCGATCGATATCCTGGGCGCCGACCATCTGATGTTCGGCTCGAACTTCCCGATCGAGAAGCTGTGGACCAGCCACGCTGAGCTGATCAAGGCGCACCGCGACGCGGTGGCCAAGCATGGTGCGGTGGCCGAGGCGGATATCTTCTGGAACACGGCGGAGAAGGTTTACCGGCCGGTGTGACGCCTCACTTCACCGCGAACTGCGGATCGACTGGAATCTGCATCGCCGTCACCAGATGGTTGGTCTGGCCGGCGAGCCCGATGATCGACACCAGTTCGCCATGCTGCGCATCGGTCATGCCCTTGGCGCGGGCTGCCGCCGTGTGCGAGTGGACGCAGTAGGAGCAGCCATTGGCGGTCGACACCGCGATGTAGATCATCTCCTTGGTCAGCGGATCGATGGCGCTGTCGGCGACCATCACCACCTTCAACTGTTCCCAGATCCGCTTCAGCGCCGGAGGATCATTGGCCAGCCCGCGCCAGAAATTGTTGACGAAATCAGATTTGCGCGTCGCGCGGATGTCTTCGAACACGGCTTTCACGGCGGGAATCTTTTCGACCTCGGCATCGCTGAGGAGTTTTGTGGTGGCCATGGGGTTTTTCCTTCGTTGGATCGTTACGTGAATTGAATCAGGTCTTGAGCAATCGCGGCCAATCCACTCGTCCGATTCACTTTTCCAGCGCCGGCGTCTAGATTCAGGTCAGGCCGAGTCGAAAATGGTGGGTTCCGAGAACCGGAGCGGAGCGTACTTTTCGTACGTGAGCACCGGAAGCGCAGGAAACCGCCATTTGCAGGCCGGCCTCACCTGAATCTAATGCACGGCCGCGTACATGATCTTCTCCTCCGTGGCCTCCGCCGGCGAAAACTCCTCGACGATGCGGCCCTGGCGGCAGACCAGGATGCGGTCGGACAGGTTCATGATCTCCGGCAGGTAGGACGAGATGACGACGACGGCCAGCCCCTCATCGGCCAGCCGGTTGATGATCTGGTGGATCTCGGCGATCGCGCCGACATCGACGCCACGTGTCGGCTCGTCGAAGATGACGATGCGCGGCTTCTGCACCAGCCCCTTGCCGATCACCACCTTCTGCTGGTTGCCGCCTGACAGCTCGACGACGCGCGCATTGTCGTTGATTGCCTTGATGTTCAGCGCCTTCGTCCATTCGGCCGAGAGCGCGCGCATCTCCTGCGTGTTGATCACCCAGGCCTTTTCGCGGCCCGCCGCCAGCAGTCCGCCGAACAGGTTTTCGGCAATGCCCATCGTCTCGAAGATGCCTTCGCTCTTGCGGTCCTCGGTGACATAGACGATGCCGTCGGCCACCGCTTCGCTCGGCACGAGATAGCGCACCGGTCTGTCATCGAGTTCAATCGCGCCGCCGCGCAGGAAATCCCGCTTGTAGATGCCTGAGACGATCTTGAATGTCTCGGTGCGGCCGGAGCCGATCAGCCCAAACACGCCGGTGATCTGGCCCTCGAAGATCGAAAAAGAGGTGTTGCGCACGACATTGCTCATCGAAATGTCCTGCACCGACAGCACTTTCTTGCCCGCCTTGCGCAGCTTCGCTTCGTCGCGCTGGCGGTAGATCTGTCCCGATAGCGTGCGCCCGACCATGGCGGAAACGATCCTGTCGCGGTCGAAGGCGGATGTGTCGTCGGTAATGACCAGCTCGCCGTCGCGCAGGATGGTGATGCGGTCGGCGATATCGAGCGCCTCTTCCAGCGCATGGCTGATGAAGACGATCGAGACGCCGCCCGCCTTCAGCCGGCGGATCAGCGCGAAGAAGTGCCGCTTCTCCTCCGGCGTCAGCGTCGCCGTCGGCTCGTCGAAGATGATGATCTCGGCATTGTGGTGGACGGCGCGCGCGATCTCGACCATCTGCCGCTTGGCCGCACCCAGCGTTGCCACCATGGCGTTCGGATCGACCGGAAAATTCAGCGACTGCAGGAACTGCTGCGCTGAAATGTAGGTGCCGCGCAGCCGGTTGAGGAACTTTTCGGTGCCGAGATAAAGGTTCTGCGCCACCGTCATCGACGGCACCAGGCTGGTCTCCTGGAACACCATCGCGATGCCGGCTTCAAGCGCTGCGTGCGGCGAGGCGTAGGCGATTTCCTGGCCCTTGTGGAACATCTTGCCTGAAGTGGCGTCGACCACACCGGCGATGATCTTGGTCAGCGTCGATTTTCCCGCGCCGTTCTCGCCGAGCAGCGCATGGATCTCGCCCTTGCGCAGCTCGAAGCTGACGTTCTTCACCGCGGGCACGCCGCGATAATTCTTGGTGACGTTTTCCAGCCGAACGATCGGTTCCATCAGAAACCTCCCGAAGCGAGGTCGATCGCCAGCACGCAGTCACCGCCTCTGGAGGCGACAAACAGCCGGCCGTCCTTTTCCGCAACGCTGCAGATGCCATGACGCGTGCCGTTGGCGCGGCTGTGCAGGCTGAACAGCGGCTGCATCTTCTGGTCGAGCCTGACCACCAGCCCATAGGAGCGGCTCGGCGACCACGGCTTGTGGATGCCCATGGTGCGGATGCCGCCGCATTGCAGCGGCTCGAGGAAGCTGCGGCTGGACGCCAGTGCCGGCGCGATCCAGTAGGCCGGCGGCACTTGGCTCAGCATGTCCTGCCGGTAATGCGTTTCCTGCAGCACGAATTCGATCAGCCGGTTGCGCGGCGCAAACAAGGTCAGCCAGGCCCCACCATCGGCGGACGGCGACAGCCTCGCGGGATAGCCTGGCAGATGCGTCAGAACCGTCGAACGGCTGCCCGTCGCGCCGCCGAAACGCACCAACTGATGGCGCCAGCTTTCACTGACAAGCACATCCTTGCCGACAGGATGCAGCCCGTAGGGAAAGGCAATGTCGCCGGCGAGCTTGCGAAAATCACCGCCTGCCGCGTCTCGCTTCCAGAGCGAACCGGACGCGCCCTTCTTCATCAGATCGGCGGCCCATTGCGATGGCACATGCTCGGCCGAGCCGTTGGCCAGCCACAGCGTGCCGTCATCCGCATAGGCTAGTGCGGTGATGCAGCTGATCCCGGCCGGCAGCGAAACCTCCACGCCTGACATCAGCAACTTGCCGCTTTCCAGCCCGACCGTCAGTTCGCCCAATGGCGACAGCGCCAGCGCGGTGACGGCAGACGGAAAGGTCTCGACCACGACAGGTTGCGCTCCAGCAGCAATCGAATGGATGGCGTTGCCGCTGGAGACCACCAGCCTGTCACCGGTAACCAGCAGATTATCCGGTTCCGTCAGCTCGGCAAAAGCCGGCGCATCATCCAGCCGCGTATTGGGGCGAAAAGCGCCGTCGAGCGGCGGGATGGTCACCGCCTTGCCGCGGAACAGGTCGAGCACCGGGTCGAGGATCATGGCTTTGCTCCCCAATAGGAAGCGGGGCTGGTCCAGTTCGGGTCGGCGCCTGCAATCTTGTAGCGGCCGATGCGGTTGTTGAGGATGCCGCCTACGAACAGATACCCCTTGTGCTCGCGCATCGAGGTGACCATCGGGTGCGCGCCGCCGGTGAGATCGCCCATCGCTTCGACGATGCCGCCCCTGTCATTGAATTTCACCACACCGCCGGTGTTGATGTTGGGGAACAGCCATTCGTCCTGCGGCAGCCGGCGCGTCATGCGCTTGCGCATGTCGGGATGGCGCAGCGACAGGTCGAAGCTCGGCGTGCGCATGCCGAGCCACGCCATCCAGTAATTGCCGTCGGAGGCGCGGTTGATGTTGTCGGGATAGCCCGGCATGTCGCGGATGACGCATTCGGCGGTGCCGGCCTTCGGCCCTTCCAGCCAGTAGCGGTGCACGCGGCAGGCCCAGCTTTCGGCGAAGAACAGCGACTTGCCGTCATGCGCCATGCACACACCGTTGGTGTAGCGGTAGCCGTCGAGCAGCGTCTTCGTCGAACCGTCCTTCGGGTCGTAGACCAGCAGCCGGCCGGTGGCACGGTTCTCGATCGAATCCAGCGCCCAGTCATGGGCGTCATAACGCTTGGTCGAGTCGGTGAAATAGATGCGGCCATCGGGTGCGATGTCGCAGTCGTTGGGGTCACGCAGCCGCGCATCGTCGACGATCGAGGTCCAGGACCGCGATGTCTCGGCCGACAGCCGTTTGACTTCGCGCTGCGGCGAGACCGAATAGAGTCCCATGGCGCCGACGCAGCTGATCAGATTGCCTGATTTGTCGAAGGCCAGCCCCAGCGGGAAACCGCCGATATGGGCAAACACCTCCGACCTGACATAATCGGGCGCGAAGAAACGGACGATCTCGCCATGGCGCGTGCCGCAATAGAGATTGTCGTCGCGGTCGAGGATGACGTCTTCCGGCCCCTCCAGCTCGCCAAGCCCGATATGCTCTGCGGCCGACAGCCTGTTGTCGAGTTCGTATGGGGTGCCCGAGCCGGGTGCGGCCGACTGTGTCTCGCCCATCTTGAGATAGACCGGCGCGACATAGACCTCGTTCAGCACCTTGTGCCGGTTCTTCAGCCAGCGGATGTCGATGGTCACCGCCACTGCCAGCATGATGCCGAGCACCATCTGGTTGGTGCCGGTGCCGTAGCCCAGCCGGATCAGCCCATTGGTCATGGTCAAGACGATGATGGCGCCCATCAGCCCCTTGATTACCGAGCCTCGCCCGCCGCCGAGGCTGACGCCGCCGACCACCGCCGCCGTCAGCGCCATGATCTCGAGGTTGAGGCCGGTTCCCGGCCCTGCCCCGCTCAACCGGCAAGCAATGAGGAAGCCGCCGATCGAGGCGCAGAAGCCGGAGAAGACATAGGTCATGAACACGGTGCGGCGCACGCGGATGCCGGCATTGTGCGCCGAGCGCCTGGAGCCGCCGACCGCCAGCACGTGCCAGCCCGGCCGCGAACGCGTCAGCGCGATATGGGTGACGATGGCCAGGATGATCGCCAGCCACACCGAGACGGACAGCCCCCAGAAGGTGCTGTCGCCGATGAAGTCGAGCACATCCGATGTCGCGGTCGAGAGCTGCACATCGGCGGCATAGGTGGTGACCAGGATGTCGAACAGCGCCCGGCCGAAGATGAAGGTCACCAGCGTGGTGAGAAAGGCGCGCAGCCTGAGATAGCCGACAAGGTAGCCGTTGATGGCGCCGAAGATGAGGCCGGTGGCGAGCGATGCGGCCAGCGCCAGCCAGATCGACTGTTCGAGGATGAAGAAGACATAGACGGCGGAAAAGCACGACAGCGCGAAGATCGAGCCGACCGACAGATCGATGCCGCCACCCAGCATCACCACCGTCATGCCGGTGACGACCATCGAGAACTCGCCGAGCTGGCGGGTCGATTCCTGCAAAGCGGTCAGCTTGAAGAAGCCGGGAATGACCGAGCCGAAGGTCGCCAATGTCGCCACCAGCGCCAGGAACGGAATGGCGTTGTCGGTCCAGCGTTTGGTCAGTATCTCGCCGACGACATGGTCGGGCACGAGATTGTAGCGCCAGGACTGGAGGCGTTCGCGAAAGGACATCGGCTGCTGCTATTCCATGAGGGGACGAGGTGACCGGATCCTTCCGGTCACCTCGCTTGTACTTCAGTCGAAAAGGTGCGGCTTACTTTGCCGCCGCCGCTTGTGCCTGCAGCGCCTTCAGGTCCCAGCAGCTGTCGGGCTTGAGGTCGGCCTTGGTCGTCGCCTTCTCCAGCGTGTAGATGTAGGTGTGCGAGGTGCCGGCCGGCTGGCCGCTCTGCAGCAGGAACTTGATGATGGCGTTCATGTCGCCCGACTGGCGAGCAAGATCGGTCATCACCACAGCGCCATAGGTGCCGTCGACCAGCTTGTCGCAATCGGCCGCCTTCTCGCCGCCGCCGGTGGTGACCAGGAACACCTTGCCGTCGAGTTTGGCATCGCGGATCGCGGCGGACGCGCCGGTGGCGTCGCCATCCCAGAAATCGATGATCGAGCAGATATCCGGGTTCTGCTGCAGCATCGTCGTCGTCACGTTGCGCGAGGTCGTCGCATCCCAGTTGGAATCGGGCTTGGCCACCACCTTGAAGTCGGGATTCTTGTCCAGCACCTTCATGATGCCGGCATACTGATAGAGGCTGGAGGAATTCGCCTGGTCACCCTGCACAAGGCCGATCTTCTTCGACGAGTTCGGGCCGCAGCCCTTGATCGCCGCTTCGGCCTCGAGCTGGCCAAGCCGGTCCCAGTCACTGCCGATAAAGGCGTCGGCCGGGAAGTTGGCGGGATTGTCGACCAGGATGACATAGGTGCCGGCGGCCTGTGCCTTCTTCATCAGCTTGGAATAGGAGTTGAGGTCCGGCGCGTGGATGATCAGCACATCCGGCCTGGTGTCCGAGGAGATGGCGTCCGTGATCGCCTGCGCGCCGGCATCGACGACCCAGTTCGGGTCGCGCGTCTCGAACACGCCGCCCCAGGCCTCGACTTCGGTCTTCAGATAGTGCGCCCAGCCCTGCGCCAGGTCGAAGCCCATTGCCAGCGGCACCAGCATGACGCGCTTGCCCTTGAGCGCCTGCGCGTACGCAGCCGGCCCCGGATCGTCGGCGGCGAAGGTTGGCGCCACGAAGGCGGTGACGGCGAGCGCCGTGGCGGCGGCCATGAGTGTCTTGATCAGTTTCATGTCGGATCCTTTTGCTTTGGTCGTTGTTATCAGCGGCCGGCCCCAACCGTCCGCCGCAGTTCAGGTCTAGATGTCGCCCTGCTGGGCGGTCTGCTCGTCACGTGGATTGATGATGCCGTCGACGATGATGGCGCCGAGCAGGATCGCTGCCTTGATCAGGTTCTGGTAGAGCAGCGGAATGTCGATGATGGTCATGGCGTTGAGCAGGATGCCGATCAGTGCCGCACCGACCAGCACGTTGCGCACCCCGCCGCGCCCGCCGGACAGACCGATGCCGCCGATAACCGCCACCAGCACGATATCGTAGAGCAGCGTCGAATTGACGACGCGGGTGTTGATCGAATGCAGGCTGGCCGCCGTCAGCAGGCCGGCGACCAGTGCGACGAAGGCGGAAAGCACATAGCGCAGCACCAGCATCGGCCGCACCGGCATGCCGATGTTGCGGGCGGCCACCGGATTATCGCCGGCGAAATAGATATAGCGGCCCCATTTGGTGTGGCGCAGGAACAGGAAGAACAGGAAGGCCAGCCCTGCGAAGACGAACACCTCGATGGGAATGTCGAGGAAGCGCAGGCCACCGAGCAACTCGACCCAATGGCCCTGCGGCACCGGCACGGCATCCTGCGTGATCAGTTGCGAGCGTACATAGCCGAAGACGAAGGAGCCTGTCGCCAGCGTCACGAAGATCGCCGGCACGTCGGCATAGGCGACGAGAAAACCATTGAGCAGGCCGATGGCCAGCACACCGGCCAGCACATAGGCGAAGGCAAGCCCGTCCGGCGTCCCCGAATTCAGCAGTTGCAGGTACCAGGCGACCGACATCGCCATGATCGCGACGGCAGAGAGGTCGATGCCGCGGCCGATGATGACCACGGCCATGCCGAGCGCAAGGATGCCCAGCACCGACACGGAGCGGACGATGGCGACGAGATTGTTGGGGTCGATGAAACCTGGCAGGCCTATAGCCGCTGCAACGAACAGCACCACGGCGATGGCAAAGACAATGCCTTCCTGGTTCAGGCTCCTGAAATTTGGCCAGCCGATGGTGTTCATGTCTGCGTTTGCCCCGATGGCAGCGCTGCCATCCCTGGGAAAGAACGCTAATCGGCCCAACGCCGGTTCGTCAAATGAATCCGCGCCCGGAACCCAGGCCGGCTGCGATATTTATCGAGTGGACGCATCGATTGCCGAAGCTGGCGCAATGCGCGGAAAACTCTGCGCTTTTGGCAATTGGTTGCGCCATTGCGGCCGCACGCGAAAGCGCTGCACCAAGGCAAAGGGACAGGACGGAATTTATCTCCGCATCAGGCGGAAAAATCGATCTGAATTTCCCGGCGAGTGCCCGGAAACCTCCGCGCCCGCACCTGGCGGGAGCACGAGAAAACGCAGCGCCGCCACCAGCCCGATGGCGCCGATCACCAGAAAGGCTACTCGAAAATCCACAAGATCGAGAGCGGGGCGATCCCTGACGATCTGCGACAGATTAAGGATCGCCGCCGCCACCGCGACGCCAAACAGCATCGCCACCTGCTGCAGCATCGAGGACAGCGTCGCCGCCGAGCTTCGTTGCGACGCATCGATGTCGGCGAAGGCCAGCGTGTTAAGGGCGGTGAACTGCATCGAGCGCGACAGGCCGGCAATCAGCATCAGCGCCACCACCAGCGCTTGCGGCGTCTGCGGCGAGATCGCTCCGCAAGCCATGATCGAGGCCGAGGCGATGATGCCGTTGACGACCATCACCGAGCGGAAACCGAAACGGCGCAGCGTCGGCGTGGTCACCGTCTTCATGCCGAGATTGCCAAGGAAATAGGCCAGGATCATCAAGCCGGCATCGACAGGCGAAAGGCCGAAGCCAACCTGGAACAGCAGCGGCAGCAGGAACGGCGTAGCGTTGATCGCCACCCGGAAAATGGTGCCGGCGGCAAGCGTCGAGATGGCGAAGGTCAGCACCTTGAACGAGGAGAGATCGAGCAGCGGATGCGGCGCGCGCCTGAGATGGCGCACCGCCAGCCAGCCGAGGACGATGCCGGCTACGATCAGCAGCGCTGTCGGCAGCACGCCGTCCTCGGGATGCGCGATACGCTCGAGACCGTAGAGCAGCAAGGCAAGTCCCGCCGATGTCAGGAAAAAACCGGGCCAGTCGAGCGGCTTGGGGTCGGCCTCGCGGTCGCCTGGGATGAAACGGGCGACCAGCGCCAGCCCGACCGCGCCGAGCGGGATGTTGATGAAGAAATTCCAGTGCCAGGACAGATAGGTGGTGATGAAGCCGCCGAGCACCGGCCCGACCACCGGCGCAAACAGTGCTGGCCAGGTGATCAGCGCCGTGGCGTTGAGCAGTTCGGATTTCGGCGCATTGCGCAGGACGAGAATGCGCCCAACCGGCGTCATCAGCGCGCTGCCGAGCCCTTGCACGACACGTGCGGCGACGAACTGGGTCAGGGTTTGCGAGAGGCCGCAGGCGAGCGAAGCCAGGGTGAACAGGACGATCGCCAGCAGGAAGATGTTGCGCGCCCCGAACCGGTCGGCGAGCCAGCCCGACAGCGGCACGAACACCGCCATGGTCAGCATGTAAACGGTGATGCCGATGCTCATCGCCACCGGCGACACGCCGAAGGAGGCGCCCATCTGCGGCAGCGATGTCGAGATGATCGTCGAATCCAGCAACTGCATGAAAAAGGCGATGGCGACGATCAACGCCACGCGCCGCGCATGGGTGGCCGTTTCGGACAAGGTTGCGGTCTCGGGAATGGCAGTCATGACGGAACCGGTTTGAACAGCATCTCCCCGGCGGCGTCCAGAGACGTCGCAACAAACTTTCGTGTGCCGCCATGGCCTGCTATGGAATGGATGGGGCCGTCGAGGAGAGTATACGCGTAACATGAAGCCCATCTACATCGACTACCTCAATGCCCTCGATATCGATGCCCTTGCCATGACCGATGGCGAAATCATCGCCGCCGTCGAGGCTGGCCTGGTGGCGCAAGGCAAGGGCCAGACGGTGATCGAACCGCGCGTCCATCTCGAGCCGGACCCGTCCTTCCACGGCCATTTCAACGTGTTGCGCGGCTACGTCGCGCCGCTCGACACGGCCGGCGTCAAGATCGTCGGCGACTATGTCGACAATTACCTGCATGGCCTGCCTTCCGAATTCGGCATCCTCAACCTGTTCGACCCGCGCACCGGCGCGCCGCGCGCCATCCTCGACGCCACCGTCATCACCGACATGCGAACCGGCGCCGTCACCGCCATCGGCGCCAGGCATCTGGCGCGCAAGAATTCCAAGGTGCTGGCCCATATCGGCGCGCGCGGCACCGCCTACTGGAATGTGCGCCTGCTCGACCATCTCTTCGACTTCGACGAGATTCGCGTCCATTCGCGCCGCCCGGAAAGCCGCGACGGTTTTGCCGCCGAACTCTCCGCCGATCTCGGCAAGACGGTGACGGCGGTGGCCGACTGGAAGAGCTGCATCGAGGGCGCCGACATCGTCGTCGAGGCCTCGCGGCTGCCGGAGCCGCAGCCGTTGCTGAAGACCGAATGGATCAAGCCCGGCGCGCTGGTCGTGCCCTATGGCACGATGAGCGCGGTGGAACTGTCGTTGACCGACATAATGCAGAAAATGGTCGTCGACGATTGGGGCCAGTGCAAGGGCGGCAAGTTCGGCTCGCTACGCGCCCATGTCGAGACCGGGCGGCTGAGCGAGAAGACGCTGCATGCCGAGCTCGGCCAGATCGCCGCCGGCCTGAAAGTCGGGCGCGAAAGCGACGACGAAACGATCCTGTTCTGGCATCGTGGCCTGTCGCTGTCTGATATCGCGTTGGGCAAGGCGATGCTGGCCAAGGCGCAGGCGCAAGGCATCGGCCAGAGACTGCGCTTCGCATGAGCGCGCTCGTCCTCACCGGAACCGGCGTCGGCGTCGGCGATGTCGCTGCGGTCGCCCGCGATGGGCGCAAGGTGGAGATCGGACCCGATGTCATCGGCAGGCTGGAGAAGACACGAAGAGTGCTCGACCAGGCTGCAGCGTCCGGCCAGCAGATCTATGGCTTGAACACCGGGCTCGGCGCCAATCTCGGCACTGCTGTAGAGGGCGATGCCGGAGCCTTCCAGCGCCAGTTGCTGGAGGGACGCAGCGGCGCCGTCGGCGAAGGATTGCCGGTCGATGCCGTGCGGGCAAGCATGGCCGCGCGTGCAGCGATGCTGTCGGTTGGCGGATCCGGCCTTTCGTCTTCCGTCTTCGTTGCTTTGCTCGACGCGCTCAATGCCGGCGTCCATCCCGTCATGCCCTCGCTCGGCTCGATCGGAGCCGGCGACCTGGTGCTGATGACGGCACTCGCCCGCATGCTCACCGGCGAAGGCGAAGCCGACTATCAGGGCCGTCGCATACCGGCGGCCAAGGCGCTGATGATGGCGCGCCTCGCCCCGATCAGCCTGGCGCCCAAGGACGGGCTATCGCTGATCAACGCATCGGCGGTTTCCGCCGGCAGCGGCGCACTTGCGGTGACGGATGCCCTCACTGCCCTGGCCCAGCAACAGCATGCCGGGGCTTTGACCATGGAAGGTTTTGGTGCCAACCGCACCATCCTCGACCCGCGCCTGCATATGGCGCGCCCGGCAGCCGGCCAGCAGGAAGCAGCCAAGGTGCTGCACAATCTGCTCGTCCGAGACGACGCGCCGGCACCGACCACCTTGCAGGACCCGCTGTCGATCCGCTGCATGTCGTCGGTCCATGGCGCACTGATCGAGGCGATCGGCCAGGCGAGACAGGCTGTCGAGATCGAGCTCAACGCCGCCGCCGACAACCCGCTGGTGCTGGGCGATGATGAACTGGTACTGTCGACCGGCAATTTCCACACCGCCGCACTGGCGCTCGCCTTTGAGACGCTCGGCCTGGCGATCGCCCAATGTGCCGCGGCCAGTGCCGCGCGCTTCATCCAGCTCACCGGTTCGGGCCGCAATGGCCTGCCGAAATATCTGTCGCCGGTCGGCGGCGCCTCCGCCGGCTTCGTACCGCTACAGAAGACAGTGACCTCGATCCTGGCCGCCATCCGCCATAAGGCCAATCCGGTGATGCTCGACTTTCTGGCCGTGTCGGAGGGCGTCGAGGATCACGCCACGCAGACACCTCTGGCGGTTGCGAAATGCGCAGGGATGATCGCGCTGTGGCGGCGGCTGATCGCCTTCGAATTGATGGCCGCCGCGCAGGCCGTCGACCTGCGCGACGGCTTCACGCTGGCGCCGCGCACCGCCGCAATTCACACGGCAATCCGCGCTCTCGTCCCCATGCTGAAAGAGGACCGGCCGCTCGGTATCGACGCCGAAGCGCTCTACGCCGCGCTCGCCGGCGGAAATTGGCCGGCCTGACGCGGCTTCTCAGAAGACGATGGTCTTGTGGCCGTTGAGCATGACGCGGGCTTCGAGATGCAGCTTGACGGCGCGCGCCAGTACCCGGCTTTCGATGTCGCGCCCGACGGCGACGAAATCCTCGGCGCTCATCGCATGGGTGACGCGTTCGGTCTCCTGATCGATGATCGGGCCCTCGTCGAGGTCGGAGGTGACGTAATGCGCCGTCGCACCGATCAGCTTGACGCCGCGGTCGAAAGCCTGGTGGTACGGCTTGGCGCCCTTGAAGCTCGGCAGGAACGAATGGTGGATGTTGATCGCCCGTCCGAACAGCCGGTCCGACAGACCTTTTGAAAAGACCTGCATGTAGCGCGCCAGGATGACCAGTTCGGCCCCTGTCCGCTGCACCAGGTCCAGCAGCTTCTGTTCCTGTTCGGCCTTGTTCTCCTTGGTGGTCGGCCAATGGTGGTAGGGAATGCCCTCCAGCTCGGCGAAGCGGCGGGCATCCTCGTGGTTGGAGACGACGGCTGCAACCTCCGCGTTCAGCCAGCCGACCCTGATCTGGTACAGCAGATGGAGAAGCGCGTGGTCGAACTTGGAGACCATGACGATGATCTTCGGGCGGCGTCCCTGATCGACCAGCGCGGTCTTCATGCCGAAGCGGTCGACGCTCGATTCCAGGGCCCGCGCCAGACTGTCCCCGGTCGAGCCTGGCGGGCTGATGAAGGCGATCCGCATGAAAAAGCGATTGGTCTGCCGGTCCCAGAACTGGCTGCTTTCGGCGATGTTGGCGCCGTTCGCGGCAAGCTCCGCCGTGACGGCGGCGACGATCCCCGGCCGATCCTCGCAGGAAAGCGTGAGAATATGAACCGGCGCGGCCTCGTCCGTCGCATCATTGCCTTGAGATTTCACGCCCCGTCGACCCTCTTCATGAACAGGCTGAGTTCAGCCGGATCCATATGCACCACATGCCTGTCTTCGGGATAGGCGAGACTGTTCACGTCGGCAACATATTCCGAAAACGCGGCGATACGCTCGGCCTGCAAACGATCATATTCGGCGGCGAAATTGCGATACACCTTGGAATGACGGGGCATGTGGCCACGGTTCTGGCCGAGAATGTCGTCGGCGAACAGATATTGCGCATCGCAACCGGTACCCGCTCCCATCGACAGCATGATCAGCGACGTCCGCTCCGAGATCGCCTTGGCCACCTCGACCGGCACCACCTCGATCTCGGCGCCGATGGCGCCTGCAGCCTCCAGCTGCTTCACCGCCGCGAAGACCTCCATGGCGGTGTCGGCGGTCTTGCCGACCGCCTTGAAGCCGCCAGTCCAGGTCGCCCGTGACGGGATCAGCCCGACATGGCCGATCACCGGGATATTGTCATCGGCCATCCGCTTGATCGTGGCATAGCCGGCGCTGCAATAGACCGCGTCGGCGCCGGCCTTGTAGAGCCGGAAGGCCCAGCGCACGAAATCGTCCGCCGTGCCGATCTCGTAGAAATTGTCGCCCGGCATGGTGAACAGGCTGGGCGCCGCGTCGCGGTACTCAGGGTTGAGCACCAATTCGGGCGGCACCGAGACGATGTCGACCCCTGCGCGCTCCGCGGCCTCGGCCTCGTCCATCGTCAGCACACGCAGCATGGTCAGCTGTCGCTTGCCCTTCATGGCGCGCAAATCCGCCACCGTCGGTCTTTTTCGGCTCATCAAAAGGGTTCCCTCAGTTGCATTCGGCGGCAGGTCAGCCGATCTGGATCATCACTTTGCCAGCCTCGACCTTCACTGGATAGGTGGCGAGATTGACGCATACCGGTGCGCCTCGAGCCACGCCCGTCTTGTAGTTGAAGCGGCCGTTGTGCTTGGGGCATTCGATGATGTCGTCCATCACCAGCCCATCGGCCAGATGCGCCTTCTCATGCGTGCAGTACCCGTCGGTTGCGAAGTACTCGTCATCGGGACTGCGATAGATGGCGAAGGTACGGCCGCCATGATCGAAGCGGATGACATCCTCTTCCTCGACATCGTCGACGCCACACGCTTCAACCCAGTCGGCCATCTGCTTTTCCCTATTCCGCCGCCGCCGGAACGGTCAGTGCATGGAATTCGTCCCGGTACGGCCGCGCCGTCGGCGGCAATTCACGTTTGAGGAAATAATCCTCGTACTGAAGCTGCTTCAGCAGCACCGGCCAGACCTCGCGATAGGCATGCCACATCGAAGGGTTCGGCTCGGGCAGATCGTGCTTGATCAATTCGTGCAGCCTCGGCAGCGCGTGATAGGGCACCATCGGAAACATGTGATGTTCGACATGATAGTTCATGTTCCAATAGATGAAGCGGCTGATGGGGTTCATGTAGACGGTGCGCGTGTTCAGCCGGTGGTCGGTGACATTGTCGGCCAGCCCGATATGCTGCAGCAGGCCGGTCAGCACCATGTGCCAGCTGCCGTAGAGGCGCGGCAGGCCGATCAGCACCAGCGGCAGGAACGACCACAGATAAAGCGCCAGCCCGATCGCCCCGACATAGATGGCGACATGCCAGCGCGCGGCTGTGACCACCTTGTGAAGCTCCATCTCGGGAATAAAGCTTTTCTCGTCCGGCGAGATGCTGCCGAACGCATTGCGCACCAGCGTCGGCAGCGAATAGCGGAAATCGAGAACACCGGTGAAGGCGAGTGCGGCGCGCAGCAGGTCCGGCGGACGCATCACCGCGATCTCGGCGTCGCGGCCGACGATGATCGTGTCGGTGTGGTGGCGGGCATGGCTCCAGCGCCAGGTCACCGGATTGCGCATCAGCATGAAGCTGGCGATCTGGTAGACGGCATCGTTCATCCAGCGTGTGCGGAAGGCGGTGCCGTGGCCGCACTCGTGCCAGCGCGAGTCGCTGGACGAGCCGTAGAGCACGCCATAGACGAGCAGGAACGGCACCACCCACCACGTGCCCCAGAACCAGGCGATCCCGGCGGCGGAACCCAATATGGCAACGATCCAGATGATCGTGTCGCGGATCGCCGGGCCGTCCGAGCGCTGCATCAGCTCTTTCATCGCCTTGCGCGGCACATCGGTGTGATACCACTCGGCCGAGGCCAGCCCGGTCTCGATCGCGATGCGCGTGCTTTCCCCGACCAGGCTGTAGTCGCGCTTTTTCTCCATCACATCGACCTCCGATTTCCGGCCCGCCAGCCGGAGCATTCGTTTCGCCTCATGCCCTGTCCGCCAATCCCGGAAAATTACCCGACGGCACAGGATAATCCTGTTGCGGCTGCCTGGCGATCGACGCGATCTTTGCTTCGGCCTCGGCGATCGCGCCGGCGCCGTCGAGCACCCGGAACACTGCGTCGTAAGAACGGCTTTCACTATGCTCCAGCCAGATCATCTCGCCCCGCTCGCGCGCCGCGAGATTGCCGAGCACATGATGCGTCGAGGGTTCGATGCCCAGCGCATACTGCCCCGCCTGAAAATTCTGCCATTGATATGCGCAAGGCAGCTGGTCCTTGCGCGTCACCACTTCGAAGCCGAGCCCGAGCTGATCGTTGACCACTGCCACCGGCACCTCGCCATTGGCGTCCGCCGCCATCTCGTGCTGCCAGACCTGCTCGCTGAAACCCGATTGCGGCGCCGGCATCGTGCGGTAACCCACCTTCTGCGCCTGGTAGCGCTCGCCGGCATGGCCAGCCCAGACGACGTCGCGGATCGGCGCCAGATAGCGCGAACCCTCGTCGAGCAAGGGATGGCTGACATTGACGTGGTAAAAATACATGTGCGGCGTGCGGTTGAAACCGTGGTTGACGACGCGATCCGACAGCCGGATCTCGTTGCCGCCGACATCGGCCTCGATACGCCGGATCAGATGCAGATCCTCGCCGAACACTGCCGATTGCTGCACGGTGCCTTCGGCCCACAGCACGCAGCGGTCGCCGTCCCAGGTCTCGCCATAACCGGTCAGCCGCGCCGGAATGGTGCCGACGCGGCCATGCAGCGAATGGATCACGGTCTTCCTGCCCGGGTAGTTGTAGCTATCGGCCGGCACTTCTTCCCGGCCCAATATGTGGTCGAGGCCGCAGGTGACAAGCAGCCCTGAAAACGAACGCGCCCAAGCGAGCCCCCCTTCCCCCTCATAATCGTGCAGGCCGGGGTGGCGAAAACCGCTCGGCGAATGCCAGCCGATCGCCTGGCCCTTGAAGTCGCAGTCAGCGATGTCGAGCGCCCGGTCGACCAGTGCCGTGAAGCGCAGGCCCGAGCCGGTGCGGAACTCCAGCATGCGGATGCCGCGTTCCACCCCGTCGCCAAGCGTCATCAGCCGCACGCCGGCAAATTGCGACAGCATGCCCGAACGTTCCGACACCTGCCGGCGCGAAAGCGTCTTGCCGTAAAGTTCTACCATGTGACGGCCAACTTCTTCACTTCGCTCTCGTCTCTTTCAGCAGGGCCGACATGTCGGCGCCGGTGATGATGCTTTCCACGGTCAGGAGATCGGTATCGGCAACCGTCTGCTCGGCGACGATCTCGCCGCGGCGCATGACGATGATGCGGTCGGCGACCTGGAACACGTGATGGATGTTGTGGGTGATCAAGAGCACGGAATGACCGGCGTCACGCACCTCCTTGACGAAGCGCAGCACGCCATGGGTTTCCTCGACACCGAGATTGTTGGTCGGTTCGTCGAGGATGATGACCTTGGCAGCGAACTGCATGGCGCGAGAAATCGCGATCGACTGCCGCTCGCCACCCGATAGCGTCGAGACCAGCGCATCGGCGTCGAGTTTTTTCGAGATGCCGACGCGCTTCAACAGCGCCGACGCCGCGTCTCGCAATTTGGCGAAATCGAGCGGCGCGAACACGCCCAGCCATTTCAGCTTGACCGGCTCGCGCCCAAGGAAAAGATTGCGCGCGATGCTGAGATCCGGCGCCAGAGACGTATCCTGGTGGATGGTCTCGATGCCGAGGTCCATCGCGTCGCGTGTCGAACGGATCGAAACCTTTTCACCGCGCACATAGATGTCGCCACGGTCGATCGGAAACACACCGGAAATCGCCTTGATCAGCGTCGATTTGCCGGCGCCGTTGTCGCCGAGCAGGGCCACCACCTCGCCTTCCTTGAGGGCAAAGGACGCATTCTTCAGCGCGCGGACGCTGCCGAAGGATTTTTGCAGATTCTGCAGCCGGAGAACTTCCATCGTCAGCCCCTTGCGGCGTTCTTCTGCAGCAAAGCGTGCAGGATGAGCATGGCGAGGATGATCAGGCCGACGAAGATATTGTAGGCGAGGCCCGGCACGCCGATCAGCACGATGCCGTTGCGGATCGCGCGCAGCATCAGCGCACCGACGATGGTGCCGAGGATCGTGCCGCGTCCGCCGGTCAGCGCCGTGCCGCCGACCACCACCATGGCGATCACTTCGAGTTCGTAGCCGGTGCCGGCCACAGGTGAAGCGGCCGAAATGCGGAAGGCGCTGATCATGCCGGCCAGCCCCGCCAGAACCGAAGTCAGGATGAACAGCCACACCTTGACGGCGTCCGCCGGCACGCCACGCGCCACCGCCGCGTTGCGGTTCGACCCGATGGCGCTGATCCAGTTGCCGAGCTTGGCATAGCGCAGCACATAGATTGCCAGCAGCGAGAGACCGATGAACCACCACAGCGAGGTGTAGAACCGGAACGAGCCGACATTGAAGCTGCCGGCCAGCAGCGTCACGAAAAAACCCGGCTGGTCCCAGGATTTCAGCGGAAAGCCCTGTGTGATGTAGAGCGCTGCCCCACGCACCACGAGCAGCATCGAAAGCGTGACCAGGAAGGACGAAATGCCGATCTTGGTGACGATCAGCCCGTTGATGGCGCCGATGGCGATGCACAGCAGAAGCCCGGCCAGAAGGGCGGCACCTATATCCACGCCGCCGTTCTGCACCAGGAGCATGACGACGACCGGGGCCAGCCCGAACACGGCGCCGACCGACAGGTCGAACTCGCCCGCCGTCAACAGCAGCGTCATGCCGAGCGCGATGATGCCGAGCTCGGGCAGGAACGCCATCATGTTGGAGATGTTGAGCGGCGACAGGAAATTGGCATCGGCAATGGCGAACACCGCGAGCAGGACAATGAGGATGACGAGCGAGGAGAATTGCGGCGAGCGCATAAGGCTCGATCTGCGTTTCCCGACAGGCATTTCGTCTTCTGCGGCGATCATCATGACTGCTTCAACCATGCTTTGAAGAGACGCCCGCAGCTTACGCCGCGGGCACCGTTTTCACTTCGTGTCGTAGAGTTTCAGGATCGGTTCGACGCTCGAGGCGTCGTAGAGGCTGAACGTATGGATGTCGTAGCCGATCGGCTCACCCGAAGCGGCGAGCCCGAGCAGCGCCACCGGCATGAAGCCCTGCGCAGACGGGAACTGCCAGGCGGCCGCGTTGACGAAACCGGATTTGACGGCTTCCGCGGTTTCCTTGGAATTGCCCCAGCCGACGACCGGGATCTTGCCGGCCGGCACGCCGGCGCCGTCGAACACCCGCTTGACGCTGGCCGCGACGGAATCGCCAAGCGCGATGATCGCCGGCGGATTGTTGGCGACCATGTAGTCGGTCATTTTGGCAATGATGCCGGCCGGGTCGGTGCCGCAATCGACCACATCATATTTGATCCCCAACGGATCGAAGACACTGGCGATGCCTTCGGTCTCCAGCTGCTGATAGCTGGCGCCGGGCACTTCCACCGGCAGGAACACCTTGTCGCCCTGCTTCACCATCTTGTGGTCGACAAGATACTTGGCCCAGGTGACCCCCGCCTCCTTGAGATCGGCGCCGACATAGGCTTGCCGTCCGGTCGCCGGATCGTCGGTGTTGAAGAACACGATCGGGATGCCGGCTGCCTTGGCCGCCTTCACCTCTTCCGTCCACAAGCCCGGCTGGGCCGAGGTGGTGGCGATGCCGTCGGGCTTGGCCGCAAGCGCGGAATTGAAGGCCTCCTTCTGCGCCGCCATGTCGCCGCCGCTGAATGAGATCTTGCAGGTCACCTTGAGCTGGTCGCAGGCTTTGGTCGCGCCGGCATTCCAGTCCAGCCAGAACGCATCCGACGGACCGCCATGCGACAGCAAGTAGAACGTCTTCTGGCCATCCTGCGCCATTGCCGGCGCGCTCAACGAGACGCCGGCGAGCAGCGTTGCGGCAGCCGCCAGTTTCAATGCGAATTTCAACATTTTTTCTCCTCCCTTACTTTGGAACCGAACCGCGCCGCCGCGAACCAGCGGCGCGAGAAGGCCGTCACAGACCGTTGGCGCGGAACTTCCCGTCGAGGAATTTCTTGGCGCGCGGCACGTCGTCTTCCGAGAGATGCTCGATGATCACCGGGATGTTCGGATGCTTTTCCGCCAGCCGCTGGAGATAGAGGTCGTAGTTCAGCGAACCGAGGCCCGGTGCCGGCAACTCGATCTCACCGACGCCACGGAATGTATGGCTCTCCAGCGCGTCCTCGTCGCCGATATCGGCGTGCTTCTCGGACTTGTCGCCGCCCGAACGCTTGACGTCCTTGGCGTGAGCTATTCTGATCTTGTCGGTCAGCGTGTCGAACACCTGGTTCAGGATCTGGTCCATCCTGTCGATGTTATGCGTCTCGAAATAATTGGTCGGGTCCATCAGCAGACCGAGGCCGGGGTGATCGACCTGCGCGAACATCTTGACCGTCTCCTCGACCGAGCCGACGACGTTGTTGACATAGGTTTCGAGCAGGAAGACCGCGCCGTGGTCATAGGCCGTCTGGGCAAGGTCGGCGACCACCTTGCGGCATTCCTCGAACCCTTCCTCGGTCTTGTTCTTGGGGTGATGCACCCAGTCGGATTCGGTGTTGTAGGTGCCGGTTTCCGAAATCACATACGGACTGCCGAAATGGCGGGCGTTGCGGATGATCTCTTTGAGGTAGCCGACGCGCTTGTCGCGCTCGGCCTTGTCCGGGTGGATGATATTTGTGTAGCCGGAAATGCAGCACACCGGCAGGTGATGATCGCGGAAGACGTCGCGTACCTTCTTGGCCTTATCCTTGGTGATCTGCCCCGCCGACAGGTCGACGTCCTTGAAGTGGAGGTCGAGTTGCACCGTGTTGAAATCGAGCCCGCGGATCTTCTTCGCCGTCTCTTCGAGTCCGTACGGGAAATAGCCCGTGAAAATACCTGCCTGCATCATGGTATGAATTCCTCCCTGTAAGCGATTCAGTTGTTTGGTGTTTCAGCTGCGGTGATCAGGTAGCGATTTCGGAAAGCTTGACCGTGCGGCCCTCGTCGATCGAGCGATAACCCGCCTCGACCAGCGCCATGGTCTTGACGTTGTCGGCGACCGACAGCGCCGGCGGCGTGCCGGTCTTCACCGCGTGCTGGAGCTGCTCCATCACACCGATAAAGGCATGCGGGAACCACATCGTGTCCCAGCTCGGGCTGACCCATTCGCCGCCGGTCGTCTCGGTCGAAGCGTAAGTCAGCGTCGAGGCAGCGCCCGTCGGCCAGCCGATGGTGCCCTTCGCGACCCCCTTGCTGCCGTCGACGCGCCAATTGATGTGCTGGTCGTCCTTGTAGCCATCCTGGCGCGGACCGGACCAGACATCCTCCAGCGACACAGCGAGCACACCGGACGGAAAGCGCAGCGTCGACACCGTGATGCCGTCCGAGTGGTCGAATGTCGTGCGCGGGTCTTTGCGTGTCAGCGTGGTGATCTCGTCGGGGTCGCCGAACAGGAAGCGCAGCACGTCGAGATGATGCACGCTCATATTGGCGAGCGTCAGCCGGTCATAGTCCTCGAGGAAGCTCTGCCAATGCGGGATGGCGTGCATGTCGATCTGCGCGAAGACGATGTCGCCCAGCGCGCCGCTGTCGATGATCTGCTTCAAGACGCGCATCGATTGGTCGTAGCGCATGTTCTGATTGACCGAGAGGATCTTGCCGGCCTTGGCCGCCTCATCGCGCAGCTTGACCGCTTCCTCGACTGACAGCGCCAGCGGCTTCTGCGCCAGGATCGCCTTGATATGCTTCTGCCTCAGCGCGTGACGGATCAGCGCCGGCTGCAGGTCGGGCGGGAAAGCAAGGTCGATGATCTCGACATTTTCGTCCTCGATCAGTTTTTCCGGTGTGTCGTGGACGGTCGGAATGCCCCAGCGCGTCGCCACCTTCTCGGCGCTGGCCCTGGTGCGCGAGGCGATTGCCACCACCGGGAACCCGGCTTCCTTGTAGGCGGCGAGATGGCACTCGGCCATGATCATGCCTGCGCCGACACAGCCGATCTTGTATTCCTTCGTGCGGACCTTCACGTCCGGCTCGAAGCCTTTGCTTGCCATCTCTTCCTCCCGAAAGTCTTTCCTTGCGGCGGCCGTCATCGTGCCAACGCCCCGCCGCTTTGTTCGAAATAATGCACTCTGGCCGGCTCGCAGGATATCGCCACCATGGCATCCGGCCGGATGTCGGGCTGGCCGCGCAGCAACGCCTTCAGCCGCGCCTGCCCGGCAGCGAGCGTCACCACGGTGTAGCCGCCAAGCGGCTCGACCTCGAACACTCGCGCCGGGCGGCCCGGGCCCCCATCCGCCCACGGTCTGACCTTGATGTCCTCCGGCCTCAGCCCGATCTCCACGGCGTCGGCGGGCGCTGTCTTGTCGTCGATGCGGATCGTGCCTTCAGCCGCTTCGACACCGCCATCGCCGCGCGCCGATCTGAGGATGTTCATCATCGGCGAGCCAAGCAGCCTTGCTACATAGGTGCTGGCCGGGCGGTCGTAAATTTCTGCCGGCGTACCGATCTGCCTGATCTTGCCGTCCTCCAGGATGGCGATGCGATCGGCGACCGACATCGCTTCTTCCTGGTCATGCGTGACGTAGATCAGCGTCTTGCCGAGTTCGCGCTGGATGCGCTTCAGCTCGACGCGCGTTTCTTCGCGCAGCCTGGCGTCGAGCGCCGAGATCGGATCGTCCATCAGATAGGCATTGGGATCGCGCACCAGAGCCCGGGCGATCGCCACGCGCTGCCGCTCCCCGCCCGAAAGCTGTCCCGGCGGCTTGTGCAGGATATGGCCGATATGCAGCTTCGCCGCGACGTCGGTGACCCGCCGCTTGATCTCGGCCTCGGCGACCCGGCGTTCGACCAGGGGAAAGCGGACATTTTCGAGCGCGCTCATATGCGGAAACAGCGCCAGGTTCTGGAACACCATCGCCACGTTGCGCTCGGCCGGCGACATCGCGTTGACCGGCCTGCCTCCGATCAGGATTTCCCCGGTGTCAGGTGTCTCCAACCCGAGCACCAGGCGCAGGATGGTCGACTTGCCCGACAGCGGCGGACCGAAGAAGCAGAAGAACTCATTGTCGTTGACGGTGAACGAGGCGTCGTCGACGGCGAGTGTATTGCCGTAGCGTTTGGTCACATTACGGAAGACGATATCGGCCATCTCAACCCGCCTTCATCGCAAGGCCGGTAGCGGCGTCGAAGACGCGCACTGACGACGTAGTGGGAGCGATGACAGCGGTGTCGCCGATAGCCAGCCCGACATCATTGTCGAACACCGCTTTCACAGCCGCCTCGCCCTGGCCGAGATGAACGATGGTGCGCGCACCGATCCGTTCGACAAAGGTCACCGGCATTGCGAGGCCCTGCCCATTCTGCACCAACGTCGCCTGTTCAGGCCGGAATCCGTAAAGCACCTCGCCGCGTGCACCACGCATGGCCGCTGCGAGTTCGCCCGGCAGCGGCGGCGTGACGCCCAACGGTCCGAGATCGACGACCAGTCCGCGGTCGCTCTCCGCCGGCCTGCCCTTGAGCAGATTCATGCCCGGCGCACCGATAAAGCGGGCGACGAAGACATTGGCTGGATCGTTGTAGACCTCGAGCGGCGTGCCGACCTGCTGCAAAACCCCATGATCCATGACCGCGATGCGGTCGGCCATGGTCATCGCCTCGAGCTGATCGTGGGTGACATACACCATGGTCTGGCGGAACTGCCGCTGCAACTGCTTCAGTTCGGTGCGCATGACGGCCCGGAAAGCGGCGTCGACATTGGAGAGCGGCTCGTCGAGCAGGAAGATCGCCGGCTCCATGATCGCCGAGCGGCCGATCGCCACCCGTTGCAATATATTGACCGACAGCCTGTCGGCCTTGCGGTCGAGCAGCGGCGAAAGCTGCAGCATCTCGGCGATGGCGCCGACGCGACGGTCGATCTCGGCTTTGGCGGCACCCCGCATCCTCGGCCCGTAAGCGAGGTTCTGGCGCACCGTCATATGCGTGAAGATGGCGTAGTTCTGGAAGACGAAGCCGACGCCACGCCGGCCCATCGGCACGCCGGCCATGTCGCGGTCGCCAAACAGGATCTTGCCGCCGGTCGGTTCTTCCATGCCGGCGATCATGTTCATCGTCGTCGACTTGCCGCAGCCCGACGGGCCGAGCAGCGCCATGAACTCGCCATCTGATATTGCCAGGTCCATGGTCTTCAGCGCGGTGAAGTCGCCGAATTTCTTGACCAGGTTTTGCAGGTGGATGGCGCTCATGCCGGAACCTCGCGTGCCCGCGCCATGCGCTTCATGGCAAACACCGCGACGATCGACAGCACGACCAAAATGGCCAGCGCGATCGCCGCCACATAGCCCCAGATCAGGTCCTGCGTGGTGAGCTTGTAGATGTAGACCGAGATGGTTTCGGTAGCGACGCCTGGACCGCCGCCGGTCATGATGTAGAGCGTGTCGAAGATCTTGAAGTTCTCGATCACCCGGATCGCCAACGCGATGATGATGATCGTCTTCATCTTCGGCAGCACGATGGTGACGAAGCGCTGCCACGGATTGGCGCCGAGCAGCGTCGCCGCCTTGATCTGGTCCTCCGGCACGCCGACCAGGCCGGCAAGCAGGATAAGGAACATCAGCGGCGTCCATTGCCAGATGTCGGCGACCATCACCGCAATCAGCGCCAGAGTCGGATCCGACAGCCAGGCGATGGTGACGGGAGATCCGGTGAGCGCCGACAAGATGTCGTTCACCGGGCCGCCCGACTGGAACAGCATGAAGAACATGTAGCCGGCCACGGCAGGCACCACCATCATCGGCATCAGCAGGATCGAATAGAAGACGCGCTTGCCCGGGAAATCGTCGGCAAACAGTGTCGCCAGCGCCAGCCCAAGCAGGAATTCCGCCGGCACGCAGACGATCATGACGATGGCCGTACGCTTCAGCGCGCTCCAGAAGCGCGCGTCGGCGGCGAGATCGGTGTAGTTGGCAAAGCTGTTCCACATCGACCAGGCGTTCCACCAGCCGGTGCCCGACAGGGGCGACCAGTCGGTGACGCTGATGTAGAGCTGCATCAACAGCGGGAAGGCCGAGATGAACAGCACCAGGATCTGCGCAGGCAATGTCAGCCGGAAACCCAGCCTTGCGCCCTCATCGCGCGAAACCGGCTTTGCTCCGACGGCTTTCACCTCATCCTTGGAAGTCATGACAGTCACCGCGCTCATTGCTTGAGCGCCCCGAACGTCAACCCGCGCACCAGATGGCGTTGGATGGCGATGCCCATGATGACCGGCGGCACGGCCGCGATCAGGCCAAGCGCCGCCTTGGCGCCATAGAGCTGCCCGGTCATCGAGGAGGATAGCGAGGCCATGTAGACCGGGATGGTCACCCATTCGCGCGTCGTCAGAAGCAGCGCGATCAGATAGTCCGACCAGTTGAGGATGAAGACGAAGAGCGCGGCACTGGCCAGCGGCGCGCGCATCATCGGCAGCGTGATGCGGGTGAAGACGCGCAACCGCGAACAGCCCTCGACAAGCGCTGCCTCCTCGATCTCGCGCGGCATGTCGTCGAAGAAGGTCTTCATCAGCCAGAAGGCGAACGGCAAGGTGACGATGCCGTAGATCAGCGCCAGGCCCCACCAGCTGTCGGTGAAGTTGAGGAAAGCCCACATGATCATCACCGGGATCATGACCGCCATCGGCGGAAAGATCCTGAGTTGGATCAGCGCCAGCGGCAGGTTCTGGCCGGAGCCGAAACGCGAGAGCCCATAAGCCGCGGCAGTGCCCGCCGACATGGCGATCACCGTGCCGAAAACCGCCGACAGCAGCGATGCGAGGATCGGCTTCAGCGCGGTACGGTCGAGCGCGACGATCAAATTGTTGGTCGACTCGCCGAAGACGAAACGAAAATTGCTGAGCGTCGGGTTCTTCGGCCACCAGGTCAGGTCGGCGCCGGTCGCCGACCATTCGGCGATCGGCTTGAACGCCATCGATACCATCCACAGGATCGGCACCAGCGTCACCGCCATGGCCGCGAAGATCGCGGCATAGCGGAATATCAGGAAAGGAACGGAACGCTTCATCTGGCGGCTTTGCTGGTGGCGTTGTGGGCGGAGGGGAAAAGCAGGCTCCTCCCCTCCTTCGATGTGATCCAGGGAGATGGATCAGACGATCGGGTCGAGAACTGTCGGCCAGGCCTCCTTGTTGGTCTTGATGGCTTCGAGCAGTTTGTCCTCGCCGGTGCGCCGCACGATCTTCTTCCACTCCGCCTCGGTATCGGCCATCGCCTGCTCCGATGTCTTGGCCTTGGTCAGCGCCGCCATGAGGTTCTCGTCGAGCGCATTGTGGAAGGCTGTCGCGCCGGGATAGTTGATGGTCGGCACGGTGCGCGCCACCGTCTCGCGCACGACGTCCATGTGGTAGGCATGATAGGTCTGGCGCACCAGCGGATCGGAGAAGTCCGAAAGCCGGAACGGGTCCAGATAACCGCCGGGATTGGCACTCATCCAGGCGTAGATACGGGCCGAGCCCAGCCATTGCAGCAGGAGATAGGCAACCTCCTGGTTCTTCGACTGCGACGAAACCATGCCGGTCAGCGAGAACCACAGCACGGAACGGCTGATCAGCTTGCCGTCGATCTCGCGGCCTGGCGGCAGCATCGAGCCGATCTTGCCGGTGACGGCCGAATCCTTGTTGCCGGCATTGTCGAGGAATTTCGGCAGGTTGGAGAAGGCGCAGGTCATCGCCGCACCACCCTTGGCGAAGTTGCCGTATTGCTCCGGCCAGCCCCAGGAGATCGCATCCGGCGAGTGATGCGCGAGCGAAGCGACATATTCGTTGGTGGCGGCGATGCCTTGCTCGGAATTGATCATCGGCTTGCCGTCATCGCCAAACAGGAATTGGTTGGGCGAAGCCATCGAGACGTAGCGCTGGTACCAGTTGGTGTAGCCCCAGCCCTGGTTGCGCAGGTCGGTCGAGCCGAACAGGCCCTTGTCCGGGCGCTGGAAGAAGGCGGCGATGTCGCCATGCTGCTTCCAGGTCTTCGGCGGCGCCAGATCCTAGCCGTATTTGTCCTTGAAGGCCTTCTTCTCGGCTTCGTCGCCGAACAAATCGGTGCGGTAGACCCAGGTCTGGAAGTCGCCGTCCAGCGACACGCCATAGTTGGAGCCGCGGTATTTGTTGAGCAGCGACACGCCCTTGGCGCCGTTGACATAGCCGCTGACGGGATCGTCCCATTCGGGCTTGTGCTGCGCGACAAAGTCATCGAGCTTGGCGATGCCGCCGGTTTCAGCGAGGTCGCCGAGGCGGTTCCATTCGGTCGAATAGATGTCGTAGGCCCCACCCTTGGTGGAGATGTCCTGCATCGTCTTGGTGAATTCCTGGCCGTTCGGCAAACCGACGATTTCGATCGCGATGCCGGTTTCCTTTTCCCACAGCTCCTTGATCGACGGCGCACCGGCCGGGAACGGCTGCGTGAGCTGGCCGATCGAGCCGTCGGACAGGCCGAGCACGATCTTGGCGGGCGCCTTGCCGGCGCCCTTCAGCGCCTTGGCCGCTTCGATGGCGCGGCCTTCCGGCGTGTCGGCGCCATACTGGTAGCGCTCGGCTCCATCGAAGCCCGTCGGGCCGCCGATCATGCCTGGCGCCAGCGCGTCGGCCGCATAGGCGCGGCCGGGACGAATGAATTGGGGTGCGATACCAGCGGCGGCCATGATCACAACCGCCTTTCCTCCGGATGCCAGCAGCCGGCGCCGCGAGATGCGGATCAAGTCAGACATTGAAACTCCTCCCTCAGGGCCACGTTTCCTCCACGGCCCTTATGAGGGATATTGACGGCAGCATGGCAAGGCTGTCAACATCATAAATAATCAAAACACCTCACAACATCGCAATAGGGCAAGGAAATGCACAAAAACGGGATCCATGCATCATGCCGGGTGCTTCAATTTGAGGGCACACGACTCTTCCCGCCCCTGCGCAGCCCTGCCGGACTATTTGATTTAGCGCAGCGGCTTGCGCATGGGCTAAGGGCGGATACATCATTTCCCATCAGAATCGCCGATGGCGGGGAAGCCGTCACCAGCCGATCTGACGCATGCAGGAGATGAAAGACGGTGCGTTCCACCCTGACTGACATAGCCCGGGAAGCCGGCGTCTCGGCCGCCACCGTCGACCGCGTGCTCAACAACCGACCCGGCGTGCGGGCGCGCACGCGCGAAATCGTGCTCGAAATGGCGCAGCGCCTCGGCTACATCGCCGAAGGCCCGAACGGCGCGCCGCCACGGCCCTCGCCTGGCGAGGTCATCCGGCTCGACTTCGCGCTGCCGGCCGGCACCAATTCCTTCATCAAGATGCTGCACCGGCACATCGAGGCACAGGCTCTGGCGCGGCCCGACCTCGATGTCCATATCGCCACCATCGAGGGCTTCAATCCTGACCGGCTCGCCCGCCTGCTGCAGGACCTGCGCGGACAGACGCAAGGCGTCGGCGTTATAGCGCTCGACCATCCGACGGTGCGCGAAGCGATCCGATCCCTGTCGGCCAACGATATCAAGGTGGTGACCATCGCCTCCGACATCCTGCATGTGCCCAGGGTCGCCTATATCGGCATCGACAACCGCGCCGCCGGGCGGCTGGCCGGCTATCTGCTCAACCGCTTCATGGGATCGGGGCATCCGGGCAAGGTGGCGCTGTTCGCCGGCTCGCTGTCCTATCGCGGCCACGAAGAACGCGAGATGGGGTTCCGCCACGTCCTGACCGAGGAATCACCCAACCTGCAGATCGTCGAGATGCGCGAAATGCTCGACGACCGCGAGAAGGCCTATTCGGAGGCATCGGCCCTGCTGGAGCGGCACCCCGACCTTGCCGCGATCTACAATGTCGGCGCCGGCAACACCGGCATCGCCCGCGCGCTCAAGGAGCACGGCCGCGCCCAGTCCATGGTCTTCCTCGGCCACGAGGTGACGGACGGCACCAAGGACCTTCTGCTCGACGGCACGCTCGACGCGGTCATCGACCAGAACCCGCGCGTCGAGGCCCGCGAAGCGCTCAACACTTTGACCCATGCGGTCCGGGGATTGCCCTATGAACTGCACCAGCCAAGGCTGCAGGTGATCTTCAAGGAGAACATCCCTGAGATTTGACGGACCAGACGAGCGGGGCAGCGCGGTAAAGCGCCCGCCCCGCTCGATGCTTCCAGTCTATTGGACGGCAGCGACTTCAGCCGCGGCGCCATCGACAAAGCTCTTGTCGACCCATTTGCCGTAGTCGATCGAGCCCTTCAGGAGCCCGGCGCTGGCCATGAATTTCTCCTCGCCCTGCAAGGCGGCGATCGCGTCGTCGGTGAGTTTCGGATCCTGGTGGAACACCCCGTCGGCATAGGTCTTGCGGACGGATTTTTCCGACGACTTGGTCGCCTCCACAAACGTTTTGATCGTCTCGTCCGGATGAGCGTCGGCCCAACGCGAAATCTCGATGTCGACCTTCAGCAGCCGCTTGACCAGATCGGGATATTTCGCCGCGAAGACGCCGTTGACCGAGATGACGTTCGGCACGTTCCATTCCGGATGGGTGCTGGTGTCGAACAGCACCCGCGCCTCGCCGGTGTCGACCAGCTTGGCCGCCGTCGAATCCGTCTCGACAATGGCGTCGATATCGCCGCGTAGCAGCGCCGGGCCGGATGCCTCGAAAGGCAGGTTCAGACCTTCGACGTCATTGGTGGTCAGGCCGACGCTGTTCAGTGCCTTGCTGAAGTTCGAATGCCGCACCGTTCCGGTGAGATAGGCGACCTTCTTGCCCCTGAGATCCTGCAGCGTCTTCAACGGCGAGTCGGTTTTGACGACGATGTAGGAACCGCCGGCCTTCACATAGCTCGACAGGCCGATCAGCTTGACGTCGGCGCCGGACGCAGCAACGCGCAGCGCCGGATTGTTGCCGGTATAGGTGAACTCGATGGCGCCGGTCGCCAATGCCGTCGTGGCTTCCGAGCCGCCGTTGAAGGTCACCAGTTCGACCTTGATGCCGTCCTTGGCGAATTCCTTGTCCCACCAGCCGTCCTTCTGGGCGAGGATGAATTTGAGGTGCCCCGGCGCCGTGCTGCCGATGCGGATGATGTCAGGCTTGTCCTGTGCGAAGGCAGGCATGCCGCCAAGGCCGATGACGACGGCAATGGCGCCCTTCAGCAGCAGCCGGCGAATTGCGTCGAATGGAATGTTGGGCATGGGAAAATCCTTCCTGTTTGGAATGAATGGGGCCGCTTAAATGAGCGAGGTCTCGGACTGGCCCTTCCAGGCTGTTGCCCAGCGCTCGAACCAGACGAGCAGGTAATTGACGGTCAGGCCGATGACGGTCAGCGTCAGGATGCCGGCGTACATGTCGGCCGTTTCCATCATCAGCTGCGAGTTCTGGATGAGGAAACCGAGGCCGGATTTGGCCGCCAGCATCTCGGCGCCGATGACCGCGAACAGCGAGGATTTCACCGCCAGCCGAGCGCCGGCGACGATCGAGGGAATGCTGGCCGGCAGGATGACTTTCCGGAACAGGTCGAAGTCGGACGTGCCCATCGAGCGCGCCGCCTTGATGAGCAGCGGATCGACCGATTTGACGCCGCTGATCGTGTTGACGAGGAGAAAGAAAACCGAGGAGTAGAAGGTGATCGCCACCTTCGATTCCTCGCCGATGCCGAGCAGCAGGATGAACACCGGCAGCAGTGCGAATTGCGAGGTGTTGCGCAGCGTCTGCACCAAAAGGTCGGAAACCTTCTCGAACAGCGAATAGCGCCCCATCAACAGACCGAGCGGGATGGCCACCACCACGCCGAGTGCGAAGCCGATCGCGGCACGCTGCAGGCTTATGCCGATATGCTCGATCAGCACGCCCGAAGCGAGCAGCGCCCACCAGGCGACCAGCACCTCGCTCAGCGGCGGAAAGAAGATGCGGTTCAGCCAGCCGAGCCGGGGCGCGATCTCCCACAGCAGGAAGAACAGGCCGAGCAGCGGCAAGCCATAGAGGAATGTGCCGTGGCTCGCTTTCTTGCTCCGGATCTTGGCGTTGGCCTTGATGGCGGGGACCCTGGCGGCGGCTACCGTTTCGCCAGCGCCGGCAAACAGGTGGAGCGCTCCAGCGGAGCCAAACTTCTCGGTCAGATAGGCCATGGGTCCAGTTCCTCAGTGACTGAAGGCTGGCGACAGGGTCCAGTCCTTCTGCGCCTTGTTGACCTCGTCGCGCAGCACGTCCCAGACGCGAGCGCGATATAGATTGAATTCGGCGCTGGCGCGGATGTCGCCGTCGCGCGGCCGTGGCAGGTCGATATCGATGATCTCCTTCACCGCGCCCGGCCGCGCCGTCATCACCACCACCCGGTCGGCGAGGAAGATCGCCTCGTCGATCGAGTGGGTGACGAAAATGACCGTCGTGTTGATCTTGCCCCAGATCCGCAGCAGCTCGCCTTGCAGAAGCTCGCGCGTCTGCTGGTCGAGCGCCGCGAACGGCTCATCCATCAGCAACACTTCCGGGTTGCTGGCCAGCGCACGCGCGATCGCCACACGCTGCTGCATGCCGCCGGACAGCTGGTTGGGAAAACGGTCCTCGAAGCCGGCAAGGCCGAACAGCGACAACAGATGGCGGGCCGTCGCCGTGCGCTCAGCCTTGGCCACGCCGCGCACTTCCAGCGCATATTCGATGTTGGCGAGCGCCGTGCGCCAGGGAAACAGCGCATATTGCTGGAAAACGTAGCCGGTCTTCGGGTCGGGCCTGGTGATGCGCCGGCCATCGAGCTTGACGTCGCCGCCGGTCGCCTGCGTCAGCCCGCCAATGATGTCGAGCAGCACCGACTTGCCCGAGCCGCTGGGGCCGACCAGCGTGATGAACTCGCCCTTACGGATCGAGAGGTCAACGCCGTCGAGCACGGTGACGCGGTCGGTCGCCTCGCCATCGACGGTGACGAACTGCCCCGGCTTGAGCTGGAAGGTCTTGCTGATGTCGCTGACGACGATACGGTCCATATCTGTCTCCGATCGGTTCACTGCGCCACGCGGATGCGGTGCGTCGGGTCGAATTCCGAGCCGCCGGCCTTGCCGCGCTTCCAGCCGAGCGCGCGGGCATAGGAGCCAAACAGCTGTCGGGCGTCGGCCTGAGCTTCCGTGATGCCGGTCGGCCCTTCGGCGAACTCGGCCACATAGAGCGCGTCGGTCGGGCAGTAGATCTCGCACAGGAAGCAGGTCTGGCAGTCCTCCTGGCGGGCGATCACCGGCACGCCGCTCTCGGTCGCGTCGAAGACGTTGGCCGGGCACACCTTGACGCAGATGTCGCATTCGACGCAGCGCGTGGCCGAGACGATCTCGATCATGACGCCAGCTCCGCCAGCCGCTCAGGCGCGCCTGCGATGCGGAACGGATCCACACCGGTGATGACCAGCCGGTGCGCGAAGGCCGGGCTCTTGCCCGGCAAATCGGTGCGGCGATGCATACCGCGGCTCTCGGTGCGGTGCAGCGCTGCGGCCACGGACCAGCGCCCGGCGGCGGCGATCGAAGCTGCCTCTCGGGTACGGACCCTATCCAGCCCGTCGCCCTGCAGATGGTCGCGCACGTCGCGCCAGACACTCTCCAACCGCTCGCCGCTTTTCTCCAGGCCTTCGCCGGTGCGGAAGAAATTCTTGTCGAGCGGCGTCACCTCACTGCGCACCGCCTCGATGACTTCGCCTGCCGAGATGTCGACGCGCGGCGATGATGCAGGACGTAATCCAGCCTGGCCAAGCGACTGCACCTCAGTGCGGAATGCCTTGCCGGTCCGGCGCTTGGCATGGGTCGAAGCGCCCTTGCCCGCCCACCAGCCGCTGGCCAGCGCCCAGGACGAATTGACGGCGCCGCCGCCCGACACCGCACCGGTCATGATCTCGCGGCTGGCCGCGTCGCCGGCGACATAGAGGCCGGGTACGCCGGTGGCGCAATCGTCGGAGACGATGTCTATGCCGCCCGTGCCGCGCACCGTGCCTTCGGCGCGCAGGGTGATGCGGAACAGCTCGCTGAAAGGGTCGATGCCGGCGCGGTCATAGGGCACGAAGCAATTCGGCTGGCCCTGGCGCAGCCAGCCCTGCAGCGCTGGTTCGGCCTGATCGAGCCGCGCATAGACCGGGCCGTCGATCAGCGCGCGCGCCACTTCCTCCTCGCGGTCGCCGATGCCGTTGCGCAACGGCTCGCCGGTCGGCCCGACGATCGGTGAGCCATCTTCGCGATGGAACGACGCCCAGCGGAACGGCAGCCCCTTGTTCAACGAGGAGCCGTAGGGCGCCAGCGTGTATTTGCCGGTGAACTCCATGCCCGACAGGCTGGCGCCGGCCTCCGCCGCCATCAGATAGCCGTCGCCGGTCAGCCCGGTCGCGCCGAGGATGCGCTCGCGGAAAGCGCAGCCACCGGTCGCCAGCACCACCGCGTTGGCGTCGACGCGCCAATCCTGGCCGATCTGCCTGGCGACACCGGCGGCGCCGACGATGGCATCGCCGTCCGACAAAAGTTCGAGCGCGGGATGATGGTCGAGGACGGTGACGCCGGCCAAAAGCACGCGGCGGCGCATGAAGCGCATGTAGTCCGGGCCGCGCAGATTGGCGATGTAGAGCCGGCCGTCATCCTCGCTCGGGAAGGGATAGCCCCATTCGGAGAGCCTGAGCAGGTTGCGGTAGGCGGTGTCAACGCAGCGCAGCATCCAGCGCGGGTCGGCGAGTTCGCCGGTGCGCTGCCAGCGTCGCTCGACCACGGCATGCCTGTTGTCGCCCGGCGGCACGCACCAGGTGCCGGTGTTGGACGGCGCGGTGGCGCCGCTGGTGCCGAGATAGCCCTTGTCGGCCAGCACCACCTTGGCGCCGGCCTCGGCCGCGGCGACTGCTGCCCAAGCTGCCGACGGACCGCCGCCCAGCACCAGCACGTCGGCCTGGAGCAGCAAGCTGTCGGAAGCGGATTTTTGCGGCTTGGGCATGGAGACCTGGCGAATAAAGTCGAAGCAGGCGCTAGGCCGCGCGGGCCGCGCTGGAAGACCACACCGGCTCGTTGCCCGCGCTCCACTTGATGTTGCAGCCGATCGACGGCGCCTGGCTGGCAGTGGGCCTGCCGCCCTCCAGCACCGTATCGACCGCCGCGCGCAGATCGGCACCCGTCACCGGCTTGCCGTTGCCCGGCCGCGCATCGTCGAACTGGCCGTGATAGGCGAGCCGCCGGTCAGTGCCGAACAGGAAGAAGTCGGGCGTGCAAGCCGCGCCATAGGCTTTCGCCGTCTGCTGCGACGCATCCTTGAGATAGGGGAAGGAATAGCCGAATTTTTCGGCTTCCTCGCCGATGCGGGCGAGCGTCTCCTCCGGATGCGCCTCGTGGTCGTTGGCGTTGATCGCCACCACCTGCAGCCCCTTGCCGGCGTAATCCCTGGCGAAAGCGGCAAGCTGCTCGCGGATCAGCACGACGAACGGGCAGCGGTTGGAGATGAAAGCGACGAGCAAGGCCGGCTTGGCGTCGAAATCGGCAAGGCGGTGCAGCACACCTTGCGCGTCGGGCAGCAGGAAGTCGGCGGCCCTGGTGCCGAGGTCGACCGGATTGGACTCTGTTTTCGGCATCGATGCGCTCCCTTGTTCAACCATTTTCACAGGCCAAGATGCGAGCGCTCCGAGCGTTTGCAGTTAGTCTATGAATTTAGTATAATTATAGGCTGGAGAGCGCATTCACGGTCAACCGCGCGGCTTAGAATATCGTGCCAATGTTTCAGGCCGAGCCGCCAAGTTTGTTCGGGCGGAAGCCGATCCGGAGAAATCCGGACGGACAGCATTTATGAAGCGCAACGGGGTTCGGCGACGAAATTGTACTGCCCAGCCGAACCGTCTTGCGATTTTCGCGACGTCATTCCCCTTCCGGATAGAGCGCTTTCGCCAGGTCGCGGATCGCATCCGATGTGCGCGGGCCGAAGCCGATCATGTAGGCGCCGTCGAGCACGACCAGCGCCTTGTTGGCCGCCGCCGGCGTTGCCGCCAGCGCGCGGTTGCCGAACACCAGCTCGGCCGTCGGCCCGCCCTTGCCGTCGCTCATCATCAGGATAGCGTCAGGCGCCATCTCGATCAGTTTTTCCTCCGACGCCGCCTTGTAGCCCTGTACGATGTCCATAGGGTTGAGGCCGCCGGCATAGCGGATGATGGCGTCGGCAGAAGTACCCGCGCCGGCAGCGCTCAGACGTACCAGGCCATGGAAGAACACCACCTTCTTGCGCCGCTCCGGCGGAATTTGCGACGCCAGATCCGCGGCAGCCTGAAAGGCGGTGAGCACCTCGGCGGAAACCGCCTTGCCCTTGTCCTCGAGCCCAAGGCTGGCGGCGATCAACGTGATCTTGTGCTCGATGCCTTGCGGGCTGTTGTCCTGCGGGACCAAGACGATCGGGATTGCCAGCGACTTCAGCACCTCGACCGCTTCAGGAGGCCCGCTGTCTTCTGCGGCCAGGATCAGGTCGGGACGCAGGCTGGCCAGCCCCTCGACCGAAAGCTGGCGGCGGTAGCCGACATTGGGTTTTTGCGCGACTTCAGGCGGATATTTGCTGCCGCGATCGATAGCGACGATTCGCCCGCCGGCGCCCAGCGCGTGGACGATCTCGGTGACGTCGGAACCGAGCGTCACGATCCGGGTCGCCGCGCCCGGCACGACGGTTCGTCCCAGCGCATCGACAACGGTCTCGGCGGCCAGCGCCTTGAAGCCGCAGGAAGGCGCCAGCACCGACAGTGCCAGAAGCAGCACCGCCGCGATCCTGCCCGGTTGCGACCAGTGGGTCGTCTTGCCTTCGCCTAAACTGCCGACCATGCCGCTGTTCCCGTGCCAGATGCTTCTCGAGGATGGTCGGCTATAAATTTAAAGTTGACTTGTGTCATCATGTTTTAATATGTGACCCGTGCCCTGACCTGCCTGGTCGAGGGATTTTCAATCATGCCAGCCAAGGCCGCTCAGCCACCGCCAGCAGTTTTGCTTTTGCTTGGGGGCTGCATGACAAGGACAACAAACACGACATTGATGGCGAGCACGGCGCTCGCCTTCGTGCTCGGCCTCTGCGCCGTCCCTCTTGCCAGCGCGCAGGAACAGGACCGGGAGAAAAAGGCCGCCGCCAAGACCGGCCGCCTGGCGCCGGCCAGTGTCGCGCAGAACCAGCCGGCGACGATGCTCGACGTGATCACCATCTCGGCAACGATGATCAAAACGGCAGTGATCGAATCGATGGCCGCCATCAGCGCCGTCGATCAGGACGAACTCGACCGCATCCAGCCCGACACAGCCGCCGACATCTTCCGCACCACACCGGGCGTCGCTGCCTCGATGAATGGCGACGATCCCGCAACCGCCATCAACATCCGCGGCCTGGAGCAATATGGCCGCGTCGTCGTCACCCTCGACGGCGCCCGCCAGGACTACTGGCGCGTCGGTCATGGCTCTGGCTCGTTCTATGTCGAACCCGACCTGATCAAGGAAGCCACCGTCATTCGCGGTCCGGTCTCGAATGCCTATGGTTCCGGCGGCATCGGCGGCGTCGTCTCCTTCGAGACCAAGGATGCCGGCGATTTCCTCAAGAAGGATGAGCGCTGGGCGCTGAGCGAGAAGCTCGGCTACGAGGACAATGGCGACGGCTTCACCACCAGCACCACCGGTGCCTACCGCTTCAGCGACGATGCCGATATCATCGGCAACCTCATCTACCGCGACCGCGACAGCTACACCGATGGCAATGGCGACACCGTGCCATGGACCGGCGAGCGGGTGACCAGCGGCTATCTGAAGGCGACGTTGCGGCCGGCCGATGGCCATGAGCTGAAGCTCGGCGCCATCCTGCAGCGCTACAACGAACAGATCACCGGATCGAGCGGCTCGGCCTCGCCGACCCTGAGCCGCTATGACACCGACACCACCAACCAGACCTACACCGCCGCTTACACCTGGAAGCCCGACGACAACGCGCTGATCGACTTCAGCGCCAATGCCTATCACAACCGCACCCGCGCCGAGCAGACGCAGGTCTGGCCGACCTCGGCGATCGGCAATTTCCGCTTCTACGACGTGGCCACGACAGGTTTCAATGTGAAGAACTCCTCGCGTTTCGACGTCTGGGGACTAACACATACGCTGACCTACGGACTCGACTACTACTATCTCGAGGCCTCCTCGGAAGCGGCGCATTTCGGCGCTGGCCAACAGCAGGGTTATGGCGGCTTCCTGCAGTGGCAGGGCGATTACGGGGACTGGCTGCAGGTCATCGCGGCGATGCGCTATGACGGCTACCAGCTCGATGGCGAGACGCGCATCCCGTCACCGCAGGAAGCCTCGATCTCCGGCGATCGTTGGTCGCCGCGCCTCACCGTCGGCGTCACGCCATTCGATGGCTTCCAGCTCTATGGCACCTATTCCGAAGGCTACCGGGCGCCGGGTCTGCAGGATGTCTTCCGTGGCGGCGGCGCGCATGGCGGCGGTGATACATATCGGCCCAATCTTCTGCTGCAGCCCGAGACGGCGAAGAACTGGGAGGCCGGCGTCAACGTGAAATATGACGATGTGCTGACGGCGGGTGATCGGCTGCGCGCCAAGGTCAACGTTTTCCACACTGACGTCGAGGACTACATCGACGTCGACCTCACCGTGCTGCCGCGCACGGCAATCAACATCGGCGACGCACGCCTGAAGGGCGTAGAGGCCGAGATGGTTTATGATTATGGCTGGGGTTTCGTGAACTTCTCCGGCGCGCTGATCGACGCCAAGATCGTCAGCGGCGTCTATTCCGGCCAGGCGTTGAACAACACGCCGCTCGACCGCTTCTCGGCCACGATCGGCTTCCGCATGCTGGAGGACCAGCTCACCGTCGGCGCGCAATATCTCAGCGTCGGCAAGATCACCCGCACCAGCCGCACCAATCCCAACGCCGTGCCGGTCGTCGATGACGGTTTCGATCTGGTCAATGTCTTCGCCAACTGGCGCGTCAACGACAACCTCAAGCTCGATTTCGGCGTCGATAACATATTCAACACCGCCTACACCGATCCGCAAAGCGCATGGTCGACCTCGGCGGCAACAGAACAGGGCAAGGGCCGCACCTTCAAGGTGGCCCTCACCGGCAGGATGGGAGGCTGACAATGAACGAAGCATCGGTGCGTGAACTGGCCTGCGAGGCACGGCTCAACCTGCGGCGTCTGCCGGACTACATGGACAGCATCTCCGACAGGCTGCGGAGCTTCGAGGCCGATGCTTCGCATCAGGGACAGCGCATCGATTTCCGCTTTGCCTTCGGCGGCGCCTCGTTCGACATGGAGCGGCTGGTGATGCGGGCCAATGCTGCCGACCGCGACGGGCTCGCCCGTATCAAGGACCTGCTCGCCACAGCCGTACAGGTCTACGCCAAGGAGGAAAACCCCGAGATCGTCTGGACCGGCGATCTCTCAGGCGAAACCAGCCTCGCCCAGTTCCGCGAGATGGTGGTGACCGATGTTCGCGACCTCACTCCGCATATGCGCCGCATTCGTCTGGCCGGCGAGAATCTCTCGCGCTTCGCCAAGTTCGGCGGCATGCATATCCGCATGCTGTTTCCGACCAGGGACGTCCCCGATCCGCTGTGGCCGGTGCTGGGCGGCAATGGCTTACCGGTCTGGCCCACCGACGACCGGCGCCCGGTGGCGCGCGTCTACACCATCCGCGCGCTTGACGTGGAAAAGGGCATCATCGATGTCGACTTCCTGATCCATCCCGGCGAGAGCGTCGGCTCCGCCTGGGCCATGCAGGCCGCGCCCAGCATGAAGGTTGGCATCATGGGCCCGGTCGGCCGTCCGGTGCGGCAGGCAGAATGGTACGTCATGGGCGCCGACGAAACCGGCTTGCCGGCGCTGGCTCGGCTGCTGGAGACGCTACCGGCCGGGACAAAAGGCGTCGCCTTCGTCGAGATCGCCAATGATGGTGAAAGACAAGCGATCAACAATGGCACGGGCATCGAGGTGCATTGGCTGACACGGGATGGCGTGGCGGCGGGCGAGGACAGACTGCTGGCCGAGGCTGTCCGCTCGGTGGCGTGGCCGCAGGACGGTTCGGCCTTCGGCTGGTTCGCGGCGGAAGCCGCTGCCGCCAAGATCGTGCGCGAATGTTGGCGCGACACGCTGGGGCTTGGTCGCGATCAAACGCTGGCGGCGGCCTATTGGCGGCGTGGCTCTGCCGGATTGATGGCGGGGTGAACTCTGATGATCGGCCCGCCGTCTTTGCCGATGCCGATATCAATCTGATCACCGAAGACAAGGTTCGAAATATCGCACACCACCAGCGGCATGCGGATGTCATAAAGAAATTCGGCAACGATGGCACCGACCGCCAGGATCGGGTCCGGCCGCTCCAGAAGAATACCGGCCGGCGCCGTGCCCCTGCGGATCGCCTCTGCCAGGACCGAGGATGACGACGACGAGCCGCGACCGCTCGGCATGACCAAAATCCTGCCAGCGACATTTCGGCCGAGGCCGGGGTGCGAATGGTCTGTTATCTCGCCGGTCTCGGCATCGATACCGCCCCAGAAGCTGAGCGGTTGCGAAAACACCAGCGCCTGACCCTCAGCGTCACCGGCCAGCTGGAAAGTGCCGGTTCGTTCCACCGGTCGCGTCATGACGCGCTCCGCACAACATGCCCGGCCGCAGCAGAGCGGATGCAATCCCGCATCTCGGCGAAGGCGACGGACACACCGATATTGCCGGGTGCGTAGTGCGCCCATTTGCCGGAATTGGTCATCACCACGCCATCGAGGCGTTCCAGGATCGATGTGACATAGGTGCAGGTATCGGCGACCGGGATCAGGCCGAACGCCTCCATACCGGCCAGCGCGCCCTCCTCCTGCAATCGCGTCAGCGTCGCGCGGCCGGTGTTGACATAGATCGGAATGCGCCTACCCGGTGCTGCCTCGCGCAGCAACGGCAACAGTCGCATCCATTCCTCATGCGAAAAATGCGGCGTGCCGAGCGACACGGCCGCCAGCGGCGCGCCATCGGGCACGGTCGATAGCCTGGCCAGCGCATGATCGATGTCGGCGCGGCTGATGCGGATCGTCTCGTCAGGCGCATGACCCTGGAACGCCTCGTCGAGCGTCATCGCTTCCGGCGTGATGCCGACCGCATGGAACAGCGCCACAGCACCCGTCGTTGCCGCCGCCGCGCCCAACGCCTTCAGCTGGTCCTCGTCGCGCGGTTGCGGCAGGCCGGCAATCACCGGAATGCGGTCGCCGCTCGCCTGCCCGATGACAAGTCCGATGCCGACGAACAGGCTGTCGCTCGGCTCGGGGTCGGCAAAGGCCAGTTCGAACAAGATCCGGCCGCGCCGGTTCTCGCTCAGATGCAGCCCCCAGGCCGGCGCACGTCCGGTCATGGCGCAGCACAGATCGATGAAATCGCCATAGCGGTTGGTGCGCGCGCCAATCACCGAATTGGCAAAGACGATGGCGTTGGACTCACCCCAGGCGATCTGCTGCCCAAAGCTCGGCCGGAAGCGCGTCTGGTAGGGCGCGCAGGTGAATGTCGCCTGGCAGCCGAGCTCCATATGCGCCTTCATCAACCGTCGCGCCGGCACCTCTTCGGCCGCCGGCAATTTCACCATGCCGGGATGGATGAGATCGAACGACCCGACATTCAGCGTCGTCGGCACCTGAACGCGGCCGCCACCTTCGACCAGCCGCTCGACGAAATCGAGACCGGCCTTGCCATGGTAGAGACAACCATCGATATGCGCGCCGGCAATGTCGAGCAGACGACCTGCCCCGATCGCATTGGAAAAGGCGACCAGGATTTTCATGGCAGCAGCCGCTGACAGGCCATGCTCGCCGTCGAGCATGGATCGGTCGCGTGCAGTCAGTTCCAGGGTCATCGGTATGCTCCGGGTCGTGCCCGTCTATGCTGTCCCTGATTGCGGACGGTCTGGCAAGACCCGGTGAGGATCAGTTCGCCGCGATCAACACCGTGCTTTCAGGCGACCAGCGCAGCACGACATCCTGACCTTCTGCCAGCCGTTCCATGCCGGTATTCTGCACAATCACTTTCAACGTCTGACCAGCATGCTCGACGAAATAGGTGCTGTTGCTGCCGGCGAAGATGCGCTTGGAAACCTGTCCCTTGAGCATGTTGGCGTTGCCATCCGGTGCTCCGGCATCCCTGGCGATGCGGATGCGTTCGGGCCGCACGGCACAGCTCGCCCTGGCGCCGGCGGCAAGCTTGGCACCCACACCAGCGGCAATCGCCGTTCCGTCCGCAAGCCTGATGCCATCGCCCGTGCTGTCACCGCGAAAAATGTTGGCGTCGCCGAGGAAGGTGGCGGCGAACTCGCTCTTCGGCCTGTTATAGATCTCCTCCGGCGGTCCCTCCTGCACCAGCCTGCCGTCGCGCAATATGCCGATGCGGTCGCTCATCGTCAGCGCTTCTTCCTGGTCGTGCGTGACGAAGATGGTGGTGATGCCGATCTCGCGCTGGATGCGCTTGAGCTCGATCTGCATATCGACGCGCAGCGCCTTGTCGAGCGCGCCGAGCGGCTCGTCGAGCAAAAGCACGCGCGGCTTGGTGACGATAGCGCGGGCGAGAGCCACACGCTGCCGCTGCCCGCCGGAGAGTTGGTGCGGCCGGCGGCCACCAAGCTTGCCGAGCTGCACCAGATCGAGCGCGCGCTGCACCTCCGTTGCAATCACCGCCTTGGCCTCGCCGCGCACCGACAGGCCGAAGGCGACATTGTCGGCGACGCTCATATTGGGAAACAGCGCATAGTTCTGGAACACCATGCCGATGCGCCGCTTTTCGACGGGCACCCGCTCGACGCTCTCGCCACCGATGGTGATGCGGCCCGAATCGGGAAAATCGAAACCGGCAATCTGGCGCAGCAGCGTGGTCTTGCCGCTGCCCGACGGCCCCAGCAGCGCATAGAATCCGCCATCGGCGAAATCGATGGAGACATTGTCCAGCGCCTTGTGTGCGCCGAAACTGCGCGAGACATCAGATACCTGCACGCCGGCCATTATTTCTCTCCGCCGAATTTGAAGAACCGCGCCGTGAGCAGCATCAGCGCCATCGACACGACAATGATGATCGTCGAGACCGCATTGATCTCGGGCGTGAATCCTTTGCGGATCGCGGCGTAGATTTCCACCGGCAGCGTCGTCTGCCCAGGCGTCGCCAGGAAATAGGACACCACGAACTGGTCGAACGACACTGCAAACGCAAACAGCCCTCCGGCAATGACGCCTGGCGTGATCCAAGGCAGCGTGACGCGCCTCGTTACCTGCCACTGGTTGGCGCCGAGCGAGCGTGCCGCCTCTTCCAGCTCCGGCGCGAAGGTCTGCAGCCGGGCCGAGACGACGACGATGACATAGGGCAGCGCCAGTGCGACGTGGCCAAGCAGGATCGCATGCAGCCCGCGACCGATGCCGACGCCGAAAAAGAAGATCAGCATCGCCGTGCCGGTGATCAGCCACGGAATGGCGATCGGCGGAAACAACAGCGCCTGCAGGAATTTCTTGCCGCGAAACTCATAGCGATAGAGCGCCAGCGATGCCGCCGAGCCGAGCACGACACAGATGACGGTGGTGATGACGGCGATCTCGACGCTGTTCCAGGTGGCGGCGATCAGCTGGTCGTTCTGCCACAGCGAAGCGTACCATTCGGTCGTCCATTCGAACGGCAATTGGTAGAAGGGCGAGACGTTGAACGACATCAGCGCCATGATGATGATCGGCAGATAGAGGAAGGCGAGCAGCAGGCCGATGTAGAAGCGGCCAAGCCATTCGAGGACGCGGGTCGTCGCCATCACGCGGCCCTCCGCAGCACCGGCGACGCCACCGCCAGGATGACCAGCACCACGGCCAGCAGGATGAAGGAAAGCGCGGCACCGAGCGGCCAGTTGAACACGGCGACGAACTGGTCCTCGATGACCGTGCCGTAGAAGGTGCCGGTGCGACCGCCGAGGATGCGCGGCTCCATGAACGAGCCGACGACGGGGACGAAGATCAGGGCCGCACCCGCGACCAATCCGGGCATCGACAGCGGGATGATCACCCGCTTCAGCACCTGTAGCCGTGAAGCGCCAAGCGAACGCCCGGCCTCAATCAGGGAGTCATCGATCGCCTGCAGCGTGAGATAGCAGGTCAGCACCATGTAAGGCACGTAGGAATGCACCAGCCCGATGATGACGGCTGGATAGGAATACATCAGGTCGATGTTGATCTTGAACGGCAGCACGGCGTTGAGCGCGGTGTCGAGAATGCCGCCCTCGCGCAAAACCATCGCCCAGGAAAAGATGCGCACCAGCCCGTTCGACCAGAACGGCAAGATGACGAGCAGGAAGATCGCCTCGCGGCTGCGCCCCTTCAGCACTTTGGCGAGCACGTAAGCGGCGGGATAGCCGATGACGACGCACCACAGCGTCACTTCGAGGCCAAGCCGCAGCGAGGCCAGCAGCAGTGTCAGATAGAGGCTTTGCGAGAAGAAGGTGGCATAGTTGCCAAGGGTGAATGTCCACGGCTTTCCCGACAGCGGCAGCTCGGTCATGAACGAGAAAAAGACCATGGCCGAGAGCGGCAGGAAGATCGCCACCGTCAGCCAGAGATAGGCTGGCGCCAGCAGCGGCAATGCCGATCTCAGCCCGCTTCGCGACGCTGTCGCTGCTGCCATGATACCCTCCCCCAGGATTGAAACGCCAGCCGGCGCGAACCGCCAGCTGGCCGGGATGTTGGCTCTATTTCACGTCGACCTTCAACTGCTGCCACAGCGCCAGATAGGCTTCGCGCTGGGCATCGGTGATCGGCGCCTGGAACTGGATGCGTTTGGCCACCTCGGGGTCGCCCATGACCTTGCGGTTGAAGGCATCCTCGGGCAGCGCTTCCACCGCCTTGGTGTTGGCGGAGACAGGAGCACCGACCTTGGTGACCCATTCGACGTAGAATTTCGGGTCGATCATGTAGTTGATGAAAGCCTCGGCGCCGGCGACGTTCTTGGCGCCGACCGGAATGGAAAACGCGTCGAGCCAGGCGACGGCACCCTCCTGCGGCACGACCAGAGAGACCGGCAATTTGAAATGCGTCTTGGCGCGATCGGCCGAGCCGCTCCAGTAGGTGCCGATGTCGATCTGGTTGGAGGCGACCATCTGGTTCCAGTCGTTCTCCGAACTCCAGAAGGTCTTGATCTGCGGCATCAGCGAGGTGAGCTTCGCCTTGACCGCATCCATATCCTTGATGTCGTTGATGTTCTGGCCCGTTGCGATGGCGCCGAACTGCACCGCTTCGACGGCATCGTCGCGAATGACGACGCGGCCCTTGTGGGCGGCATCCCACATCTCGGCGATGCTCGTCGGCGGCTTGTCGAAGGATTTGTCGTTGATGGCGAGCGCGGTGAGGCCCCACACCCACGGCACGCCATAGACCTTGCCGTCATGGACGAGCATCGGCGATCCCGCCTTGTCCTTGCTGATGTCGGCGTAGTTCGGCAATTTGGAGACGTCGATCGGCTGGATCAGTTTGCCGTCCATCGCCTGGTCGTTGAAGGCGGCATTGATCATGACCACGTCGTAGAGACCGGGATTGGTCCGGATCTTGGTCAGCATTTCCTGTTCGGAATTGAAGAAGTCGTTGACGACCTTGTTGCCGGTCGCTTTTTCGAAAGCCTCCACCGCCCATGGTTCGTCGGCGCCGTATCCCTTCCAGTTGAGCACATGCACTTCGTCAGCCTTGGCAGCGAACGCGAGTGCGGAGGTAAAGACGGCGGTCGCCGTCAGCAGAGCAGTCAAGTCAGGCATGCGCATGGTTGGTTCCTCTCTGTGGGTTTGCCCGGTTCCCGGGCTTGTCAGGCTTTACAGCTGTTATGCATTGGCCTTCTGTGTCCGGCCTGCTCCCGACGGATCGGCGGCATGGCTCAGGAATGTCTGGATTTGGTGGTCGGTCGGCGCCGACGAGCCGCCATGGCGGGTGACCGATATGGCCGCTGCCGCATTGGCATAGCGCGCTGCCTCGAAGGGCGGGATGCCGCGCGCCAGCGCGCTGACGAAAGCACCGATATGGGTGTCGCCAGCGCCATTGGTGTCGATGGCGGTGACCTTGAAGCCGGCAACGGTCTGCGCCGTGCCGTCGGCCAACCTGATATGGCAACCCTTTGCCCCGGAGCGGATGACCACGCCCGCTGCTTTCGGGCAGTGGTCGCCCAGCAGCCGTACCGCGAGGCCCTCGACATCGCCTGGGCCGGCAATCTCGGCGGCTTCCGTCGTGTTGCAGCTCAGCCATGTGGTGCGGGCAAGCACCCGCGACAGGATGGGACGCGGAATGTCTGTGATGACCGGCGTCGGGTCGAAGACGAAGGGAATACCTGTCGGCAGCGCCTCGATCCAATCAGTGAGCGCATCGCGACTCTTGGGGTAGCTCAGCGTGTAGCCGGAGGTGAACACCCAGTCACCCGGTGCCACCGCGACCGGCGCCATCATGTCGAGGCTGAGAACGCTCTCCGCACCAGGCCACGACACGAAGGTGCGTTCGGCGTCGCTCGAAATCATGGCGACGCAGTTGCCGCTGTCCATCACGGGCGATGGCGGCGTCAGTGTCTCGATACCCTCGGCTATGAACGCAGCGCGCAGGAAATCGCCATTGGGCCCGCTGCCGAGTTGGCCGCCGAACACCACCTGCATGCCGGTGCGGCTGGCCGCCACCATCATGTTGAAGCCGCCGCCGGCGACCTGGGCAAAGCTCGATGCCGTCTTTTCCATGCCGGGCGCCGGCAGGGCGTCGATGCGGTAGACATAGTCGACCACGGCACTGCCGACATGGACGAGACGGCCGCTCATTCCGCCGCGTCCTTGCCGGAACCGATTTTCGCCATCCTTGCTGCCACGAGATCGGCGGCGAGCGCGCGAACCTCCGACATGTCGAGGCCGACAAGCCGGGCGATATGCTGTTGCGGCAATCGGGAAAAACCGCTGCAGGCGCCGGCCATGCCGGCAGCGATGGCGCCGATCGTATCGGTGTCGCCGCCGAGATTGGCGCTGATGACGGCTGCTTGCCATGGGTCGCCACGCGCGACTTCCAGCACGGCGAAGGCCGCCGGAACGGATTCCTGGCTGGCGACGCCGGTGCCAACCAGATCGGTGATCAGCCGGATCGCATCCCTGATCGCCTTGCCGTGCACGATGTCTTGCGCCCAGACGATGCGCGCGGCGATGTCGCCGCCGGTCACCCAATGTCCGAGTGTCGCCCCTCGCCTCGCCGCCGCGACCGCGCTGGCGGAAGCGTCGCGCCAGCCACCGCCGGCGACGCCGCGGCTGACGGCTGCCGCAACGGCAGCGGCGGAGGCGATGGCAATCGAGGTGTTGTGCGTGGCCCGGCAGGTCTCAGCCACCTTGCCGACGAACCCTTCCAACGGTTCGAGCGGCATCATGATGCCGACCGGCGCGATACGCATCGCCGCACCATTGGTGTCGCCGCTGCGTCCCGCTTCCTCAGCCGGCACACCATTGTTGATGGCGTCGATGGCGCGTTTGGTCGATGGCCCCAAAAGGTCATAGCTGCCACGCGCCTTCACCTCGCGTTCCCAGTCGAGCAGCGCATTGACCCAGCGCGCATGGTCGAAACGGTCGCCGGATTCGACCAGGATGCGGCCGAGCAGCAACGCCTGCTCGGTATCGTCGGTGATGGTGCCAGCGGCCAGTCCCTTCGACACCGGATGATCCGGGAAAGGCTCGATGAAATCCTCGACACGGCCGTAGAGTTCGGCAATGCGAACCGGCGACAGAAGCTGCGTCGGCATGCCGAGCGCATCGCCCAGCGCTCCGCCGACAAGCGCCCCCATGGCGCGATCAATGGCCTTGCTGGTTGCATCCGACATCGCTCAGAACCTCATATGCAGCGCAAAATGCGCCGGATTGAGCAGGCTGGTGACGTACTCGATCGGCCGGTCGTCGGCGGCGCGCGTCAGCCGGCGGCCACGCAGGAAAGGCGTGCCTTGCGGGCAGCCGAGGATGGCCGCATCCTCGGCATTGAGCATCTCGATCTCGACCCATTCCTCGCCATGGTCGGGAATGAGGCCGGCGACGCGCAGCGTCTGGTGCAGCGAGCCCTCGCGCAATCCGCGCAACGGTACGTCCTCGAGCTCGGAGGACAATGGCAACCGGCTGCGCTCGATGGAGATCGCATGGCCGTCGCTGGCGTTGGTGCGCACCCGGTCGACGGCGATGAAGAACGGGCTTTCGATGCCAAGCAGCGCAGCCAGATCGGGGTCTTCGATGACCTCCAGCCGCAGCGTCCGCGTCTCGGCATTGGCGCCGGCATCGGCCAGCGCGCGCGACCAGCCGATCGAGTCGTCGACCGGCTTGCCGTCGAAGGTGACGAACGAGCCGATACCAACCTTGGTCGTGATCAGCCCGCGGCTGGACAGTTCCTCGAGGCCTTTGCGGACCGTATTGCGGCTAACGGAGAAGCGCTGGACGAGTTCGTTCTCGCTTTGAAGGCGGTCGCCGAAACCGAGGACGCCGGAACGGATCTCATGTTCGAGGACGGTGGCGATCTGCTCGGGCTTGCCCGTGCCGGGAGACAGTTGAACCGCGCGCCGCTTCATAAGGGTACCTGTTCAATGAACCTGTATAATCCTGTTCAATACCGAGGCCCGGATGCTATGTCAACAGATGCCGAAGACTGACCAACAGGCAGCGAAATGTGCGGGATAACCGTGCAGGGCGTGCCGAGAGGCAGGTCAATAGCCCTGAAAAGCCGGTCGGCGATCGCCAAAAAGGGGCATACATCAAGGGGATGGAGCCAGATCCTGATTCAATTTCACCAGGGGCAGGCTACGGGATCGACACCTCACGCGGTTCGACGAGGATGTCCGCCTCGATAGCGGCGTTGATGAACGCCGCTCTTGCCGCCGAGACTTCTTTCTTTCCCTCGAGCACGGCCAGACAGGCCTTGCGGGCAACCATATGCTTTTGCCCGGTCGCAACCGGCCAGCGGTTCAGCAGGATGTCGGCAGCCTGAGCGACCCGCTCCACGTTGAAGATCGAGTTTCGCGATCGGCCGAGCGCAATCCTGACCGGCTCATCGAAACGCTGATCTTGCACGATGCCACTCCCCAAAGTCGGCATTCATCGATTCGCGGCCTTCAACCCCGAGCAATGTGATAGGTTCTGCGCCAAAGGTGCAAGATGTCCGATTCCAGTGGCCAGAAAAATCCCAGGCTGATCGTCGTGGTCGCGTTCGATCGCGGTGAGGATGGCGAGTTGTTCCCAGCCTTTGGACCCGCCGACCAGCAGAGCGAGGATCGCGCCATACGCACCGCCAGGGCTCTGACGGCAAAGCATTCCGGCGTCATCGCCTGGAGCCGTGAGGCCGATCCGACGCTGGGCGAATATGGTCCGCCGAACACGCTCTTCGTCAGCGGTGACGTGCCTGACATGGAGTAGTCGACTGGCGCCAGCATCTGAACGCCTCGCCCATAGGGTTTGATGCGAGCCGGTTTTGCCTCGCCAGCAAGCAAAAGCCCGCTACGGTGAACCGGAGCGGGCCTTGGAGGAGGACAAGGGGTGGGACCCTCTCCTCTTGTTTCCACGGGGGGGTGTGGACCGCAATGACCATACGAAAGTTTTGCAGAGTGCAGGATCACAAGCCGGCTTGCCTGCATCACAATCCGGTGCACGCCGACATTGGGGCGCTCACGAGATTGCGATCAGTTGGCGATAACCCGGCTAGATGCGCCCGAGCACGACAAGCACGATGACGATGAGCAGCACGAGCCCAAGGCCGCCGCCGCCATAGGGTTGAACGTCGCAGCTGCGATGTTCAAAAGACGAGCGCTCCAAAGGCCTACCGTTCCGCGATTGTGGCGGGCATCGCGCGGAAGAAGTCACGCCAGCAACAGAAACGGCCATCCAGGTGACGGCAACCAGGATTTAATTCCGGCACGCCTGTGGACCGCAGAAAGCCCACCAGCGTGGCGGGCTTTCCGATCGGCCGGAGATGGCGAGAAGCCGATTGCAGAAGCAATTACGCGAGGTAGTGAGTTTCAGCTTCACAGAGAGAATACTGAAATTGAAGTGTGGTATATATATCTCAAAATTTCTGAAATAATAAAGTTGTAACATTAGTTTGCACAAACAATGCGCAGGTCTATTGACGATCAACGTTGCCAGTGTGGTTGCTGCGCGCCGGGGCGCTTGTCAAACGACGCCGTAGAACAGCCTGTAGTGGACGCGCTTCATATAGTCCCGGTACTCCGGCGTGGCGGCCAGCAGCGCCTCTTCGCGCAGGATGCGGTGCACCTGGAAGAAGGTGATCACCGCGTAGACGGCTAGATTGTAGAAGGAAAAGGCCGATAGCAGGAACAGGACATGGCCGGCAAGATAGCCGGCATAGATCGGATGCCGCACCAGACGGTAGGCACCGCCTGTCATCACGCCGCGATTGCCCGGCAGAATGGCGAAAGAACGCCCCAGCGATATCTTTCCCCAGATCACGAACCCCAACGCCAGGGCCTGCAGCGGCGCCGCAACATGGACCGGGATGATCGCCACGCCCGGCTCCAGGTCGATGAAACCGACACCGAAGCTGGCGATCACGGAGACAACCACCGTGAGCGGGTTCCAGTCGCGAACCTTCGGCCGACGCGACAGAAGCAGCCAGGTAAAGGTCAGGATCTCGGAAATCGCCACCAGCGCCACATTGATGCGCGTCGGGTCGAGCATCAGGTGATACACGCCGCGGTAGACGAACATGCCCGCGAAGGCCAGCGCGCAGATCCGAAAGAAACCTTCGCGCAAATCCACCAGGATCTCACGCTTTCGGGCTGCGGACAGAATCGTGCCGTCACTGACGTGCGAAAGCGCCTCGCTTTTTGATATGAGCAATGCAGACACCCCAATGATCCCTCAGGGCGACCTTTGCACGCAACCATTGCCGGGCAGTTAATCAACAAGATCAGATCGGTCTTAAACTGGCTGTCGGGGAGCCAGGGCGCCGCTTCCAGACGACCTGCTCCACGCGGTCGCCCAGAAAGACTGGCGACCCATGTCATTTGGTTTTGCCAGACTAGCTCAGATAGTCGTTGCGGAAATAGCTCCCGAAATCCGGGCGTCGAGCAACCAGCTTGCCGTCGGAATCGCGCAGAATGCCGGAGGCGAAGAGATAGTCGCCAATCGCTTCCATCTTGGCCGGATCCATCGTCCCGATGGCCCCGCTTTGGCTGCGTAGATAATGGCCGTCGATCAATGCCTTCAGCGAGGCGTGGATCAGCGCCGGATTGGTCAAGGCATCCTTGTTTGCAGCGATCAGCAGGGTTGCCGCATCGTCGGGGTGGTCGACAGCGAACTGGTAGCCGCGTCGCGTCGCCTGAACGAAGTCGGCCGCAGGCTTGGGATTGGCCTGGAGATAGGCTTCGCTCGAAGAGATCAGCGTCGTGTGCTCGTCAGGCACGCCATAATCGGCATAGACGAAGCTGCGCTGCTTGACGCCCCTGAGCTCGGCTTCGACACCCTCCCAGGTCGAGACTTCGAGCGTGAAATCGACCGACCCATTGGCCAGCGCCTCATAGGCTGAGGTGCCGAGCGTCACCGTCTCGAAATCGCCCTTGCCGCCGTCGTGGCGGATGATGGTCGATATCAGCGCGTTTTCCCAGGCACTGCCGAAGCCGCCATAGATCAAGCCGTCGAGGCTTCTTGGGCTTTTGATCTCGTTGCGTGCCGCATTGAAGACCACGCGGCCTGTTTCGGACTGCACCACCGCATAGACGCCCTTCAGATCCGCCCCGGCGGTTCTCTGGGTGAACAGGCTGATGGTGCCGTTGATGCCGAAATCGGCGACGCGGTTTGCGACCAGCGTGCCAGCACCGGTATCGCTGTAGGGCAGGATGTCGACCTCGAGTCCGGCCTCGCGATAAAACCCTTTGTCGCGGGCAACGAACAGTCCGATGTGGTTGGTGTTGACCGTCCAGTCGAGGGCGACGGTGACCTTTTGTGCCGCCGATTGTGCTCGAGCCCGACGCGTTCCGGCAATCAAGGGAAGGCCGGTGGCAAGGGTCAGCAACAAGGCCTGCCGGCGCGTCAAGTCAGTCATGATCGTGTCCTTTGGATGGATTGGGGTTGAGGATGATGTCGAGGATTTCGGCCTCGAGCGCGCTTGCCTGGCGCGCGGCATCGCCGCCAAGGCTGCGCGGGCGCGGCAACGGCACCCTGATTTCACGCACGATGCGGGCCGGGCGCGCCGACAGCACATAGATGCGGTCGGACAGGAACACGGCTTCGCGCACGTCATGGGTGATCAAGAGCGCCGTCCAGCGATGATGCCGCCACATCTGTTCGAGCCAGCGCTGCATGGCGGTGCGGGTCAGCGCATCGAGCGCGCCGAAAGGCTCGTCGAGCAGGAGCATGTCGCGCTTCTGCACCACGGTGCGCAGCAAGGCCGCGCGCTGGCGCATGCCGCCGGACAGCTGCGCGGGAAAATGCCGCTCGAAGCCGGCAAGCCCGAATTCGGCAAACAACGGCGCAACGCGCGCCCGCGCCGCCTGTCTCCTCATACCTTGCACTTCGAGCCCGAGCGTCGTGTTGTCGAGGATGCGCCGCCATGGCATCAGCGCGTCGCGCTGCGGCATGAAGGCGAAGTGCCTGCCGTGGTCGTCGAGCCGCGCGCCGTCGAACAACATCTCGCCCTCGCCATGCTCGGCGCCGGTCAGAAGCTGGAACAGCGTCGACTTGCCGGCACCCGAGGGTCCAAGGATCGAGACGAACTCACCAGCGCCGACGCTGAGCGAAATATCGGCCAGCACGTCGAGGCCACCGAACGCCTTGTGCACATGCCGCAGTTCGAGCCGGCTCATCGCCAGGCCCCCTTCCCGGCAGTTTCCCTGCCGGCTCGCTCCCAGGGCATGGCAAGACGCTGCAGCAACACGGTCAACCCGAACAGGACAAGGGTCAGCGCCGCGCTGACACCGACGGCGGCAAGAACCAGATCAGGACGGAAATTGTTTTTGGCGTTGAGCATGTAGATGCCCAGTCCCTTTGCGGCACCGGCATACTCGGCGAAGATGGCGCCGACCACCGCATAGGTGATGGAGATCCTCAACCCGGCAAAGAAGTAAGGCAGCGCCGAAGGCAGCCGCGCGAGCAGGAAGATGCGCCAGCGCCCTGCCCCCATGGCGCGCAGCATTTGCCCGATCTCGGCCTCGGTCGCCTCATAGCCTTCGACCAATGCGACCAGCATCGGAAAGAAGGTGACCAGCGCCACCAGCATGATCTTGGGCGCCAGCCCGAAGCCGAACCACAGCACCACCAGCGGCGCGATCGCCACCAGCGGCAAGGTCTGGCTGACGATGAAGACGGGAAACAACGCACGCCGCAGCGGCTGGAAGAAGTCGACCAGCATCGACAGCACGAAGGCTGCGCTGAGCGAACAGGCAAAGCCAAGAAGCGTGGCACGGATGGTCGGAACGGCATTGTCGGCCAGCGCCTCGCGATTGAGCATCGCTTGCTCGAAGACGCGTGACGGCGCCGGCAGTATCGTGGCCCTGATGCCGGAATAGGTGGCATAAAGCTCCCACGCCAGCAGGAGCAAACCGGCCGAGATCATGGCCGGCATTGCCTTGACGAGAAAGCTCGCGATCGGGCGCGAAGCGACTGATGATGAGACCACGGGAGATAACCTTTGACGGCCGCGAGAGCGGCGCGGCTTCAGACGGCCGACGGGCTGTTGGCCGAGACCGTGACGTCGAGGGTTACGTGGCCAGCGCCTGGTCCGAAACGGCAGAAAGCCTCGTCCAGCGCCGAAAAGATCGCACCGGCATCACCGCGCAGTTTCGTGCAGAAATGTTTGGAGCGCTCATAGACGCCGGACTGCTTGAGAAAGTCTATGCAGCCGTAGATCTCGTCCATGTGGTCGTCTGTGCCCATCACATAGAGCGAGAACTGCGCCGCCGCAGGCTGGCCGGTGGCAGCAGCATTGCGCACCGCCTCGATGGCCGCGTCCTTGCGCGGGCCGAGTGGACCGACGGGCCCGCCAAACGCATCGGAGCGGCAGATCGGATCGTCCGGCTCGCCAGGGCAGCCGCGCGAGATGGTGGCCGACAACACGCAATGTTTGCCGCTGCGTGCCGCCGCCACGAAGAGGTCGCGCATGGCAGGAAACAGCACTTCGGGCGGCCCGACCAGCAAGGTCGAGATGTCGTCGGTCTCGATCCTGAGTTTGTCGCGCCAGGGATCGAGCGCACCGAGCGCGCCAAGGATGACACCGACGAAATCGTCGGTCATGGGATATAGGGAAATCTGTGCGCCTGAAAACATCGCCCGCCTCGCTCCGCTGGTATTACCCAGATCAGCTTCTAGGGTCTGTGGGCTTGCCGCCCCCGTCTCAGCCCCGACCGTACGGAGCACCCCTGTGGATGTGCGCCTTAAAGCATCATTCGAGTTGAAGGAAAAGCCGTTTTTTTATCGCACTGCGCCAAAAGCATTGCGCCAGGGCGGGAGCGGCTGGCTCTGCCGGCGCGAGAATTTATCGGGAACCTTCACCAGGCCGCGAGGTTGTCCCACCAGTCGCTACGCGACGAGTTCACAGACAATGGAGACAAACCATGTTCATGAAAATCCTCGCAGCTTCGGCGCTCACCATTGGCCTGGCGACATCGGCCATGGCGCAGAGCAATGGCACAAGCGGCACCGACGGATCCGGCGGCAGCGGCAAGTCGGTCACCGTCGACCCAAATACGCCGGCTTCGCCGAACACGGTAGACCCCGGCACGACCAACAGTACGACGGTAGCACCGGGCGCCACGAATTCAAACGCGGATGAAAATTGCCCTGCCCATCCGCAGGGCGCACAGCCCGATGCCAGTGGTACGTCGCCGGGCACCACCGCGCCGACAGTTAACGACAACCATTGCGGCAAGTAGGAATTGCAATGAAAAGAAGCCGCGGAGCGAGCGCTCCGCGGCTTCTCAAATCCTGTCGTATCAGTGAAACTACGGCACCGCTTTTTCCCGAACCGGCAGCTTCCACCCCGGCCTGACGAAGTGGCAGGTGTATCCGTTGGGATATTTCTCCAGATAGTCCTGATGCTCGGGCTCGGCTTCCCAGAAGGGGCCAACGGGTGCGACTTCGGTGACGACCTTGCCCGGCCACAGGCCCGAGGCATCGACATCGGCGATCGTGTCCTCGGCGATGCGCTTCTGTTCGTCGCTGGTGTAATAGATCGCCGAGCGATAACTCGTCCCGACATCGTTGCCCTGGCGGTTGCGGGTCGTCGGATCGTGGATCTGGAAGAAGCGTTCCAGCAGCGTGCGATAGCTTATGATGGCCGGATCGAAATTGATCTCGATGGCTTCGGCATGGCTGCCGTGGTTGCGGTAGGTGGCGTTGGGCACGTCGCCGCCGCTGTAGCCGACACGGGTGGAAATGACGCCGGGATAGCGCCGTATCAAATCCTGCATACCCCAGAAGCAGCCACCGGCAAGGACTGCGCGTTCGGTCGAAGTCGCCATATCACGTCTCCTCAAGGCAAGTTTGTCTGGACATAGATGGGCATTGTCACCTGCTTCGTCCAGCGGACCGGCGGATCTGCTTCAGTTGCTCGGTCGGGCGAGGCCGTCGATAGCACCCGGCAACTGCCGCGCGCCAGGCGGAATGGCGGCGAAGCTGATCGCCACCGGCGGCGCCTTGAGCGACCAGTCGAAAAGAACGGTTTTGACCGGGATGTCGCCCACCCACGCCTGCAGATAAGATGGCACATCGCGCCCGGGCCAGACCAGCAATATGCCATGCTCGCGCAGCCGCTCCTTGGTGATCCAGGGGGCGTACTGCATGTTCAGTTCGGTGAAGATCGAGGGCTTGTCATAGGCATTGAGGCCCGCCAGCGGCGCAATAAGGGCATGGCCGCCGACGATGTCGAGCCGATCGGGCGTCGCAGCGTGCCAGACAGCCTCTGCCTCATCCGAGATCTTTTGCGCCGGCCAGCAGACGGCGTCCATGCGCCCACGCAGATTGCATTTCGTCCAGCGGATGCCCGCATAGGCACCGGATATGCCGACAATGGAGATGAGCGCGCAGATCGCCAGCTTTCGCATCTCGATGGCGCCGAGGCGATGGCCCAGCAAGGCGAGCGCCACAACGCCAGCAAGATTGTACATCGGCGCGCCCCAGGCCTCGCCGGCGCCGGTGAACAGGGACGCCACCATCACGAGGATCGCCGGGCCAACCCCCATCCACAAGAGATAGACCAGCGTGCCGCGCCCGACGGGCTTTTGCGGCGCGGGCGAGCGCCGCAGCAGCCCTGACATCGCCAGCACCAGAAGAAAGCCGCAGAACCCAGCCATCTGGACGCCGATATAATAAAAGCGGGAGCGATGGGCCACCACCCACTGATCGCGCCAGGCGGCATAGGTCAGCGGCAGGAAATCGACGCGGCAGAGTTCGGCGGCCAGTGGAGCGGCGACAGCGCCGAAAACCGCGAGCCCGAGCCATGGCCAGGGCGTGGCGAGCCGACTGCGTGCGCGTGTGTCCGACAGCAGCCAGATCGCCCCGAAAAGCAATAATAGGCCGGTGGAAAGCTTGGCATAGAGCCCGACGCCCGACACCAGCCCGAGCGCCAGCCACCAGCCCGGCCCACCACCACGGCCCGCACGCCACAACAGCCAGCAGATAGCGGCCCAGAAGGGCATCTGCGCGTAGTCATGATTGAACTGTGGGGTCGGCCAGCCGAAGAAATAGAGCGACGGCATCAGAAGCACGGCGGCCAGCGCGCGGGTTCGCCCGAGCATGTCGCGGGCCAGCAGATAGACTAGCACGAAAGTGGCCGAGATCGTTAGCTGAGCCACGAGATATTGCGGCCAGCGGAACGATCCGGTCAGAAGATGGCTGATCTCGAGCAGCCAGCCGGGAAGCTGTGGATGCTTGTAGGTCAACAGCACCCATTCGCGGCCCCACATGAAGCCTTCGACGACATCGTTGGGCGGTGACACGTCGACAAGCGCGGGCGCCACGGTCCAGCACAGGATCTGTGTCAGGCACAAAAGCGCTAGGCCGGCTTCTGGATAGCGCGTCAGCCCCTGCCAGATCGACGACTGCCGCCAGTCGCCTGGAACAGAACTGCCGACCGGCAGCCAACCGTTCATGGGTTCGTCGATTCGCGTCATGCGGTGGATAAATCACACCGGACGGTTTTTGGAACAGCCCAGAACTCGAAGCTTACGAAAATGTATACTTGGGTGACCATGGCAAAACCAAGATTGAGGCAGAGTTTCGCGCCACCATGCCGCCTCTCTCATCATCACATGCCAGCAGGACAACAATGGAACACGCCGTCCCGGAGCGCCCTGAACATGCCGGGCACGGCGCATCGGGCGTGATCGCGGCAGGCGTCGCCTACGCCTGACCGGTTCCCGTCCCCAAAAAAGCATCCAGGATTTGATAAATGCGCCACCACCATGCCGTCATCCACTACCGTGCGCTCGATTTCTGGATGGCCCGTGCGGCCGTTCTCGTCATCATCTGCCTGCAGCTTCTGGTCATCAACAATCTCTCATTCGGGCCGCGCTGGCTAGCGCCCGCGCTGGAGGCCGCTCTGCTGCTGCCCTTGTCGGTGGCCACCGCCTGGACACAGGCCGCCACCCGCAAGGCGGTCGAGGACCACGAGTGGCATGCGATCGGCCAGTTTCGGGTCATGATCCGCAGAACAGCCCTGACCATGACCGCCATCATCAGCATCATGAACTGCGGTTCGCTGGTCCTGCTGGTGCGTGCCTTGCTGGAGGGCCATGCCGGCAACAGCGGCACGACGCTGCTGATCGACGCACTCAACATCTGGGTCACCAACGTCATCGTCTTTGCCTTGTGGTTCTGGAGCACCGACCGCGGCGGCCCGCCGACCTGCGGCCTCGTCAAGCTTGCGCAGGCCGATTTCCTGTTCGCGCAGATGACGTTGAACGACCGTGACCTCCGAGATTGGCTGCCCGGTTTCGTCGATTATTTCTTCCTCGCCTTCACCAATGCGACAGCGTTTTCGCCCACCGATACCTTGCCCCTTTCCCAGCGCGCCAAGCTGCTGATGATGGCCGAGGCCATGATCTCGCTGCTGACCATCGCGCTGGTCGCGGCACGCGCGGTCAACATCCTCGCTTGATCGGCCCGACACGCGAAATAGCCCGCCCGGCGCACCGGAACGGGCTATTTTGGGTTGCCTTCGACAGTTGAAATGCATCGCCGGCCTAGTGGCGCTTGCCCAGCCTGTAGCTGTTGCCGCCCAGCAGGTTCACGCCGAGCCCGCTCAGAACGCCACCGACGATGCCGGTCTTGTTGCCGTTTAGAATGCCTGAGACGACATTGCCGCTCAGGATGTTGTTGCCGCTGAGCACGTCGTTCAGCGCGGTGATCTTGCCAAGGTCGATGGACGGCGAAACATTGATCAGGCTGCTCGAATTGCCTCCCCAGCCGCCCGAACCTCCGCACCCACAACCTGCCTCGGCGGCTCCAACGGACGATGCAACTGCAACAGCGGCGAAAATAACAGTGAACTTGTTCATGAAAGCTACTCCCGTTTGATGATGGAGATGGCTTCCGTCTTCTGTGGTCTACCTCTTGCTTAACAATATATGAACACTTCATCCGCTCAAGTCTTTATCTAGTTTCGGTGCTTCAATCAAAAATTAACAATAATCATTATGCATAACCGACATGATTAACTTGCTTATCACAACGGACAATGACGAGACCGGTCAACTCGAATGCCGCTCAGCAATGGCCGATCGGAAATGCAAAAAAGCCCGCCCCGGCGTGAGCCGAAGCGGGCAGCGGTCGGTCCTGGAAATGAGAGCCACGCCGCGCCAGGTCCACCTGTCTCGGTAATTCCGTCAGGCAGCAGCCAACAGACGACGCGGTGCCAACAGCTACTCCTCCACCCCCGGTTTGAATCTCCGCACCACAAACTCGAACAGCACGTCCGAAATCCACATCGCACAGACGCCGATCAGGAAGGCGGCCGCCAGTGTGGTGGTGTCGTCGGCGGGATCGGGCATCGGCAGGCCGGCGATCCTGGCGTAGGAGACCGCCGGCAGCGTCAGATAAGCCGCCGCAAGCGCGCCGCAGATCGGCGAGGCCACCATTTCGCGCAGCTTGTAGCGATGCCGCGACAGCGCGCGCAGAACGCCGCCGGCGAGACCCGCCGCCACGACCGGTCCCTTGATGCCGAGCAGGTCGAAAAGATCGTTCATCATGGCCTCCAGCCGCAAAGTTTCTGGCCCTTTTCGTTGTGAGCCAGGATCGCCGCCACCGACGCGTCGGAAAGGGCCGCCGCCTCTGCCCTTGTCGGTCGGATGGGATGCCCGGCCGCGCAGAACGATCCGCCTGATGTGGTGCAGCCGGCCAGCAGGAGCGAGAGCGCTATGATTTTGACCATCTGGCCAGCCTCCCTCTGTTGTCGTCCGGCGCCCGGCCGGCGACGGCATCGTCGATCTCCTGGGCTTCGGTGCGCGCCGCGGCGTCGGCGGCATCCTGCCTGGCCTTCTGGTTGGCCTTGCCCTTGGCGTAGGCCGTCCAGACACCGGCGAGCGCGGCGCCCATTGCCAGAAGATACGGCCAGGCCTGGCCAAGCAGCGCGAAAGCGAGTGTTCCCATCTCATGTCTCCTTGGCCGGCGCGACCATGCCGCGCGGCCCGTCACGCACCGCGTTGATGATGATCTTGGCAAGGGCAATGGCGCCGCTGATCTGAAGGGCGGTGCGGTCGCTCACGCCGAGCAGCGTCCAGTCAAAGCCGGCGAGCGCGCCGCCGCAGATGATGGCGATCAGCGTGTTGAGGAGATTGTGCAGCGCATTGGTGTTGAACCATGTCATCGAAACAGGCTTCCGAAAAAATCGGCGATCTGATGCCGGACGGCCGCGAGCGCTCCGGCCATGAGAACGAGGAGGCCGGCCACGGCAGCCGTCTTGCCGCCGGGCGTCGGCTGCTCGAGACGAACCGACGGCGCCCCATTGGCCGATGTTTCGACCCTGGGCGGCGCCGCCGCGGTCACCGGTGCGGCGGGGCGCTGCGCCGACATCAGCAGGGCCTGAACCCGCACCGACCTGACCCGATCCGACCAGCCGCGCCCGAATGTTGCCCATGTCGGCAACCGCTTCAGGAACGCCAGCCGCGCATCGCAAAGTGCATCGATGGTCACACCGGCCGGCTTTGCCTTGGCCGCCGCGACGGTGACCGGTCCGATCCGGCCGTCCTGCGCAACGCCGACGGCCGCCTGCAGATATTTGGCCGCCCGGCCAGGCCCGCTGTTGACGGCGAAATCGAATACCGCGTGATCGACGCCATCGGGCAACTCGGCGCCGAGCACAGCGTCCCAGTAGAAGCGGCGATAAACGGTGGCGACCTGCGCGTCGCTGATCGCGCGCAGATCCGCCTTTGTCGCGCCCGCCTTCACATAGCGGCGGAAGCTGGCAAGCGTCACGCCCTTCATGGTGGCGCCGCCAGGATCAGCCGGATTGTCCGACCACCCGCCTTCCGATTTGAGAACAAGCGCAAGCGCCCGCGCGAAGTTGCGGTCCATGGTGTTTCCTTTCCGCCCTTCCGGGCAGTTGTTCAGTTTCGGCTTTCGATTTGGTTGGTGTTGTCCGGCTTGATCGCCTTGCCGCGAATCGGTTGGCGGCTGTAAAACGGTCATGCTTCAGGGGTGCTGGGATGAGAAACTACGTCGGCGCGGTCCAACGTTTTGCCTTCGAGCGTCTAGCGTCAGCGATAGATCGACGATGGAACAACGACCCGCTTGGCTCTCGCATCCGAGCTTCCAAGAAAGAATACTTGCGGCTTTTCGAGATAGCGCGGCGAGTAGAGTATCCGGAGATTGACCGGCTGGAGGCCGACACCGGCTTTGCCATCGACCGCGAATGGCTCGACAATCCGGCCCTGCATACGCAGATCACCATCAAGAAGAGCACCTTGGCTTACCCCACGGCCGAGTGCTCTACAGCATTTTACGACGCAGCTTACGAGTAACCCACGACCGTTCACCACCATTGTCGAGACCGGCACAGCGCGGTTTCTCATCACTCTGCATGGCAAAGGCTTTGGACGACGCTGGCGCTGCCGGCCACGTCATCACTCTGGACGTGCTGTCGCATAACCATCGGTTCTACTGGAACTGCATCGATGATCACGACGGGCGCAAGTCGCGCGCGGAACTCCTCCAACCGTGGCAATCCTTGTCAGATCGGATCGTGTTCCTTCAGGGCGATCCCCTTGTCCAATTGCCGAAAGTCGGAGTGAACAGAATCCATTTCGCCTTCATCGACGCGCAGCACACAACGAAAAATGTCTTACTCGAATCGGGCGGTTTCTGAGCTGCAACAAGCGGGAGACGTGATCGTTTTCGACGACGTCACACCAGGGCAGTTTGACGGCGTCGTGAAAGCGATTGAGCAGATCGAGACAAATGGGCAATATGGTATGCGTCGGCTCGTGGCATCAGACACACGGGCTTATGCTTGGGGCAAAAGACGCCGATGAGCCTCGTCTTCTTCGCTTCCGGCGCAAATTAGGCCGGCAGCTCTTTGCGAATAGCGCTGCGATAGATGGCAACGATCACTTCTAGCACGTATTAAACGCCCGCGGCCGGGACTATCTGCCGCTCCAACCTCCCGAACCAGATGCCATTCGGTGATCGAGGAAAATCCAAAGCAGGTGGCGGGCGTGAACCACAAGCAAGCCGTAGAAATGAGTCACGTTCCTAGCAAGCGACTGGACGAGTGAGTTTCAGCTCGCGAATTGGTGTGCCGATAAAGACGGCGCGGAGCAATTAGGCGAGCATACAGCGTCACGAGCACCACCGGAAGCAAAAGCATCGGCATCATGGCGACCCGATTGTAGTAGGGCAGACCGCTCGCCAACATATATATAACGGTCATGAGGATACAGAATTTTCCTAAGCGTTCGTCCGACTTCTTTGCGGCATTCCTGATCAGAAATACGCATGCTACGCATTGAATTAGAGAGTAGGCAAAAAATAGAACCTTGAACCCAACCTGATAGCTCAAAAACATATCAGTTGAGTACTTGCTATATATTCCTGCACTCGACAAAATAGGAGTTATTATTATATTAGATAACCATGATACAGAATTTGTAATGTATCCGGCGAAAATAATTGCAACCACGCCAACGATCAGCTTTTCTGAACGTGGAACGAAATCCGCCAAGACATATACCGAAACAAACAGAGCAGCGCTATAGTGACTACCTATTGCCAATATGCCAAATAAAATCGCCCAGTACCTCTTGCCGCCGTTCAACGCGAGAAAGAATACCAGAATGAAGATGAGCGAAAAGCCCTGCCGCAACGTGTTTTGACCCAACTGTTCGAACCATGGCAGCATGATCAGGCAGAGAGTCGACATGACACCAAGGATAAGACTATCGCTTTGCCTGACCGAGTAAAAATAGTAGGCTGAGATCATGATCATGCTGTTGGCTAGCATGCTATCAGAGATCGAAAATCCCAGATTGGCATAAATCCAATGCATGGCTATGAACACAGGCTCATGCGCTACAGCCGTCATATAGACTAAGAAAGTTGCCCTTGTCGCATATGCGAAATCTCTCGAGTAGGCGACGATATCACCTTCCAAAGCATACGAGGCATAGTTCGCGTAATCTGTTTTAGAAGCCGCGAAGAAGAGCACCGGGGCCAGAAAGAGCAAGGTTGGCAACCAGGGTCGGCGAAAAGGCCGCATTCGAATGCCTCTTTGATTCTCAACAAGACGTGCCATATAGATTCGTTATTGTCATGTGAAATGCAAAGTGCTGACACTCGCCAAGTAAAACTGACGACAAGGGCCACGCGGCCGCGGTAGGTATGGCTCTTGTTCGCGGTGATCGCGAAATGCGCCACCGCCCTAATCGGCGGTCTCGATCCGACAGATTGCTTGCATCAAGCCTTGCTTGTGCCAGCGGAATTTGAATTTACAGTCACAACATCACCGGAGTCCAGATATGCTCCAGCGGAGCTTGCAGGGGCGCCGCCATAGGCCTTCGCCCCGCCGTATAGATGCCGTTCTGCGCCTTGTCGGCCCAGCTCTTGACTAGGACGCGGTCACCCACGTTCGCCACCACTCGCTCGATGGCCTGAAGACCGTAGAGCACAATGTTGGCGGTCCTCGCCAGGCAGGCGCCCGAACGCTTGGGCCTGCCGATCAGCCGGCTGATGACATCAGTGGCGATTGTGATGGCGCAGCGGCGTCGAACCTCTCCGCAAAATCAAACCTCCTGAATCCGCACAACGGCGTTCCAGCCATAGGTCTTTGCCGCGACGCCGGTAACGGTCACCTCAATTCCGGAAGCCCCCACGGCGACGGAGGCGTCGAGTGAAGCGGCGTCAGTCGCATATTCGCCGATCACCGTTTTGGTGATCGCACCTTCGACCGCCAGGGTTCCGCCTGTGTTGCGGATCACACCGGCGAACACATAGCCGGCGCTGGTCGACGCTGAACCATCCGTGCGGCGGGCAGCGACATCGGCGGTGAACTTCGCGCCTTGCCCGGGCCTGATCGGAACAAAGCTGTTTCCGGCTTCGAAGACCATAAGAACGGGCGTTGCGTCCGGCGTCGATTTATAGCCCTTGAAAAGATCGCCGCCCCGGTTTCCTTCAATCAGCGCAATGTGCGATCCGTCATCGGTTGGCTTTCCCGTCGCCGTGCCGGAGTAGATGTTGCCCCGCACCTCGACGTTTGGCGAGGATCCGCTGATTTTCACATCGTTGACGACACTGCCGGTCGTCGCCTTGAAAAGGCCACCCGTCGCCCTCTGCCGTTCGCCCGATAGTGTCGACAAGGCGACATAGGACGATCGCGCATCCGCGATGCCTGCATGGGTTTGCGACATGTCGCCGTTCAATCGAACGCCGATGGACGCCGCTGCGCCGCCCATGTCGACAAGCGTGTCGGCCGACACAATGGTTTCATCCGCCGCGCTGAAGACGCCGTAGGCATCGGCCTGGGTAAACCCAAAGATGCGGCCGGCGCCAATCCTGACGCCACGCGAGATCTGTTGCCCGGCCGGGGTTTCGATATAGATCCCCTGATGCGTCGCCTGGATGTCGAACGACAGCAGGCGAAGATCTTCGATATGATGACCGGTGCCGGCGCGAATGCCTTGCTGCACGCCTTCCGTCACCAGGCTGCGCACCTCGATATCCTTGGCCCCTCGCAGCACCAGACCATAAAGGCCATCCCTGGACTTGGCACTGATGCGAAGGCGTTTGTACTTCAACACTGATCCGGCGGGCGCTGCGTTGCGGGTGAAGGCGACGGCCGCGCCAAGCTGGACGCTGCCCAGCTGCGTCCAGTCGATATCCACCTCGATATCGCTCACTGGCCAGTCGTCATCGCTCTCCGCATCGAAGCCGTTCAAATAGGCGCTCACGCGAGCACGACGGACAAAGACGTGACTTGTGCCGGAAACCTCGTCGTTGATGGTAACGATGTTGCGCGCCGTGTCGCCCCTGGCGTCGTCGATGTAGACCCAGTTGGAATCGGCAATGCGGTAGTGATCGCCTTGCGTACCGGTGAGCGTGCTATGCTCGATCATGACGCCTGAAATGCCGCTGATGTTGAAGACGCCAAAGCCGTTCGGAGCCGCGACATGATTCCAGGCGCCGTTGACCTTTGGAGCGATGATGCGGTTGTCGCCCTTCAGGTTGAATAGGTGCGTGACGTCCTCGGTGCGCTGTAGAAGCGCCTTGTCGTCAAACTCGACCGTCAGCCCCTGCGGAATGTCGATATTGCCGGCAAGCGAAAATGCGCCAGCCGGGATGATCAGCCTGCCCTGCCCGGCGGCAGCAATGGCGTTGACGATCGCGGTCCTGTTGTCGCCGGCTGCCGTGTCGGCGCCCGCCGCGCGAATGTTGATCTCCTTCGACCTCGGTGCGTTGATGATGTCGAAGCCGGCTCTCGCTCCGCCTTGCAGCGTGATCGCCAGACCGCCCCCGCCAGCCAACGTGGTGCCGTTCTTCTTGTAGAGAGCCTGACCGTCGCCGACTTGCGAATAGCCGGCAGTCCTGACGTAATGGGGCGCAACCGCCGGCGAGTATGCCTCCGCCGTCGCCTTGGTCGCGAATTGCGGATCGAGCACGGTTGTCATGGCGCCCGTCGCTACGTCCGCAGCGGCCTGGGCCTGGTCGATGATGCCTTGCGCGGCTGCCTGGATATCCCCGACTGTGTCGTCGGACTGGTAGAACGACAGCACAATGTCGTCGGTGCCGATCACAGGGTTCAGCGTCTGGAAGGCGAAGCTGCACTCACCCCGTCAACCACTTTCTGAGAAAAAATTCCTAGTCTGGTCGAAACTCCCGCGCTGAGCGACGCTGGCAAAGCGCGTAAAACCCTGCTGTGGGGATGTTTCGATCGGCAGCCTCGGCAACCTGGAGGTCAAGGCGCTGTGGCGCGAATATGGCGAACGGCTGACGCAGGAATAGGCGTTCGCCCGCAGCCTTTCTGGAGCGGAAATGCCGCTCGTGCGTTTCAACCCCAGCCACGGGAGCAATCGCCATGAATGTCGCCAACCTGCAACTCGAAGGCCTGTTGATGGCCGTCGCCTCGATCAATCGTCTCCTGGTTCAAAAGGGGGTGCTGACGGCGGAGGAAATCGACCTGGCCCTGCGCAAGACCGAGGCCGGCGAAACCAACGAGGAACGATCCGAAGGTATGTCCGCATCCAGCCGCGACGCCGTCAACTTTCCGATCCGGCTGCTGGAACTCGCCAACCAGTGCCAGCCGGAGGCGGAGCTGCCGTCCTTCTCCAAGCTGGCCCGCATGGTCGGCAAGATTAAGGAACCCTACAACGACCAACTGTGAGCGGTGCCGGGCCCGGCGCGCGTCCTTCGCGCGGGGGCCGACCGGCCTCGCCTCAAGCCCTGCCCGGCCATCCCAAATTGAGCGAAAGCACCTTGCCCGGTCCATGCACCGCCGCAAACAGCAGTCCGGCCAGGAACGAAAAATGGTCGATGAAGAAGCCGAACTCGGCCTGGTTGCCGGCCCAGTGGCTGGGTCCGTGGAAGGCAAGGGCCAGGAACAGCACATAGGCGGCGGCGACAAGGGCCGCCTGCGTGAAGAAGGCGCCGGTCAGGAAGCACAGCACCAGCGCGACTTCCAGGATCGCCGCGCACCAGGCCAGGAACAGCGGAAACGGAAAGCCGGCGGCGGCGATATAGCCGGCGGTGGCCGCCATGCCCATGAATTTGAACGTCACCGCCATCAGGAAGACGCCGGCGAAAATCAGCCGGGCGATGAGAAGGGCCGCGGTCTGCCACGGCGATTGAGTGATTTGCGACGACATGCTCGTTCTCCAGCTTTGCAGGTTGCTCGCCCCTAGGACGCGCGACTGGCGCCAGATCCGACACGCCAGGCCAATTTTTCTCGACAGGGCGCTTGCCGCGGGTCGAAGCAGGCTTCGAAGCCTCACACCGACGGCAAGGAGCGATCTTCGGTTTGCCGGCCGACGGTATAGCGTTGCTCGCTCAAAGGGGGAAACGGACATGGCCAAGGCATTGGCCATCGGCGCACCGCGGCATCCGGCGATGAGCACCGCCTACGAACAGGAATGCAGGGATATGCTGGCTCCGCATCTGGACGCCCTGCTCCGCAAGGTCGAGGCTGCCGGCTGGGACCGCGGGCAGGCCGCCTCGGCGCTCATGTATCTCGCCGCGATGCGGCTGAAGCCGGCCTGACGACACGCCGGCCCGAACGGCTTTCCGGCGCATCTCGCGATTGAAACTTGTTGGTAATCACGAATGTGATATTGTTAGCCGGGGCTAATGCAGCGGTGTGCCGGTGCAGCAATTTTGGGTGGGCTGAAATTTGCGAACAAGCGTCAGGTTTGGGGCGATACCTCGTGGCGTGGGGTCGGCGACGCTGGAATGCAGCGGCTGCGGCGGCGCTGGCCAGGTCTTCCAATGTCCGCGCTGGACGAGTTCCAACGGCCATTGTTGCCCTGCCGGCACCCACCGGCGCGGCTGCCCCGGCCTCAGCGCGGCATGCTCCGAATGTGACGGCGACCACGCTGCCGACGCCGACCCGATGCGGCCATCGGCCTGATACAGGCCGGTTGCAGCCTGGCCGTGTCGCCTGGTGGAACCGGCGGCGCCGATCTGTGTTATGTCGTGTTGATCGCGGGCGCCGAAGGTTGCGCGTTTCCCCGACAACAGAAAGCGAGGCCTGAGATGGCTGACGACAAGTCGAAGACGAAACAGGACCGCAAGCAGGTCTCGGGCGAAGAGCCCTACGAGGTTGCCGCCTTTGCCCGCAAATACGGCATTCCGCCAAGCGAGGCACAGACCATCATCAAGCGCTACGGACCCTCGCGCAAGAAGCTCGACGCCCATATGGCGGCCCGCGGCTAGCCGAAACCATTTCGCCTGGGCGGCGTTGAAGACGCTGCGGGCCGCGTCAACCGGGCCTGGTGGTACGGTGAACAGGATGTCTTTTTCCCGGTTTCTCATCCTGGCCAACGAAACGGCAGACGAGCATCTGTCCCACCCGGCCCGCAGCGCCACGCATTGAGGGAGGTTGTCATGTCCGACACCATACGCAGGACCGGCAGCTGCCTGTGCGGCGGCGTGCAGTTCGAGGTTCACGGCGCGCCGCTGCGCGTCGGCCTGTGCCATTGCAAGGATTGCCGCAAGGCCGGCGGTTCGGTCTATTCGGCCTTTGCCATCTGGCCGCGCCAGGCCTTCGAGACCACCGGCCTCGTCAGCTCCTATGGCACGCGCAGCTTTTGCCCGACATGCGGCGGCCGCGTCGCCTGGGTCGACGACAACGAGGCCGAGGTGGCAATCGGCAGCCTCGACATCGCGCCGACCGATCTCGTGCCCGAATATGAATTGTGGACCTCCAGGCGCGAGACCTGGCTGCACGCTTTGCCAGGCGCCGAACAGTTCGAGCATGACCGCCCAGCCACGTACAACGCCGAAGCGCCGACGCCGAGATCGCTGTCGGACATCGACGCAGAGATTTGATCTCCGGGCAAGGGAACCCTGCCCTGTCGCCGACGTTACCGGTCGCCTCTCACGCATGTCGCCCGGCGACTTGCGGCAATCATGGAGACGACCGTTGAACGACAAGATGTTTCCCCGCCCCATCAGGCTGAAATTCGCGCCTGAGCGCGAGCGCATCGTCCGCAGCGCCTGGGAAGGCCTGGAATGCCTCGGCGACTGGCCGGCTGGTCAGGGACGGCGCTACCGGGCGGCGTTGCGCAGCTGCCGCGATGCGCTGGATGGCTGGACGCCGCCGGAAAAAGCGATGCGGGCGGTGATCGACGCCGCGCGCGAAGCAAAACTCCTGCAGTAGTTGGAAAACAGGACATGTCCGAGCTCATTTTGCCCACACCGATGCGGATCAAGCCGCATGGCTCGGACACGATCCGCGACGTCGCCACGCTCAGGGATGCCAGCGAAATCCTGATCGACTGGCCGCAGGCCAAGCGCGGCCCGTTCTACCAGGCGGCGCGCGAAAAGGTCGAAGCCGCATTGGAAACCCAGACAGGCGCCGCCGAGGCGCAGGAAGCCTTCGCAGCGCTCTGCAGCCACGCCGGCGTCTTGGTGCGGTAGGTGTCAAAGGAAGCAGACGTCGTGCCTCGCCTGCTTTGTCATTTCGTTGGAAGCTCGCCCTGGACAATCGGCTGAGAGGTTTCGAATCCAAAGCTCTTCGGCACCAGAAGAATCAATGCAATCACGATGGCGATCGACGCAAGCAACGTGGCTGTGGCTGCAATATCTCTCACGATAATCTCTCCAAATTCCAAGTCGTGAGAAAACGCTCCCGAGAAAACGAGGTTCCATTAGCTTGTGCGATAATACCAGTGAGCCGGCGTTTATTGCTTCGGCGGCTGGGGTGGAACTTCACCCGGCTTGATCACCGGCGTCTTGCCTTCGTCGGGGGCCGGCGCCGCCATGCCCTGGTCTCCCGTCGGGGGCGGTTTCAGCACGCCGCCGCAGTCGTTGAGCTTCGCGGTCAAATTGCCGTCATCGGCTTGCTTTTCAGGCTGCTGTTTTGCCTCTTGCCCGGTCTGAGCCCTGCATTTGTCGGCCTGCGGCGCCTGGCTGTCGTTCTGCTGCTGGGCTGCGGCCGGCACTGCCAGCGCCAGCATAAGGCCGAATGGCATGATGGCGAGAGTTCTCATCCCTGCCTCCTTCTTTCTTTCACGGTCGCCCGCGGCGACCTTCCCTTCACAGGGACAACGCCTGTCGACGAAAAAGGTTGGCCGCGTCGCCGGGCGGCATTGCAACCAAACCCGTTCGCCGGCCGTTGCGCGTGCCGGAGGCGGTCATGTTCGAAGGTTTTCAAGGCGCGGAAATCGACACCGGCGATGCCGGCATATTCTGCCTGCGTGCCGGGACCGGGCCGCCATTGCTGTTGCTGCACGGCTTTCCGCAGACGCATCTGATGTGGCGCGACATCGCGCCCGCTCTGGCCAGCCGGTTCAGCGTCGTCTGCGCCGATTTGCGCGGCTATGGCGGCAGCTCCTGTCCGGCGTCCACTCCGGACCATGCACCCTATGCCAAGCGCGCCATGGCGGACGATTTGGTGAGGCTGATGGAGAAGCTGGGTTTCAGCAGCTTCATGGTCGCCGGCCATGATCGCGGCGGGCGTGTCGCCTACCGCATGGCGCTCGACCATCCGGGCAGCATCGACAGGCTCGCCGTCCTCGACATCGTGCCGACCGCCGATGCCTGGGACCGCGCCGACGCCAGGCTGGCGCTGGGCTATTGGCCATGGTCGCTGCTGGCGCAGCCCGAGCCATTGCCGGAAAAGATCCTGTCCGGCGCCGCCGAGGCGATCGTCGACAATGCGCTCAACGGCTGGGGCTCACAGCCATCGGCGTTTCCAGCCGAAGTGCGTCAGGCCTATGTCGAGGCCCTGCGTACGCCTGCCCACGCCCATGCCATCTGCGAGGAATATCGGGCGGCAGCCACGCTCGACCGCGAGCATGACCATGCCGACAAGGCAGCCGGCCGGCGCATCCGCTGCCCGCTGCTGGCGCTATGGAGCGGTCAGGGCGCGTTGGCGGATTGGTATGTCGGCGAAGGCGGGCCGCTGGCGCTGTGGCGCGGCTGGGCTGACGACGTGCGCGGCCAGGCGATGCCGGGTGGACACTTCTTCCCCGAGGAGGACCCGGCGCGGACGGCCGATCTGCTGGCCGGCTTCTTCAGTGAGACCGGTCACGGCATCTCCCCGCGATCGGAATTACCTTCGCCTTCCCTTTGATGGGGTCGAGGCCGCCTCCTTCTGCACCTTGGCCTGACTGCCTTCATCACCGGCGGCAAGGCCGGGTCCGCGTTCGAACCGGTGCAGGAAGCCGGCAACGACCAGTACGATCAGCGTGCCGAACCCGGCCACCTGCCAAAGACCAAGGCCGCAGGCTACGCCGATCGCGCCCGCCAGCCACATGCCGGCGCCGGTCGTCAGCCCATGCACCTCGCCGCGCGAAAACATGATCGAGCCGGCGGCGAGGAAGGCGACGCCGGCGGTCACCGCCTCGACCACCCGGATTGGATCGACCTTGACGGCTTCCCGCGCGAACATCGGCGCATGCACGATCTCGATCGTCAGGATGCCGAAGGTGGCGGCGGCGACGCAGACGAGAATATGCGTGCGAAGCCCGGCCGGGCGGTTACGCCATTCGCGCTCGAAACCGATGACCGCGCCGTAGAGCGTCGCCAGCAACAGCCTTGCCGCGATGACCGGAAACGAGGTGTAGGTGGGATGGCCGAATTCCTCGACGAGCTGTTCCATGATGTCCCCTGAAGGCCTGACGCCAACAACGCGGCCGCCGGGTCACGGTTCCCCCAGGATTGTCTTCAAGGTGGCCCGAGCCACGACGATCGTGGCAGGCTTCTCGACGGCTGAAAGAGGTGCAGCAAGTAGTTCGGGGTCGAGTGGCCGGGTCTCGTCACTCTCGCCTCGCCTGTTGGCCTCGCCTTTGGGCCAATTCCAAGCTGCGTGCATCATGCTGACAAAATCTGTCACTGCCTTGCTCTATATGCTGGCCATCAACACCGAACAAAAGGAACGAACGATGACTGGAACAAACGGCAAGGCTCTGGCGATCGCGCAGGCCTATTTCGAAGCGATGGCAAACAAGGACGCCGGCAATATCGTCTCTATTTCTGCCGAAGACGTGGCCTGTATTTCTCCGGTGGGCGAGCTTCAGGGCGTGCAAGCATTCCGTGGCTTTCAGGAAGGCTTCGCCAAGATGATCAAGAAGCTGACCCTGCTCGCAGCCTTCGGCGACGATGAGCACGCCGTCATTGTCTACGATGCGGAAACCTATTCGGTTCCGAACGCGATCGTGGCCGAGCACATCATCGTCAAGCACGGCAAGATCGCATCGACGACCGTGATTTACGATGGCACGCCCTTCGCCGAGTACATGAAAACGGTTCAACCGCACTGAGCCGCGCCGGCAGAAAGAAGTCCCCCAATGACTATCATTGCCCCTACGACACAACGGCTAGGCACCTTGGCCGAGGTGGTCGCCTCCACACCGAGCCCTGCTATGAGACGCATCCAGTATGACCGCTACGGCGGCCCGGAATTGATGAAGCTCAGGGATTTCGAGCTTCGCACCCCCGGAAAGGGTGAGGTTGCTGTCAGGGTCAGCTTCGCGGCCATCAATCCCATCGATTGGAAAGTGCGCAACGGTGCGCTGAAGATGGTGACGGGGAAAACCTTCCCGCGCGCCCTGGGCAGCGACTTTTCAGGGACCGTCACCGCCATTGGTCCCGGCGTTTCGCGCGTCAAGGTTGGTGATGCCGTGTTTGGCCTCGCCCCAATCAAGGATGGTGGCGCACTCGGCGAAGCCGTGATCGTGCCGGAAACCTTCATTGCCAAGAAGCCGAACTCCATCTCTTTCGAGGAGGCGGCGTGTCTTGCCACCCCCGGCATCACAGCCTGGAATGGCCTCGTCGACAAGGCGCGCCTGAAGGGCGGGCAGCAGGTCTTCATCAACGGGTGCTGCGGCGCCGTCGGTGAATCGGCGGTTCAAATCGCCCGTATGCTCGGCGCCACGGTGTCGGGCAGTTGCAGCGCGCAAGCGATGCAAAGGGCTGTCGACCTCGGCATGCAAAAAGTATTCGACTATCGCACGATTGATCTGTCCAAGCTCGGCGCCCGCTACGACGTCGTTTACGACACCGCTGGCATCATGACGGTGGCCGTGGGCCTCGGTTTGCTGCGCAAGGATGGCATATATCTAGACATCAAGCCGACGCTGCCCAAGTTCATCCGTGCCCTTTTCACGCGGCAGCTGAAGCCGATCATATGCACACCGGGGGCCGACATCCTGGATGGCCTTGCCCGGGCCGCAGGGGAAGCGCAACTCAAGCTGCCGGTTGCCGAGATTGTTCGGCTTCAGGACGCGATCCCCTTGGTGATCGCCCTTGAAGGAGGCCGCAAACTGGGCGGAAAAGCCTTGGTATCCATGGCCTGACAGCTCGCTGCCAAATTTTGGCACCAGCTGTGCTAGGATAGTTCCATGTCCAAGAGCAACCGGCTTTTCGAGCTTATGCAGATGTTGCGACGGCACCAACGCCCGGTGCCGGGCACGGAGCTTGCGCGCGAAGCCGGGGTTTCTTTGCGGACCATCTATCGCGACATTGCCGCCTTGCAGGCTTTGGGCGCTCAAATCGAAGGTGAGCCGGGCTTCGGTTACATTTTGAAGCCCGGCTTCCTTTTGCCCCCACTGATGTTCTCAGAGGAGGAAATGCACGCGCTCACGCTGGGGGCGCAATGGGTGAGCCGGCAGACAGATGCGGGACTGGCGCGCGCCGCGGAAAACTTGCTTGGCAAGATCGGCGCGGTGCTCCCTGTCGAGCTCCGCCCAATCCTGAATGAGAACGCCTTCCATGTCGGCCGCGCGCCAGACCATGCAAACGAGATCGATATGCAAATGGTGCGCCAGGCGATGCGCGAGCAACGCAAGCTGCTGATAACCTATCATGACCCGAAGGGGCCCGAGACCGAACGGATCATCTGGCCGATCGTGCTCGGCTTCGTCGAAACAAAGCGCTTTATCGCCAGCTGGTGCGAGTTGCGGCAAGACTTCCGGCTGTTTCGCATGGATCGGGTTGGCCGGGCGAAACTACAGATCGACCGCTATCCGGGACGCCGTCGTGATCTCGCCAAGCAATGGCGGGCAAAGGTCGATAGCGAAAACGCGAACACATCTCGCGACGGCAAACCCCGCGCTTAATTGGCGGCCGCCAAGAGCCCGACCCTCAAGCGCTCAGGACGTTTCGGTTTCAGGCAGGTCGGCGCCCAACTGCGGAACGATGATCGAATCCAGCGGCGCCGTCAGCGACCAGCTGAGATGGCCCGGGCTGCGATCCAGCACCGCCAAGCCGTTCAGCGATTGCGGCGCGACCCGTTGCAGGACGACGGTGCCGAAACCCTTGCGCGTGCTTTCGTCTTGCCGCCCCCCGGGCCGCTCTCCCTCACGCACCGGCATCGTCTCGTCCCAGAGCAGATGGATTTCCAGCTTGTCCGAAGCGCCTTCGACGATCCGCCAGGTGATCTCCAGCCGCCCGGCCTCGCTCGCCAGCGCGCCATATTTGGAAGAGTTGGTGCCGAGTTCATGGAACGCCATGCCGAGATTTTGCACGGCATTCGGCTGCAGGGTCAAAAGCGGTCCGGAAAGCGATACCCGCGCCTCGTGGCCGAACGGCTTGAGCTGCTCCTGGGCAAGGTCGAAGAGGCTGGCGCCGGCCCATTCCGAGTTCACCAGCAGATCGTGCGACCGCGACAGCGCCATGATGCGGGAACGGATCATCTCCTCGAACTCGCGCGGATCGGTCGAGCGTTTGCTGGTCTCCCGGATCATCGAGAGTATCACCGCGAACTGGTTCTTGACGCGATGGTTCACCTCGCGGAGCAAAAGCCTGATCCGACGCTCGCTCTCCTTGCTGGCGGTGATGTCGCGGGCGATCTTCGATGCGCCGATGATCTCGCCGGACGCATTCCTGATCGGCGAAATGGTCAGCGACACGGCGATGAGGCCGCCATCCTTGCGCCGGCGGATAGTCTCATAGCTGGCCAGGAGTTCGCCCTTGCGAACCCGGCTGATGATGTCGGTCTCTTCATCCTTGAGATGATCGGGGATGAGCATGAGCACGGAGCGGCCGACGGCCTCTTCGGCGGTGTAGCCGAACATGCGTTGCGCCGCCGCGTTCCAACTGGTGATGATGCTGTTCAGGTCCTTGCTGACGATGGCGTCGAAGGACGAATCGACAATCGCCGCCAGCCGAGCGTGGGCAGTGATTTCGAGCAGGCTATCGACGCTTGCCAATTCTGTCATTGCCCCGTCGTGGCCCCACCTTGCCGCCTCCCGCCAGCGTCCGGGCATGCGTGAGGATTTCCCTCGTGCCAGAAATGCCTGACCGGGCATTTTGGTTGCAGTCGGTGCGCAACATTCCGCATTTGCGGTCGCGGACACGCATGTCACGATAATGCCCGGCCCTCCATCTCGGCAATGCCTCTGCGGCCGTAGATGCCGATCCAGTCGAGCTGCTGTAAGCTCGGTGACCGCTTCGCCCTGTCCGTCTTATCGGCCTGCTTTTTCGGAGCCAGCGTCGTTGGGCGGCGCAACGGGCACTGCATCGGCGTCGGGATTCCTTTGCGGACAGTCCTCGTAGCTGTGGTCGCGTCCGCCGCAGAAGGAACAGCACATGGCCTCGCGATCCCCGCTTCCGGGCCGCCATTGCGGAGTTTTGTAGGGCTTCCTGCCATCCATCCCCAGCAATGCACGACGGACCATTTGGTTGCGCTGCCACAGACGGCGAGCCGGCGGTTGCGGAACCACCCGGCGGGATGCGAGTTTCGGCCGATATGTCCATTCGAGGAACAGCCATGCCAATGCGCCGAATTGCCTTGACGGCAGCGATCCTGCTGGCCGCGACCGGCCTCGCCGAAGCCAGGCCCGACACCCGCACGATGAGTTGCGACCAGCTCCGGCAACTGCTCCAAAGCCGCCATGCCGTGGTGCTGACCACAGGCCCCAACACCTATGACCGCTATGTCAGGCAGTTCGGCAACGAATGCGACTGGCCGGAGGTGCCGATGTCGGCCTATGTCCCGACCCGTGACGGCAGCTGCCCGGTCTACCGCTGCGAGGAACCTGTCACCAACTTTCCGGACTGACACCGCGCTTCCAATCGGCTTTGCCGCCGCAGTGCGTTGATCCCGGCGCGCGAACCGGCTAGGGGTGGGGCGCAACGTGCATTTTCCCGCTTCGTCTAATGGTAGGACAGCGCCCTTTGAAGGCGTGAATCGAGGTTCGAGCCCTTGAGCGGGAACCAGCAACCAAGCGCTTGGCTGGTTCGAAGCCGCGCGCAGACTGGCCAGCCAGCTTCAGCACATTAGCGCGCGCTTGTATTTCACTCGAAGCAGGATCATCATCCAGGCCGTCAGTGGCTTGAAGGGGTACAGCGCATGGAACTGAGTTGCTTTGACGGGGGCGTCCTTGCGTCGACGATGTCCCTGAACGTCACGGCGGTTTTCATGATATTGGCCGCATTTGCCGCATTTCGGCTGCTTGCAATGTCAGGCGAAGGTTCTGTCGACCAACTCCAGACGGCGTAGCCGGCAGAGAACCTCCCGTGCAGGAGAACGGCATATGGCCGCGAGAAAGGTGATAGCCGTCAAGGACTGGTCTTGCGGCATGAGCGACGAGCTTGGCCGCGTCGTGCTGACCATCAACCCGACCGAGGGTGAGCCCATCCTGGTTTTGATGACAATTTTCCAGGCGGCAAGGATGGCCGGGGAATTGCGGGCGCCGAAACTCGTCTCCATACCCCGGTGATGCCACGCCCCTGGCAAGGCGGATCAAGCTCGCCGGGGCAGCCCCAACGCCCCCAGCGGGCCCTGTTGCTCCGTTACGATGAACAATGGAGCAATTAGTGTTTTACGGATCTGGGCGCCGTCAAGTTGCATCCGGCTCCTGAAACCATTTCGCGGACCCCGCGTTGACCACCGGGCCGACACAGGAGACATCTCATGACCGTCAACTGCCGCATATCGATCGACAACCGGCCGGAGGCCACGGACGCGGTTTTTCAGGCGGTTCCGCGGATCGGCGAAAGCGTTGCGCTGTCGATCGATGGAACCACGCAGGATCTGCGGGTATCGCGTGTCGTGCACGTCACCAATGGCAGCCTGGAAGGTGCCGCGATCGTCGTCGAAGTGACGACCAACATCCTCTGAATCGAGAGTTATGGTCCGCTGGGCCGGCCGGCACCGCGTTGCGGCGACCGGCAGCCTGAAAGGACTGGAGCGGCTCACGCGCGGTGACCCGCTACTCCTTGCCGCTTTCGGAAATGCCGTTGCCGCCGGCGGTTGGCAGGATGCCGAAGTCTTGCGACTTCGCCCCTTGCTCCGCCGTCAGGAAGCCGTCCGAGGCAAGCCCGCGCCGCAGCAATTCCCTGACCGCGGCCGAACGGCTCGGCATACGCTTGTCGAAGCGCCAGTTTTCCAGCGCAGCCAGCTCGTCTGACGTCAGCATGATCTGCAACCGTTCCGGGCGTTCCAGTTCAGTCATCGCGCTCCCTCGCTCAGGATCCCGATACCTCGAATGAGTATTCAACTCGCTTACCTAATAGTTAGGAAAGCGCTCCTAGCGCGTCAAGACCTCGCGATGAGTGAACTGCTTCTCATGCGCATGATGAGCCTGATGGTATTCGGCGTAAGGCGCATACTTGCATAACTATGCTAACTAGCTGATTTGTTTAGATATTATTTAATTCGTGACTTGCCAAGACGAAGCCTCTGCCGCATTGTGCAACCTGAACAGAAAACCGTTCCCTTTGGGAGGTTTCGATGCGGTATGATTACTCGGCGCGACTGCGCGATGACGTCCGTTCAGCGGTCCAGATCGCCTTCAGGAAGACCGGCATCGTCAGTATCACGGCGGTGGCGGAACATGTAAGGGTCAGGAACCTGGCCGAAAACATCGCCCTCGAGGACGTCGAATACCTTGTCTTCCAGGCAGCCCAGCTGATTGGCGCCGCAATTGAATTCGACGGGCTCACCAATTTCGACGGCGTGGCTGGCCTGTTCGTGGATGGTCTCGGTGGCGACGATGGCGGGCGGATGATCGCCCAACGCGACGGGCCTGGTCCGGCCACCCTGCAGTAAGACGGTACCGGCTGAACAGGGGGCCTTCTCAAAAGGCCGCCCTGCTGTTTCTGAACCGGGTGATGACCGGAGCCGTTCCGTCAGGCAGAGCCGGCGATTTGTGAGGCGAAGTCGCGATAGGGACGCGGAGGGCGGCCCAGAAGCGCGGTCAGGCGCTCGACGTCGCCGGCCTCGGGCAGCATGCCGTCGGTCAGGAACCGTTCGCCCATCAAGCGCATGTCGTAGGCCATCCAGGCAGGCAGGAACTGCTTGAGATTCTGCTCGAAACCTTCGGTGTTGTCGCCGCCGTAGCTGATCGGCCGGGCGAGCACGTCGGACCAGATGGCCGCGATATCCGTCCCGGTCAGTGTCTGCGGACCGACGAGGTTGATCCGCTCGAGCGCAAGCGGCTCCGCGGACCGTTCGCGGCGCAGCAGCTCGAGAGCGGCGATCTCGGCGATATCACGCACATCGACCATGGCGAGGCCTTTGGCGCCGATCGGCATTGTGTAGGTGCCGTAGCCGGTGATGACGTCTTCGATCATCAGGTCGTTCTGGATGAAATAGGCCGGGCGCAGGATCGTAGCCTGGAAGCCCATCTGCTCGATCATTCGCTCGACGCCGAACTTGCCGGCGAAATGCGGCACGTTCACATACACGTCGGCATGGATCACCGAGAGATAGACGATCCGCTCGATGCCCGCCGATCGGGCGACGTTCAGCGCGACCAAAGCCTGGGTGAATTCGTCCGGCACCACGGCGTTCAAGAGGAACAGGGTGGAAACGCCGGACATGGCCTTGCGCAGTGAATCGACATCGAGAAAGTCGCCTTGCGCGACCGATACGCCCGCCGGGAAGCTGGCTTTCGACGGATCGCGGACGAGAGCACGGACGTCGGCGCCGCGCTTGACGAGGTGCTCGACGACTTGGCGGCCAACATTGCCTGTGGCGCCGGTAACGAGGATGGTCATGGAATTTCTCCTGTTGGGTTGCTTGACAGGCCCAATATGTGTGGCTCACAAACACTCAAACAGACCGAAATTTTAGACGCACCGTCTCACTGGTGGAACACCTATGGATATTCTGGCCCTCACCGATTTCAACCTCGTTGCCCGCCATGGCGGTTTCGGCAAGGCGGCACGGGCCACCGGCCGGCCCAAGGCAACCCTGTCGCGGCGCGTTGGAGACTTGGAGAGCAGCCTTGACCTGCGCCTGTTTGAACGGGGTGCGCGTAATCTGAAGCTGACCGAGGAAGGACGGGCGCTTTTCGAGCGGACGGGGGCGTTGCTTGCCGAACTGGACGAGACGGCCGCGGCGATCGCCTCGGGCGGTCAAAGACCCAAGGGAAGACTGCGGATCAGCGCGCCCCTGCTTTTTTCTCAGACCGCGATGGGGAGGATCGCCGCGGGATTTGCCCTCAAATTTCCGGAGGTGAGGCTGGAGGTCACGACGGAGGACCGGGCTGTGGACATGATCGAGGAAGGCTACGACCTGGTAATCCGGGTCAACCCGGATCCCGACGAAAGCTTGGTCGGACGGGCGTTTCTCCGCGACCGGCTGGTCGTCGTGGCGAGCCCTCACCTTCCTCGCACCGGTGGACCGGCCCCTGCCGTTGCGCGCGGGAAAGGCGAACGGCAAACATGGCACGTGAAGACCGAGGGTGGCCGGTCGACGATCAAAATCGAGCCGGTCCTCGCTTTGGGAACGCTCATTATGGTGCGCGATGCGGTGCGGGCGGGGGTCGGTGCGGCACGTCTTCCCATTTCGTTGGTGGCCCACGATTTGGCTGACGGCACGTTGGTGAATTGGGGGGACATCGACGCCCCTGAGATCGCTCTTTGGACGCTCTACCCCTCCCGGCGGCTGCTCAGCCCGCGCGTGTCGGCGTTCCTGGATTTTCTGAAACAGGCCTTCCCGAACGGGACGCCGGACGAACTGGCCGCCTATATCGGCAGGTGATGCCCGGCTGCTTTCGCCGGCAAGAACTTTTATTTCTGGCGGAAGGAGTTTGCGGTGGAACAAGTTGGGGCGACGGCAATTACCTTGTCGCCCTACAAGAGGAGGACGTCGTGAAAGACTTGCGCAGTCTCCTTGCCGAACTGTCAGCCAACTGGCTCAAGCGCCGCAAGGCGCAGGCGCCCACGACCGTGAACACGGTCAAACCCCGCCCTGCCCACCAGGCGACGCGGCAACGCGCCGCCCACAAACCCAAAACTCCGCCCACCCGCGACGTCGCCTCGAACATGTGAGCCCCGCGGACAATGTGGGCCCCAATGCCGCTGGGGGTATCGGCAATCTATCACGCCAGATTGATTGGTAGCGACGAAACCTTGAGCGGACATAAGCGTTTATTGCTTCAGCCCAATTGAGGTGGTTCCAATGCAAACGGCATGGTTCTCCAAACCTGTGGCGGTTTCGGTCGGCGTCACCGGTTCCATCCATCATCTATCCAACACACAGCAGGCCATTGATTTGCTCACCACACATTGGCGTGACGCAGGCAGCCCGAAGCATCGGTCCGCACTGCGCGCCTGCCAGCGGGCGACGAGCGGCGATGTTGCCCCCGACGTCGCCAGGGCGGCGCTCGTCGAAGCAGCGCGCGAAGCCCACATCCTGATCGAATAGCCACATCCTTATCGAATAGCCACATCGTGATCGAATAGGCGTATCGATTGAACCTGCTGACGCTATAATCGCTGCGCCCCCTCCGGAGAACGCCTGCCATGACCCTGAAAACACGCAAGCTCGGCAGCCAGGGGCTGCAGGTCTCGGCCATCGGCCTCGGCTGCATGGGCATGAGCCAGTCCTATGGCCCGGCCGACGAGGCCGAATCCATCGCCACGCTGCACCGTGCCATCGACCTCGGCTGCACCTTCCTCGACACCGCCGAAGTCTATGGCCCTTACGACAACGAAGCCCTGCTCGGCCGGGCATTGAAGGGCAAGCGCGACCAGGTGACGATCGCCACGAAATTTGGCTTCCGCATCGAAAACGGCAAGCAGACCGGAACCGACAGCCGGCCCGAGCACATTCGAGAGGCGGTGGAAGCCTCGCTCGGCCGCCTCGGAACCGACCGTATCGACCTGCTCTACCAGCACCGCGTCGACCCGGCGGTGCCGATGGAGGATGTCGCGGGCGCCGTCGGCGAACTCGTCGCGCAAGGCAAGGTGCGCTTCTTCGGCCTGTCGGAAGCGGGTGCAGCCAACATCCGCCGGGCGCATGCCGTGCATCCGGTGTCGGCGTTGCAGAGTGAGTATTCGCTGTGGGAGCGCAATCTGGAGCCGGAGATCATCCCGCTGCTTGGCGAACTCGGCATCGGCCTGGTGCCGTTCTCGCCGCTCGGCCGAGGGTTTCTCACCGGCCAGGTCAAGCGTGCGGAAGACTATCCCGACGGCGATTATCGCCGCAACGACCCGCGCTACCAGGGCGAAAACTACGACGCCAATGTCGAGGCGGCCGCCAAGGTGAGCGACATCGCCGCTGCCCGCGGCGTCAAGCCCGGCCAGGTCGCGCTGGCCTGGCTGCTGGCGAAGGGCGACGGCTTTGGCATCGACATCGTGCCGATCCCCGGCACCAAGCGCAGAAAATACCTGGAAGAGAACGTCGCCGGCGCCGCTATCAAACTCGATGCCGCCGAGATGGCCGCGCTCAACGAAGCGCTCGCGCCGGGAAAAATCTCCGGCCCGCGCTATACCGAGCGGGGCATGGCGATGGTCGACCGGTAGGGGGCGCCTGCTCCAGCGTCCGCGACAATCTCGCCAAGCTCGTTCCGAATAGTGATGCTAACGAAAGCCCAGATGCTTCCGATAGCAGTGGGTTTCCACGGTGAACCTGCCGGCGACATCATCCGGCAGCCAAAGTGCGTCTTCGAAGCTGCGGTTCAAGCGCCATCCTTCGCGGGCATAAAATCTCTGCGCGCGGACATTTCCCGCCGTGCAGAAAAGCTCGGCCTCCGCCACGCCCTGTTCGCACAAGAGATGCTCGGCATAAGACAGCAGATCGCGGGCGGTTCCGCTTCCCCGTGCCTGCGGGCTTACATAGAGTTTGACCAGCTCCGCCCCGTTTATCGAGACGAAGCCAAGCAATCCATCGGCAGCCGCCACATGGAAGGCATCGGTGGATTGCTCCAGCCACAGCGCAAAATGCGCCGGCGTTCGGTACGCCAGGATTTCGGCTGGAACCAGATGCGCATGGGCATCATGCCAGCCCTGATGCCACAGTTGCACGATCGCCGACCGGTCGGCTTCCTGGGCTGGGCGAATTTCGAGCATTTCTCACCGCCGACGGGTAGCTAATCCGTAAGGCCGCGCGGAGGGCCGCCTGGTTCCATGGGCCTTCCGCCGATTTCGGTCAACCCGCCGCTGCCGCGGTAACCTTCTTGGACGCGGCCCGCTGTCGCCGCATGCGCCGTTTGGCGACAAGCTTGAGCGCGACCGGCGGCTCGTTTGACAGCGCGCCCAGCACGGCGTCGACCATGCCATGCGCCACGAAATCCGCGTTCATGTCACGCGCCAGTTTGCCCGCCGTCTCCTTGTCCTCGCTGTCGGCCTCCGACCAGAACACGATTCCCACCCGAAGTGCGGCCTTCGCACGCTTCAGCCGGCGGACCAGAAAGCGGGCGTGCTTGATGGAATCCCGGTTCAGGAATCCGACCACGACGGTGTCGACGGTTTCGAGCTCAAGGCGGCGAATGCCGGCGGGTTCCATATCGGCAAAGCTGGCTTTCGACACCGTCGCGCCCTGGACCTCCAGCACCTGCGCCAGCATCGCGGCAGCGGCGTCGTCGAGCTCGCCACGCCCCCCGGCGCAAAGCACGGACATATCCGTGCCATCGGGCAGTTCGGTCTCGTCCTCCCCGCCGGGATCGTCATCGTCGCTCGCCTCTGCGGCCACGGACGGCCCCTCCTCCTCGCCTGCCTCCTCCTGCGCGCTGTCGTCGAGATTGGCGACCAGCATCAGGGCACTGGCCGCCACCTGCCGCCTTTGCAAATCGCCCATGACGCCGCGCACACGGTCCTGTTCGCCCAGCAGAAGCGCCGGAATGGCAACCTTGTCATAGAATTCGACCAGATATTTCTCCTCCAGCATCTCCTCGGCATGATCGGTGGCTTCTTCCGGATCGCCGGCCAGCAGCCGCTGGTACAGGCGCGCATGGGGTTCGAGCACGGGCTCGTTGCCGAACAGCACGTCCAGGAATTCAAACTGCGGCACGTGCCTGCCCAGCACCACCAGGCAGACAGTGAGCGGCGTCGACAGGATCAGCCCGAGCGGCCCCCAGAGCCACGTCCAGAAAATCGCCGCGACAATGATCGCCAGCGGCGACAGTCCCGTCCGCGAACCGTAGAGCCAGGGTTCGATGACATTGCCGGTGATCAGTTCCATCACCACGAACAGGGCGGCTGTCCACAGCACGAGCGACCAGCCCGGTGCCACGGCCAGCGCCAGGAACAGCGGCAAAAGCATACCTATGATCGGGCCGATATAGGGAACGAAACGCAGCGCCAGTGCCAGCAGCCCCCACAGCAGCGCATTGGGAATACCGAGGGCCCAGAGCCCGATCGCGATCGGTATGGCGTAGACGATGTTGACGACCAATTGCATCAGGAGATAGCGGCCCACCCGTTTGGCGGCATCCTGAAGCGCCTCGGTGGTGCGGTGGAGGTCGCCGTAGCCGACAAGCCGGATGAAGCGGTCGCGCAGATCCTCCCGCTCGAGCAGCATGAAGATGACGACGACGATGATCAGCCCGGCCGACCCAAGCGGGCTGATCAGCGGCCCGACGACATTCTGCAGGACCTGAAGCGGCCTTTCGTGCGCGACGATCTCGACCGGCACCGGCTCGCGCGGCGGCTTTTCCGGGGCGGCGGCCGGCAGCGAGGGGTCTTGCCTGTCGATCTCCTGGCCGACCCGCTCGACCACCTTGCTCAGTCTGGCAAGGATCCCGCCCCCGGTCTCCTTGAGCGAGCGGATCTTGGTCAGGATGTTGGTCTGGTAGACCGGGATGTTCTGCGCCAGTTCGCTGACCTGCGTGGCGACGATGAAGGAGAACAGGCCAAGCGCCGCGAAGGCGCCGAGCACGCTGGCGATGACGGCGGCAATCCGGGGAATGCCGACCTTTTTTAGCGCTGCGACAAGCGGCGCCAGTGCGAAGGTCAGCAGCAGCGCGATGGCGATCGGCAGGAAAACCTCGCGCCCGAAATACAGTGCCGCCACTGTCGTGACGATGGCCGCCACATTGGGCAAAGAGGTTCGCGGATGGGGCGCGGCCGCTGAAAGGGCGTCCCCCAGCCCATCAGCCGGAGACGCCGTGCCGTTTCGACGATTGGCCACGTGATGCCTCCCTGCCAAATGCCATGATCGGGCATATAGAGCGGACGTGCAACTTTAGCCAACGATGAAATACGCCTCGCTCACAGGCAATGATCCGGCCCGCACCGGCCGCTCCCGAAGGGCTAAATGGAAGTCAGGCTCGCCCGATCGGATCAGCGCGCCGCATGCCTGGCCAGCGCGTGCTCGATCAGCACGTCGATGGTCTGGCTGTAGCCGATGCCTGAGGCGGCAAGCGCCTTGGCATACATCGAGATGTCGGTGAAGCCGGGAATGGTGTTGACCTCGTTGACAAGCAGGCTGCCGTCGGCGCGCAGGAAGAAATCGACGCGCGCCATGGCTTCGCAGCCAAGCGCCTGGAACGCCTGCCGCGCCATATCCCTGGCCTTTTCGGCCACATCGGCCGGGACATCGGCGGGCACCTTGACCAGCGCGCCGTCGGCATCGAGATATTTGGCCTCATAGGTGTAGAAGCCGTGCTTGCCGGCCGGAATGATCTCGCCGGGCAGCGACACCGTCAGCGACCCGTCGGCGCGCTCCAGCACCGAGAACTCGATCTCGCGGCCCTCGACGAATTCCTCGATCAACACTTTGCCGTCGTAGCGGAAAGCCGTGTCGATGGCCTGCTCGAAGCCGTCCCTGTCATTCACCTTGCTGACCCCGAAGGACGAGCCCTGGCGCGCCGGCTTGGCGAAGAAAGGCAGGCCGAGCGTCCCGGCAATCTCCTGGAAGGAATGCTTGCCGTTTCGATGCACGGTGACGGAGCGGGCAACCGCCAGTCCCGCCTCGCGCATCAGCCGCTTGGCGACGTCCTTGTCCATGGCGGCGGCCGAGGCGAGAATGCCGCAGCCGACATAGGCGACATCGGCGACCTCGGCATAGCCCTGCACCGAGCCGTCCTCGCCGAACGGCCCGTGCAGCACCGGGAACACGACGTCGATGGGGGGCAGCTCAGGCTGCGTACCATCCCGCGACACCGCAACCAGCCGGCCCTTGCCTCCGGGCAACAAAGCAACCTCCGGGCCGTCTTCGGAGGCCGGCGCCCCTGCCGCCTCATCGCCGATCGCCGCGGCGCGATCGAGTTGTTGCAGCAGCCACCTGCCGCCTCGCGAAATGGCGATCGGCACGATATCGTAGCGCGTGCGGTCGATCGCCTTCAGCACATTGGCGGCCGAAAGGCGCGACACGTCGTGCTCGGCCGAACGCCCGCCATAGAGGATGGCCACTCTTGTCTTGTCGGTCATCGAAATCCCTCGACTGTCAAAAAATCAAATGGCGACGGCAATGCCGCGATTGGCAAAGAAGCGGTCGAAATCGGCCGGTGACAACACTGCGTCTGCCTGTGTGGCGGGCTCATGGCCGGACGGGTTGTGAAAGCGGAAACCTTCGTCGGATGCCGCGGTGATCAGCACCAGATGGCCGCCCTTCGAGGGCGGCTCTCGCTCGGGCCAGCGGATCGAGCTGCTGACCGACGCGATGAAGAAGCGCGTCCGCTGCATGATCGCCGGAATGTCTGATGTGGCGACATTGGTCATCACCTCGGCGCGCAGGCCGAAGGCTTCCTTCACGAAGCTGACGAAGGGCGCGTAGATCAGCCCCTTGATCGATCCCTCATTGACGACATAGCCGCCATATAAGGTGCAGCGCCTGGCAAGTTCGATCGTCGGCACGATCTCGCCGCGGCTGGCCAGGATCATCTTGAGGCAGGCCATGCCGCAGATGTTGGCGGCCCAGATTGCGTATTCGTCGAGGGTCTCCGCCCCGGATCGCCTCCACAGCGGATCGCGCCTGAGCGCAACATCCGCGCCGTCGGCGAGCACGTCCAGCGTCATGTCAGGCGTTTCCCACTGGCTGAAAAACGGCACGGTTTCAGGCGGCGGGCTCATGCGGTCTCCTCGGTCGGCTGGTTCCATCTCGTATACGAGGATACGAGATGGATGAAAAGCCGTGACATTCAGTGGCGCGACCCAGAAGATGTCATCTTCCGTTTCGGTCAACCATCGCTGACTCCGGGGTTAGCGGAAGCCTCTCCCGCCTTCGTCATCCACAGGCGGAGCAGGAGCGAAGCTCCGTCGCGGAGACCCGAGGATGACGAACGTGGTGAATGCTGCGCGCCGCCTACTCGGCCTTCGCCCAGCCGAAAACCAGCCACGCATATTTCGATTTTTCGTAGGGTTCGACAGTGTAGGTCATCTGCATGTCGCCGTCCTTGGCGTAGATATCCAGCCGGGGCGCCGTATCCAGCTCGAGCCACGCCGAACTCTTGCTGAACGACCAGGTTCCGCACCAGACGCAAGGCCCCGACGTCGGATCCCCGGGCTGGTGAAAATTGTAGCGGCCGTCCGCCGTGATCTCCAGATAATCGAACGCCCCGTAAAACGCGGTCACCGTCTGCTGGAACTCACTGGCGGCCGCTTCCTGTTCCGGTGTCGGCGCATCCTTCATATCGCGCGGCGGCCGGATGGCTCCGCCGTTGAGTTTCCATTTGCCGACAAAATCCTTCTCGGTCGGAAGATATTCCTCCTGGGCCTGCGCCGATGAAATATAAGCAAAAGATGATATACTTGTGAGGCCAACGGCCCCGATTGCAAATAGAAGCGTGGCGGCACAGATCGCCCTTGCTGGGTTTTGCATAAAAAAAATATCTCCACGGGGGTAAGGGGAGTTTTATTGAAAATTTGTGGCGGACGTTGCTTCGGGACCGATTCCCGCCCGCCATTTGCACGGTTAGCATCGGGGCCACCGATCTGGCAACGCAAGGCAGCCTCTCTCCAGCATCGCCCATGCGTCCGCGATCCCGGCCGGCTGAATATCGGCAGCTTAGAAGGTGATCTTCACCGAAGCGGCGCTGCGACGATGCGGGCCGTGATGGACGGCCTCGATGTTGTTGCCGTCCGGATCGAGCAGGAAGGCGGCGTAATAGCCGGGGTGATAGGGCCGTTCGCCCGGCGCGCCATTGTCCGTGCCGCCGGCCGCCAGCCCGGCCTTGTAGAAGCCGTCGACCATGGCGTGGTCCCTTGCCTGGAAAGCCAGGTGATGGCGGCCGGTGAGTTTTCCCTGTGCGGCCCGGCTGTCGGCAGTGGAGACAAACAGCTCGTCGGCCCAGAAAAAGTCGGCGCCGCTACCGCCGATCGGGACATCGAGCGCCTGCAGGACCGCCTCGTAGAAACGCCGGCTGGCCGCGAGGTTTCTGACCACCAGTTGGATGTGGTCGATGAGCCGGCCGCGATGCAATTCCTGGGTTTCCATGAAAACGCCTCCTCGTGTGGGTTCGAATTTAGGTTGGGATAGGGCGTCGTCAATGCGGATACTTCCCAGCAGACAAAGGGCCCACCGGGAGGGGATCCGGCGGGCCTTTGGAAAGCATGTCTAGCCTTCAGGGGTCTGAGGGGGGATCAGACCTGGTAAGAACCTTTGTTGGCCGCGGAGGTTCCACCCGAACAAAAAAATTGCCGATGGCCCGTCCGCGGAATTCAAGCAGTGGAGGCGATTTCTTCGCGAGACCACTCACAGTTTGGAACCTTCCGCTCGCAACCGGGTTTGGTGGCGCGGTGGGAGGAATTGCGATTGGATTGTTTTCAGAGGCTCGAAGCGCTGGTCGACAGCGCCGGTGTCGACGATATCGAGGAAGCAACCGCTCTGCTGCGCCGGTTCAAGGGCAGGTCGCGCGAGGTCGCGGCAGCCATCGACGAATTCATGCTCGATTTCATGACCTTGGTCTTCGTCGTCGAAAACGGCGAAGAAGGTTTCGAAAGGCCGGTCCGCAAGCTCGCTCGCACCAGGCTTTCAAAGCTTGAGCGGCTGGTGACTGTAACGGCGGAGGAAAAGCCGGCTTCCAGCGCCGGCCTATCCCTTCAGGATGGCGGCTAGCCTTGGAATGCCTTCGCTCACCGCGCGCCGGTCGGCGAGCGTGAAGGACAGCCGCAGTGTGTTGCGCCCGGTGCCATCGGCATAAAAGGCGTTGCCCGGCACGAAGGCGACCCGCGCTTCCTTCACCGACCGAGCCAGAAGCTCGGTGGCGTCGGCCCCTTCCGGCAGTGTCACCCAGACGAACATGCCGCCTTCCGGGCGGCTCCAGGTCACGCCTTCGGGCATGTGGGCTTCCAGTGCCGAGAGCAGCCCGTCGCGGCGCTCGCGATAGGCGTCGATGAGTTTTTCCACCTGGCCTTCGAACACGGCTTCGGCGACGCGATGCATCACCACCTGGTTGATCGACGGGCTGTGCAGGTCCGAAGCCTGCTTCATCAGCACCAGCTTCTCGACAATGTGGCGCGGCGCGCACACCCAGCCGACCCGCATGCCCGGCGACAGGATCTTCGAGAACGAGCCGCAATAGAGCGTGCGCGCCTTGTCGATGCCGCCGGACCGGGCACAATCGAGCGCCAGGATCGGCGGCTCGCCCTCGCCGTCATAGCGCAGCGCGCGGTAAGCGGCATCCTCGATGACGGCGATGTCGAGTTCGCCGGCAAGGTCGAGCACCGCCTCGCGCTGCTCACGGTTCAGCGTGTTGCCGGTCGGGTTGGCGAAATCCGGCACCAGATAGGCGAATTTGGCCTTGCCGCCATTGGCGGCCGCCGCCGCGCGATAGGCATCGGGCGTCATGTTGCCGCCGGCCGGGGTCAGCCGGTCGTAGCGCGGCTCATAGGCGTTGAAAGCCTGCAGCGCGCCGAGATAGGTCGGCCACGTCACCAGCGCGGTGTCGCCCGGCGACAGGAACAGCTTGCCGAGATAATCCAGCGCCTGCTGCGAGCCGGAGGTGATGAAGATGTTGGCCTCGTCGCAGGCGACGCCGAGCTTGCCCATCTGCCCGGCGAGCCAGCGCCGCAAAGGCAGATAGCCTTCCGAGACCTGGTACTGCAGCGCCGCGCCCGCCTCGGCGCCACCCAGCACATCGGCATAGGCGTCGCGGATCGCCTCGGCCGGGAACAGCGCCGGATCGGGAATACCGCCGGCAAACGAGATGATGTCCGGCTGGTCGAGCAGCTTCAGCAGCTCGCGGATTTCGGACGCTTTCATGCGCGACGAGCGCGAAGCCAACAGGTTCATAAGGGTCACGGCACGCCTCCCCGACGCTGCAATATAGGTCAACTTGACTGACCTATATCCCCTCTTGGCCGCGAATTGAAGTGTGCCTGAACGGTTTCCCGAATGCGCCAGCACTGGCGCACTGCTCGAACGCCGCGAGCAGTTCCACAAAAGTGTTGCAGCGTTTTCCGACCGCCTAAAGGCTCTTCTTGTAGCCGAGATGGCTGCCGGTGAAGCCGAGGCTTTCGTAAAAACGATGCGCGTCCGCCCGCCCTTTGTCGGTGGTCAGTTGAACGAGGCCGCAGCCGCGCGCGCGGCACGCGTCGATCGCCCATTCGATCATCTGCCTGCCGATGCCGTCCGAGCGCCTGTGGCCGGCGACCCGAACCGCCTCGATCTGGCCGCGCCACGCGCCCTTGCGCGAGAGCCCGGCAAGGAAAGTTACCTGCAAGGTGCCGACCACCTCGCCGCCATCCACGGCCACCGCCAGCAGCTGATTGGGATCGGCGTCGATGGCGTTGAAAGCGTCGACATAACCTTGCGCCAGCGGCAAGGAAGCGTCCTCGCGGCCGGCGCCAAGCGGATCGTCGGCCAGCATGGCCACGATATCAGGCAGGTCGGAGGCCTGCGCACGGCGGAAGGTGATCATGGTGTCGAGATATCGCGAGGCGGCGGCAGCGGCAAGATTTGAATACGTTCCCACTAGGCGCGGGCTAAACTTCGCCCTCATAAACCCGCTGCGCCTGCGTCAGCGCCTCATCGAGCCGCGCGCCCTCGGCATATCCAGCCAGGTTCCGCGGCCGCTCCATGTCAGGCATCAGCCTCGGACACGGCTCGGCGGCGCCGACCACCATCCGCACCGGGATGACGCCGGCCCAAACCGGATGCCCGTAATCCTCCTCGTCGTCGCCGACGCCCTTGGCGCGTACCTTCGCCGATGCCTCTTCAATACGCATGCCGATCACCGTCGTCGCCTTGGCCTCCTGCGCCGAGATCGGCCTCAGGGTCTCGCTCCGGCCGGGATAGAAACGGTCGACGACGCCGGCCAGCGCCTTCAGTTTCTCCTGCGGCTCGTCGACGATTCGCGCCGTGCCGAAACACATCGCCGAGCGGTAGTTGGCCGAATGGTTGAAGCCCGAGCGCGCCAGCACCAGCCCGTCGAGATGCGACACCGTGAGACAGGCCGGCGTGCCGCCGCGCAGATTGCGCAGCATGCGGCTGGCCGACGAGCCGTGCCAGTACAGCATGTCGTCCTCGCGCCAGTGGATGGTCGGCGTGCAATAGGGCTGGCCATCGAACGTATAGGCGACATGGCACAGCAGCCCGGCATCCAGCACCGCGAAGACTGCCGCATGGTCGTAGCTGCCGCGCTCGTGCAGGCGCTTGACGCGGTTGCGGCTGGTGGTCGGAAAACTGGCTGGCGTGTCGTTCACGGCTTGCATCCTTGGTTGTCGTCTGCCAACCATGCGCCATGACATTGGTCGATAAAAGAACCAATCCCATGAAGAAAAACCGGACCAATTTTCCGGATTGGTCGGCGCTGATCCCGGTCCTGCCGGGCGACGGCCCGCGCAGCCGCGAGCTTTATGCGGCGCTCAGGCGGCTGATCGAGACCGGCGCGCTGGCCACCGGGGCGAAACTCCCGACCACCCGGGATCTCGCACAGCGCTTCGGCCTGTCGCGTTCGGCGGCGGTTGCCTGTTTCGAAATGCTGATCTCGGAGGGGTTTGCGGTCGCCAAGGTCGGCGCCGGCACCTTCGTCGCGCCTGATGTGCCGCATCTGCCGCTGACGCTGATCAAGCCGCGTCCAGCGGAGATCGACGTCGCGGCGTCGCTACCTTGCGGCCTTGGCGTTGCGGTCTCCGATCCGCGCACGCTTGATATGTTTCGCATCCTTCTGTCGCGCCACCTCACCCGCCCCGGACCGGAGCATTTCCGCTATGGCGACCCGCGCGGCGGCCTGCCGCTGCGCACGGCAATTGCCACCTATCTCAGGACCGCACGCGGCGTGCGCTGCGACGCCGGCCAGATCGTGCTGACGTCGGGCACGCAGCAGGGGCTCGATCTCCTGGTGCGTGCAGCACTTCGTCCCGGCGATGCCGTCTGGATCGAAAACCCCTGCTATCCCATGGCGCACGCCGTGCTGGCCGGCAGCGGGGCCACGGTTTTTGGCGTACCCGTCGACGCGGAAGGGCTCGATCCCGAGATCGGCGAAAGCCTGTGCTCCAAGGCGCGCGCGGCCTATGTCACGCCCTCGCATCAATATCCGCTCGGCGTGACGATGACGATGCGCCGCCGTCTCGCTTTGCTCGACTGGGCGCGGCGCAACGATGCCTGGATCATCGAGGACGATTACGACAGCGAGTTCCGCTATGCCGGCCCGCCGCTGACCTCGCTGCAGGGCATGGACGGCTCGGGCCGTGTCGCCTATCTCGGCACCTTCTCGAAAATCCTCTTCCCCGGCCTGCGCATCGGCTATGTCGTGGTGCCCGAAGCGCTGCTCGATGCCGTGATGGCGGTCAGGGCGCGCTCCGACCGCTTCCCCTCGACGCTGGCCGAAGGCGCGCTGACCGACCTGTTGAACGAGGGCCATTTCGCCGCGCATCTCAGGCGCGTGCGCCGCCGGGTGCAAGCCGCGCGCGACGTGCTGGTCGCCGGCCTCGAGACGCATTGCGGCGATGCCCTCGAGGTAACCGTGCCCGAACAGGGGCTGCACTTGATGGCGACGCTGAAGCACGCCGGGCCGGACACGGCGATCGTCGAGGCGGCGAAGGCGGCAGGTGTCGGCGCCAGGGCCTTGTCCTCGATGTTCATCGGCGGGGCGTCCCGGCAAGGCCTGGTGCTGGGTTTTTCCGGGTTTTCGGACGAGGAACTGATGGCCGCGACGGTACGACTGGGTGGGGTGATGGGCCGCAGTCCCGGCCGCCAAACTACCTGATCCTGCTCAAACAATCCTAGGGCGAAGCAGGAGCGCAGCTCCGTCTCGGAGGCCTTCGGATGACGAAGTCCTCAATCCCCATCGGCGGGCTGGGCCTTGCCGCACTGCGCCAGCACCTTGCCGATGGCCGCGCTTGAACCCTTCAGCGGAAAGCTGATCTCGCCATATTTGGCTGAACTGACCGACACATCGCCCTTGCCGCGCAACAGGTCGAGCAGCGGATCGGCTTTCGCCAGGTTGACCACGAAGTAGTTGTACATGGCCTCCAGCTGCAGCGCCTTAGTTACCGTCTTGCCGTCGGCCTTGAACGCGAACGAACCGCTGATGCCAGGCTCCAATTGCCGGCCGTTGGCGCCGAGATCGTAGCTCAGCACCGGCGTGTCGAAACAGGTCAGCATCAGATACGCATCGCCTTTCGGCCCGCCGCAGACCGAGGCCGTCAGCACGCTGCCGCCCTCGTCTTCCTCCATCCTGGCGCTCCAGCCGCCGCACGACGCGGCAAACGCCGGTTGCGCGGCCTGCAGGACCGCTACCGCACCGGCGACGACGAGATGTGCAACTCTCATGGCTCCCCCAACTGCCTTCAGGGCATTTGCAGCGCCCGTCGCAAGCATATAGGAAAAAGCGATCCGATGGCATTGCCCCTTGCGGCAGCCGGTCCTGTTTCGCGGAGAGTTGGATTGAGAGCCTGCATTCGCCTGTGTCTGTCCTTTGCCGCCCTGCTGGCCTTGCCGCTCACCGCTCATGCCGAGTGGAAGCCGGTCGAGAAGATCGAGCCCTACGCGATCTCGGGCCAGTCCGGCGCCGAACTCTACCGCTCGATCGGCGAGAAAGGGCCAAAGCTCGGCATTGCCCGCGCCATCGCCTACACCAATTTCAAACTGACCTGGGGGCTAAGGGATTACAAGCCCAGCGGCAAGGACTGCGTGCTGACGGCCGGGCGGCCGAAGCTGATCGTCACCTACACTTTGCCGAAACCCTCCCGCTCCCTCCCGCCCGCCGTCCAGAAGAACTGGGACACCTTCATCGCCGGCGTCGCCGCCCATGAGAAGGTGCATGGCGCCAGCATGGTCCAGATGGTCCACGACATCCAAGCCGCGACGGACGGCCTGACCGTCGCCGACGATCCCAAATGCAGCAAGACCAGGGCCGAGGTGGTCAAGCGGCTCGACGCGATCTCGAAGGCGCGGGTGCAGGCAAGCCGCGACTTCGACCGTATAGAATTCGGCAATGGCGGCAATTTGCAGAAACTGGTTTTTTCGCTCGTGACCGGCCCCTGAAGCCACCTGACACGGATCAGGAGGCGGGCACTGATGACTTACCAGGCGCAGCAATTGAAGCTGCCGATCTCCCCCCTTGCGAGGGAGATGGCCGGCAGGCCAGAGGGGAGTCTGACAGAACTCGGCCCCTTCCAGCTACTGCGGTATGGGCGCGAGGTGCGAGCCCTCACCGCGTTTCCGCGTTCGCTCTCAGCTCGGCCCGCTTCTCGTCCGACACCACGGCCAGATCCAGCACCTTCTGCAATTCGGCCGCATGGCGGAAGGACGGTTCGGCCTGCACGCCCGTGCGCACCGCGTCAGTGAAACGCTGGTAGTTGGTCTCCACCGTGCCGGGGTCGAGCTCTTCCCATATGGCGTTCTCGACATTCTCCCCCACGCATGCCTTGAGCGTCGAACCGTCGAGATTGTGCACCACTTCGATGCCGCCCTTCTCGCCATAGATGCGCAGACGCAGTTCGTTGAGATGGCCTGTTGCCCAGCGGCTGGCATGCACCACGCCGAAGGCGCCGTTGGAAAAATCCAGCGTCATGGCGAAGCTGTCATTGGCGTCGAGTCCGTAGTCGCCGATGCGGTTGCCGGGCGCCTTGTCGAAGGCGCGCAGCCGGCAGAAGACATGGTCGATGTCGACGGCTGCGCCATAGCTGGCGAAATCGAGGATGTGGATGCCGACATCGCCGAGCACGCCATTGGAACCGTGGCCGCGCGACAGCCGCCACAGCCATTTCGGATCGGTGCGCCAGTCGCCCCAGAATTTCGACACCAGCCAGCTTTGCAGGTAGGACGCCTCGACATGCCTGACCGTGCCGATCTCGCCCGCTTGCACCATCTGGCGCGCTTTCTGCAGCGCGGCCACATTGCGATAGGTGAGGTTCACCATGTTGACGATGCCGGCGGCCTCGGCGGCATCGGCCATCTCGGTCGCCTTGCCGAAGTTTTCGGCCAGCGGCTTTTCGCACAGCACCGGCTTGCCGGCGGCGATCAGCGCCATGGTGGTCGGGTGGTGGATGCGGTCGGGCGTGACATTGGCCACCGCGTCGAACTCGCCCCATGCCAGCGCCTCCTCCAGCCCGGTAAAGCGGTTGGGAATGTCAAAGCTGTCGGCGAACTCGCCAACCCGCGCCGGATCGACATCGACTGCGCCGACAATGTCGACGCCCTCGATGGCGCTGAAGCGCCGGGCATGTTCCTGCGCCATCCAGCCGGTGCCGAGTATCAAAAGCCGCATTATTTGCTCCTTGGGGTGAGATGCCGGAATCCCCTCCCGGCCGACGCCCTCAAATAGCGCGTATAATGCCGCCGTCGACCCGGATGTTCTGGCCGGTGATGTAGCCGGCGCCCTCCGACGCCAGGAAGGCGATGGTCGCGGCGACCTCTTCCGAAGTGCCGTAGCGCTGCATCGGCACGCTGTCGCGGCGTTCTTCGGTGGCCGGCAGGCTGTCGATCCAGCCGGGCAGCACATTGTTCATGCGCACATTGTCGGCGGCATAGGTGTTGGCGAAGATCTTGGTGTAGGCGGCAACGCCGGCGCGGAACACGGCGGACGTCGGGAACATCGGGCTCGGCTCGACCACCCAGGCCGTCGAGATGTTGATGATGGCCCCACCCTTCTGCTTGACCATCTGCGGCGCCACGATGCGCACCGGCCGGATGACGTTGAGGAGGTAGACGTCCATGCCGGTGTGCCATTGCTCGTCGGTGATCTCGAGGATCGGCGCACGCGGCCCGTGGCCGCCGCTGTTGACCAGCACGTCGATGCGGCCATAGCGCTCCAGCGTCAGGTCGACGAGGCGCTGCAGATCGTCGTTCGACTGGTTGGAGCCGGTGACGCCGAGCCCGCCAAGCTCCTTGGCCAGCGCCTCGCCCTTGCCCGAAGAGGAAAGAATGGCAATCTTGAAGCCGTCCGCCGCCAGCCGCTTGGCCGCCGCCGCCCCCATGCCGCTGCCGCCGGCCACCACCACAGCTACTTTTTCTACACTCATCGGATTTTCCTCTCAGGGTTTGCGGGCACCGCAAGCGGTGTTTTCGGGAGTTGAGCGTCGATATAGCTGGTTTTCCCCGTCGGTTCGAACCAGAATGCCTGAAATCAACCTGTAGAAAAACTACTGCATGCCCGAAACCTTCCTCAGCTTGCCGCCGTTGAATGCGCTGCGCGCCTTCGAAGCCTCGGCGCGTCATCTCAACTTCCGCATCGCGGCCGAAGAGCTCAACGTCACGCAAGGGGCGGTCGCCCAGCACATTCGCGGGCTGGAGGCCGATCTCGGCACGAAGCTGTTCGAGCGGCTGCCGCGCGGCCTGGCGCTGACCGATGAGGGCCGCGCCTATGTCCCCAACATCCGCCGCGCCTTCGACCTGATCTCGGAGGCGACGCTGCTGCTTCGTCCCGAGCCGGCGCGGCTGACGATCAGCGTGACGCCGAGCTTCGCCACCAAATGGCTTATCCCGAGACTGCACGACTTCGTCGCGCACCACCCGCTGGTCGACCTGCGCGTACTGGCCAGCGAAAGCCTGTCGAGCTTCCAGGCCGATGGCGTCGACATCGCGGTCAGGCAGGGCCGCCCACCCTTCGGCGCCGGGCTGGTCGTCGACCTGCTGTTTCCCCAGCAGATCGTCGCCGTGTGCAGCCCGGCCCTGCTGCCGGCCGGCGCGATCGAGATCGCGGCCTCCGAAATCCAGCACCACGTACTGCTGCACGATGCCCACAATCTGTGGCCGGAATTCATGGAAAAGGCCGTCGGCCTGAAGATGACGACCGAACTCAAACGCATGCGCTTCAACCAGACCGGCCTCGCCATCGACGCGGCGGTGGCCGGCCAGGGCATTGCGCTGGCCAGCCGCTTTCTCGTCGCCGCCGACCTCGCCGCCGGCCGTCTGGTTCAGCCCGTCAGCGGCGAAATGCGCGGCACGCAGGATTTTTATGTCGTGATGCCGAGAAAACAGCGCCACCCCGAGCCGACGCAAGCCGTGCGGCAATGGTTGCTGGATGCCGGAGAGCGACGACCTTTGTCGTGAGACCTTCGCACGCACGGAGACGTCAAGCCGCTTGCCTATGAGGCAACGACGGGCGCACCGCGAAAGATCGCCACGGCGGCAGCGACGATTTCCGCATTGTCCTTGGCTGTCTTGCCATCGGCGAGCGTCTTGCCGTCTTCCAGACCGACCCGTGTCGACCAGCGCTGGCGATGCGCAAGCTCGACGAGGGGCCAGACAGTCGTGTCGACGCCATGCAGCAGGATCGGCTGCCGTACCCCGGCGCGCTCGAGTACGGCGGCGATGCCATGCGCTTCATCGAGTGCAGCGGACAGATCGGGGATGTCGATCTCGATCAGATTGCGCAGCACCTGGTTGTGGCCGGGAAGCGCTACGAAGCGCTCGGCATCGGCGACGACGGCAAGCCCCGTCTCGATGCCTACACCACGCTGGCGCAGCAACTCCATCACGGCGGGCGCTTCCGGTTCGGACAGGTTGACCGAAGCATAGTCAGGCAGGTCTCGCCAGCCGGCGATCGCCGCGCGGGTCCGCTCGACGTCGTTCTCGATCCAGGCGCCGGTCGACACGCCAACCAGTGTTCCCGGGCAGGTCCGGCGCACCGCCAGCACCGTGACGTCGACGGCTGCCAGGCTTTCGCGTCCGTCGGTGCCGCGCGGATGGATATGCAGTTCGGCCGCTCCAGCGGCGACGCAGGCTGCCGCATCGCTGGCCATTGCCTCGGCAGTCAGCGGCAGCTTCGGGTGGAAATCGCGCGGACGCGCGCCGTTGATGCAGGCCTGGACGATCATCGATGTCACCTTGCGCAAGGGGCCGCAGTGTAGCTGTGCGGCGTTGAAACTGCCAATCTCCCCCCTCGTAGGGGAGATCGGCAGCTTCAACGCCGCGCGCCTGCTCACAACATTCGGCGGCATTTGAATAAAAGCCGCTTGTGGATATTTACCCGGCGTTCCCTCGTCTCCGGCAAGCTCTTTTCAGGGCGGGATCATGGAGGGACCATTGACCAGCGATTTTTCAGCCGCCCGCATCCACCTCGAACGCGCCTATCATTATCTGCAGGGCAATGACGAGACGAGCCGTGCCGCCTGTGACGCGCTCGATCTGTTGATCGAAGCGGTGACGGAGGCGCAGCACAGGCGACCCGAGGCTGGAGTGCTGGAGTTTCCGCAATCGACGGCGCGGCGAACCGGATAGAAAGTGTCGAGTTTCAGGCCAGTCCGGTCTGGCCTGAAACTCGCCGCACCCGGATCACGATGCCTTGCGGGCCGTCGCTCCCTTGGTTGCGCGCGCGACAATTCGCTCGAGTGGCTCCGGCCGGTGCAGCAAAAATCCCTGGCCGAAGGCGACCCCCATGTCGCTCAACATGGCCAGCGTGTCCTGCCGTTCGATCTTCTCACCGACCACGTCGCAGCCGAGGCTACGGGCAATGCTGGTGATGGCCAGCACGATCTCGCGGTCGAAGCGGCTTTGCGTGATGTGCTCGATGAAGGAACCGTCGATCTTGATCGTATCGACGGGGAACCGCCGGAGATATTCGAACGAGCTCATGCCGGCTCCGAAATCATCGAGGCCGACCCGGCAACGCCGCTCGCGCGCCTTGCGCACGAACTGTTCGGCGGCATCGAAATTGGTGACGGCGGCGGTTTCGGTGATCTCGAAGCCGATGCCCGAATGCGGCGCCCCGGTTTCTTCTATGACGCTGTCGACGAAGTCCCAAAGCTGCGGATCGCTCAGCGTCTGCGCCGACAGATTGAAGCCAAGCGTCAGCGCCCCCGAACGCAAGGCGGCACCATGCCGCGACAGCGCGGTGCGGATGATCCAGCGATCGAGCCGCGACGCGATGCCGAACCGCTCGGCCACCGGAATGAACTCCCCGGGTGGCACCAGCCGGCCGTTGCGTGCGGCGAGCCTGGCCAAGACTTCGACATGGCGGCTTTCCTGCCAGGGGCGGCCCAGAAGATGGATTTCCTGGCCAAACAGCTTCAGCCTGCCGTCTTCCATGGCATCGACCGTATCGGCGACGATGCGCGCCGCGTTGAGGCCACCCGAACCCGATGCCGTATCGGTGGAGAAGACGGCAAATCGGTTTCGCCCGGCGGCCTTGGCCGCGTAGCAGGCGTCGTCGGCACAGGCCAGCGCGTCGGCCACCGTCGTGTCGGCGTCATCGACGAAAGCGATACCGATCGAGGCCGCCAGCTTGCGCGACGTGGCCGTCGATCCAAGTTCGGCATCGCGAACCGCGGCAAGTACCGCGTCGGCCAGCCGCCCGGCCTGCGCCGCATCGCAATTGGGCATCAGCAGCGCGAACTCGTCACCGCCCAGGCGCGCGGCATGCGCCGTCGCGGGAAGGCAGCCCAGAATGCCTTGCGCAACGCTTTTCAGTGCCAGGTCGCCGGCCGCGTGGCCGGCAAAATCGTTGAGCGCCTTGAAGTAGTCGAGATCGACATAGAACACGGAAAGCGGCAGCAACCGCGCGGCCGCGATATGATCGGCCAGCAGCCGGTCGAACGCGGCGCGGTTCAAGAGACCGGTGAGCGCGTCATGGCGGGCCGCATAGGCAAGCTCCTGCTCGCGCTGCTTGTCTTCGGTGATATCGCGCACCGTGCCCAGGATCTGCCCCGCCAGCCGGCGGTCCCGGATTTGCGGGTCGGCGATGAAACGCAGCAGGGATTCTATGTGCCGGACCTCTCCGTCGCGCCGCACGATGCGGTATTGCACGGCGGTGACCTTGTCCGTTTCGAGCGGCACCAGATGCGCGCGCGACGCGGCCTCCTTGTCGTCCGGATGCAGATAGCCGAACCAGTGGTCGCGCTCGACTTCGGCGGTGTCGGAGACGAGCCCGAAAATCTCCCTGGTGCGTTCGTCCCAATAACTTTTGCCGCCCGCGAGGTCGTGGTGCCAGATGCCGGTGCCGCTGGCGGCGAGCGCCAGGCGGAAGCGCACATTGACCTGCTCGAGTTCGGCCTCGGCGGCCTTCTGCTTGGAGATGTCGGTCTGCACACCCATCAGCCTGAGCGGCTTTCCCATCGCGTCGCGCTCGACGACGCCGCCGCGATCGAGCACCCACACCCAATGTCCCTGCTTGTGCTTCAGCCGCAATTCGGTCTCGATGGCGTCGGTCAGGCCGGCAATGTGGCGGTCGCCGCTGGCCAGCGCCCGCTCGCGGTCGTCGGGATGGGTCAGTTGCAGCCAAAGGTCGCTGGTGTTGGCCAGTTCGCTCTCATCGTAGCCTAGCATCCGCGCCCAGGTCGCGGAATAAAAGCAGTCGCCGGTCACAAGATCCCAGTCCCAGACGCCAAGATGCGCGCGCTCCAGGGCTTTTGCCCAGAACGTTCCATTGCGACTTTTCTTATCCTGACGCGCCATCGTCTGCTTCGCCTGCTCCACCGCGGCGCAATCTGCGGCAAAACCAGAGAAGAAACAGTTACCGCGCGGGCGGAGTTTCGACGTCTGATTGGGAGCCCCTGTTCATCAAGGCCGTACCGAACTACTCCAGGCAGCCGTCAATTTCCCCAGGTCGACGACACGACATTGCCCGCCGTCACGCCGGACAGTCTTTCGCGCTTCTCGAGCCTCGGCTTTTCATAGGTCTTCTTCATTGCCATCGCCTTCTCCCGTGGCCATCCGATTTCCAGGGTCTAGCTGAGGCGGGGCAGCCATGCTTGGGCTCAGCGGAACGGGTTCCGGCCCAGGCGGCCCTGCCCGGCGCCGGACCCGCCTTTTCGATTGGCCGGCAGGAACCGGAGTTTTGTGTCTGGCGGATCGTCCTACTGCTGCCCAGGTCAGCGGCGCAAGCCGGTGACCCCTGGATCATCGGCGGCGCCGATGATCCCATGCACGACAACAACAAGGACCTTCCAATGACCAAGCAAGAAGACAACAAGGCCGTCGTCGTCAGATGGTTCACCCACTTCTGGGGTGAACGTTGCGATCTGTCGGTCGTCGACGAGATCGCGGCACCCGACATGCTGCTGAAATATTCGCTGCACGAGCCGCGCCGCGGCCGCGACGACATCAAGGCCTTCATGACCGACTTCCGCGCCGCCTTCCCGGACCTCAACTTCTGGGCCACCGCCGACCTGATTGCCGAGGGCGACTATGTCGTCGGCCAGTGGGAGGGCGGCGGCACGCATACCGGCCCAGCCTTCGGCGACTTCCTCGTCGGTTCGCTGCCGGCCGCCACCGGCCGCACCATGCGCTTCACCGGCACCACGGTGCTGAAGGTGGTTGACGGCAGGATCGTCGAGGAAATCGGCCTCGATGACGGCGTCGCCGCCCTCACCCAGCTCGGTCTGATCAAGACCGCCTGAGGCGATCAGGCAAAACGATCGTTCGGGCCAGGCGGCGTCAATGCCGCCTGGCCTCATTGCTTATTGGCTCGGCGCCATTGCGTGCTCGCATGACACTTTCGGATTCATGTCGGCGAACGTGCCTGTCGGGTTCCCTTTCCAGGCCCAGACATGCAGCTCGTAGAATTCACCCAGGCCATAGCGGTTGGGGGCGCTGTTGAAGTTGAACAGCTGGCCGTCCAACGATGCCGGTCCTTTCGAAGTGATGTACTCGACCGCCACCAGCTTCAGCGTGCCATCGGCCATCGGCTCGTACATCACAGCTTCGGGACGGGCGATGTCGATCTTGTCGTCCTTCAGATACTGGCCGTTGACATAGTGGATGCCCATGGCGCCGCCGGTGATGCCGCTGGCACAAGGAATAGGCGCATAGCCCTCTGATACCGCTGCCTTGACGTCGACAAACCGGCTGTTGACAGCCCGCACCTTGTCGGCCAGCGGGTTGGGGCCGGAGGCAGCTTCAGCCGGCTCCTGATGCGCCTGCGCGAGGGTGGTGCAGATTGCCAGCATGGTCCCCGCCATAAGAAGTCCGCTGCGAAAGTTTGATATCATCTTCATTCCATTCTTCTTGAAAAAGCACAGCTGGCCGGCCGCCGAAAATACGGAGGCCCGGCAGGCAAGCGCTGTGGCTGTTGTTGCTTGGAGATCCCGAAATTGATGTAACGGCTACCGAAAAGGATCATCCCTTCGGCAGATACGGGATCGTTCCGGCCAGATCGGTGTTGTCGATCATCTGGAAACGGCTGTCGCTGCCGTCCTGACGGGCCGAGACGAAGGGCGCGTAGGCAGGATCGGTGGTGAAGGCGCGCGCCGCCGCTTCCGACGGGAACGCCATCAGCGCGATCAGCGTGGTATCGAGCGGCTTGCCTTCAAGCGTTTTCACATTGCCGCTGCGCGACAGATATCTGCCGCCATGCTTGTGGACGAGATCGTGCACCGAGGCGGCGTAAGCCGGCACCCACTGCGGGTCGTTTATCTTGATGTCTGCGATAACGTAGGCGGTCATGGTGGTCTCCTGGTTGCGGTGCACAGGCGTATCCCGTGCAACCGGCCAAAAGGCTCGCATGGCAGGACCCTCGCCAACCAGTCCGCGATCTGTACCGGGGCAGTACAGTTTCCGTACTGGCCGCTTCATTCATGAAGGCCTAATATTCGGTCAGGTTTGAGGGAGAGGCACCAATCATGAGCCAGCACGGATACAAACAATTCTGCCCGCTATCGATGGCCGCTGAGGTGCTGTGCACCCGCTGGACCATGGTGCTGATGCGTGAACTGGTGGCCGGCTCGACCCGCTTCAACGATCTTCGCCGCGGCGTCCCCAAAATGTCGCCGACCCTTCTGTCGCAACGGCTGAAGGAACTTGAGATCGCCGGGATCGTCGAGCGCAAGGAAGTGCCGGGCGAAAAAGGCATCTTCGAATATCGGCTGACGGAAGCCGGCCGGGATTTGCGTCCTGTCGTCGAGGCAATGGGCTTCTGGGGGCAGAAATGGGTCGAGTCCCGGCTGTCGCTGAAGAACCTCGATCCGTCGTTGCTGATGTGGGACATGCGGCGCAATCTAAACCCCTCGCCGCTGCCTGAAGGGCGCACGGTGATACAATTCCTGTATCAGGATCTCCCGGCGTCCAAACGGTCCTGGTGGCTGATCGTCGAGAAGCACGGCGAGGTCGATCTGTGCTGGTACGATCCGGGCTTCGATGTCGATCTCTACGTCTCGACCGACCTGCACACGATGACGGCGATCTGGATGGGAGTGCTGACCGTCGAGAAGGCCGGCGCCAGGGTTGCCCTGACCGGCGACCAGGCCATCGGCAGGAAGATGCAGACCTGGCTCGGCCTCAGCCCGTTCGCGGTGGAACCCAAACGCGCGGCTTAGGAGAATCGGTGCATGTTAGGCGCGCCTGCGGCCCCTGTCATTTGCAAGGTGATAGGGTTGCACGAGGACTTCGGCGGGAATTTTCCATTCCTTGTTCAGTTTGAAGACCATATCCAGGGTGAGTGCGCGCTTTTTGTTCAACACCTCGGTCGCCCGGGGTGATGATCCGATCACCTCGGCCAGCGCCTTCCGCGACAGGTTGAACAGTTCCATGTGCGAATGAATGGCTTCAACGGGATCCGGTGCTTCAATCGGGTAGTGCTTATCCTCATAAGCCTCGATCAGGGTTGCGAGAACGTCGAACCGGTCACCATCGAGAGAGCCGACCTCCGGCTCATTTTCGAAATATTTAGTGATTTCGGCGATCGCCCAATCGTAATCGGCTTCGGTCTTAATGGGTCGAATGTTTTCCATCACACCTTCTCCGGATCAATCTTGTCATACTCTTTGTGCGTGCCGACGAATTTGATCAGAACGCGGTGAAACTTGTAGGCGACGTGGACAATCAAACGATACTTGTTGCCGCTAATGTCGAAAATGATGCGATTGTCACCGACGAAATCAACTGTCGCTCCAAACGCATCCTTGACGTCAGCCGGGGTCTTCCAATCAGCATTCCCGACAGCCACATACCAAGCCGTCAAAGGAGCTTCGGCCTGATTGTGTTTTGCCCAAAAATCCTTCAGCGCCTTCTTGGCAATTATCTGCATGACCTGATATAGCAAATTCCCAAATTGGGAACAAGAGGATTTTCCCAAATTGGGAAAGGCAAGTGAGGTTCTCCAGGCACTTGTCAGGAAACGGGTGGCGGGGCCGGCTTGTGGTGGCTTCAATGCGGTCATGTTCATCACCCTGGCCAAGAATCTGAAATCCGCGCCGCTGCAAATCACCGACGATCCGCGCTGGGCGCGCATCGTCGCGCGCGACAAATCGGCCGACGGCGAGTTCTGGTATTCGGTGGCGACGACGGGCGTCTATTGCCGGCCTTCCTGTCCGTCTCGGCGCGCCAATCCGAAAAATGTGCAGTTGCACGACACGCTGGACCAGGCCAGGGCGACCGGTTTTCGCCCGTGCCGGCGCTGCGATCCACATGGCCCGTCGCTCGAGGCCGGCAACGCGGCGATGGTCGCCGCTGCCTGCCGCAGGATCGAGCAGAGCGAGGAAGAACCCTCGCTCGCTGAATTGGCTGATGCCGCCGGCCGCAGCGCCGGTTATTTCCACCGCATCTTCAAGGCGGTCACCGGATTGACGCCGAAGGACTATGCCGCCGCGCACCGCGCCGCCAGGGTCCGCCAGGGCCTGGAAGACGGCGCCAGCGTGACGACGGCGATTTACGATGCCGGTTTCAACTCAAGCGGACGTTTTTACGAGAAATCCACTGGCATGCTCGGCATGACGCCGACGCGCTATCGCGCCGGTGGCTCCCATGAAGAGATCCGCTTCGCCGTTGGCGAGACCTCGCTCGGCACCATCCTGGTCGCGTCCAGCCAGAAGGGCGTCGCCTCGATCCTGCTCGGAGACGATCCCGACGCGCTGGTGCGCGACCTGCAGGACCGTTTCCCCAGGGCACGGCTGATCGGTGGCGACCGCGGCTACGAGGCGCTGGTCGCCCGCGTCGTCGGTTTCGTCGAGGCTCCGGCGCTCGGCCTCGACCTGCCGCTCGACGTCCGCGGCACGGCGTTCCAGCAGCGCGTCTGGCAGGCCTTGCGCGCCATCCCCGCCGGCCAAACGGTTTCCTATGCCGAGATCGCGCATCGCATAGGCGCACCTAAGGCGACCCGCGCCATCGCCGCCGCCTGCGCCGCCAACAATCTTGCCGTCGCCATTCCCTGCCACCGCGTCATCCGCAAGGACGGCGCACTTTCCGGCTACGCCTGGGGCGCGGAGCGCAAGCGCGCGCTGCTCGACCGCGAGGCAGCGTCCGACAACGCCAACCGGTCGGTGCGGGCCTGACGAGGACCGGCAATGCGCGCGATGGCAAGGTCTCCCACCACCGATGCGAACATCCAGACCCAAGCTGCCGGCAGCCGCCGCGCCCCTGACGCGAAATCACGGGTGATGACCGCCATCGGCCAGATGGTCGATGATGGCAAAGCCGAATGGAGCCGCACCGCAACCGGCGAGGTTGAGTTGCGTCTGTCATCAGGCGAAGTGTTCATGCTGGGCGAAATTTCCGTCACCCGTGTCGCATGACATCCTCAGGCGAAGTGCCAATGATCAAAATCGGCGCTCTACGGCGCCGTAGAGCACCTGCCTTGGGGATTCGAATTTGAAAGCAAGCACCGGAGTGAGACACGGCTGGTAGGTGGCTAGGGTTCAGGCACAGACAAAAGGAGTGAAGGCAATGAACCTCGTACAAACCAATATTCCGGCGACAGTCACCAGGCTCGCCGCCCTCGATATCATAACCTACGCCATCGGCGAATCCCCGATCGGTAAAATCCTGGCGGCACGCAGCGCTATCGGCGTCTGCGCCATCCTGATCGGCTCGGACGCCGACACACTGGAGCAGGATCTTGGCCATCGCTTCCCGGGCAAGCTACTGGTCGAAGACGGGGCCACCTTGCGCGACGATCTCGCGGCAATCGCGCGCTTCATCGAAACGCCTGGCGCCGGCCTCGACCTGCCGCTCGACCTGCGCCGCGGCACGCCATTCCAGCAGCGCGTGTGGGAGGCGCTCCGAGGCATCCCGTGCGGCGCCACCATCACCTACGCCGCGCTGGCCCAGCGCCTCGGCCAGCCGGACGGCGCCCGTGCCGTGGCGACGGCCTGTGCGGCCAACGCGATTGCGCTGGGCATTCCCTGCCACCGTGTTGTCCGCGCCGACGACACGCTGTCGGGCTACCGCTGGGGCGTCGAGCGCAAGCGCGCTCTGATCGACAAGGAGGCTACGATATGAATGCCCATGCCAGGGTTGCCGCATCGGCGGTTGAAGCTGCTCAGACGCGTGTCGCGGGTTACGACTGGCCCGCCCTTGCAGCCGAACTCGACGGTTTCGGCTGCGCGGTGATTGAAAAGCTGCTGTCGCCCGAAGAGTGCCGGCAGATCGCGGGCCTCTATCCCAAAGAAGAGCATTTCCGCAGCCACATCCATATGGCCAGGCATGGCTTCGGCAAGGGCGAGTACCGCTACTTCCGCTATCCCTTGCCCGACCTGCTGGGTGGCCTGCGCAGCGCGCTCTATCCCAGGCTGGCCAAGGTCGCCAACCGGTGGAGCGAGCGGATGGGGCAGGCCATGCGTTATCCCGCGACGCATGCCGCGTTTCTCGATCAGTGTCATGCCGCCGGCCAGACGCGGCCGACGCCGCTGCTGCTGCAATATGTGCCTGGCGACTTCAACTGCCTGCATCAGGATCTCTATGGCGACCTCGCCTTTCCGCTGCAGGTGGCGATCCTGCTCTCCGAGCCGGGCCAGGATTTCACCGGCGGTGAGTTCGCGCTGACCGAGCAGCGGCCGCGCATGCAGAGCCGGGTCGAGGTGGTGCCGCTGCGCCAGGGCGACGCCGTTGTCTTTGCCGTCCACAACCGGCCGGTGCAGGGCACCAAAGGCAATTACCGCGTCAACCTGCGTCATGGCGTCAGCCGGCTGCGCTCAGGCATGCGCCACACGGTCGGGATTATTTTTCACGATGCGAAGTGAGCAGGGAGAAGATGGAGGTCCCCCTCACCCCGCCGGTGCATAGCGACTGACCACCATGCCACAGTCATAGGTCTTCGAGCCGAGCAGCCGCAGGTTTCTAAAACCGCCCTGATCAAAAATCCGGCGGCCCGCACCCAGCACCGCCGGGTTGATGAAAAGCTGAAACTCGTCGACCAGCCCGGCCGCAATCAGCGCCGACGCGAAACCGGCGCCGCCGAACACGGCCATGTCGCCGCCCTCGCCCGCTTTCAGCGCATTGACTTCGCGCGGCAGGTCGCCGCTGGCCACGCTCGTGCGCTCCCAGACCGGCTCCCCGGCCGATTGCTTGAACTTATCACTGAGCACCACCTTGCGGGCGTCGACGATGCGTTGCGCAAAGGCGTAGAACGGATCGTGCGGAAACTTCTTGGCGGCATTGCCCCAATGGGTGAGATAGCCCTCCTGTGCCATCTTGCGGCTGAGCAGGATGGTATCGACGCCTGTGAAGACAGAGTTGAAGTCCTGCTTCAGCTCATCGTCCCAGGCGCTCTCGTCACCCCACTCCCAGAGCTGCCAGGAATGATCCTCGGTGGCGCCGACAAAGCCGTCGACCGACATCTGCATCTGCAGGACCAGCTTTTTCACCATCATTCTCCTCACGGCTATCGCAAAACAGTTTACATTTGGAACTGTTGACGCAAGGCCAAAACGATGTCAATAGTAAAGTGATTTATAAATGGAACCATAGATGGCGACGCGCGAAAAATCCGACTGCCCGATCAACCTGTCGCTCGAACTCATCGGCGACCGCTGGACGCTGCTCATCATCCGCGACATGGTCTTCGCCGGGAAAAAGCACTTTCGCGAATTCCTGCAATCCGACGAAGGCATCTCCTCGCGCACGCTGGCCGAGCGACTGCAAACGCTTCAGGACGAAGGCATCCTCACCAGAAGCGACGACCCGACGCATGGCTTGAGAACGGTCTACCGGCTGACCGAAGCAGGCATCGACCTATTGCCGGTGCTGGCGACGCTCGGCGCCTGGGGCAGCAGGCACCGCAAGGCCGACGAGAGATTGGCCAGGATTGCCAACCAGTTGGCGGCAGGCGGCGAAGCAGCGCTGGAAAAGATGAAAGCGGCGCTGCGAACGGAGCATAGTGTCTAGGCGGTTGCGTTCAAGCCGAACCGGCATGGCTGTTGCCGCACCCAATCGCTCTTCGCTTGACAACCATCCATCTTTGTTCTTTATTTGTTCTATTCTATCAGCAACTGCGGATGTGCGGTCGATGGAAACGACAGCCACCATCCTGCATGCCGATCTCGACGCTTTCTACGCCTCTGTCGAGCAGTTGCTCGATCCGTCGCTGCGCGGCAAGCCGATCGCGGTGGGCGGCGGCGTCGTGCTCGCCGCTTCCTATGAGGCGCGCGCCTTCGGCGTGCGTGGCGGCATGCCGGGGCGCAAGGCGCGCGAACTCTGCCCGCATTTGATCTTCGTCGGCGGCAATTTCAGCCATTACCAGCGGCTGGGCGATGCGGCGATCAAGGTGCTCGACGATTTTACGCCTGTAGTCGAGCGCATTTCCATCGACGAGGCGTTTGCCGACGTCGCCGGCTGCACGCATCTGTTCGGCTCGCCGCAGGAGATCGCGACAACCATCCGCCGCCGCGTGCGGGCCGAACTCGGCCTGCCGATCTCGATCGGCGTGGCGCGCACCAAGCATCTGGCCAAGATCGCCTCGCAGGTCGCCAAACCCGACGGGCTGGTGGTCGTCGAACCCGGCACCGAACTCGCCTTCCTGCATGATCTGCCGGTCGGACTGATGTGGGGCGTCGGCCCGGCGACCAGGGCGCGGCTGGCCGAGATCGGCGTCGAGACCATCGGTCAACTGGCCAGGACGCATCGCGGCGCGCTGACGCGCCTGCTCGGTCCCGCCGCCGGCGAAAAGCTCGCCGCCCTGTCCTGGAACCGCGACCCGCGAAAGCTGGAGACGAAGCGCCGCGCGCATTCGGCCGGCGCCCAATCGGCGCTTGGCCAGAAGCCGGCTGTGGCACGGGTCATCGTGCCGACACTGCTGCATCTGGCCGACCGCGTCGCCAGCCGGCTGCGCGCCAAGGCAAGGCCCGGCCGCACGGTGACGGTACGCGTGCGCTTTGCCGATCTCAGAGCCGTCACCCGCTCGATCACGCTTGACCAGCCGATCTCGGCAACCGCGATGCTGGCCGAGATCGCCGGCGATCTGGTGCGCGGCGTGCTTGCCGACAATCCACAGGAGAAAACGATCTCGCTGCTGGCGATCTCGGTCTCGCATCTTGAGGAAAGCTTCGAGTTGCAGCTCCACCTGCCGCTTGGCCTCGCCGACGAGAGGCGCCGGCCCGGCACGAAGAAGGGCCTAGCACGCTTCGACGCCGACCGCGCCATCGACAAGATCCGCGAGCGCTTCGGCAAACAGGCGGTCGGCTACGGCACCGTGGCACTGGAGGCGGCGCGCTCGGTTCCCGACGAATTCAGGGAGTTGGCGGAGAAGGAGCTGTGAAGCCGGGGGCTACTCCATCTCTTCGCCGTCCCAGTACCGCCTCACCGCTCCCATGTCGAAAATGCCGTCGCGCCGGCGCAAGGCGTCGACCGCCATCTTGTTGGAATCTGGATAGACGCAGACCTCGTTGGGATTTTTCTCGCCGATCATCAGGTAGCGGCACGGCCCCGTGCCGCTGTTGAGGAAGGAATGCCCGACCGCCAGGCCGGCTGGAAAGCAGACATAATCGCCGGTTTTCATTTCGTGGCGCTCCTCGCCAAGCAGCAGCGTCACCTCCCCTTCCAGGATCAGCGCATGCTCCTCTTCGAGCATGTGATAGTGCCGGGGCGCCAAGCGCATGCCGGGCGCCGGCGCTTCGATCAGCATGCCGACATGATAGTCGGAGCGTCCCAGCGCGGCATAAGTCAGGTGCCTGGACCGGCCGCCGAACCGCGGACCTTCGCCCTCGACCTTCCATTCGACAGCATCGCTGGCGATCGGCGGGATCGGCGCGGCTGGGGGTTTGGTGACACCGGCCGTCACATCCGACGGCAGCGGATCGCCGGCGGCAAGGCCGGTGTTCTCGCCGTCCCAGTAGCTTCGGTTTGCAGCGAGATCGAAGATCGCGCGGCGGCCCAGGGCGCGTACCAGCACCTTGTTGGAGGCGGTGTAGACGACCACTTCATTCGGGTTGCGCTCGCCGACGATGACATAGCGGCACAGTGCGTCGCTGGTATTGATCAGGCAATGCCCCGCCGCGGCACCGGCGGGAAAGCAGATGTAGTCGCCGGCCTTCATTGCATAGGCCGCGTCGCCGACATACGCGGTAAGCGCCCCTTCGAGGATGAAGACATGCTCTTCCTCGAAAATATGGTAATGCGCCGGCGAGGACTGCTTGCCAGCCGGAAGCTCCTCGATTGCCACGCCGACACGGTGTTTTTCGCCAAGGGCGGCCAGCGACAAATGCCGGTAGCGCAGGCCGAAGCGTGGCACGTCGGACCATTCCGTCCACGGCACCTCATCCGATGCGAATGGTAGCGGCGGTTTAGCTTCGTCCACCATTAGGGCCTCCTGGTCCTGTCGCCCTGCCCTCGTCGCGTGCTGCTAGAGGGTCCACGACAGAACAAAGCTGCCAGCTTCCAGCTAAACCGCCAAGCGGTGTTCGCTACGCTCCTGACAAAGCCGGACAGAAGCCGCGCGCTTCAGCCTCGGATGGCCTTGCCCGCCTGCTGCAGCAATTCGAACGCCGCGAAGCGTTTGGCATGCCAGCCGGCCAGCGTAGCGTCGGGATGATAGACCTCGCCGAGTTCCGACATGCCGGCCATCGCCGCCGCCACATCCTTGTAGGCACCGGCGGCGACCGCGCCCAGCATCGCCGAGCCGAGCAGCACCGGTTCCGGCGAGGTCGAGGCCACCACCACCATGCCTGTGGTGTCCGCCAGCAGTTGGCGCACCAGCGGGCTTTGGCCGGCGCCGCCACTGACCACGATGGTGTCGACGGGAATGCCCTTGTCATGCTCGGCCCGCACGATCTGGCGCGCGCCGTAGCCCAGCCCGCAGACCCCGGCGACATAGAGCCCGACCAGGCTGTCGAGGCTGGTGTCGAGATCGAGCCCGGCAATCAGCGCGCGCGCGTCCGGGTCGGCGAAAGGCGCGCGGTTGCCGAGGAACTCCGGCACGACATGGATGCCGCCGACCAGGGCCGGCGTTGCTGCGGCTCCATTGCGGCTTTGCGCCTGCAGCGACAGCCAGGCGCTGAGGCTGAGCCCCTCGGCTTGCGCTTTGGCGGTCGCTTCGCCGGCTGCAGGGTGCATGCGCACCAGATGATCAATCGCAGCACCAGCTGCCGACTGGCCGCCCTCGTTCAGCCACAGGCCCGGCACCATGGCCGAGAAATACGGACCCCAGACACCGTCGACGAAGGCCGGCTCGGCGGTCGACGACATTGTGCAGGCCGAGGTGCCGAAGACATAGGCCATGCGCGACAGCACGCTGCCGAAATCGCCGCGCGCGCCGACCGTGCCGACGCCCCCGGCATGCGCGTCGATCAGCCCAGCCGCCACCGCGGTGCCGGGGTTGAGACCAAGGTCTGCTGCTGCCTGCGCGGTCAATCCGCCGCCGAGTGCGGCACCGGCCGGCACGATCTCGGTGCCGATGCGCGCGAATGCCTCGTCGGCCAGCGCGCCGAGGCCGATCTTGCGGAAATACGTCTCGTCCCAGCGGCTCTCATGCGCCAGATAGGTCCATTTGCAGGTCACCGTGCAGACCGAACGGGCAAGGCTGCCGGTCGCCCGCCAGGTGAGGAAATCGGCGAGGTCCATGAACTGCCAGGCGGCGTCGAAAGTGGCGGGCAGGTTTTCGGCCAGCCACAAGAGTTTCGGCGTTTCCATCTCCGGCGAGATGACGCCGCCGACGTAGTTCAGCACCGCCTCGCCACTGCGATTGATGCGGCGCGTCTGCTCGACCGCGCGATGATCCATCCAGACGATGATGTTGCGTTCGGGATTTCTCGACGGGCCAACAGCCAACGGTACGCCGCCCTCGCCCAGCACCACCAGCGAACAGGTGGCGTCGAAGCCGATGCCGGCGATCGCCTCGGGCGCCACGCCCGATTGCGCGACCGCTTCACGCGTGGCCGCGCAAACCGCCCGCCAGATGTCGTTGCTCGACTGCTCGACAATGTCGCCGGCCTCGCGCCAGACCTCGATGTCCCGTTTGGCCAAGGCAAGCAGGTTTCCCATGTGGTCGAACACCCCGGCCCGCGCGCTGCCGGTGCCGACGTCGATGCCGAGGAAGTGGGACATTGGGGGAAACCTTCGGTTTAAGGCAGTAGGGGAGTAGGGCAGTAAGGCAGTACGGGAATAGGAGATGGTGGCTTGGCTCGGGCCCGGGCATTGAACGGCAGAGCAATCATAATGCCCTACTGCCCTACTGCCCTACTCCCCCTAGAGATCATTGCTCTGCGGCAAAATCACCAGATCGCGGATCGTGACGTTGCGCGGCCGGGTCAGCATGAACATCACGGCTTCGGCCACCTCGCGTGGCTGCATCAGGCCGCCGGCGGCGAGTTCCTCTTCGAGCTTAGCCTTTGGCCAGTCGTCGACCAGTGCCGTCACCACCGGGCCGGGCGCCACGGCGCCGACGCGCAGGCCGTGCTTGGCGACCTGCCGGCGCACCGTGTGGACGAAGGCCTGCACGGCGTGCTTGGAGGCCGTGTAGATCGGTTCCCAGACCACCGGGACCAGACCGGCGATCGAACTGGTGACGATGATGTCGCCGGTCTTGCGTTCGATCATGTGCGGCAGCACCGCCTGGATCGAACGGAAGCAGGCATTGATGTTGAGGTTGAGCATGCGATCCCAGACGTCGGGATCGCCGGTCGCCACCTCGCCGCCGACATAGGCGCCGGCATTGGCATGGAAGATGTCGAGCTGGCCGGCCTTCTCCAGGATTTGCGGCATCATGGTGGCGACGCTTGCCGGCTGCATCAGGTCGATCACCAGCGGGATCGCTTTGGGGCCGAGTTCGGCGCACAGTTTGTTCAGCGTCGCCTCGGCGCGGTCGACCAGCACCACGGTGGCGCCGGCCGCCAGCATATGCCTGGCGCATTCGAGGCCGATGCCTGACGCGGCACCGGTGACGGCGGCAACTTTTCCGGACAGTTCTTGGCTCATGTCTTGCTTCCTGTTGATGGGTTCAGGCCCGGCCATGCGAGACACGCGAGCGGCGTGCCAGCGAGTCGACGATGACCGCGATGGCAAGCACGGCGCCGGTGATCATGTACCGAAGCGACGAGGACAGATCGAGCAGCGTGAGGCCGCTGGCGATCGACTGGATGACGATGATGCCGAGCAGTGCCGAATAGGCGCTGCCGCGGCCGCCGAACAGGCTGGTGCCGCCTATGACGGCCGCTGCGATGGCGTTGAGGTTGACGTCGCCCGTGCCGGCCTGCTGGCTGGCCGAGGCAAGGCGGGCCGCCGACAGCACGCCGCCGAAAGCCGCCAGCATCGAGCACAGCACGAAGGCGCTGGAATAGATCAGCCGCACATTGATGCCGGCGCGCCGCGCCGCCTCGCGGTTGCCGCCGACCGCCGACATAGAGCGGCCCCATTTGGTCCGCGTCAGCGCGTAGTGCATCGATATGACCAGGCCGACGAACAGGCCGAACATCCACGGAATGCCGCGCGCCTGATTGAGATAGAAGACGATGAGCTCGAGAATGACCGTAATCACCACCGCGCGCGTGACGAGCCCGCCGGTCGACGGCGCCGACAGGTTCGCTGCGCGGCGGCGCGCGACGGTGCGCAGGCCGGTGATCAGCATGACGATGCCCGGCACGGCCGCCAGAGCGAACGAGACGAGTTTGGGCATCATCAGCAACTGGCCGAAATTCACCAGGTTCGAGCCGTAGGGCAGGTTGATCGAGCCGGTCGAGCCGAGGATGTAGAGCTGCAGGCCAAGCACCGCCAGCAAGCCGGCCAGCGTCGAGACGAAGCTCGGCATGCCGAGCCGGTTGAACAGCAGCGCATAGAGGGCGCCGATGAAGCCGCCGACGGCAACAGCGGCCAGAATCGCGAGCGCCACCGGCCAGCCCTGGTTGACCCACAGCGTGCCGACCATGGCCGAGGCAAAGCCGCTGATCGAACCGACCGACAGGTCGATCTCGCCGACCATCAAAACGCAGACGATGCCGAGCGCGATGACGCCGACGGTGGAGCAATCGAACAGCAGATTGACCAGATTGCTGCTCGACAGGAAGATCGGGTTGATGCTGGCGAACACCGTCCAGATGATGACCAGCCCGACAATCACTGGCAGCGAGCCGAGATCGCCCGAGCGGACCCGGTCGAAGAACCGGCGGATGGCGCCGCCAATCCCCGCCTCGTGCTTGACGCGCACATCGGCGCGGTCGAGCTGCGGCGGCACGGGGGCGGCTTCGGCTTCGCGGCTCATGGGCGTGGCTCCTGGGTCTGGTCTTGCCTGGCCTGCCTGCGCTCGGCGCGCCGCGACACCGAATTGTTCGAGGCGCCGGTGATGGCGCTGACCAGTTCCTGGTTCGAGGCATCGGGCGAGAAGATGCCGTTGTTGCGGCCAAGCCGCAGCACGACGATGCGGTCGGCGACGGCGCGCACGTCTTCCATGTTGTGGCTGATGATGACGACGCCGAGGCCGCGATCGCGCACCCGCTCGATCAAATTGAGCACTTCCGCCGTCTGCGCCACGCCAAGCGCTGCCGTCGGCTCGTCGAGCAGGATGAGCTTGGGTTCGAGCAGCAGCGAGCGCGCGATCGCCACCGTCTGGCGCTGGCCGCCCGACAGTGAAGCGACCACTTCGCGGACACTCGGGATGCGCGCCGAAAGCTCGTTGAGCAGCGTCCAGGCGCGCACTTCCATCGCCACCTCGTCCAGCCGCAGCGGGCTGAGTTCGCGGCCAAGGAAGATGTTGGCGACGATGTCGAGGTTCTCGCACAGCGCCAGGTCCTGGAACACGGTGGCGATGCCGAGCGTCAGCGCGGCACTCGGATCGGCAAGCGTCACCGGCTTGCCGCGAAAGCTGATGGTTCCCGAGCTCGGCTGATGCACGCCGGCCAGGATCTTGACCAGGGTCGACTTGCCGGCGCCATTGTCGCCGACTAGCGCCACCACTTCGCCTGCATGGACATCGAGATCGATGTCGGTGAGCGCCGAAACGGCGCCGAAATTCTTCGAAACGCCGCGCAGGCTGAGCACCAGCTCGCCTGCCGGAACCGGTTCGTCCGAGGTATCGGTCATGCCAGGAAGCCTTTCAAAACCGGTTCAAAAATTTCGCATGAGCGCTGCCTGGCCACCGCGCGGGTGGCCAGGCAGCGGAGCGGGCAAGGGTCGCGGTCAGTTCCCGATGCCCAGCTTCTTGCAGCCTTCCGCGTAACGATCGACGCAGAGCTCGGCCGCGGTGTTGATCTTCTTGTCGATGATCTCGGCCTTCAGGTTTTCCTGCGTCACAACAGCCGGCGTGAACAGCTGCGAGGGCGTATCGTACAGCGTCATCTCGGCCTTAGGCGTCTCGCCAGAAAGTAGCTTGATGGCGATGTTGGCGGCGGCCGCCGCCACGATCTCGCTCGGCTTGGAGATGGTGTTGTACTGGTCGCCGGCGATGATCAGCTGCAGTGCCGCGATCGTCGCGTCATTGCCGGTCACCGGCGGCACCGGATCGACGCCGGCCGCCTTGAAGGCCGCGATGGCGCCGCCACCGGTGCCGTCATTGGCGGCAACCACGCCGAGGATTTTCGGGCCGAAGCGGGTGATCTGGCCGCCGGCCCATTGCTGCGCCTTCGGCGGCGCCCATTCCGGCGTGTCGTATTCGGCCAGGATCTTGTAGCCGCTGTTGTCGAGGCCGGCATGGATGCCCTTCTTGATCAGGCCGGCCGCCGCGTCGGTCGGCGAACCGTTGATCTGTAAAACGCCGCCGGTGGCCGGATCGACCTTCAGCGCCTTCAGGTGCTCGACCAGCGAATCGGCGATGGCCTTGCCGATGCCTTCATTGTTGAACGAGACATAGAAGTCAGCCGGCGCTGTCGGGATTGGCCGGTCATAGGCTATGACCTTGATGCCCTGGCTCTGCGCCAGCTTGACCAGCGAGGCGGCGGCGGTCGAGTCGACGGGGTCGAGCACGATCGCCTTGGCGCCCTGCGAGATCACCGAGTTGAACTGCTGCTGCTGGCGCGAGGCGTCGGCATCGGCGTTCTGGTAGAGCACCTTGCAGCCCGGGCACAGCTTCTTCATCTCGGCGGCGAAGCCGGGATAATCATGCTGTTCGTAACGGGTCGAGGCCTGGTCAGGCATCAGGAAGGCCACGGTGGCGTCGGTGACTTCGGCTGCCTTGGCGATAGCGGCGGTGCCTGCCAGCAGCGACAGCGCAAGCGCTGCCATGCCGGCGGACTTGCCAGTGGACTTCAATGAAATTGAAAGTTTGGTCATTCGGTCTTCTCCGTTTCTGGATATGTTGTAAGAAGGTCGTTGACTGCTTTGGTGGTCTGAAGACACCCATCCACCCTCGCCCCAACTGCAGGGGAACCAGGGTCCGGCGCTGGACTTTCGAGCTGCGCCTACATCCTCCGCCGACGAAGGAATTCGAGACAAGCGTTCTCCATCGCGAACCGCTCAACGCGGCTCACGTCCGTCATGCAAAAGAAAAATCCTCCCTTGGTTCCTCCCTGGCTCCTCCGTTAAGCGGCTTTTCCCGCGTTGATGTTGTCGGCCAGCAGGCGCCTGAAGCGCGAGGGCGGCATGCCCTTCTCCGCCAGGAACTGCCGGTTGAAATTGGACAGGTTGTTGAAGCCGACCTCGTAGCAGATGTCGGTAATCGACGCCTGCTCATCGCTCATCAGGATCTGGCAGGCGAGATTGATGCGCAGCCGCTTGACATACTGCACCAGCGACATGCCGGTGTGGCGGCGAAACGAGCGCGAGAAGGCCCCGGTCGACTGGCCGGCGATGGCGGCGAGATCCGCCTCGTCGAACAGCTGCGTCAGGTTCTCCCTGATATAGGCAAGCGCCTTGTTCATGCCGGCGGTCATGTAGCCCGACGGATCGGGCCGATAGCTGGCGCTGGCCAGCAGCTGGAATTCCTGGGCGCGGCTGAGCAGGCCGGCGATCATCATGAACAGCTCGATGCGGCGCACGCCCTGCGCCTGCATCATCTCTTCCATCAATGGCGCCAGCGCCTTGCTGGTGCGGTTGGAAAACAGCACGCCGCGCCGCGACGCCTCGAGCAGAGCCGCAAGCCCCGCCAGCTCCGGCAGCACATGCATGGCATCGCCGATGAAACTTTCGGAAAACTGAATGATGCGGCCGCGCAGCGGGATCGAGCTGTCCTTGGGGATGTCGCTGACCCAATTGTGGGGCAGGTTCGGCCCCGTCAGCACCAGATTGCCCGGCTCGAACTCGCCGATGAAGTCGCCGACGAAATAGCGGCCGTTGGTGAAGATTACCTGATGCAGTTCATATTCTGGATGGAAGTGCCAGCGCACCGTGTGGAAGGGGTAGCCGTGCGACCACGCCTTGAAGGACTCACCGCGTCGTATCTGGACAACTTCCAGGTCCGGTTCCATGTCCGTTTCCTCCCGGGCCGGCACGGATATTTGCCGCGTTCGGCCCAATTCCCTAAACCGGCCGAATTGGTTTCGGCTCTGCATTTCAAGAGCCACGGTACCGGCTCATGACAACAGGCGCCACCACGATTCAAGACAATGGATGATACTTTTTTAACCGGAAGGGCGCGCTCAGAGGCGCTATTCGGGCAGAACAGGTCAGTCTTGCTGACGCGTTCGCTCGACTGACCAACGAGAACACTACCGCCCGAAACGGAATTCCAACGTGTCCGGTGGGCGCCTGGCCTATCGCAAGAACAGCGTGTTCAGGCGCTGTTGCAGCGCCGTCATCGTAGTTCAGCTGGTGCGCAGCGCACCACCCGCCGCCGTCGCGAGCGGCGTAACCATGTCAGGCACCAGTATGTCGTGGCGGCGCGCGAAGCTGACCAGCGTGGCCCGCACCGTCTCCGGATCGATTTCGCCGACGATGCCCGCCTTGCAAGCGTTGAGTGCGACGGCATGGGCGCCGTTGCGGCCGGCGCTCGGCCAATCCTGCAGCAGTGCATAGGCTTCCATCACGCTGTCGATCTTCCTCGGAAAGCCCATTCCGACCAGAAGTGTGACCGGTTCCTCGAATTGCCCGCGATTCATGGCTTGTGCCTCCTCTCGATTGTTCAGGGCCTGCAGCGGGCCGAACACCGGGAAGCACGGCCCGCCGCGGATAGGTGAAGGGACTGGCCGATTTCCGTTCAGCCGCTGCCGGCGGATACCTCGGATGTTGCCGACACTTGCTGCGCTGCGAGGAACATCAGTGCCGACGCCGCGGTTCGCCGGTTCCAGCCGGCGGCTTCAGCCATGTCGAGCAGCCCTGCCAGCAGCGGCTTCAGCACGTTCCTGCATTCTGTTTCATAGGCCAGGAATTCCTTCGCTTGATGCGTAGGAGCCGGTACGGATCCGAGGCCAGCCATTGCATCCATCTTTACCTCCACTCTCTCTTCGACTGACGCCCGCTCCCCGCCAGGGGAGCGGGCGGATTGGGCCGCGACTTCAGAAGTCCATGCCGGCGCCGGCGGGCATTGCCGGGGCGGCGGCTTCCTTCTTCGGCTTCTCGGCCACCATGGCCTCCGTGGTCACCAGCAGGCCGGCGACCGATGCCGCGTCCTGGAGGGCGGTGCGCACCACCTTGGCCGGGTCGATAACGCCCTGGCCGAAGAGATCGCCGAATTCATTGGTCTGGGCGTTCCAGCCCCAACCGAATTCGCTTTTCTCGCGCAGCTTGCCGACAATGATCGAGCCTTCGGCGCCGGCATTCTCGGCGATCTGCCGGACCGGCGTTTCGATGGCACGGCGCACGATGTCGACACCTGTCCTCTGGTCCGCATTGTCGGTCTGCACGGTATCGAGCGCCTTGGCCGCCCGCAGCAAGGCGACGCCGCCGCCGGGCAGCACGCCCTCCTCGACGGCCGCGCGGGTTGCATGCAGTGCGTCGTCGACACGGTCCTTGCGCTCCTTGACCTCGACCTCGGTCGAGCCGCCGACCCGGATCACCGCAACGCCGCCTGCGAGCTTGGCCAGCCGCTCCTGCAGCTTTTCGCGGTCATAGTCGGAGGTGGTCTCCTCGATCTGCGCCTTGATCTGTGCGACACGGCCCTGGATCTCTTCCTTGCGGCCGACACCATCGACGATGGTGGTGTTTTCCTTCTCGATCACCACCTTCTTGGCGCGGCCCAGCATCTGCAGCGTTACGTTTTCCAGTTTGATGCCGAGATCTTCCGAGATCGCGGTGCCGCCGGTGAGAATGGCGATGTCCTCCAGCATGGCCTTGCGGCGGTCGCCGAAGCCCGGCGCCTTGACGGCCGCGACCTTGAGGCCGCCGCGCAGCTTGTTGACGACCAGCGTGGCAAGCGCCTCACCCTCCACATCCTCGGCGATGATCAAGAGCGGCTTGCCAGACTGCACCACGGCTTCGAGCACGGGCAGCATCGCTTGCAGATTGGAGAGCTTCTTCTCGTGGATCAGCACATAGGGCTCGTCGAGTTCGACGCGCATCTTGTCCTGGTTGGTGATGAAATAGGGCGAGAGGTAGCCGCGATCGAACTGCATGCCTTCCACGACTTCGAGTTCGGTCTCGGCGGTCTTGGCCTCCTCCACCGTGATGACGCCTTCATTGCCGACCTTCTCCATCGCCTCAGCGAGGAAGCGGCCGATTTCGGCATCGCCATTGGCGGAGATGGTCCCGACCTGCGCGATCTCGTCGTTTCGGGTGACCTTGCGGGCATTGGTCTTCAGTTCGGCGACCACCGCATCGACCGCCTTGTCGATGCCGCGCTTCAGATCCATCGGGTTCATACCCGAGGCAACCGCCTTGGCCCCTTCCCTGACGATCGCCTGTGCAAGCACCGTTGCGGTCGTCGTGCCGTCGCCGGCAAGGTCGTTGGTCTTGGAGGCCACCTCACGCACCATCTGGGCGCCCATGTTCTCGAACTTGTCCTCCAGTTCGATCTCCTTGGCGACGGTGACGCCGTCCTTGGTGATGCGCGGCGCGCCGAACGACTTGTCGATGACCACATTGCGCCCCTTGGGACCGAGCGTCACCTTCACCGCATTGGCAAGGATGTCGACGCCGCGCAGCATCTTCTCGCGCGCTTCGGTATGGAATTTCACTTCTTTGGCAGCCATTGGATCACTCCTTTATCTAGGCAGCATTCGTTGACTGGTTGGATACGAAAGAAGCCGTCAGGCGGCCTTCTTCACTTCGGCGATCTCATCGATGATCCCCATCACGTCGCTCTCCTTCATGATGAGCAGGTCCTCGCCGTCGAGTTTGATCTCGGTGCCGGACCATTTGCCGAACAGGATGCGGTCGCCGACCTTGACACCGAGTTCGACAAGCTTGCCGCTGTCGTCGCGCGCGCCGGGACCGACGGCGAGCACTTCGCCTTCCTGCGGTTTTTCCTTTGCGGTATCGGGGATGATGATGCCGCCGGAGGTCTTCTCCTCGGCTTCAAGGCGGCGGACCAGAATACGGTCATGCAATGGACGGAACGCCATGTCGTTCTCCTCGTGGACAAACAGGTTTTGAGGTTCCTCCGCACCGAACCGGCAATATCGGACCGGTGCGGAACGCCGCGACCCTTCGTCAGGCATCGCGGCGCATATCGAGCTAGTTTTGCCCTTTTTCGGTTTCAAGAGACCAGCGCAAAAATTTTTATATTCGACAAGAAAGAGCGCCAAGACACTGTTATGGCGTGGCTATTTTCGGAACCCGCGAGCTTCTCGCGGCGTTGTTTGAAGAGGGACAGAACCAATCGCCCCGGCCCGGCATTGGGCGGGTTCGACACAAATGCCGCCGGCTCGATGCCTCAGCGGAGAAGGAGAAAGACATGGCCGATACGGTCAGCAACGAATTCCGCCTGCAAATGGAAGGTTATGGCCTGACGACGGCCGAAATCCACTATTACCTGCCCGATCATCCAAGCCTGCTTCAGCTCTATGTCTGGCAGGACTATGATCTCGCTCCAGCCTTTCCCGAACTCAAGGGTTTTCTCCAATATTGGGAGCGCGAACTCGATGGTCCGCTCCACTCGGTTCGCGTTGCTCATCACCGGCTCATCCAGCCTTCGGAATGGCGGGCCGTCGAGGGCATCATCACGGTCCACTAGCGTCTTTGCGACGGCCTCCGCTACGTAGGGGTCACGACATTGGGGCAGGCTCCCGCCGGCCCCACGCAGCGCGATAGCCAACAACCTCCACTCCAAGATTTCCAATTTCCGTATTGTAAAACGATCGCGCCGCGCTAGCCTGAAATCAGATGCGAGGCGGGGAAGAGGAATGGAGCTCCAACTCAACGGCAAGGTGGCGCTGGTCACCGGCTCGACGCAAGGCATTGGCCGCGCCATCGCCGAGACGCTGGCGCGCTGCGGCGCCGGCGGCCTGCTCGTCACCGGGCGCGAGAAGACGCGCGGCGATGCCGTTGCGGAAGAGCTTTCGCTGCTCGGCACGCCGACGGTTTTCGTCGCCGCCGACCTCGCCGACCCGGCAGCCCCTGCCCTTTTGGCGCAAGCCTGCATCGAGCGCTTCGGCCGCATCGATGCGCTGGTCAACGCCGCAGGACTGACCGACCGGGCCTCGTTCCTCGATGCCGATCTCGACGGCTGGGCCTCGCTGTTCGCGGTCAACGCGCGGGCGCCGTTCTTCCTCATGCAGGCGGCCATCGCCGACATGAAGAAGCGCGGAGAGCGCGGCGCCATCGTCAACATCCTGTCGATCAACGCCCATTGCGGCTCGCCGGAGCTCGCCGTCTATTCCGCAAGCAAGGGCGCGCTGGCCACGCTGACCAAAAACGCCGCCAACGCCCATCGCTTCGATCGCATCCGCGTCAACGGCATCAATGTCGGCTGGACCGACACGCCGGCCGAACGCGTTATGCAAGCCGACACGCTGGGCAACGGGCCGGGCTGGCTCGATGCCGCCAACGCCTCGCAACCCTTCGGCCGCCTGTTCTCGACCAGCGATATCGCCAACCTCGCCGTCTTCCTGCTTTCGGATGCTGCCGGGCCGATGACCGGCACGCTCGTCGATCAGGAACAGTGGGTGATTGGGGCGAACCGGTGAGCGCCATCGAAACGCAAGCGCCTGCATGACGCATCTCGCCGTCGGCGATTTCACGGTTGCCATCAGAAATTTGTCGCGATGACGGTGACTGAAAAAGCCTATCGCATCATTCGCTCAAAGCACCCGCGCCGCCTCACAGCGCCAGGCTTCCCTGCTCCACCTCCTCGGCATTCGGATCTCCCGGTGCGGTGGCCCAGGCCAATTCGACCAGTGTCACGGTGCGCCGGCCTGTCCCGTCGAGTTGGCAGACGATGAGGCCCTGCTCCTCGATATAGGTCAAGAGGCGCCGGGCGCGGCGCAGCGAGTGCGAGCCGTAGGCGCGGGCGATCGCGGCGTCGCTCGGGCAAGGCCAGCCCTCCTTCGCCGCGCGGGCAATCATCATGAACACGCCCTGCATGTCGTCGGGCAGCAGCGACGCGCGGACGGAAACGTCCCGCCATGCGTCGTCCTGCGTCGTCTCTGACCCAAGGCCGGCCCGGGCGCGCGTCAGCATGCGGCGGAACTCCGGCAGGTCGGGCACGACCGAGGCCAGGCCTTCGATGCGGCAGCGGACCACGAACTCCTGATAGAGCACGCCGATCACGCGAAAACCGGCGTCGGGCTGCGCCAGGATGGCGCGCAGCACACGGTCCACGCGCTCGCGGCGCTCGGCCAGATCCTCGGCGCTGACTTGCGGCTCCGCCGGTTCGGGGCGGATTTCCAAGGCCGCCGACTTCGCCGCCATCAACTGGTCGAGCAGGTCCGGCGACGCCGGGCGGCGCGGCGTGCGCACCGTTTCGGGCGGCGGCGCCGCCAGGATGATCGCGCGTGCATCCTCGAGTGCTGCTTCCGGCATCGCCATCAGCCGCGGCGTTCCGTTGCGCGGGCTCGTATCCGTCGGGCCGATGCGCAGGCCCAGCGGACGGCGCGACAGCGCCGGGCCGAGCGCCATGAACTGCCCGCGTTCCAGATCGCGAAACGCCTCCGCCTGGCGCCGCTCCATGCCCAGAAGGTCGGCGGCACGCGCCATGTCGATATCGAGGAAGGTGCGGCCCATGAGGAAGTTGGACGCCTCGGCGGCGACGTTCTTGGCGAGCTTTGCCAGCCGCTGGGTGGCGATGATGCCGGCCAGCCCGCGCTTTCGGCCACGGCACATCAAATTGGTCATCGCGCCGAGCGAGAGCTTTCGCGCCTCGTCGGAAACCTCGCCGGCCACCGCCGGCGCGAACAGCTGCGCCTCGTCCACCACCACCAGCATCGGGTACCAGTGGTCACGGGCGACCTCGAACAGCCCGCCGAGGAAGGCGGCGGCACGCCGCATCTGGTTCTCGGCGTCGAGCCCTTCGAGATTGAGCACGGTGGAGACGCGATGCATGCGCGCCCGCTCGCCTGCCGCCTGCAGGCCGCGCTCGGTATGCTGCTCGGCATCGATCACCAGATGGCCGTAACGGTCGCCCAGCGAAACGAAGTCGCCCTCGGGATCGATGATGGTCTGCTGCACCCAGGGCGCGCTCTGCTCCAGCAGGCGCCGCAGCAGATGCGACTTGCCGGAGCCCGAATTGCCCTGCACCAAAAGGCGCGTCGCGAGCAGTTCCTCGAGATCCAGCTTCGCCGGGGCGCCTGCGGTCGTCTGTCCCATCTCGATCGCAACGGTCATCTCGACTCAGGCGCTCCTTTCGCAGACGGGCTTATCAACTGGGTCACGGCCCGTCGAGCGTGCATGACCGCCCGCGGCGTGTTGCGCACAACTGTGCAGGCACCGTCTGGAGGGGTCATCAGCCGATGCCTGGCGCAAACTTTGGGTTGACCCCTTCGGACCACGAGGCGACACTCCTCCCAACGCTACGAGTGCGAGGAGGAATGCGATGGACGAGCCCGAACGGTGGCGCCACATGTCGACGGCGCCGAAGGACGGCAGCCGCATCCTGGTCACTGTGCGTCCGTCCGAGCAGGGACCGGCGGAAGTCGACCTTGCCTATTGGTCGCGTGCCGACCAGTTCGCCTCGGAAGGCTGGCGCGCGTCGGACTCTTCGCCCGGGCGCGTCATCGAATACGCCGACCCGGAACTGAAATGCTGGATGCCGCTGCCCACCGCCAACCTTAGCCGCGCGTCGATGCCGGCGCCCTGGGAAGGCGAAGACGCCCAGCAGTTGGATGGGTCCGGGATTTGAGGGGCGCAAGAAATTGGCGAAAGCCGCAAAGCTGCCAATCCCCCCCTCGTGGGGGAGATTAGCAGTTTCGTTGCCAGCTCGTTAAAACTTGCCCCTCAGAACAGGAACGCGGCTGTGGCGGGGTTGGGTCCGTTGCGGCCCTCGGGCGAATCCATGCCGCGGATCGTCTGCAGGTCCTGCGCATCCAGTTCGAAATCGAAGACATCGAAATTGGCGGCGATGCGATCCCTGCGGATCGACTTTGGAATGACGATCAGCCCCTCCTGGAGATGCCAGCGGATGATCGCCTGGGCGACGGACTTGCCATGTTTTTTGGCGATGCCTGCAATGGTCGGATCGCCGAGCAGCCGGCCGCTGCCCAGAGGGCTCCAGCTTTCGATACGGATGTCGTGCTTGGCATGAAAGTCCCTGACACCGCGCTGCTGGAACTGGGGATGCAGCTCGATCTGGTTGACGACGGGCGTCACGCCGGTTTCCGCGATGATCCGCTCCAGATGGTCCTGATTGAAGTTCGAAACGCCGATCGACTTGATGCGGCCGGCCTGCCGGAGTTCGACCAGCGTCTTCCAGGCCTCGACATATTTGTCCTGGCTGGGCACAGGCCAGTGGATCAGGAACAGGTCGATCTGTTCGACGCCGAGCTTCTCCATCGTCTCGTCGAAGGCGCGCAAGGCCGCATCGCGCTGGTGCGCGCCGTTGCGCAGTTTCGAGGTGATGAACAGCTCAGCCCGCGGCACGCCGGCACTGCGGATCGCCTCTCCGACCCCTTCCTCGTTCTGATAGCCTTCGGCGGTGTCGATCAGGCGATAGCCGGCCTCGATGCCCCAACCCACCACGTCGGCGGTGATGTCCTGGTCGACCTGCCACACACCGAGGCCGAGTTGGGGAATGGCGGAGCCGTCGTTCAATGCAATCTGTTCGGGCATGGTGGGCTGTTCAGGCATGAGGGATCCTTTGCAAAGCTGGGCCGGGCGTCCGCCCGGCGCACAGCCTATCTAGGTCCGACAAGGGGCAACGGCCAGCCGACAGCGGACAAATTGCCATGTGAAGTGCGCCTGCAAGTGTGACTTCGGCGTCGGCCGCATCCTCACCGCGGCCGGCGCACCGCCCGCACCACCCCGGCGGATGTGCTGCCGCAATAAAGGCGGTCGCCGCCATCGGATTCCAGCCCCGACACACCCATCCCGGCCGGCATGTCGAGCTTCTCCAGAACCTTGCCTGATTTCGGGTCGACGCGGCGCAGGTCGCTCTGGTCGCCTTCCCAGGTGGCGTGCCACAGCTCGCCCTCGACCCATGTCACCCCGGTGACGAAGCGGTTGGATTCGATGGTGCGCAGGATCGCACCGGTTTCCGGGTCGACCTGGTGGATCTTGCGTTCGCGGTATTGTCCCACCCAGAGCGTTCCTTCGGCCCAGGTCAGCCCGGAATCGCCGCCACCACCGGGCGCCGGAATGGTCGCCAGCACCTGGCCGGTATCAGGGTCGATCTTCTGTATCAGGTCGTTGGCAAGCTGGAAGAAATGCTGGCCGTCCCAGGCGGTGCCGGCATGCGCCGCGACATCGATCGAGCGCAGGTTCTGCCCACTCTCCGGATCGAAGGCGTTCAGCTTCTCGCCCGAGGCAAACCAGACATTGTTGCCGTCAAAGCTCACCCCATGCACCCTCTCCACATCGGCAAAGGGCCCGTATTCGCGCAGGATTTCGGCCGTTGACTGTTTCATGTCCTTGTCCTCACTGAGATCCGATGTCACTTCCTAACCGTTCGGCAGCGGGGCAGGGAGTAACAAGGTGGTCGTGAATCCCACCAGTGGAGGCGTCATCCAGCGGCGCGCCCGGCCGTGACCGAAAAACTGCACCTTGCCGGCCTCGCCAAGCTGCTCCAACGCCCGCTGCACGCTGCGCTGCCCGGTGCCAAGCGCCAGCGCCAACGCCGAACTCGCCCAGGATTCACCGTCGGCAAGAAAAGCCAGCACCGCCGCGTGCCGCTCCTCGATCGGCCGCGCCAGCACCAGCACCTCGCGTGCCTGGCGCGGCGCCAGCGCGAAGCCCTGGCTGGTGGCGCCGATGTCGGCCAGGCTCCGCAATTCGGTGCGCAGCCGGCCGATCTCGACCCGCAGCCGCGCCCGATGCGATTCATCGGCGTGCCTGCCGCCGAAGGCTTGCGCGATCAGCGTCGCCCTGGACACATCGCCTGGCCACGCTTCGGCGAGCGTACGGGCCAGCGCGAACAGAACCGGGCGCGTGGCCAGCGAGACCGTTTTCTCCTGTTGGCGCACGACATATCGGAAATTATCGACCAGCAGCGCCGGCGACGCCTGCAACGCCTCGACGTCCTCAAGCAGCAACGGGCGCTGCTCGCCAGCCGCGATCAGCCGCGCCGCCGGCGTGTCCAGCGCCAGGAATGCGCGGTCGACTTCAGCGATGAGCCCCGCAATGCCGGCCTGGCGGGCGGCGTGGCGTGCCCACTCCAACGCCCTGCGCGCCGGCTTCGTCTTGAGGCGCCGCATCGCGATGCCGGCGACGGCCAGTTCGTGGGCGGCGCGCGAGGCCGGCGGAAGCGGTGCCGGGTCGAGCCCCGCCAGCACGTCTTCGGCCTCGTCGAGACGGCCGATCAATAGCAGGCGCCGCACCTTGAGGTGGCCGGCATGCGCTGCGTTCAGCCGGTCGCCGTGCTTTTCCAGCGTCGCCCGCGCCGCATCCAAAGCCTTGGCCGGCCAGCCGAGATCCCGCGAGACCAGCGCGATCTCGGCCTCGGCAACGACGCATCTGGCACGCGCTACCGCCTCTTTCGGGCCGAAGCCGCGCGCAGCACGCCGCAGCAGCGCCTTGGCGCGATCGAGATCACCGAGCTGCGCCATGGCAATGCCGCGCAGCGCCAGCGCCGGCGGGTCTTCGCGCAAGGCGACGCGATCCAGCGCGCCGAGCGGGTCGCCTCCGGCCAGTGCCAGCGCAGCCGCGGTGATCAGCGAATCCATTCAAATCCCGTCACACTTGTAACTCCCACCCTTGTGCGTCGCCGCCCTAACTTAAATCCGTACCGTCAACCGGCAAGCCGCATCGGCAACTATCGGCAACGCACGGCACGCCAAGGGAGAACCGACAATGCCAACCGACACTCCTCTCCACCCGGCCGAAGGCACCGTGAGGATGCGCCACCCCTGCTGCGACGGGCCGGCTCCTGCAAATCCCGTCACACTTGTAACTCCCACCCTCCCGCTTCACCGCCCTATTCTGGCTGACAGCAAGCGACAACAGACTGGCAAAGGAGACGACCAATGACCAAGCACATCGCAATGAAGACCCCGCCCATCGTTTCGAGGCAGGACTGGGAAGCCGCCCGCGAACAGATGCTGGTGAAGGAAAAGGCAACACTGCGCGCCAGGGACGCATTGGCCGCCGAGCGCCGGCGCATGCCGTGGATGGAAGTCGACAAGGCCTATGTGTTCGAGGGACCGAACGGCAGAGCGAGCCTGCTCGATCTGTTCGAAGGCCGCCGCCAGCTGATCGTCTATCGCGCCTTCTTCGAGCCCGGCGTGCATGGCTGGCCCGATCACGCCTGCCGCGGCTGTTCGCTGGGCGCCGACCAGGTCGGCCACCTCGCCCATCTCAACGCCCGCAACACCACGCTTGCCTACGCTTCGCGTGCCCCGCAGGCCGACATTGCGCGGCTGAAGCAGCGGATGGGCTGGCAGATGCCCTGGTACACAATCACTGACAGTTTCGACAAGGACTTCGGTGTCGACGAATGGCACGGCCACAACGTCTTCATCCGTGACGGCGATCGCATCTTCCGCACCTACTTGATTAACAGCCGCGGCGACGAAGCGATGGGCACCGTCTGGAGCTATCTCGACGCGACGCCGCTCGGCCGCCAGGAAATCTGGGAGGATTCGCCCGAAGGCTATCCGCAGACTCCACTCTACTCCTGGTGGAACTGGCACGACAATTACGACGCCGGGGCCGACAAGAAATGGGAAGAAGTGTCTGCTGCCGGCGAGGCCGCGTTCAGGGACAAGGGCGAGCAGTAACGGTTGTCCAGTCTGGGTTCCTCTCCCCACTCCCTGGAGAGAGGAACCTGTCGTGACTGGCATGATCATCAAGGATCAAGGCGATGAGCGATATCCACACAGGTGCCGGCGGCACGATCCCAGAAGCCACCACCCTCGGGCTGGCCGACTGGGTTTGCCTTGCCGCGGCACCGACCTTCGCCGTGATGGCGCTGCTCACCTGCATCTTCAGCGGCGATGCGGCCATGCAGTGCATGGGCACCGACGCCTCGCCCCTCACGGGCATGGCTGCGATGTATCTGCTGATGAGCGCCTTTCATCTGGCGCCCTGGCTGCGGGTGATCTCCGGCCGGCAGGCCCGCTAGGCCCTTCCAATTCTAGACACCCCACACATCGGAGAAGACAATGAGACTGGTCAGGCTGAGAGCGCCGGGCGGCTTGGGCAATCTCGACCTGGTCGAGGAAGATCCGCCCCAGCCAGGGCCGGGCGAGGTGCTGGTCAGGATCCGGGCCTGCGCGTTGAACATGCGCGACGACTTTGCCGTGCAAGGCAAGATGCCTCTCGCCGACGGCCGCGTTCCGCTCTCCGACGGCGCCGGCGAAGTGATTGCCCTCGGCGACGGTGTCGATGCACTCAGGCCCGGAGACAGCGTCGTCAGCGTCTTCTATCCCTGGTGGCTGGGCGGTGACATGACGCCCTGCACCCGGCGCGATATTCCGGGAGACAGTTTCGACGGCTTCGCCAGCGAGTATGTCTGCATGCCGGCGCACGCTTTCACCAGGGCACCGGCAGGCTATACGCATGTCGAGGCGGCGTCGCTCACCTGCACGGGCGTTACTGCCTGGCGCGGCCTGGTTGTGTGCGGCAAGGTGAAGCCGGGCGACGCAGTGCTGGTCCTCGGCTCGGGCAGCGTATCGCTGTTCGCGTTGCAATTCGCCAAGGCCGCTGGCGCCCGGGTCATCGCCACCTCATCCGACGAGCAGAAGCTGGAAAGGCTCAAGCGCCTCGGAGCCGACGCCGTCATCAACTACAAGTCCGTCCCGGACTGGGGCCGCAAGGCCAAGGATCTGACGGGCGGGCGCGGCGTCGATCACGTGATCGAGGTCGGCGGACCCGCCACGCTGGCGCAGTCGATTATCGCCTGCCGCACGGGCGGTCACATCGCGCTGGTCGGCGTCCTGACCGGCTTTGCGGCGGAAGTGTCTATCCCAGCCCTGTTTTCCAACCAGATCCGCATCAGCGGCATTTCCATCGGCAGCCGGGCCGACCAGGAGGATATGATCCGCGCGATAGAGTCCAACAGGCTGAAGCCCGTCATAGACCGCCATTTTCCGCTGCAGGACATCGCCACCGCCTTCGCGCATTACGAATCCCGAAAGCATTTCGGCAAGGTCTGCCTTGACGTTTGAGCGTTCTCCGCCAGCAGCACGATGAAGGGGACCGCCGGGGCCGCGCCTTCGTCGTGATCCTGCCTAGGTCGCGATGTCGTTGACCGGCAGCAGGGACTTGGGAAGGTCGCTCTCGCCGAGCCCGCTACGCAACTCGATCTCGATGTCGCGGCAAATCTGCGAGATCGGAACGTCGTTGGCATTGCCCTCGAACGGGTTGGCGCTGCTTTCGCCGACCTGGTCGAGAGACATGTAGGCCCAGCCGAGCAGCGTGCTGAACGGGATCGTCAGCCAGATCGCTATCGACCCGAGCGCGCCACCCAGTTTGCCCATATCGGCAAAGACGGGAACGACCCCGAACGGCAACAGTGTGCAGAAGATCATGACGAACATCGAACTGACGATGGCGTATTGCCGGGGATAGGGATTGTTCTTGATGCGATCGCAGCGCGCCTGCTGGTCATGGAAGTCGCGGATCAGCTTGGTCAGTTCGCCATAAATCTGAGGAGGGAGCTTTGTGTCCTTGAACAGCGCATTGACCTGGACAGATTGCAGTTCGAGCAGGGCTATCGCCGGCTGGGGCGATTTCAGGACGTCCTCGGCCTGTTCGGCGAGCAGCGGACGCAATTCGTCGCCGACCGAGCTCGCATCCTCATGGATACGGTAGCGCCGCCGGTATTCGATATTGGCGGCCCGCGCCATGGACTCCCATGGCATCGGCCGGCGCAGGGAAAAGCGCAATGCCGTCATCCAGGCGATGTGGCGATAGATGAGCTGTCTGGCCGTCGGCGCGTCGAGGAAATCCCTGCAGAAATTGGACCACAAACGGCTGCTGGCCGTAATTTGCGTAAAAGCCTGCAGCGCGTCGCTGCTGCGGGTGAACACCTGCGAATTCTTGAACCCGGCGACGAGTGACACGGTGGTGCCAAGCACCAGCACCACCGACCATGGCACCGAAAACCCGGCGATGCCTGGAAGACGGTAGGCCGCCACGGCCAGACCGCTCACCACCACCATGTAGATGACGCTGCGCCGCGACCACAGCGCGAAATCGATCAGTTTGTAGGAACGGCCTACATACATCGTATCCCCTCAACTCATCGATAGGTCTGGTTTTGCACGGCCGGAATCTGGTCGCCTCATTGTGCCTTTGCAGCCCCGAACCGCAACCCGTCCATCAACAGCTTGACCAGCCGGCGCGAGCGGTCGCGCCATTCGGGGGTGTCGGGCGCTGAATAGATGCCGCCCAGCGCGTGCAGCACGTCGGAAGCGTCGACGTCGCCGCGGATGGTGCCGTCGGCCACCGCCGCCTCGACCAGGCGTCGCAAGGCTTGCGACACCCGGCCGAACGTGTCGGAAAACAGCGTCGAATTGGTGGTGAGCACAATGCGCAGGCTGGTCGCCAGGCCGCGCTTGGTGGCGATGTAGTCGACGAAGCGCTGCATCCACTGTTCCAGCGCGACATCGGACGGATGTTTTTGGGCAAGCTCGCCGGCGGCCGCGCACAGCGCCTCCACCTCACGACGATAGACCACCTCGACCAGATGCTCGCGCGTCGGGAAATGCCGGTAGAGCGTGCCGATGCCGACGCCGGCGCGGCGCGCGATCTCCTCCAGCGAGCCATTGATGCCGCGCTCGGCAAAGACTGACACCGCCACCTCGACCAGCCGGTCGCGGTTGCGCCGCGCATCGGCGCGCAGCGGCTTTGCGTCTACGGCCTCGGCCTTCTGTTCAGCAATGGCGGACGGCTCGCTGGCCAATTTTTTCTCCACATCGTGTCAGGGGGCTTGAACCCGGCAGGGTCAGCCACCACGTAATAAACGGAGGCGCCTCCGTTTTAGTGGAGCACCTTTATCATATAATCAGGGGAACCGGTATGTCACGTCTTTCGAACACGCAAGCCGACATCTCCCCTGCCCGCCTGCCTCGCGGGAGATCCGCCATCTCCGCTTTCGCCGTCAAGACCTGACCCAACGGTTACCTTGCCCTTCTGCGGCAAGGCACCAGTTCAATCCCATCCGCGTCAAGCAACTGGAGCCAGACGCCCATGACCAGCCTTCCCATTACCCTCACCATCAATGGCCACCGACACCAACTGGAGGTCGATCCACGCGTAACCCTGCTCGACCTGCTGCGCGAGCGGCTCGATCTCACCGGCACCAAGAAGGGCTGCGACCGCGGCCAATGCGGCGCCTGCACGGTGCTGGTCGACGGCAAGCGCATCAACTCATGCCTGGCGCTGGCGGTCAGCCATGACGGCGCCCAGGTCTTGACCATCGAAGGCGTCGCCAACGGCGAGGAACTGCATCCGGTGCAGGCCGCCTTCATCGCCCATGACGGCTTCCAGTGCGGGTTCTGCACACCCGGCCAGATCATGAGCACGCTCGGCCTGATCGCCGAGGGACAGGCCGGCGACGATCCCGAACGCATCCGCGAGGGGCTGAGCGGCAACATATGCCGCTGCGCGGCCTATGGCGGCATCGTCGAGGCCGTCCTGGAAGCCCAGCAACAGCTTGTCAAAGCCGACCGGAGGACCGCGGCATGAGAGACTTCGATTACATCAGGCCCGCCACCATTCCCGACGCCATCGCCGCGGCAGCCGAGCCGGGCTCGGCCTATCTCGCCGGCGGCACCAATCTGCTCGACCTGATGAAAGGCGGCATCACCAGTCCCGAGCGCATCGTCGACATCTCCCGGCTGCCGGAGCTCAACCGCATCGAACGGCTGGACGATGGTGGCCTGCGCATCGGCGCGCTGGTCCGTAACGCCGACCTTGCCTACGATCCGGCGTTCGCCAAATCCTATCCGGCGGTGGCCGAGGCGCTGCTGTCGGGTGCTTCGGCGCAGCTTCGCAACGCCGCCACCGTCGGCGGCAATCTGTTGCAGCGCACGCGCTGCAGCTATTTCTACGACACAGCCAGCGCCTGCAACAGGCGCGAGCCAGGCGCCGGCTGCGATGCGCTGGGCGGCGAAAACCGCCTGCACGCCGTGCTCGGCTGGAGCGACGCCTGCATCGCCACCCACCCGTCGGATTTCTGCGTGCCGCTGGTGGCGCTCGACGCCGTGGTCGAGATCGAAGGCAAGAAGGGCCGGCGCCATGTTTCGCTGGAGGAATTTCACCGGCTTCCCGGCGAAACGCCGCAGCGGGAGAATGCGCTGGAGCCTGGCGACCTGATCGTGGCGGTGCGCCTGCCGGCGGAGGCTGCCTCCTTCTCCGCCAATGCCCGCTACCTCAAAGTCCGTGAACGCACCTCCTATGCCTTCGCCGTCGTATCGGCCGCGGCAGCGCTTGTCGTCGACGGCGGCAAGATCCGCGCCGCAAGGCTGGCGCTGGGCGGCGTCGCGGCCAAGCCGTGGCGGGCACGCTCGGCGGAAGCCGTCCTGCTTGGCGCGGACGCCAGCGAGGCGACCTTCGCCAGCGCCGCGGACGCTGCCTTGGCCGATGCCAGCCCTTCCGGCGACAATGCCTTCAAGATCGAGCTTGCCCGCCGCATCGTGATCAGGGCGCTGATCTCTGCGCTTTCGGGAACGCCCGAGCGTCTGCCGGCCCTTCCTGCCTCCCCGTTCTCGAACATTCCTGGAGCGCGCCATGACGCTTGAACTCAGCCTCAACCAGCAACCCGCCCATGCCCGGCAAGGCTCCAGCATCGGCCAGCCGCTGACCCGCCGCGACGGCTTTCTGAAAGTCACCGGAGCCGCGCGCTATGCCGCCGACAACCATCCGCCCGGCATGCTCTACGCCGTGCTCGCTGTCTCTAGCATCGCGCGCGGCCGCGTCGCTGCGCTGGATGTCGAGGCGGCCAAGGCACACAAGGGCGTGGTCGAGGTGATGACGCCCAAGAACCGGCCAGCGCTCGCCGCCGATCCGGACGCCAAGGACCATCCCTTCATGTTCCGGCTCGACCTCTTGCAGAACGACCAGGTCCGCTACCCCAATCAGAGCATCGCCGTGGTGATCGCCGAGACGCTGGAGGCGGCGACCGAGGGGGCGGCGCTGCTGTCGCCGCGCTATGAAGTGATGCCGGCGCGCGTTGGCCTCGACGGCGCCGAAAGTATCGTGCCGCGTGCTGTCGGCGTCGGCGGTCCGGCCGTGCAGCACAAGGGCGATGTCGAGGCCGGCCTCAAATCGGCAAAGACGCGGATCGAAGCCACCTACGAGACGCCGGCCCAGTACCACAACGCCATGGAGCCGCATGCGATCGTCGTCGCCTGGGAAGGCGACACACTGTCGATCGACACACCGAGCCAGGGCCTTGCCATGGCGCAGGGCCGCATCGCCGGCCTGTTCGGCATCGCGCCGGAGAACATCCACATCCGCAGCCCGTTCCTGGGTGGCGGCTTCGGTTCGAAAGGCATGATCTCCGGGCCGCAGGTGCTCGGCATCCTGGCGGCGCGTCTCGTCGGCCGTCCGGTCAAGCTGGTGCTGCGACGTGAGCAGATGTACGGGCCGGTCGGCCACCGTGCGCCGACGCGCCAGACGCTGCGCATGGGCATGGATGGCGAAGGGCGGCTGACGGCGCTCGACCATCACGCCAAGACCGCGTCGAGCACGTTCGACGATTTCTTCGAACCGGCGGCGGATGCCTCGCACACACTCTATGCCAGCCCGGCCATCGCCACCTCGCACGATGCGGTGCGGCTCGATACCGGTACGCCGCTGTTCATGCGGGCGCCCGGCGAAGCCACCGGCTCGATCGCGCTGGAGAGCGCTATCGATGAGGCAGCCTACGCCTGCGGCATGGACCCGCTGGAATTCCGGCTGCGGAACTATGCCGAGGTCGAGCCGATGACCGGCAAGCCGTTTTCCTCCAAGGCGCTGCGCGAATGCTACAGGCAAGCGGCCGAAACGTTCGGCTGGGCGAGCCGCCCGCTTCAGCCTCGGCTGATGCGCGACGCCGACGGTTTCCTGACCGGCTGGGGCATGGGCACGGCGACCTTCCCGGCGATCATGTTCCAGGCCGAAGCGCGGGCGGTGCTGAGAGCCGATGGCAGCGGCGTGATGGAGACCGGCGCTCAGGACATGGGGCAAGGCGCCTGGACCGCCTTCGCCCAGATCGCCGCCGACGGACTGGGACTGGATATCGACCAGGTCGATTTCAGGGCCGGCAGCTCCGATCTGCCCAATGCAGGCATTGCCGGCGGCTCCGGCCACACGGCGACGGCCGGCATGGCGATCCACAATGCGGGCGCCGCCGTCATCGCCAGGCTCGCCGATCTCGCCACCGGCGACGAGGGCTCGCCGCTCTACGGCGCCGGCAATGAAGGCGTGCTGGCGCGCGGCGGTCGCCTCTATCGGCGCGACGATGAAAGCCGCGGTGAAAGCTATGCCGAGATCCTCACGCGCGCGGGCCTCACCGAGATCGAGGGCCACGGCAAGGGCGCTCCCGACCCGGCGTCTCAGGAGGCCTATGCCAAGCACGCGCACGGCGCCGTGTTTGCCGAGGTGAAGGTCGATCCGGATTTTGGCCAGATCCGTGTCACAAGGCTGGTCGGCGCGTTCGCCGCCGGACGGGTCATCAATCCCAGGCTGGTGCGCAGCCAGTATTATGGCGGCATGATCTGGGGCGTCTCGTTCGCGCTGCATGAGGAAGCCATCACCGACCGGCGCTCTGGCCGGATCCAGAATGCCAACCTCGCCGAATATCATGTCCCGGTGAATGCCGACGTTCCATCGGTCGAGGCGTTGCTGGTCCACGAGGACGACCCTCACGTCAACGCGCTCGGCATCAAGGGCGTCGGCGAAATCGGCATCACCGGCACGGCCGGCGCCGTCGCCAATGCGGTCTGGCATGCGACCGGCGTGCGGCCGCGGCGCTTTCCGGTCCGCATCGAGGACCTGCTGGGGTGAGGAGTGGTCCACCTAGCGGATGGGAAGCCAATTGCTGGGCTTCCCGAACGACGAATGGTGAAGGCCCGGTCCGCCTTCGGGCGCACCAAAAAGTCCAGTGGACCTTTTTAAGGGGCTGAACGCCCGAAGGCGGGGAGCGGCAGCGAAGGGCCGCACAGCCGGCGCCAGGTCCCCGCCGGCTGCCAAAGATGAAATCAACGACTTCGCGTCAAGCAACTGGAGCCCGACGCCCATGACCAAAACAACGATCCCAGTTCATCTCGACATCAACGGCCGTGATCACGATCTGCAACTCGAGCCGCGCGTCACGCTGCTCGATGCCTTGCGCGATCGCCTCGGCCTGACCGGAACCAAGAAGGGCTGCGACCACGGCCAGTGCGGCGCCTGCACCGTGCATATCGACGGCGAGCGCGTGCTGGCCTGCCTGACGCTGGCCGCACAAGTCGAGGGCCGCACCGTCACCACCATAGAGGGGCTTGCACGGGAGGGCGAAATGCATCCCGTGCAGGCTGCCTTCCTCGAACAGGACGCCTTCCAGTGCGGCTATTGTACGCCGGGCCAGATCATGTCGGCGGTCGCCTGCATCCGCGAAGGCCATGCCGGCTCCGACGAAGAAATCCGCGAGTATATGGCCGGCAACGTCTGCCGCTGCGGCGCCTATCCGCACATCGTCGCCGCTGTCCGCCAGGCAGCATTGGAGGCCGCATCATGAGGGATTTTTCGTATGTGCGCGCCAATTCGCTCGATGCGGCACGCCAGGCGGCCGCCCTGCCCGGCGCCATGCTCTTGGCCGGCGGCACCACGCTGATCGACCTCGCCAAATGCGGCGTCGCCGAGCCCGAGACGCTGGTCGACATCGCTCATCTCAAAGGGTTGGACAGGATCGAGGTGAACGAACGCGGCGCCACCATCGGCGCGCTGGCCAGGATGAGCCATGTCGCCGACCATGCCGACATCAAAAGCCGCTTTCCTGCGGTATCGGAAGCCCTGTGGCAGGCGGCTTCCGCGCAGATCCGCAACATGGCGACTATCGGCGGCAATCTGATGCAGCGCACGCGCTGCCCTTATTTCCGCGATCCTGCGAATTTCCCAGCCTGCAACAAGCGTGAGCCCGGCTCTGGCTGTTCGGCGATCGGCGGCGTTACCCGTGGCCATGCGGTGCTTGGCATCAGCAACGCGTGCATCGCCATGTATCCGGGCGACCTCGCCGTGGCGCTGGTCGCCTTCGATGCGATCGTGCATCTGGGCGAGCGCCACATCCCGGTCGACGACTTTTTCCTGCTGCCCGGCACCACGCCGGACAGGGAGCACGCGATCGAACCGGGCGAGATGATCACCGCGATCGAGATCCCCGGCTCGGCCTCTGCCCGGCGTTCGACTTATCTCAAGATCCGCGACCGGCAATCCTATGAGTTTGCCGCCGCGAGCGCGGCGGTCGGCATAGAGTTCGAACCCGACGGCCGAACGATCCGCGATTTGCGCGTCGCGCTTGGCGGCGTCGCGACCAAGCCGTGGCGTGCGCGGGCCGTGGAAAACGCGCTGAAGGGCAAGGTGCTGGAGCCGGACACTGTGCGCGCCGCCAGCCTGCTCGCCGTCGAAGGCTCTGTCGATCATGGCGCCAACCACTACAAGGTCGAACTGGCGCCGCGCGTCGTCGCCCGCGCCATCCGCAAATTGGGAGAGACGGCATGACCGTTCACAACATCAGGCATGGGGATGCGTCCGACGGCGCTTTTGCCGAAGCCGTCGGCGGCCGGCTGTCGCGCATCGACGGCCCGGCCAAGATCACCGGTGCGGCGAAATACGCCGTCGAGCAGCAGCTCGAAGGCCTCGCCTACGCCGTCCTGGTCGAGAGCACGATTGCATCGGGCAAGGTGCGCGCGATCGACACCACTGCCGCCGAGGTGGCGCCCGGCGTGCTGCAGGTGCTGACGCCGGACACCATCATCAGCCTGAAAACCGCGGCGGACTGGTTCGGCACGCCGCCGCCCGACAAGCCGTATTGCCCGCTCGCGCGCGACATCACCTTTTCGGGTCAGCATGTCGCCGCCGTGGTCGCCGAGACCTTCGAGCGGGCGGTCGCGGCGGCGGCACTGGTCAAGGTCAGCTATGAGGAAACGCCTGCCATCGTTGACCTCAGCGACGGCAAGGCCGGCGATGGCATCGCGATCGACGCCATGACCAAGGAGTGGGGCGACGCGCAAGGTGCGTTTGCCTCGGCGCCGGTCCGCATCTGCGCCGCCTACAACACGCCGCGCGAGTACCAGGCGCCGATGGAGCCGCATGGCCTGATCGCCCGCTGGGAGGGCGACCGGCTCACCGTGTGGGAGCCGAGCCAATGGCTGGACGGCATGGCGCGCACCTATGCCGAGTGGTTCGGTGTGCCGTTCGAGAACGTGCGGCTGGTGTCGCCCTATATTGGCGGCGGCTTCGGCTCCAAGGCGCTGGCGCTCAGCCATGGCGCGGTGGCCGCCTGTGCGGCCAAAATGCTCGGCCGGCCGGTGCGGCTGGTGATGACCCGGCCGCAGACTTTTACCGGCTATGGCGGCCGCGCGGCGACGCGCCAGACGGTGACGATCGGCGCCGACGTGCAGGGAAAGATCCAGTCGATCGTGCATCGCGGCGTCAATGAAACATCCATCGACGGCATGTGGGTCGAGCCGCTCGGATCGGTCACCTCGATCATGTACACAACGCCGAATTTCTCCTCGAAGCAGAATGTCGTACGGGTCAATTCGGTGGTGCCGGGCGCCATGCGCGCGCCGGGCGAAAACCCTTCGGCCTTCGGCATCGAAAGCGCCATCGACGAGCTTGCCTACGAGGTCGGCATCGATCCGCTGGAGATCCGGCTCCGAAACTATGCCGAGCAGGATCCACATGCCAAAAAAGCCTGGTCGACCAGGCAGTTGCGCGAGGCTTTTGCTGCAGGCGCCGAACGCTTCGGCTGGTCCAGGCGCACACCCGAACCGCGCTCGATGCGCGACGGCAACCAGTTGATCGGCTGGGGCGTCGCCGCCGGCACCTATCCGGTGCGACGCGCCTATGGCGAGGCGCTCGTGCGCATCCTGGCCGATGGTTCGGTCGAGGTCGAAAGCTCCTCGATCGACATGGGCCAGGGCACCTACACGATCCTGGCGCAGACCGCCGCCGAAACCGTCGGCGTACGAGCTGACGACGTGGTGGTGAAGCTCGGTGACTCCCGCTTTCCGCGCGCCGGCGTCACCGGCGGTTCGCGGCTGGCCGGCGTGATGACGGGTGCGGTCTACAAGGCGGCAACCTCGGCCCTCGACCAGTTGGTGGGCCTCGCCATCAGCGATCCACGCTCGCCCTTCCACGCGTTGCAGGCCAACACGCTGGTCGTCGCCAATGGCCGTATCGCTTCGCCGCGCGGCGACGGCCCCGATGTCTCCGTCGCCGAACTGCTCAAGAGCGTCGGCCGCGACCACATCGAAGCCACCGGCGACACCATGCCGGCCAATTCGACGCCAGAGGATCGCTACAAGAACTACACCACCATCGCCATGTCGGTGCCGCACACCGAGGGCGACTATTCCCGCCACTCCTGGTGCGCGCATTTCATCGAGGTGCGCGTCGACGAGGACTTTGGCACGGTGCGTGTATCGCGCGTGGTGTCGGCGCTGGATTCGGGCCGGCTCTACAACCCGAAACTTGCCGAAAGCCAATGGAAGGGCGGCATCATCATGGGCATCGGCCAGGCGCTATTGGAAGAAGGCATCGTCGACCGCCGCCACGGCCGCATCGTCAATGACAACCTCGCCGACTACCTCGTGCCGACCAATGCCGACATCCCCGACATCGAGGTGATCTCGGTCGGCATCCCCGACCTGCATTCCTCGGTGCTCGGCGGCAAGGGCGTTGGCGAACTGGCCATTGTCGGCGTGGCGCCGGCGATTGCCAACGCGGTGTTCCATGCGACGGGAAAGAGGATCAGGGATCTGCCGATCACGCTGGAGAAGCTGATTTAAGGGCGGTGGCCGATCTCCCCCTTGAGGGTCCCCTTGTGGGGAGGCCAGGCCGCAGCTTCGGGCGGTGGTGCTCCCTCCACACTTTCACCTTCAGCACTCGCGCAACCATCAAGGGGTAAGACCATGAGCGACATCCATTTTGGCACCGGCAAAATGCCCCCTGAAAACATTACCCCCCTCAGCATCGCCGACTGGCTGTGCCTTGCCGCGACCATAGCCGAAACCGAGGCCCGCCACGCGATCCGAAAACCGCTGACCCGGACGACGAGCCGTGACTTCCTTATGCAGGTTTTCTGCTCCGTTGCTGCTCAAAGCCCAAATCGGCAAGACCGCGCTCCACCAAGCCCTCAAAGCCGAAAAATTAGCCACATCCACCGTCAAACCGAAATGGGTTCTTCTGGTGACGCCATGGCTAACCAGTTAACCCGACGCTACCCATCGAGGGTGCTATCATATTGATCTCGGTCAACGGACGGCGGGTATGCGATGCGCGGCCACAGGAGCGGCCGCGCATGACAGGATTATCCGCTTAAGCCGCGGTTTCGGCGCCGGCCTCGCTTTGCGCGGCATAGTGCGCAAATGTCGCCTTGAAGCGGCCGTTGACGTATTCGCCCGACGTGATCGGAGGGTACTTCGCAGGATGATCCTCATCAATGCAACTGGGAAGCACCTCGATCACGGCATCATAGTTTGGACCGAAGAAGAACGGGATCGAATAGCGTTCTTTGCCGGAACGGTTCACCGCGCGGTGGACGGTCGAGGCGAAAAGGTCATTGGTCCAACGCGCCATCTGATCTCCCACATTGACGACGAAGCAGCCGGGGACGGGATCGGCCGCAATCCACTCGCCAGTTGCATTCAGTACCTGCAAGGCTGAAATACCATCCTTCTGGGCCAGGATCGTGAAGCACTCATAGTCCGAATGCGCCCCAATGCCGATCTGGCGGTCATCGATCTCGCCAAACTGCGGTGGATAGTGGAGCACCCGCAAAGTTGCGAGCGGCTTGCCGACCAGCAGGTCGAAATATGTCTCCTCCAACCCAAGAGCCAGAGCAAAGGCATGGAGCAGGTGGCCACTCAGCGTCAGCATCTCGGCATGGTAGGCTTCCAGTGCCGTTCGGAATTCCGGCCTGCCCGCTGGCCACTGGTTGGGACCGTAGAGTACTTTGCCGGCCTTCACGTCCGGATCGTCGGCTGGCACATCCAGCGCAATATCATAGGATTCGTGCAGGTCTCCGCGCGCGGTCGGATCCGTATTCTCTTCCAATATTGCCGCATAACCGCGATTATTCTTTGACTTGGAAACGTGATTCTCCATCTTCACGTCATCGGATTCGGCGAAATACACCTCCGCCACCCCAAACGTGGCATCGATGACATCCTTCGGAACGTGATGGTTCTTGATATAGAGGAAGCCGACTTCCGTGCAGGCCTTGCGTAGTTCCTGGGCGAGCTTTCGCTTGGCCGCCTCGTTGCCTGCGAACATGGGCTCGAGATCGATGATCGGGATCTTGTCGAAGCTGACACGCTGCGGGTCGAGCCCTCCCCCTTTCATTGCACGCGCGCCATTACCGGTTTCAAGGACCTTCATTTTTCTGTTCCCTTTTCTTGCTGGCTTGCGTCGAAGATTGTTTCGACGTAGTAGCGCGGCCCCGTGAAAACGAAGCCGGGCGAGAAGTAGCGGCCGCAGACATCCATGAACGCGGTCATCTTACGCGATGGGGCGTGCGGGCGCGATATGCGGATGCTGACCCGCTTTTCCGCGGACTCCCATGTGTCGAGCAACGGAATGAGGTGGCCGCGTTCACACTCGATCGTGGTGAAGAAGTGCGGTAGATAGGCAATGCCCTCGCCCGCAACGGCGAAGTACTTGATAGTCCAGTATTCGTTGGCGATCAGGTTGCTGCGCGGCAAGATACTTTCCTGCGCGGTACCTTTCTGTAGCCGCCAGTGCTGCAGGCCCGCCGAGGTGCGATAGACAATGCCCTGGTGTTCCGCCAAATCGGCGGGTTTTCGTGGCATCCCGGCACGCTCGACATAACTCTTGCTGGCAAAGAGTGCGAATTTTGCGGTGGAGAGCGTTTCGCCGACTTCGATACCTTCGTCCCATGAAATCACGGCGTCGAGCATATCGAGGCTCTCTGGCGCGTAGAGAACGTGCGGCGAAAAGAAGGTGAGTTCGATTTCCACCTTGGGGTAGAGCTTTCTGAACGCCATGAGCATCTGCGTGTAGTAGGCCGTGCCGAACTCCCCCGTGGCGCCGATCCGCAAGGTTCCGGTCACGTCGTCGCTCAGTTCCGTCACGGCGGCCCGCGCCGTATCGCAGCTTTGCAGGATCTGCCGCGCGTGCCCGAGCAGGGTTTGCCCTGCTTCCGTGAGCAACAGGACACGGCCGGAGCGCTCGAACAGAGCGACCTTCAGATCGTCTTCAAGCTGCTTGAGCCGGAGACTGAGCGTGGATTTGGGCAGGCCGTACAACTTCGCCGCGGCCGACAATGACCGCAGTTCCGCGATTTTTACAAATGATGCCAGAGCATCGGTGTTCATTTGATCGTTCACATTTCTGCACAAAGTGCCCAAAAAATGAGCATGATTATTTTTGTTGCATGAACGAACGTAATCGGCTGTTATGCACTGCACAAGAGCCAATTCGCTTTTGCCAAATCAAAAAAGACGCTCCGGCGGCAATCGTCACCGTGCAGGGAAGCTGCATGGGCGCGGCGTGCTTCCGGCTGAGAAAATCAAAGAAAAACAAGGGGAACCACGAAATGAAAGAGCGCAACACGAAGCCGTCCGACTCGGTTCGCCTGTTCGCGGCGGCGGCCACGGTTTTCGTATTCTGTGCTACGTCCGGCGCTTATGCCTTTACTCTGGAAGGGGCGCCCAAGGTCGCGTTCATCTACGCAAGTTCAGCGCAAGACGGCGGATGGAACGAAGCCCTCGAGGCCGGGCGCAAGGCCTTGGAGGAACAGCTACAGGTGCCCGTCTCGGTGACGGAGAACATACCGGAAGAGGCCACGAAGCTGCGCGCGGCGATCGATCTCTACGTCAAGCGCGGCTTCAACATCATAATCGGCACCACCTATGGCTACAGCGCCCCAATGGCCGAAGCGGCCAAAGCCTATCCGAATGTGGCGTTTCTCAGTGCTTCGGGCACGGAGAATGGGGCCAACATGGAAAGCTTCTATGCCCGCACTTACCAGGGTTGGTACCTTGCAGGCATCGCGGCAGGACAGGCGACGAAGACAAAGAAGATCGGCATCCTCGCCGGCTTTCCGGTCGGCGTGGTGAACTGGGATATCAACAGTTTTGCACTCGGGGCCCGTTCGGTCGATCCTACGATCGAAACGGTCGCGGTCTTCGCCAACTCCTGGTGGGACCCGGTGAAGGAAGGGCAGATCGCCCAGGCCATTCTCGACCAGAAGGCCGACGTGCTCGCCACGAATCTGAGCGCGACCTCGGCGCTCGACGCCGCCGAAAAGGCAGGCGTTCCTTCGATAGGCTTTCAGCTCGACATGTCGCATGCCGCGCCGCGGACGATCCAGACCTCCGTCATCTTCCGCTGGGAGAAATATCTTGTGCCGACGATCAAGGAGATCATCGACGGCAACTGGAAACCCGAGGAATACGGCGCTTTCGAAGGCCTTGAAACCGGCGTGGTCGAGCTTGCTCCTTTTGGCCCCTCGGTTTCCGAGGAGACCAAGGCAAAGGTCGAGGCAGCAAAGCAGGAGATCATCGCCGGCAAGCTTGATCCATTCCAGGGCCCTCTGAAAAAGCAAGACGGCACCATCGTTGTCGATGTCGGCGGGAAGGTCGACGATGCGGCGCTCTGGTCGATGGACTATTTCGTCGACGGTGTCATCGGCACCATGCCGGCGAAGTAATGACGACGGCGCTTCAGCAAGCGGGCGACATGCGACAACCGCTGGGCACGCCGGCGGCTCTGTTGATGCGCGGCATAGGCAAGTCGTTTGACGGCAAAGCCGCGCTCCGCGATGCGTCCTTCTGTCTCGAATGGGGGGAGGTGCATGCCATTGTCGGTGAGAACGGTGCAGGCAAGTCCACTTTGATGAACGTGGCGGCCGGCGTCTATGTAGCAGACGGGGGCGACCAATCGATCGACGGCGAAGCGATCAGTTTGCGCAGCCCGCTGGAAGCCGCCGCCGCCGGTCTCGGCATGGTCCATCAGCATTTCCGGCTGGTCGAGAGTTTTACGGTTGCCGAAAATGTTCTCCTCGGCTTCGGCCGCAAGGCTGCTGTGAAAACGCTGACCGATGCGGCGGCGATCGTTTCCGCCAAGTCGAGCGAGATCGGCCTGCCCGTCGATCCGCACAAGCTGGTAGCGAATCTTTCGATCGCCGAACGCCAGCGCGCCGAGATCATCAAGGTCATGCTTCTGGGCGCCCGAATTCTGGTCATGGACGAACCGACGGCGGTGCTGACCGACGAGGAAGCGCGCACGCTCCTCTCTTTTGCCCAACGATTGTCGAGGCAAGGTCACGCCGTGGTTCTGATCACGCACAAGTTCCGGGAGGTTGCCGCTTTCTGCGACCGGGTAACGATCATGCGGCACGGCGAGACCGTACTTGAGGGTGCGCGGGTTGCGAACGTCACCGAAGCGGAGGTGGCGCGGTTGATGGTCGGCGATGCCTTGACGGTTGCGGGCAGGCCGTTATCTCGGCCGGGTGATGTGTGTCTGAGCGTGGAAAGGCTTTCCGCACGGGCGACCGCTCACGGGCAAAGCCTGAACGATCTCGGGTTCGAGCTGCATGTAGGCGAAATCCTTGGCATCGCCGGCGTCGGCGGGAACGGGCAGGAGGAACTCGTTGCCTGCCTTCTCGGACTCGACCGTGCCGGCGCCGGCGCGATCGTACTGGATGGCCAGGACATATCCACCGCCAAGCCAGACCAGCGCCGCGAGGCCGGCTTGCGCGTCATCCCCTCCGACCGCTTTGACAGCGGGTTGATCCGGGAGCTTTCCATTGCCGACAATCTCGCGCTCACGACCGTCGCCAGCGGTAGCTTCGGCGGCCCGTTTCTCCTGAGCCGGCGGGCGATGCGCGAGAAGGCCGCCGAGGCCATCGATGCGTTCGATATCCGCGGCGCGACGCCGGAACGGCCGGCCTCTTTGCTCTCGGGAGGAAACGCGCAGAAAGTGTTGCTCGCGCGGGAGCTCGATCACGGCCTGAAGGTTCTCATAGCGCATTCCCCTTCTCGCGGGCTGGACATGAAAGCGGCCGAGTTCGTCCGATCGGCGATCCGCGGAGCTGTGGAAGCCGGCGCGGCTTGCCTTCTGATCAGCGAGGATCTCCAGGAGGTCATGTCCCTGTCCCATCGGGTGGCCGTCATGAACAGAGGAAGGATCGCCGGCTGCCGTCAGACCGGCGACGTCACGCCTGAATGGATAGGAGGCCTTTTAGCAGGCCATGCTTGACACAGCTTTCCTTGTTCGCAGGCAAAATCCCGGCTTCTTGTTGACCAGTCTCAGTTATGTTGGCGGACTGTTGGTCGGGCTGACGGTTTCGGCGGTGCTGCTCGTGCATACGGGCGTGCCGGCAAGCGCTCTTGTGGATGAGTTCCTGATTGCAACTTTTCTGACCTCGGACGGCCTCTCCCAGACGGCGACGGCCGCTTTACCGTTGGTGCTAGTCGGCCTCGCCTCCGGCGTTGCCATGCGCGTGCGGTTTTGGAACATCGGCGTGGAGGGCCAGCTATGGCTCGGCGCGATCGCGTCAACCTGGGTGGCGCTGAACGGCAGCGGGCCTGAAGTGCTGAGGTTGCCGACGATGTTCGTTCTGGCGGCGCTTGCGGGAGCCGCCTGGATTGCGATTCCGCTTTTTCTGAAACTCAAGTGGGGCGTTAACGAGGTTATTTCGACCCTGCTGCTGGGAAGCGTCGCGTTTCTGCTCGTGCAGCATCTTCTGTTCGGGGTCTGGAGAGACCCTTCCAACAGCTTTCCCGTGACCGCCACCTTTCCCGAGGCGAGCTGGTTTCTCGTTCTGGGATGGGGGCAGTTGCATGCCGGAATCTTCCTGGTCGCCGTTATCGCATTGTCCATCTGGTTCGTCATGGAACACAGCCGGGTCGGCTTCTACGCGGATGCTGTAGGTTTCAACGCCAAGGCCGCGCTCGCCACGGGCCTGCCGGTGCTCAGCATAGCCGTGGGGCTCGTGCTGCTCTCCGGCGCTCTCTCAGGCGTTGCCGGCATGATGATCGTGGCGGGGACGGAGCACCGCCTCAACCAGTCCGTCGGCAACGGCTATCTCTTCAGCGCGATCGTGATCGCCTACCTGGCCCGCGCGAAGCCATTGTGGGTGGTCGTGATCTCTTTCGCGCTCGGCGCGGTGTTCACCGCCGGGAATGTCCTGAAGGTTTTCTACTCGATCTCCGAAGCGATGATCGTGCTGATGCAAGGCGCGGTACTGATGTCGATTTTGATGGCGCAGTTCTTCAGCTCCTATTCGCTCAAACGGCCCAAGAACTAGGAAGGGACAGTTGCATGGATTTTCTGATCGGCTGGATTGCCATCATTCCGAGCTATGCGGCACCGTTGCTGCTGGCGAGCCTCGGCCTCATTATCTGCGAAAGAGCCGGCGTTCTCAATCTTGGAGCGGAAGGGCTCATGGCGATCAGTGCTATGACCGGCGCGATGACGGTGCTTTCCGGAGCCGATCCTTGGGTTGGTCTTGCCGCCGGCTCAGCGGCCGCGATGGCTCTCGCTCTGCTGTTTGGAATATCGACAGTCGCCTTGCGCGCCAATCATACGCTCGCCGGCCTAGCCGTCGTCGCAATCGGACTGGGCATCACCGGGGTCGTGGGGCGACCCTACGTGCAGAAGACCTTTTCTGGCATTTCCACACTTGGCGACCTCTTCGGGATAGACCGCGGTTCGGCATTCGGCCGCATTTTCGCGGTGCAGGACCCGGTTACGCTGGCGCTGCCGACCCTGGTCGGCGCGCTCTGGTGGTGGCTTTCCAAAAGCCGACATGGCCTCAGGTTGAGGTCCGTCGGGGAAAACCCGGCCGCCGCGGATGTCGCGGGTATCGACGTGCAACTGGTTCAGTTCGGGGCTGTCCTGGCGTCCGGGCTGTTTTGTGGTCTCGCCGGAGCCTATCTCTCAGTCGCCACAAGTCATGTCTGGGTGGAGGGAATGGTCGCGTCGCGCGGCTGGATTGCCGTTGCGCTCGTCATCTTTTCGCGCTGGAACGCGGCTCGAGCTCTCTGGGGTGCGCTTCTTTTCGGAAGCGCGGATGCGCTTGTGCCTAGACTACAAGCCATAGGCGCCGACGTTCCTGTCTATCTCATGATGACTTTGCCGTACTTGCTGACGCTTGTCGTGCTGGTGGCAGGCTCATTGGGCGGCCGGCGCTCCGGCGAGCCGGCGTTCCTCGGCAGGGTCTATCTACGACAAGACAAACAATAAGGAACTTGCCCGGTTCATGAGCCGCGCCGCCCGCATCCTTCTGGACTTCGCGGATTTCATGGACAAGCATCAAGGATCGCCGTTGTCTGTGCCGTCCCCCCCTCGCCCGGCGCTGACCCTGCGGCTCCGCTCGACGCCTATTCGCGTGCCACTAACCGTGAGATCAAGAACAAAGCGCCGCGGAGACGACAGAGGGGGTCGCCGCGCGTAAAGCGCCAACGTCATCCGCAACAGCAGGCCGAGCCCAGCCGGACCGCCCCCTCTGGCCTGCCGGACCCGGCCCTTCGCTTTCGCTCCAGGCGTTCGTCGTTCGGAAAGCCAAGCGATTGGCTTTCCGTCCGCTGCGCGGACCACTCCTCACCCCCCTCAAGGGGAGATCAGCAGCTTCAGCGGATCAGAACTTGTAGCTGAGCCCGACCCGGATATCCTGTGTCTGGAGGTCGACATGGGTTTCCGTGGGCAGGCCGGCGGCCACCGAGAGGTCCTGGCTGCCGAAGTCCGAGTAGCGATATTCGGCTCGAGCGATCCACCTGTCGGTGAAGGCGTGCTCGATGCCGGCGCCAACGGTCCAGCCGACATGGCTGTCGCTGTGGAGCGTTACTTCGGCGGCAGGGCCACCGGCGCTGACCGCAATCAGTTCATACTTGGCCGCGGCGACGCCGGCGGTGATGTAGGGCAAGGTCCGATCGAAAGCATAGCCGGCCCGCAGCCGCGCCGACCCGGACCATTTGAGTTCGCTCTTGAGCAACGTGGTGACGCCGCCGCCGCCGGCGTCGAGGGCCGTCAGCCCATCTATATTGCTGTACATGATGTCGGCCTCGGCGCCGATCACGAAGCTGTTCTCCATCTGGTAATTGGCGCCGATATGGACACCGCCGATAAATCCGTTCGGATCGGTGGAGACATTGAGATCGGTGGCCCCGCCCAGTCCGCCGCCGGCGATGAACAGATTGGATTTTCCGGCCGCGTAGCCGATGTCGACGCCGGCATAGAGTCCGGACCAGTCGTAGCCGGATGCAACAGGCGAAACCTCATTGATATCAGCCGCACACGCCGCACCGAGCGGCGCGAGAATGAAGGCCGTTGCGAGAAGAAGAATTTTCATTGTTGTCTGCCGCCCCAAAATTGTCGTGGTCGCCGCCGCGGATGCCAGCGGAGGACCAGCTGTTGTCGAGAAATCCGGTGTTGCATTGTCCGCCGGCCGCGTCTTGGGCTGGGCCGCACCCGAATTGTCGGGGAAAGCACCACGGCGCTTTCCCGGTCGGTGTGGCTTTTCAGCCTCAGTCGATCGGCGCGCCGTGCATTCGGTGGCTGTCGGAAACTATCTGGCGCTGCCCGGCGTCGAGCCGAAGCGGCGGCGGAAGCAGCGGTTGAAATAGGACACGTCGGAAAAACCGCTGAGCAGCGCGATCTCGCTGATCCGCATGCGGTCGTTGCGCCTATCGGACAGCATCCGATGCGCCCTTTGCAAGCGCAGTTCGAGAATGCGCTCGGCAAAGCTCACCCCGGTTTCCTGCAGCAGGTCATGGACATAGCGAACGGAGAGCCGCAATTGCCCGGCAACGCCCTGCGCCGAGATGGCGGGATCGGCGAAATTGTCCCGCATCTTCTGCAGTATGGCCTGCAGCCTTGCCGCGCGCAGACCGCGCAGGCCCGCCAGTTCGGCCGCTTCGCCCTTGGCGCCGGTCGCCAGGCCGATCAGGTCGACGATGGTTTCGGTGGCGTGGCCGATGAGGTCGGGCGAGACCAGGGCCGGGCCTGCTTCCAGGAAGCTGCAATAGCGCTTGAGCATGCCGAGCGCCTCATTGTCGGCGCCGACGGTCAACGCCAGCCGATCCTCTATATGAGCGAAGGCATTTTCCAGCACGGCACGGGGAAGCACCACATTGGCCCAGACATTGTTGTCGCCGCCGGTCATCTGCAACGCTTCCGAAGCCGAGACCAGGGCGGCCTCGCCTTTGCCGACGTGATAATCGCGGCCAATCTGCGTGCCGCTGAGCACCGTATCGCCATTGTTGACCAGCAGCAGATAGCCGTCGCGACCGTCGGCGGCGATATTGCCCGCCTTGCGGCTGGCATGACGTATCGTCCCGGCCATCTGCCCAAGCACAAGCGACCCGACAGCGGTGGCTTCGATCGCGGCTTCGAACGACAGTCTTTCCGAAATCGTGTATTCGACCGACCATATCTCGGCGACATGGATGTCCTGCCAGAGCGCGAAGCGTGCGCGATGATCCAGATGCGGCGGCAGATCCGCCGATGAGAAGACGTTCTTTTGCAAGGGACGACCGGCCTTTTCTACAATCGCGTCTTCATTTCGACACGCACCGTATTGGACCAGATCACGGTCTGTCCAGAGCCGGAAATACTTGTGCGCCAGGCGACAATTTCAGTGCCGTCCTGGACAAGGATTGGCCTGATTTCGCGGATCTGGCTGGCTGAATTTCGGATTACTCGAAAATACCCAGTGCCGACGAATCGTTCCCCTACTCCGGCGATGGAACCGGCGGCCGTGATGTCAGCGCCGTGCCGAAGGCGGCGACAACAACGGCAGCGATCCCGGCCAGTTGCGTCGCGGTCAGGCTTTCATGCAGGAACAGGAAGCCGGCCAGTGCACCCAGCCCAGGCTCCAGGCAGGTCAGCGTGCCGTAGATGCGCGCCGGCATGCGGGTCAGCGCCACCATCTCCAGGAAGAACGGCAATGCGCTGGAAAACAGGCCGACGAGCAGCGCGCTGACCAGGATCGACGGCGCCAGCAGCGCGGATCCCGCCTGGGCGACACCGAAGGGCAGCACCAGCACGGCGGCGATGGCCATGCCGTAGGCGGTGGTGCGGGTGCCAAGCTCCGCGCCGGCCTTCTGGGCCAGCACGATGTAGAGCGCCCAGAAGCCGCCGGCCGCCAGCGCCAGCATCACCCCGATCGGATCAAGCGGCGCGAGGGAACGAACGAAGGGCGACAACAGCAGGATGCCGGCCACCGCCAGCGCGATCCAGGCAAAGTCGCTGGCGCGCCGCGAAGTCAAGGTCGCCACCAGAAGCGGGCCGGTAAACTCCAGCGCCACCGCGATGCCGAGCGGAATCCTGGCCAGCGCTGCGTAGAACAGGAGGTTGAGGGCGGCGAGCGTCACCCCATAAGCGACCAGCCACGGCATGGTGGCACGCGAGGGCCGCATCTGCCAGGGCCGCAGCACCGCGATCAGCATCAGCGCACCGATGACCAGCCTGAGTGTCGTCGTGCCTTGCGCGCCGATCTGCGGGAACAGGCCTTTGGCGAAGGTGGCGCCGATCTGGATCGACACCATGGCGCCCATCAGTGCTGCGACAGGCAAGGGCGCCGCTTCGCGACGGGCAATCGGCGTCGATGTCACGTGATCCCATCCTCCATATCGCCGGGTCCAAACCCGACCGGCGGCATGGAGATAGGGCGAACCGGCCGGCCTGTCGTGAGGCAGCGGCAACTGGCTGCTAGGGCACGGCCAAGTGCCGCCGGCCGGTCAGTTCAGGGATTTGCGCCGTGGCGGCGGTGCCGGGTGGCGCTGCTCGAGGGCCGCAGCCGCATCGGTGCGGCCGGTCCGGCGCAGTCTTTCGAGATAGGCCGGCAACTCGCCAAGGCAATGGAACGGCCCGCCTTCCCGGATCACCGTCACCAGCGGGTCGACATCGCTGTCGCTGCGGATGGCCATGGCGCTGCGCCAGTCCTCGAGCAGCCGGCTGGCATGATCGACCACATCGCTTCGGGAGCCTGAGAGATCATGCTGCTCATGCGGATCCTCACTCAGATTGAACAGGCTGACCGGGCCGAAATCCTTGTAGCCGTCATGATAGGTGCGCAGCATCAGCCAGTCGGCCCCGCCGAGCCGGAACCGCACGCCGCGCTGTACCGCCCACGCACCCTGGCTCAGCACCAGGAAATCGCGGCCACCTTCCTCCTTCGCGGCAAGCGCCGGTGCAAAGGAGCGCCCGTCCCAAAGCGCCGGAACGTTGCCGCCGAGCCGGTCGATCAGCGTGGCGGCCCAGTCGAAATGATAGTGAAGGCCGCCATTGACGCCGCGCATGTCCTCGGCGCCGGGCCAGCGGATGACCAGCGGCACGTTGCAGGTGAATTCGTCGGCCGTCTGATGATCACCCCAGACGTTGAGCTCGCCGAGGTTTTCGCCATGATCGGCGCCGATGACGATGATCGTGTCGTCGAACAGGCCTTGCCGCTTCAACTCCTCGACGATGAGACCGACATGATAATCGGCATAGAGCACGCCGGTGTCGTAGCCGTCGAACCAGGCCTTGACGGTGTCCATGCCGCTGATCGGCGACGGCATGCGCCGGTATTTCGATCCCCCCGGCTCGACGTCGAAGCCCGAGGGTTCCTGCGGGCTGTGCGGGCCGTAGCCGGCATGGCTCTTCTCGAACACCGCCCTGGTCATCCAGTCGGGAAGCGGCTGGTCGGCGAAGGGGTCGCCGAAAGCGTCCGGCGCGCGATAGGGCGTGTGTGGGTCCCAGACATTGACGTGCAGGAACCATTTTTTTGCCGAGCCATTGCGCTTCAGCCAGTCGATCGCCAGGCCCGAAACCTCGTCGGCGTTCTCCATGCCGGCCTTGCCCGGATTGATGATCTCGTTGAAGCCGGCATACCAATGCCAGCAGCCATGCCGTTCGCCAAAACTGCTGATGGTCGTGGTGTGGTAGCCGAGATCGCGCAGCGCCCGCATCCAGCCTTCCTCGTAGAAGGTGCCGGCCCAGGCTCGCTCGGCGCCTTCGCGGAACGGCTCGCAGGCGGTGCCGCCATGGCCGACCACGCCGGTCCGCATTCCGTGGCGGCCGCTCCACAGCGCCGTGCGCGACGGATGGCAAGGCACATCGGACACATAGACGTTCTCGAAGCGGATGCCCTCGCCGGCAAGGCTGTCGATGACGGGAGAGGTGTTGCGATGATAGCCGTAGCAGCCGAGGTGGTCGCGCCTGAGGCTGTCGATGTCGATATAGAGAACGTTCATGGATGGCTCGTCGCTGCTGTGATTGTCAGGAAACAGGCCCCGGTTCGCTGCCGGGGCTTGCGGTTTGCAAGGGGCGATTTCAAGAAGGCCGTCAGGCCGAAATGTATTGATCGCCCAGATAATAGTCCTTGGGATCGAGCGAGGTCTCGAGCTTGCCGAAGGTCTTGAACAGGTCGTTCATCGTCGAGAACCAGCCGTTCACGGTGCCGTCCTTGGTTAGCTTGATCAGTTCGGCCGAGGTCATGAAACGGCCATAACCGGCTTCCGTCTTCAGCTGGTCGGCAGGAATGCCGAGCAGCTTGGAGGTGATCTCGATCGCCTTGTCCTGGTTGGCGGCGCGAAAATCCTGCGCGTCCTTGATGGCGCGCACCACGTTGCGGACGAGATCGGGATTGCCCTCGACCAAATCGTTGCGGGCAATGAAGACGCTCGGAAATGTGGTCTGCGGATAAAAGTCGTCGTTCTTGGCCAGTTCCATCAGATCGGGAACGCTCTTGTGGATGATGCCGACGAACGGATACCAGATGCCGGCCGCGTCGACCTGCTTGGAGGCGAAGGCCGCCACGATGGTGCTCGGGTCCATCTGCACGATGTCGAGGTCGGTCATCGCCATACCGGCCTTGCGCAGCGCCAGCCGCAACAGCATGTCGCCCGAGGTGCCGGCCGCGATCGCGACCTTCTTGCCCTTGAGGCCGGCGATGGACGTGATGCCGGCTTGGGCGATCACCCGGTCCGAGAAGCCGACATCGTTGACGGCGATGATCTTGGCCTTGCCGCTCGCCGGCAGCCACAGCGCGCCCGGTCCGAGATAGCCGAATTCCAGGCTGTTGGCGCCAAGCGCCTGGACCTGGATGGGGCCGTTGGTGAAGACCTTGATATCGGCATCGACGCCGTGCTTGGCATAGAAGCCCTGGTCGGCCGCGACGCCGGCCACGCTGGCGCCCCAGAAATCGCCGTTGTAGCCGATGCGTGCCGCCGTTCCCGCCGCTCCGGCACGGATGCCAGAGGCAGCGAACGCGGCAAGTGCCGCCGATGATGCGATGAGGTTACGTCTTGTCAGTGTCACCATACTCTCCTCCTGTCACTGTTACTGGTGGTAAACGGCTTGCCAGACGCGGTTGCGGATGCTCATGAACTCCGCCGAAAGCCGGATTTCCTCGGTTCTTGGGTAAGGCAGGCCGACTTCGATGATCTCCTGCAGCCTGCCGGGCCGCGCCGCCATGACGATGACGCGGTTGGCGAGGTAGACCGCCTCGTCGACATCGTGGGTGATGAACATCACGGTGCGCCGCTCCCGGCTCCAGGTGTCGAGCAACTGGTCCTGGAGCTGCACGCGGGTCAGTGCGTCGAGCGCCCCGAAGGGCTCGTCCATCAAAAGGATCGAGGGATCGACCGCATAGGCCCGGGCGATCGCGCAACGCTGCTTCATGCCGCCCGAAAGCGTCTTCGGCAGCGCGTCGGCGAAGTCGCCAAGGCCGACGAGATCGATGAAACGCTCGGCGATCTGCCGGCGGCGCGAAGCTTCCTCGCCCTTGATGCGCAGCCCGAACTCGACGTTCTGGCGTACGGTGAGCCAGGGAAACAGCGCGTATTGCTGGAAGATCATGCCGCGCTCCGGACCCGGCCCCTCGACCGCCTTGCCATCGACCAGCACGGTGCCCTCGCTCGGCTTCAGCAGGCCGGCCGCGATGTTGAGCGCGGTCGACTTACCGCAGCCGGACGGACCGACGACGGTGACGAATTCGCCGTCGGCGATGTCGAGCGACAGCCGGTCAAGCGCGACGAAGGCATTGTCCTTGAGGTCGAACCGGCGCGTGACCTTGTCGAAGACGATCTTGGGCGGCATCACACGCGCTCCTGCCAGACGGTCAGCCGGCGCTCGATCACCAAAAGGATACGATCCATGGCAAGGCCGAGAAGGCCGATGGTGATCAGGCTGACGAAGATGGTCGGCAGGTCGTAGTAGAGTTGCGCCTGCTGCATGCGGAAACCGAGGCCGGTCTGCGCGGCGATCAGTTCGGCGGCCACCAGCGTCGCCCAGGCCGAGCCGAGGCCGATGCGCACGCCGACCAGGATGAACGGCGTCGATGCGGGAATGATGACGCGCAGGAAGATGGTCATGTCCTTGGCGCCGAGCACGCGCGCGGCGTTGATCATCATCTTGTCGACGCTGATGACGCCCTGATAGGTGGCGACGACGCTGGCCAGGAAGGACGCCAGGAAGATGACGAAGACCTTCGGCGTCTCGTCGATGCCCATCGTCACGATCGCCAGCGGAATGATGGCCAGCGGCGGGATCATGCGGAAGAACTGCAGATACGGCTCGATAAGCGAGCGCGCGACCTTGTACCAGCCCATGACGAAGCCGACCGGGATCGCCAGGATGACGCCGAGGAGAAAGCCGGTCATCACCCGAGCAAGGCTCGACATGATGTCGGTGGCGAGCTGCCCGTTTGCGATCAGATCGATAAACCTGGACGCAACCTGTGGCGGTAGCGGCAGGCCCACCGCGCCGCCCGCCGTCAACACCCACCAGATGGCGATGCCGGCGACGAGACCGCAGAGATTGAGCGCGAGACCGCGATAGTCGATACCCCGATCCTCGTTCGAGCCGCCGCCGGAGCGTGTCGTCTTCGACGCTTCGCTCATCGCGACACCCCCGAATAGAAAAAATGGTCGAGCGCCGCCGCAGCAGCACCGATGGCGCCGGCACCTGGGCCAAGGCTCGACCGCTCGACCCGCAGCACGTCGCGCATCGGCGGCAGGACGCGTGGCGGAACGCCCCGCCTTATATGATCGATGAAGCTTTCCGGGGCTTCGGCCAGGTGACCGCCAAAGACGATCAGATCGGGATTGAGCAAATTGGTCGCCGTCGCTATGGCCGTCGTCAGATGCCGGAGCGCCGCGTTCCAGACGTCGGGATATTTCTCCACCGCGGCCAGCAGGCGCCTAGGATGAGGCGTGTCGATATGGGCGGCGCGGGCCAGCGCGCGTTCGGACAGGAATGTCTCCAGGCAGCCCACATTGCCGCAGGCGCAACGCTCGCCATCCTCGACCACCTGGACATGACCGAGCTCGACGGCCCCGTAGCCGCCGGGACGGAACGGCATGCCGTTGATCACCAGGCCGGCGCCGAGGCCGGTGCGCAGATAGATGTAGAGCAGCGCGGTCGTGTCGCGCCCGATGCCGTAGCGCGATTCCGCCAGCGCCATCGCGCTGACATTGTGCTCGACCACCACCGGCATGCGCAGCGCCGTTTCGAGTTCGTCGGCGAACGGCACGTCCTTCCAGTCGTAATTGACCGACTGCAGGTTGCGGCGGCGCTTGGTGTCCACCGGTCCCGGCACGCCGAGCCCCAGGCCGATCAGGCGCGAACGGTCGACTCCGGTCTTCTTGATCAATTGCTCGACGATCCGCACCACCATGCCGATCACCGCGGCGGGTTCGCTGGTGGCGGTGTCGAAATGCTGCGAGGCCATGGCTTTCGAGGCGGCCCTGAGGTCGGTGATGGTCGCGTCGATCGTTCCCGCGCCAATGTGCACGCCAACCACGGACAGGGCGTCGGGCACCAGCGCGACGCCGATCGCCGGCCGGCCGACGGGTGCATCGCCGGCAGTGGCCTGGTTGAGCTCGACCACGGTGCCTTCCCGCAAGAGATGGGCCGTCAGATGGGTCAGGGCGGTGGGCGACAGCGAGGTGCGCCGCGCCAGTTCGGCGCGCGACTGCGGACCGTCGTCGCGCAGGATTCGCAGGATCGCTCCGTGGTGCGCGCCCATTCTTCCTCCCTATTATTTTCTAATGTTAATAAATTAATTAAGCCTGTCAAGCACGGCAAAGCGCGGCTTGCGACTGGCGTCGATGCACCTGGGTTTCACCCTCCCCTGCCGCTGGAGTAGGGGCATTGGCGCGAAGGGAGATAGCGGGGAAGGCAAGGCCGGCATGAGTAGGTCGAAGATCAGCCAAGCGGAGACGGCCACCTATGCCGCTTGGCTCCCGCGCGCTAAGGGGCGGTGGCAGCCGAGCGCTTGAACAGGATGGTCACCCGCGTGCCCTCGCCGGCGCTCGACGTCACGTCGAACTCCGCCTTGGCATTCTCGGTCAGCGAGCGGGCGATCAGCGCGCCGAGTTTGCCGCGCTTGGGCCAGCTCTCGCCGTCCGGCAGGCCAATGCCGTCATCGGCGATCACGATGCGGCAGCCATCGCCGTCAACGATGCTGTGCAGCGTGATCGTGCCGCCGTCACGTCCCTGGAAGGCATGTTTGAGCGCATTGGTCAAAAGTTCGTTCACCACCAGCCCGGTCGGCATGGCGACATTGATCGACACCGGATAGGTGTCGACCTTCATGTCGAGGCGGATGCCCTCGACCGCATGCGAGTTCATGACCGCCGACGCGATCTGGCTGAGATAGACACCAAGATCGACCTCATCCTTGCCATCGTCCCCCGACAGCGTCTGGTAGAGGATCGCCAGCGCATCGACGCGCCCCGCCAGCCTCTCGAAACGCTTCTGGTCCGGTTCGGCCGCGTTGCGCGTCTCCATCCGGATCAGCGCGGTGATCATCTGCAGATTGTTCTTCACCCGGTGCTGCAGTTCGCGCAGCAGCGTGTCCTTCTCACGGATGCGCTCGTCGATCGATCGCGCATCTTCGGTTTCGCCATGGGCCGAAACGTCGACCAGCGCCACCAGCCGGAAGCAGGCCTTGCCATTGTCGTCCTCGATGACGTTGGAATAGACGTCGACGATAGTCGGTTGGCCTTCCTTCCGCTCCAGCCGGAACGTGCCGATGAAATCAGTGTCCTCGACCACGGCCTCGAACAGCGGCCGGTCCTTCTGCTTGTGCAGGCCGGTGCCGGAAAGCGCCGCCCAGTGTTGGCGAGCGAGCATCGCCGCCTTGAGGCCGGACAGTTTCTCGAATTCCGGATTGGCATAGACGACACGCTCCTTCGAACCCAGGTCCGAGACGGCAATGGCGATCGGTACCTGGTCGAGGAACTTCTTGAACTGTTCGCTTTCGAGCGCGCTGGCAAGGTCCGGCGTTTCGAGCAGCTGCCCGACCGCTTCGGCCTTCTGTGTATCGGATGTCATCTGCGGCGCCTGTGCTGTGTGGGCACCATCAATAACAGCGATGCGATCACCCCGCCATCGCCAAACATGGAGTCCGCATTTTCACGCCCCGCATCGGCGATGGCGGCGTGTCTGCCGAATTGACGCCGCTGCCTGAGAGTGCCTCAGGAGGCCGGCTTCGACGCCAGCCGTGGACCGGTCTTGACGTCGACGATCTCCGGCTTGGCGCTGTCGACCGCGCCATCCCAGCCGCCGCCGAGCGCCTTGTTGAGGGCGATGTAGTTGGTCGCCAGCAGGACGCGGCTTTGCAGCAGCGAGTCCTCGGCCGAATAGAGCGAGCGCTGGGCGTCGAGCACGTCGAGGAGGCTTGTCTCGCCGGCCTTGTAGAGCGAGCCTTCGAGACTTGCCGCCTCGCCATAGGACTTCGCGGACGAGGCGAGCTTGGCGATCCGGATGCGCTCCTGCGACAACAGCACCAGCGCGTTCTCGACATCCTCGAGCGCCGTCAGCACCGAAGACCGGTAAGCGATGAAATACTGATCGCGTTGCGCCTTGGCGACCTCGACGGCCGCCTGCAATTGGCCGGCATTGAACAGCGGCACACTCAGCGTCGGCCCGAACGACCAGCCGATCGACGAATTCTTGCCGAGATCGCCAAGCTTCAGCGCCGCCGTGCTGATGTCTCCCGTCAGGCTGACCGAGGGATAGCGGGCGGCTTCGGCCTGGCCGATCTTGGCGGTATATTGCGCATATTGGCGCTCCGCCATGCGCAAATCGGGCCGCGATAGCAGGAGGTCGGCGGGAATTCCGGTGGGCATCGGCAGGCGCGGTGCAGGAATGGGCGCGACCCGCTTCAGCCGCTCGTTGAGCGAGGCAGGCGGCCGGCCGGCCAACACCGCGAGACGATGCACGGCCTGCGCATAACTTGCCTCCAGCGTCGGAACGGCGGCTTCGGTGCTCGCTGCCTGCCCCATCGCCTTGGCGACATCGGCGGCGGTCGCCGTGCCCGCCTGCGCCATGGTGCGGGTAAGTTCGGCGGTCTGCCTTTGCGACGCGGCCGAACGACGGGCGAGCGCGATGCGGGCCTGGTAGCCGCGCGCCTGGGTATAATAGGATGCGACATCGCCGACCAGGGTGAGAAGCGTCGAGCGCAGTTCCTCCTGCGAGGCGTTCAGCCCGTAGCGCGCGGCCTCTACGCCCCTCCGGTTGGCGCCGAACAGGTCGAGCTCCCAGCTTGCATCGAAGCCGTCCTGGTACTCGCTGTAGGTGGCGTCAGAGCCTGATGTGGTCTCGGCCGACTTGTTGCGGGAGGCCGAGCCGGAGCCGTCGGCCGAAGGAAGCAATGTGCCGGCACTCTGGCGATAGCTGGCGCGCGCCTCGCGGATTTTTGCCTTGGCGGTGGCGACATCGAGATTGCCGGCAACCGCTTCCTCGACAAGCGTGTTCAGCTCGGGATCGCGTAGCCGCTGCCACCATTTTGACAGTCGTGCCGGCTGGGCAGGCTTTGTCGGCTTCTGGCCGCTCCAATTCGCCGGCATTGCCATTATCGGTGTCTGATAATCCGGACCGACGACGCATCCCGCGAGCAGGACAGCGGTGAGCATAGGCGCAAGAAGCCGCCTCGCGGCCACCGAGCCACGTTCCAAACCTGTCATGTGAAGTTTCCTTATTGCTGGGTGGCCGTCACCGGCGTCTCGCCCGTATCTGGTTTGGCCGCCCTGCCCTTGAAGATGCGCCGCACCGTGACGAACAATAGCGGCACCAGGAAGACGCCGATCACCGTCGCCGCGATCATGCCGCCCATCACGCCGATGCCGACCGAGTTCTGCGCGCCCGAGCCCGCACCGCTGGCGATCGCCAGCGGCAGCACACCGAGGATGAAGGCCAGCGACGTCATCAGGATCGGCCGCAGCCGTTGTCGCGCCGCCTCCAGCGTCGCCTCGACCAGCCCCATCCCGGCGGCTTGCCGCTCGATGGCGAACTCGACGATGAGGATGGCGTTCTTGGCGGCGAGACCGATCGTGGTCAAAAGGCCGACCTTGAAATAAACGTCGTTGGACTGGCCGAACAGGCTGGCCGCCAGCAGCGCGCCGAAGATGCCGATCGGCACCGACAGCATGACCGCGAACGGGATCGACCAGCTCTCATAAAGTGCGGCCAGGCACAGGAACACCACAAGTGCCGAAATCGCATAGAGCGACAGCGCCTGGTTGCCGGAAAGCTTCTCCTGGTGCGACAGCCCGGTCCACTCGTGCGAATAGCCGGCGGGCAGTTGCGCGACGAGCTTGTCGATCTCGTCCATGGCGGCACCCGAGCTGACGCCCGTGGCCGCCGCGCCCTGGATCTCGACCGCCGCCGAACCATTGTAGCGCTCCAGCCTGGGCGAGCCGAATGTCCAGTGGCTGGAGGCAAAGGCCGAGAACGGCACCATGGCGCCGCTGGCGTTGCGGACCTGCCATTTGTCCAAATCTTCCGGCTGCATGCGGAAGTTCGGGTCCGACTGCAGATAGACCGGTTTCACCCGCCCGCGATCGATGAAGTCGTTGACGTAGTCGCTGCCCCAGGCGGTGGAAAGCGTGTTGTTGATGTCGGCCAGGCTGACGCCCAGCGCGCTGGCCTTCTCCTGGTCGATGTCGACCGAGAATTGCGGCTGGTCTTCCTGGCCGTTGGGCCTTGTGTTGGCGAGCACCTTGCTCTGCCCGGCCAGGGCCAGAAGCTGGTTGCGCGTCTGGATCAGCGCGTCATGGCCGGCGCCGTTGACGTCCTGCAGGTAGAAGTCGAAGCCGTTGGTGTTGCCGAAGCCCTGGATGGCGGGAGGCGCGAGCGCGAAGACCTGCGCGTCCCTGATCTTCGAAAACGCGCCCATCGCCCGGCCGGCGATGGCCTGCGCGGCGGAAGCCGGCGATTTGCGCAGGTCGAAATCCTTCAGCCGCACGAAAGCGATGCCGACATTCTGCCCTGCGCCGCCGAAGCCGAAGCCGGAGGCGGTGAACACCCCGTCGACGACGTCCTTCTCCTGGTTGAGATAATGGTCGGTCACTTCTGCCAGCACGCGCTCCGTGCGATCCTGCGTCGCGCCGACCGGCAGCTGCACGCTGGTGATCAGGATGCCCTGGTCCTCTTCCGGCAGGAACGAGCTCGGCAGCCGGGCAAACATCCAGCCCACGGCAACGACGATGGCCAGGAACATGACGAGGAAGCGCCAGGATCGGTTGATGATGCCGTGCGAGCCGTCGCGGTAGGCAAGCGTGCCGCGGTCGAAGACACGGTTGAACCAGCCGAACGGGCCGGTCTGCGTCGCATGGTCCTTGGGCGGCCGCAGGATGGTGGCGCAAAGTGCGGGCGTCAGCACAAGGGCGACCAGCACGGACAGCACCATCGCCGAGACGATGGTCACCGAGAATTGCCGGTAGATGATGCCGGTCGAGCCGCCGAAGAAAGCCATCGGCACGAACACGGCCGAAAGCACCGTGGCGATGCCGATCAGCGCGCCGGTGATTTCGTGCATCGACTTGCGCGTCGCCTCCTTCGGCGACAGGCCTTCCTCCTGCATCACGCGTTCGACATTCTCGACGACGACGATGGCGTCGTCGACCAAGAGGCCGATGGCCAGCACCATGGCGAACATGGTCAGTGTGTTGACGGAATAGCCGAACAGCGACAGCACGCCGAACGTGCCGAGCAGCACCACCGGCACGGCGATCGTCGGGATGATGGTGGCGCGCAAATTCTGCAGGAAGATGAACATCACCAGGAACACCAGCACGATCGCTTCGGCCAGCGTCTTGACCACTTCCTCGATCGACAGCCGCACGAAAGGCGAGGTGTCGTAGGGATAGACGACCTCGACCCCTTGCGGGAAAGTCGAGCTCAGCCGGGCGATCGTCGAGCGCACCGCTTCGGCGGTGTTGATGGCGTTGGCGCCGGTCGCCAAATTGACGGCGACGCCCGCCGCCGGCTTGCCGTTGTAATTGGCCTGCGTCGTATAGCTTTCGGCGCCGAGCTCGACGGTAGCGACATCGTTGAGGCGGACCAGAGAGCCATCGGTCTGGCTCTTCAGGATGATGTTGCGGAACTGTTCGGCGGTCTGCAGCCGGCTCTTGGCCGTCACCGTGGCATTGAGCTGCTGGCCCTTGCGCGCCGGCAGGCCGCCGAGCTGGCCGGCCGAAACCTGCGTGTTCTGCGCCTCGATGGCGGTCGCCACATCGCTCGGCATCAGGGCATATTTGGCGAGCTGGTCCGGATCGAGCCAGATGCGCATGGCATAGCCGGAGCCGAACAGCTGCGTCGAGCCGACGCCTTCGACGCGCTTCAGCGTGTCGTTGACGGTGGCGTCGACATAGTCGGCGAGATCGGTCGAGTTCATCTTGCCATCGGTCGAGACGAAGCCGATGACCATCAGGAAGCCGGTCGAGGATTTGGAGACGGTGATGCCGTTGCTCTGTACCACCTGCGGCAGCTGCGACTGCACCAGCTGCAGCTTGTTTTGCGTCTGCACCTGGGCGGTGTCGGGATCGGCCGCTGTGGTGAAGGTCAGCGTGATCGAGGCCGAACCGGTCGAGGTCGACGTCGCCGTCATGTAGTCGAGATTGTCGATACCGGTCATGCCTTGCTCGATGACCTTGGTCACCGAGTTCTCGACCGTCTGCGCGTCGGCGCCCGGATAGGTGGCGCTGATGTTAACTGTCGTCGGCGCAATCTGCGGATATTGCGAGATCGGCAGCGAGGTGAGCGCCAGGAGACCGCCCAGCATGATCACGATGGCGATCACCCAGGCGAAGATCGGCCGGTTGATGAAGAATAGTGACATCGCTCAGTTCCCGGTCGCGGCGGCAGGCGCCGGTTTGGCAGCGTTGGACGCGGCCGGTGCGGCGGACGTGCTCTGCCCGCGGTCCTTGACCTCGCCGGTCGTCTCGTCGATCGTCACTTCGACACCCGTCGCATCGCCGCCGGGGCGCACCAGTTGCATGCCCTCGACGATGACGCGGTCGCCGTCGCCGACACCCGAATCCACCAGCCAGTTGTTGCCGACGCTGTTGCGCACGGCGAGCACGCGCGTCTCGACCTTGCCCTGCGCGTTGATGACCATCGCCGTGGCCTCGCCCTTGGTGTTGCGGCTGACGGCACGCTGCGGCACCAGGAAACTGTTCTGGGCAACGCCCTCCTCGACCAGTGCCCGCACATACATGCCGGGCAGAAGCAGGCGGTCCGGATTGGGGAACTCGGCCCTGAGCGCAAAGGTGCCGGTGGTCTGGTCGACATTGGCGCCGGCGAATTCCAGCTTGCCGGTCTGCGTGTAGATGGTGCCGTTCTCGAGCTTCAGCTTCACGCTGACATTGGGCCCGCTGAACTTCAGCCGCCCTTCCGAGATCGCCTGCCGCAGATTGAGCAGGTTGGTGCTCGACTGCGTGACGTCGACATTGATCGGATCGAGGGCACGGATGGTGGTCAGCACCGTGTCCTGGTTCGCGGTCACCAGCGCGCCCGGCGTCAGCGTGGACTTGTCGATGCGCCCGGCGATCGGTGCCGTGATGGAGGTCCGGTCGAGGCTGATGCGCGCGGTCTCGGCACTGGCCTTGGCCGAGGCGACATCGGCTTGCGCCTGCGCCAGCGTGGCGGCGGCATCGTCATAATCCTGTTTGGAAACAACGTTCTGCTTCAACAGGCCGGCATAACGGTCGAACTTTGCCTGCGCCGTAGGCACCGCCGCTTCCGCCTTCTGCTGTGCGGCGACCGCGCTGTCATAGGACGCCTTGTAGCTCGCCGGATCGATGAGGTAGAGCGGCTGTCCAGCCGCCACCTCGCTGCCCTCCTTGAACAGGCGCTGCTGGATGATGCCGTTCACCTGCGGGCGCACTTCGGCAACCAGCGAGGCCGCCGTGCGTCCCGACAGTTCGGCGGTGATCGCCACCGATTGCGGATGCAGGGTGACGACGCCGACTTCCGGTTTGCCGGGCGCGCCCATACCGGCGGGGGCGCTGCTCTCCTGCGAACAGGCGGCCAGCAGAAAGGTGGCTGCGAACATCGCGGCCCAGGGCGCCAGACGGCGTGCCGGCTGCGGAGACGGGCTAGACTGGATAGACATGGACTGAATGATCTTTCGCTGGAGTTGCGGGCGCGGGCAATCGACCGCTTGGTCGAGGCATGCCGGCCGATATCTTGATGGTGGGCCGCGCCGGTCTGCGGGCGGCGACGAGCAATGCTTCGAAGCGGCTCATGTCGCGCTCCTTCTCGGCGGCCAGAGCTGCTCGAAGGTCGAGTAGCCGGCCGCGATGCCCACCAACATCATTATGCCGATCAGCGAGGACATGCCAAGCGCCTTGCCGGAATTCACGCGATCTTGCGGTCATCATGCCCATGGTTGTCGAGCGGCTGCGACAGCGGGAGCGACAACCGCCAGCCGGCGAAACTCAGGCGGATCGCGCCCTTCAGCGTGTCGGCCGGCGGGGCCAGCGGCATGCCTCGCCCGACAGGACCGAACGAGAGCCTCGGGCTGGCGGACGCGAGCAGCCGCAGCATGATCATGGCTTCCCACATTGTCGTGCTTCCATTGCAGGGTTCGAATTGGGCATGGTTCCGAATTGGCGCGATTCGAACTGGGCGTGATCGAAACGAGGATGGCGGAGATACGCCCGCCATCCCCGGAGAACCGGCCGACCCGAGAACAGGTTGGGTACCGGGCCGGCCGGTGCAGTCGGTCAGAGTTGCTCGTCGTTCCCGGGCTGGGGCGGGAGCTGCCTGCCATCGTTGGGCAGGCCTCTGGGGCCGGCTGCATCGTTCGGCGGACCGCCCCAGGGACCGGGGGGTGATCCATGGGCACGTTCCGCCGAAGCGAGGAGTTCGAGTTGTTCGGGCGTCAGCTTGGCGCGCAGTTCAGAGATCGCCTCCTTCAGTCTGCCGGCCGAAACCGCGCGGGCGGTAACGTCGTCGGCCAGCTTTTCCTGGAATGCGAAGGGATCGGGCTTGCCGCCCGGGCCTGCTGCGTCGGGGTCCTTCGCTTCAGCACCAACGGGCCGCCCGCGGTCAGGCCGAGGCTGCGAAAGCACCGCCTGCAGCGCGCTGGTGTAGTCGCGCCAGGCGTCGAGTTGTTCGGTGCGGATGCCGACGCGGGTCTCCAGCGCAGCGAGCCGGGCGGCCAGCATGAATTCCGGCGGCGGACCCATGCGGCGGGGGCCAAAGCCTTGCGGGCCGAAACCCTGCGAACCAGGTCGCATCGGTCCATGCGGGCCGGGTCCATTCCGGCCGTGGCCTGCCCCATCCTGCATGGCCATGACAGGGGACGGCTCACCGGGTCCGGCGCCGGGGTCGGGCTGCGCCGCCAGCGCGGGGTGAATTGCGGCGACGGAAAACAGGCCGAGCGCAAGAAGTCTGCTTGGCATAAAGATGTTCCTTTCTCTCATGCTTCGGACGGTTCAGAGGATAGGAAGCGTCTTTGTCCGCTTCGCGTCGGCGTGTTGCCGAAGGTTTCCGCAAAAGGGCAATTTGTTTCCGAATGTTTCCCATGGCCCGCCGGAAACGTTCGGTTGCAATTTTCCACGCCGCTCGGGCGCGGCTCTCCTATAATCGCGGCAAGCCCCTGCAATCACGGGTCCCAATATTCATCGGCAACGGCACGGTCATGCAGTCACAACCCCATATCCTCGTCGTCGACGACGACCGCGAGATCAGGACGCTTCTCCAGCGTTACCTCGACAGCCAGGGCTTTCGCGTCACGGCGGCGGCGGACCGGCGCGAATGCGAGCAACGGCTTGGCTCCGGCCAATTCGACCTGATCGTGCTCGACGTGATGCTGCCGGACGGCTCGGGGCTCGATATCTGCCGCGGTTTGCGCGACCGCAAGCCGCACACCCCGGTCATCCTGCTGACTGCGCTGAAAGAAGATGTCGACCGCATCATCGGCCTGGAACTCGGCGCCGACGACTATCTCGGCAAGCCGTTCAACCCGCGTGAGCTCATTGCCCGCATCCGCGCCGTGCTCAGGCGCTCGACGCCCGAGGATGCGCCCGCGCCGCCGCGCGCGCGCATCTACCGCTTCGCCAGCTACAGGCTGGAGCCGGACACCCGCAAGGTCACGGACGCGCAAGGCGCGGCCGTCGACCTCACCGGCGCAGAGTTCGACCTTTTGCAGGTGTTTCTCGACCGCCCCGGCCGGCTTTTGTCGCGTGACCAGCTTCTCGACCTGACGCAAGGCCGCGAGCGTGACCCGCTCGAGCGTTCGGTCGATGTGCTGGTGAGCCGGCTGCGCCGCAAATTTTCCGACACCGGCGACGGGCCGCTGTTCAAGACCGTGCGCAATGGCGGCTACCAGCTCACCGCGCGCGTCGAGACCGTGGAGAGCCACCCGTGAATTCGCTGCGCCGTCGTCTCATCCTGCTGCTGGTCGCCTCGATCGTCGGCGTCGTCGGCCTGGCGACCGCCGCCGTCATCAGCGTGCGCGGCGGCGGACCGCCGCCGGAACTGACCGTGCCCTGGATTGCCCAACAGATGGAACTGGTGGTGCGGCTCTTGCCGGGGCCGATCCCCGACGTCCTGCGGGTGCAATTCGCCGACCATCCGGCGGGCGGCAAGGTGGCTCGTGCCGAAACGGCGATGCTCAACGACATCCTGCACCGCCGTGGCCTCGACTTTCCGGCGGTCGTCAACGAGAAGCCGGACGAACCCGGCCAGATCGCATCGATGCACCTGCCTGACAGCCGCTGGGCGATCATGGAGGTGCCGCACCTCAAGCCGCCGCGGCGCGAATGGCTGGTTCTGGCCGGCTGGATCTCGCTGATCGTGGCCGGCGCCACGGCGGTGTCGGTCTATTTCACCTCGGTGCTGATCCGCCCGCTTGAGATGCTGGAGGCCGCCGTCTCCAAGATCGGATCGGATGGCGTGCTGGCGGCGGTGCCGGAAGTGGGTTCGGCCGAGGTCAAGGCCACCGCGCATGCGCTGAACCAGCTCTCGTCGCGGCTGCGGACCGCCATGGAAAGCCGCATGCGGCTGGTCGCGGCTGCCGGCCATGATCTGCGCACGCCGATGACGCGCATGCGGCTGCGCGCCGAATTCCTGGACGACGAACGCGACAAATGGCTTCACGACCTCGACGAACTCGATCGCATCGCCGACAGCGCCATCCGCTTGGTGCGCGAAGAGGTCAACCAGGACGCCGTCGAAGCGGTGGACCTGGCAAAGACGGTGCGCGATATCGAAGCCGAGATGGTGTCGCTCGGCCATGCCGTCTCGATCGGGCACCTGGAAAAGGTTTGCGTGCGCGCCGGCGCGCTCGGCCTGCGCCGCGCCTTGCGCAACCTGATCGTCAACGCCGCCACCCATGGCAAGGCGTGCCGCATCGACCTGGCCGCGGCCGACAATCGCGCCGTGCTGACCATATCGGACCATGGGCCGGGCATCCCCCCGGAACTCCTGAACAAGGCGTTCGAGCCCTTTTTCCGCGTCGACCCCGGCCGCCTGCAATCGATCCCCGGAGCTGGTCTTGGCCTCGCCATCGCCAAGGAAATCATCGAGCGCTACGGAGGCACGGTAACACTGGAAAACCGCCGGGGCGGCGGGCTGGAGCAGACGGTGGTGTTCGACGCGGTGTGAGGGTTGGCGGTCAGCCGAGTAATGGGCGTTGCGCGTGGCAACGACGAAAAACAGAGACGATGCTGCACCGCGCAAAGCTAATGGTTCCAAATCATTTCTTCACGGAGCCAGGGCCGGATCCATATAGATAAAATATAGATTACGGAATTTCCTGTGATCTAACAAAGAACTAGGCTCTCAAGCCACGAGCTCGCAAATCAACCGAGGCGGGAACATCGGCAAAATTTAAACCACAGCGTTAAGTTCTGAGAAAAACCGCCAGAATTGACGAGAAGCGCTCGGTTTTCTCATTTTTTTAGCACTTGCTCACATAAGTATTTCAGCTGGGTAGATTTTTTGTGTTGCGCCGCACAATGCCGTAGCCGAACGATCTCCTGGGGGACTCGTTTGCGACTGGATATGCGCCGTGGAGGATCCCGCCAGGTTGACCAGCTTGAGCCACCCGTCCGTCGATTTCGAGCGTAGGTTCGACGATGCCTGCGCTCTGGCGGGTCTCGCCCGCCTTGGCCTGCCGCTCGAAACGGCCGGCTGGCGGCTTGGTCGCGGCCATCACGCTGGCGGATGCCGCTGATGGGAAGCGCCCGCGACATCCAACTGGATGCGTTGAGAGCCATCGCCGTGACGATGGTGTTGTATTCCCATTTCTTCGCCGCTGGAGGATCTTCATTCTGGGGCCATATCGGCGTGCGGCTGTTCTTCGTGCTGAGCGGCTTCCTGATCACGCGCCTGCTCCTGGAAGCGCGTTCGGCCGCCGAATTCGAGACCGGTCCTGCGCTGCGATCCTTCTATATCAGGCGGGGCTTGCGGATATTTCCGCCCTATTTCGCCGTCCTGGGTTTCGTCTGGCTGGTCGACCTGGACCAATCCAGGGGATCGCTGGTCTGGCATGCGCTTTACCTGTCGAATTTCTGGTATGCGCTGCGCAATGACTGGAACCCTTGGGTGCTGTGCCATTTCTGGAGCCTGAGCATCGAGGAGCAGTTCTATCTTGCCTGGCCGCTGGTCGTCCTGCTGGCCCCGCGCCGCCGCTTCGAACAGATCTGCATCGGCGTCATCGCACTGTCGCTGGCCTATCGCTTTTACTGGCCGCTCACCGCCAACACGACGCTGGCGCGCGACCTGCTGCCGCCGGCATCCATGGATGCGCTGGCGACGGGCGCGCTGCTTGCCTGCTGGCGATCCAGGGGCGCGGCCCTGCCGCACTGGATGCGGCTCAGCTGGCCTGCCTTCGCGGCCGCATTCCTTGTCATCGAGTGGTTTGTGCCTGCGCCCGCCGATCCGATGCTCGAATGGACCCATTGGCTGGTGCGGCAAGTCCTGCCGCTGGTGCCGCTGATGGTCATCGTCGCAGCCTGTTCGCGCGGCCTTGGCGGCACTTTGGGAAAGCTTGCCGAACTGCCGCCGCTGCTTGGCCTCGGCCGCATCAGCTACGGCGTCTATCTCTATCATCCGATATTGCTGTCGCTCGCCGTCAAGGCGCAACCCTGGATTCCGCTCAACGTCTCGGAGCAAGGGCCAGGGCGTTTCCTGGTTGCGAGCGCCGCCACGATTGTCGCGGCCTCGATTTCCTGGGTGGTTTTCGAGAGGCCGCTCAACAGCCTGAAGCGCCACTTCCCCTATGTCGCGCGCACCCGCTCCGCACAGGGCAGTCATGGCGGCTGGCTCGCGACGGCGGCTGGCGGATCGCCCGATGGCCGCACACCGGCGCTCGAACTCCAACGCACGGATGCCAGACGATGACCGCCGCACCGCTCGTCTCCGTCCTGTTGCCGGTCTACAATGCCGGTCCCTATCTCGCCGCCGCGCTGGGAAGCATCCTGCGGCAGGATCACAGTCGCCTGGAGATCATCGCGATCGATGACGGTTCGACCGACAATTCGCTCGAGATACTCGAGCGATGCCAAAAGGCCGACAGCCGCATTTCGATCATCTCGCGCGAAAACCGTGGCCTTGTCGCGACGCTCAACGAAGGGCTGGCGATCGCCCGGGGCGAACTGGTCGCGCGGATGGACGCCGACGACGTCGCCTATCCCTGGCGTTTGTCGCGCCAGGTGGCGCTGTTCGAGCGGCGGCCCGAACTGGGCTTCTGCGGCGCCGGCGTCGACATGTTGATCCGCGGCCGCATCGCCAGGGGCAGGCCCGATCCGGTCTTCCAGTTCGGCCGCATCCCTGTATTGGCGATGTTCTTCACGATCTTCATGCACCCGACGGTCGTCTATAACAGGAAGGTCATCGACGACAGCGTTCTCCACTACGACCAGGCCTACCGGCATGCCGAGGACTTCGATCTTTTCAGGCGGCTGGCCGGCCGTTACCCGGCAGCCATGATGCCCGAAAACCTGGTCGTCTACCGCGTCCATGAGGCAAGCGTGACGAGCCGGCACGTCAAGGAGATGCGCAGGACGCATTTGCGGATCGTGGCTGAGAACCTCGAGCGCGAGGGCCTGGCGCAGGCCACGCGGGACCTGCGCGACATTGGCGATGCGGTCAGCCACGGCACCGTCGCCCGTGCGGCCGACTTCATCGTCGCGCTGGAGGAGGAGATCCGGTCGCTGCCGGCGGCGACGCGGCCGAGCTTCGAGGCCGGCGCGCTGAACCTGTTCTATTTCCTCTACCAGCTCGTCGCCGACGAAAAGCAGCCCGCGCTGACGCATGAATTGCTGACGCGCACTGCGAAATGGAACGTCATCCGGCGCCGCGAACAATATGCGCTGCGGCCCGGCGCCTGGGCGCCCTGGCTCAGCCGCGCCTCGCTGTCGGCCGCCAGGCAAGCCGATGCCATGGCATACTTCTTCAAATCCGCGCCCGCCGCGGCGGTTCTGGCACCTTATCAGGCGGGCTGAGGCATGATCGTCAAAGCCAACCAACCCCTGCAGCGCGATCGTTCGACGGCGCTTGGCCCCGCCCCGGCCGGTCCCCGCCCGGAACGAGCGGCGCCGGAAGTCAGCTTCATCATCTGCACGCGCAACCGCGTCGCCGTGCTCGATGCCTGCATCAAGTCGGTGCAAGCCGCATGCCGCGCACATGCCGGCTTCGCCGCCGAACTCGTGGTCGTCGACAACGGTTCGAGCGACCGCACGGCCGAACGCCTGGCCAGCATCGCGGCTGCGTCGGACATTCCGTTCACGCCCGTTTGCGAGCCGCGCCCCGGATTGGCGGCTGCGCGCAACGCCGGGCTGAGGCGCGCGCGCGGCCGTGTGCTGGTCTTCGTCGACGACGACTGCGCGCTCCATCGCGACTATCTGCGCGATCTGGAGCGACACTATGCGTCCGGGGAACAATGGCTCATCCGGGGCGGCCGTGTCGAGCTTGGCGATGCCAGGGATTTGCCGTTCACCATCAAGCGGTCGTGGGCGCGCGAGCGGCTGACGCCAGATGTTCATCCCGGCGGTTTCGTGCTGGGCTGCAACATGACGATGCACCGCGATGTAGCGGCCCGCATCGGCTATTTCGACGAACGCTTCGGCGCCGGCGGACCATTGCGGTCGGCCGAGGATACCGATTACCTCGTGCGCGCGATGCTGCTCGGCATCGCGGTCGAGTATGTGCCTGACATGACGATTTTCCACCATCACGGCCGGCGGGATCGCAAAGCCATCGAAAAGCTGCATCGCGACTACAGCCTGGGCAATGGCGGGCTCTGCCTGAAGCATGTTCGCCACGCGCCCTGGCTGCTTCGCCATTTCTACTGGGCCGCAAGAGGGGCTTTCAGGGAATTGGCGGGAGGACCCGCCTTCGATCGTGAACTCAACCTGCCGCACTGGCCGATCGTCGCCATGAATTTGCTCGGCGCGGCCAGGTTCGCGGTTCTCCTGCTGGTCAGACGGCCGCGGGCCGAACCGGTGCGGCAAGATCAACAAGCCAATGCCCAGGCGAGGTGAAACGCTGTAATGCCAATGCTGCCGCCAAACCTGCCGATGCTGTTCCGGGCGTTCGGAAAGCGGCAACTGCGCCTGCTTCCGGCGGTGGTGATTCTCGGCCTGGTCAGCGCCGTCCTCGAAGGGTTCGGCATCGGCCTGATCATCCCGTTGCTGGGCATCATCATGGGACACGGGGATGCCGCCGGAATGGCAGGCTTCTCCGCCGTCCTCCAGCACGTCGGATCGGGCTTGAGCGAGCGCGACCGGCTGATCGTCATTTCGGCCGCCATCCTCGGCTCGATCATCCTGAAGAACGTCTTCGCCTTCGCCAACACGCTGCTGACGACCTTCATCTCCGGCAAGGCAAGCCATTCCATCCGCAGCGCCCTGTCGGAGCAGCTGTTGCGGGTCGGCTACCCGTTCTTCCTGCGGCAGAGCCCCGGACGCCTGCTCAACATCATCTCCAACGAATCCTGGCGGGCTTCCGATGCGATCCAGATCATGCTGTCGGCCATCGTCAGCGCATCGGCCGCCATCATCCTCCTGGCTTTCCTGCTGCTGCTTTCGTGGCGCATGACGCTTTTGGTCACGCTCGGACTGGCGCTCGTCCAGATCGCGCACGCCATGCTCTCAGCCAATCTGAAGGAGCCAAGCCGCAGCGTCGCCTCGCGCAACGGCCACCTCGCCTCGCAGATGCTTCACCTTGTGCATGCCGGACGGCTGATCCGCATCTTCGGACAGGAGAACCGGGAAAAGGCGATGTTCGACACGGCGTCGGATGCGGTTCGCCGCGCCTCCTTCGCGCTGCTCGTGCGCCAGGGAGCGCTGCCGCCGCTGACGGAGGTTCTCCACGCCATGCTGTTCCTGGCGGTGGTGATCGGCGCCTGGCTGGCGCAGGTGAGTTTCCCGCTGATCATCGCCTTCGTCATCCTGCTCTACAGGCTGCAGCCGCATATGCGGGCCCTGCAGGGGTCGTGGAGCCAGCTGCAAGGCCTGAGCGGATCGCTTGAGGAGGTGACTTGGCTGCTGGATCCCACAGGCAAGCCGCAACCGCCGCAAGGGGACGGGCCATTCCACGGCCTGCGCCAGGGCATCAAGTTCGACGATGTGACATTCACCTACTCCGGCACGGACCGGCGCGAGGTGGTGCTGCACGCGGCGACATTCGAGATCCGCGGTGGCCGCTCGACGGCGCTGATCGGCCGCTCGGGCGCCGGCAAGACGACGATCGTCAATCTCCTGTGCCGCTTCGTCGAACCGGACACCGGCAACATCCTCGTCGATGGATCGCCGCTCGACCGGATCGATGCCAGCCAGTGGCGCCGGCACATCGCCCTGGCCAGCCAGGAACTGGAACTGGTCGACGGCAGCATTTTCGAAAACATAACCTACGGCCAGGATGCCGCGACTGCCGGCGATGCCGAGGCCGCCGCAAGACTGGCCGAAGCGCATGAATTCATCGAAAGGCTGCCTCAGGGCTACGAGACCCTGGTTGGCTACAGGGGCATCAATCTGTCGGCGGGACAGAGGCAGCGCATCGCCTTGGCGAGAGCCCTGGTGCGCGATCCCGATCTCCTCATCCTGGACGAGGCCACCAATGCCGTGGACGGGCTGTCGGAAGCGGCCATCGTCGAGACCCTGAAGTCGAGAGCCGGCCGCCGCACGACCATCGTCATCAGCCATCACCACAGCACCATCTCGTTCTGCGACGACGTGGTCATCCTGAGCGGCGGCCGCGTGAAAAAGCAGGCCCCTTTCGGCGCCCTGGCCTCGCTCAGCATGGACGAGCTTTACCAGCACGAACCGCTCGACTGAGAAGGCGCCGGGCCGGCCCGCGATCTTATCCTGGGCGTGTCTGCAGCCTCCGGCCGGCGGGTCGTCGCAAGGGTTCGAATCACAAGCCAGGGGAATTGCCGCTGGCACCTTCCGTGATCGCACCAATGCCGTGCGGGACCGCGGCGCGCTACCTTGTCTGTGCGGCGGACCTGTCGATCCGCCTGGCCGGTGCCCCATTGGACTTACTCTCCGGGTGAGGTGCCGGCCTCCCATGCACAAAAGAAGGATCTGAAGCGGGTCGCCTGAATCCTTCAGGCGCGACACGCTTCAGGTGGCGGCGCCGACATTCCTGCGCATGCGCCGCCTGCCCGTCGTCCGTGCTTTCTTCGCCATCGCCCCGGCCATCTCGACCACGCCGTCCTCGCGCGGCCTGCCATTGGTGGCCTTGTGGAGCCGCTCATAGGGCAGCAGTTCCTTGATCCGGGCATTGAGCGAGGCGATTTCGGCCTTGAGGTCCTCGCACTCCTGCCTCTGCACGTCGAACTGTATCTGTTCGGACGCCTGTTGCAGCGTCAGCTGAGAAAGGTTGGCGTTCACCTTGGAAAGACTCATCTTGTCGCTTTCGCTCTCCTGGCTCAGCGCGGACAATCTTTCATCGGCGATCTTCTTTTCGGCCAGAGCATCGTTCAGTTCGCTCTTGAGCCTGGCGATCTCGCCCGCGGCTTCGCCGTTTTCGCTCGACACCTGCTCAAGCCGCGATTGCAGGTTCTGGATCTCCGAGCTCAACCCGCGCATTTCCGCCTGGCTGCGAGCCAGCTCGGCTTCCTTGTCGCCTTCCATCATGTGGGCCGCTTCGGTCGTTTCCGACAGTTTCGCCTGTGCCGCCTCGAGCGACTTCTGCAGCCGCATCTCCTCTTTCTCGCTCTTGCCGAGCGCCGCCAGCAGCTCCGCCAGCCGCGCTGCTTCGGTGGCATGGACCGCCGACAGCTCGTCGAGCCTGTGGCGCGCTTGCGATTCCCGCTTCAGCGCCTTGTCGAGTTCGATCGACAGGTTGACGTGCTTTTCGCGCAGCATCTTGCTCTCGCGCAAGCGCCTGTTGGCCTCGACCGTCCTGGCGGTCAGCCGCTTGGCGATGTCGCCGAACTCCGCCTCGCGTTTGGCGCTCGCATTGGCTGTCTCGACGAGTTCCAGCCTGACCGCGGCAAGTGCCGCACGCAGCGTCTCCCGGTCCTGGACCAGACTTGTCTCGCGCTGCTGCAGCGCTTCGAAAGCGCCGTCACGCTCGCGCAGCTTTCGCGTCGCGTCGTGCAGCTTTTCCGACAGAGCCCTCTGTTCGGCGGCCAGGGCGGCATTGGCAACCTCCAGCTCGTTGGCGCGCAGGATGTCGCTGTGCAGGATGTTGAGGAATTCGCGCGTCAGATGGTGTGAGGTACCGATCTCCGACAGCTTGTCGTTGATCTCCTCCAGATAGTCCCTGGCGTCGTGGAAGAGTCCCTCGAAGGCGCTCAATGCAGCCAGCCGGGTCTGTGTATGGGCGGTCAGTCTTGGCGCGGTTTCGGAACTGTCCGCAGCGCCCGCATTCTCGGCATTCCCGGCATTGTCGTCATTTGCCGCATCGGCCTGGGGTGGCCCGTCATCGGGTGCCGCCTGGGCATCCGGCACATCGTCGCTCTCTGGCGGCGCCAGGTCGTCGGCGTCGAGACTTGCATCCAGCGCGTCCGCCAAATCGATCTGCAGGTCCTGGATCGCTTTATCCACGTCTTCAGCACGCTTGATCAGGCCTCTGAAGTTCATCGCCAAACTCCCCTTACGCATACCTCGCTTAGAACTTAACAAATTGCTAATATATCCTTACATCCGCTGCTTGCGCAGGGGAAGCCCCGTCGGCACAAAGGTAAATTTGGGACATTTTAGGGGTTTGGACGGCGCGAGCGATGCGGTGCGAGGGTGCGAAGCCGGTTCTGCCGGCGGGACAGCGCCCCCTCTGTCCTGCCGGACATCTCCCCCACACGGGGGGAGATTGGAGGTCATGCGGGCTTTCGCCAATCGCCAACGTTGCAAGAAGAACTGAAGCGCAGAAATTGCCAATCTCCCCACTTGTGGGGGAGATGTCCGGCAGGACAGAGGGGGGCGCGAAGGATCGCGGCTCCCTAAGTTGCCCTCACCCCGCCATGGCCAGCGGCACGGCG
>NZ_JAIUGP010000013.1:0-202538 GCF_020164655.1 Mesorhizobium sp. AD1-1
CTCTTGCCGGAGCGCGCACCGCCGATGAGGAAGGTCAGTGTCTTGCGATCAGGCAAAGCTGTCGCGCAGGCTGGTCGCGGTGCCGGTGAAGCGGCCGCGCACCACGCCGACAACCGCGCCGAGCACCAGCCAGAACACCAGATTGGTCACGGTCACCGCCACCACGAACTGGTGATGCAGCCCTTCCGGAATCGCCGTCTCGTAACTGTCGGGCTGCGGTGCCCCGACAACATGCGGTGCGACGATCAAAAGGACGGCAAGGATCGCCAGCGGCAGCGACTTGCGGAACGCGATCAGGCCGAGACCGGCAGCGGTTGCCGCCACCGTTGCCCACCACCAGATCTGGCGCTGGGTGAGATCGGCGGCCGGCATGGCCGGCAGTTCCGGCGGCAGGCCGAGGCCCGGTGCCAGCGTGAACACGGCAAAGCCGGCCAGGCCCCAGAACACGCCCTGGCGCCAACCACCGATGCCGCCGGCGAATTCGGAAACCGCGACCAGGATCAACCCGAAGCCGATGCCGGTGACGATGTTGGCAAGCACGCTGAAGGCGAAACGCTCGAAACCGTCTGCCGGCGCCCAGCCCTCGTCTTCCGCCGCAGCAGTCGCTTCGGCAGGGGCCGGAGCGGCTGTGCTCATGGCATTGCTATTCGTTGCTGCCGGAGCGGCATGGTCATGGTGATGCCCGCCGCCCACCTGTTCGTAGACTTCCGCCTTCAGGATCAGCGGCACGGTCGCATAGGCCTGCATGCAGGCAAGAACGACGCCGGCCACGAGCCCTGCGATCGCCGCGATGAACACGACGTTGCGAAACAGGTTCATGATGTCAGCCCCTCGTCAGTGGCAGGGAAATGCCATCGAATGGCGATAGTCGTGAGCCGCATTGTGGACCGCATCGATATGCGAGAAGCCGACAAAGCCCATCACGAAAATGCCGAGCAGCGCGGCGAGCGCGAGCTGCATGAAGCGCGACTGCGAGGAGACGGAAGCGCCGAGGGAGACGGAAGCGGTAGTCATGTCTTGTCCTTTCGCCCTCCACCCGAGGGCATCGAAGTCAGTTTCCTGTCGCCGGCAGGTCTCCTGGCTCACGGATCAGCGTCCTTCCCCACCTTCCCGAAGAAAAATCTTCAGTGGCATATGGAGAGGACTACCGCACACAGTTGCGGGGGCAGCCACGGCATTGGGCGAAATCCGCCCTTACCGCATTCCCTCTTGGCTCCAAAATGGAACCGGCGACACCGGCGACTATAGGCAGAATCCTCGCGTCCGGCAAACCAAATTCCGCCGGCGACCGTTGCGAATGCGCCATGAAGGTCAAAGCGATTTCGGCAGATAGCGCCACGTCACGAAGCCGCAGACCGCCGCCAGCAGGCCAAGCGTGACGAACACCGAGCCCAGGCCGAAGAAGGCCAGCACCACCGAATAGACCAGCGGCGGCGTCAGCTCGGAAAAGTCGAGATATGTGCGATAGACCGCCGCCATCTGCGATCTTTCATAGGAGCGCACCGAGCGCATGAAGACGGTCGAGCCGAGCGCGTCGAGTGCAATGGTGAAGAAGGCGCCGCAGAGCAGGAAGGCGCCGGTGAGCAGCGGCACGGTTTCGCCGACGAAGCCCGCCGCCAGAAGCGCGGCCGACATGGCGAGATAGGCAAATGTCATGGTCCTGCGGCCGCCAAAGCGCTTTCCCGCCTTGCCCCAGAAAATCGCCATGAACAAAAGCGCGTTGCCGGCCGAAACCAGCAGGCCGCCGGCCAGCTTGCCCTCACCCGTAATGACCATGAACAGCGGCCCATAGACGAAGAACGTCGTCCAGAAACAGGAGCGCCCAAACGCGATCAGCCAGGCCAGCCTGAGCCTGGGCTGGGCGATGAAGCGGCCGATATTGGCGAGCGGATTGGCTGGTCGCGTCTTGCCGGGACGGATCGACGGGTTGTCGCCGAGCCGGTAGGTCCAGAACAATGCCAGCAAGGCTAACGCGAACACGGCCACCGCGCCATGCGCGGCATAGACGCCGAAGCGCGTGTAGAGGAAGATGCCGAGCGTCGGCCCACCGGTCCAGGCCAGCATCGACCACGCCATGCGCAGCGATTCGGCCTGCATGAAGTCGGTCTTGCGGATGTGGTCCATGATGTAGAGGTTGAGCGTGATCGACAGCGCGCTGGCGCCCATCACCCGGCACAGCATGCCGGCCAGTTGCCCGGCAAGCGTGTCGGTGACGAAGAACAGCGAGCCGATGGCCAGCAGGCAGGCGCCCGCCGTGTAGACCCAGCGCCGGGCGAAACGGCGGATCAGCATCGGCATGAACAATGTCACCGACAGGCCGAGCATCGCCACGACGGTGTAGAGGATCGAGACGATCTGCTCGTTGTGCAGGATCTCGTAAGCCTGGATCGGGATGACGCTCGACACCGTGGCGCGGGCGAAGGATTCGACCGCATAGAGCGAAGCGAAGGTGCGCGCGTCCGCGGCCTTGAGGGCCGGTAGCCAGATCGGATGGCGCACATGGGTGGACATTGCTTTCCCCGAAGCAGATTCACCGGGTCAAATCTGCCGTGGCGACCTCAGCGCCAATAAGAGGAAACCGACGTGCATCCGGCAAAAGCGAAGCCGGCCAAAGGCTTTCCGGCACTGGCCCAATGCCGCGGCTGATCCGGCGCTATCGGCAGGGTTGCCGGTCTTCTTTTGTCCCGGGCAACCGTGATAGTCCTCCAGCGGGGCTGAATCAGAATGCGAGACCATGAGCATCCAAACGCCGACCGCACCCGTTCAGGATCGACCAAAGCGCATCGTCGCCATCGACATCGTGCGCGGCATCGCGCTGATCGCCATGGCAAGCTACCATTTCACCTGGGATCTGGAGTTCTTCGGCTACACCGATCCCGGCCTGACCGCCTTCGGCTGGTGGAAGATCTACGCGCGCTGCATCGCCTCGACCTTCCTGTTCCTGGTCGGCGTCAGCCTGTATCTCGCCCACGGCCGACAAATCCGCTGGAACGGCTTCTGGAAGCGGTTCGCCATGGTCGCCGGAGCCGCGATCGCGATTTCGGTCGTCACCCGCATCGCCACTCCGGACGGCTTCATCTTCTTCGGCATCTTGCACGAGATCGCGCTGGCCAGCCTGCTCGGTCTCGCCTTCCTGCGCCTGCCGGCGCTGCTGGCGCTTGTCGTCGCCGCGCTCGTTATCGCCGCCCCCGTCTATCTGCGCTTCGAGGCCTTCGATCACCCATGGCTGTGGTGGGTCGGCCTGTCGGCGACCAATCCGCGCTCCAACGACTACGTTCCGCTGTTTCCGTGGTTCGGCGCCGTACTTGCGGGCATCGCGGTGACGAAACTCGCGGCAGGTGCCGGCCTGCTTGCCAGGCTTGCCAATCTGGCGCCCGGTCGCTTGGCCAACCCGCTGGTCTTCATCGGCCGGCACAGCCTGGCTTTCTATTTGATCCACCAGCCGCTGCTGATCGGCTGCGTCTGGCTGTTCTCGCAGATCATGCCGGCGCAGGTCGAAACCCCGCAGGTGAATTTCCTCAAAACCTGCCAGCTGTCCTGCGAGCAGTCGCGCGACACCGAGTTCTGTACGAGCTACTGTGTCTGCATGCTCGATACGCTCGAGGGCGAGTCCACGCTTGATAGGCTCTACAACAACGATCAGACTGCGGAGTGGAAAGCGCATTTGTCCGATCTCGCCGGCATGTGCACCGCCAAGACCGACAGCAAGTTGATGGAGGGAGGGGCCGAATGACCGAGAACCAGCCGAAGCCGGGGCTCATACCGTGGCCGCCGCTGATCTACATCGCCGCCATCGCCGTCAGCATCGCACTGGGCCTGCTCTATCCCCTGCCCTGGATCGGCGACCTGCTGGGCGATATCCTGTTCGCGGCCGGCTGGGTGGCGCTGTTTGCCGTCGCCGCACTCTGGTTCACCGCGATCCGCACCATGATCCGGGCCAAGACCACGCTCAACCCCAACGCTGTACCCGATCACCTGGTCACCACGGGTCCCTTCGGCGTCACCCGCAATCCGATGTATCTGGCCAACACGCTGCTGTTGATCGGCGTCGCCTTTGTCTCGGGCATCGTGTGGTTCCTGCCGCTGGCGTTCATCGCCGCCTATGCCACGCAGAAGGTGGCGATCGAAGGCGAGGAAAAGGTGCTGGCGGCAAAATTCGGCAAGAAATACCGCGACTACGCCAAACGCGTGCGCCGCTGGATTTGAGCTGGCTTTCAAGCGGCCAATCTCCCCCCTCGTGGGGGAGATGTCCGGCAGGAGAGAGGGGGCGCTGTCCCTCAAACTCTCTGCCTACGTATTCACGCCAAGCTCCACCAGCCGCTCCACACAAGACTCCTCGGCCTGGTCGAGTTCAGCCAGCGTCTCCTCGAGGTCGCGGCGTTTCTGCCGGAGATCCTCGCGCTTTTCCTCGATGCGCTTGATCATCAGGTTGAGCTGGCCGACTTCGCCGGGCGGCTCCTTGTACATCTGGATGATTTCGCGAATCTCGTTGATCGAGAAGCCAAGCCTTTTGCCGCGCATGATCTGGCGAATGAGCTGCCGGTCGGAGGGGCGAAACAGCCGCGTGCGGCCGCGCCGCACCGGCTGCACCAGCCCTTCGTCCTCATAAAAGCGCAGCGTCCGCGTCGACACGTCGAACTCGCGGGTCAACTCGGTGATCGAATAATATTCTCGCATTGCCACTCCCACACGCCGAAACACCGGGTCGATCGCCATGGCGGCGTCACCCTTCTGTCCCGAACCAAAACCCATGCCATGCCGGAATCGACATGGCGCCCCGCGCGAGCCTCGCACGGCATTTACGTAAAAGTCAATTGAGCCAAAAGGCGTGCCCTCAGGGCACGCCGAACCACCACGTGGCAATGCCGAGAAATGCAAAGAAACCGACGACGTCGGTAACCGTGGTGACGAAGACCGCCGAAGCGACCGCCGGATCGACCTTGAAACGATCGAGCAGCAGCGGGATCAGGATGCCGGCCAGGGCGGCCACGAACATGTTGATGATCATCGCCGCCGCGATGATCCCGCCCAGATTGGGATCACGGAACCAGGCTGCCGCGACGATGCCGATCAGGATGGCGAAGACGATGCCGTTAATGAAGCCGACACCCATCTCGCGGCGAATGATGCGGCCGGCATTGTAGATGTCGAGATCCCTGGTCGCCAACGCCCGCACGGTGACGGTCATGGTTTGCGAGCCGGCATTGCCGCCCATGCCCGCGACGATCGGCATCAGCACCGCCAGTGCCACGATGTGTTCGATCGTGCGGTCGAACAGGCTGATCACCGACGCCGCCAGGAACGCGGTCAGAAGGTTGATCAGCAGCCACGGAACGCGTGAGCGCGAGGTCGAAAAGATGCTGTCGGAAAGCTCTTCGTCGCCGACGCCGCCCATGCGCATCAGATCTTCCTCGGCCTCCTGCTGGATGACGTCGACGACATCGTCGATGGTCAGAACGCCAACCAGCCGTTCGTTCTCGTCGACGACCGCGGCCGACAAAAGATCGTACTGCTCGAATTCCCGCGCCGCCTCTTCCTGGTCCATGGTGGCCGGAATGGCGTGCCGCGTCTCGTGCATCACCTCCTCGACCTTGACCGAACGCTTGGTGCGCAGGATCTGGTCGAGGTCGATGGCGCCGAGCAGCTTGAAGCTCGGATCGATGACGAAGATCTGGCTGAAGCGCTCGGGAAGATTGTTGTCCTCGCGCATGTAGTCGATGGTCTGGCCGATCGTCCAGAACGGCGGAACCGCGACGAACTCGGTCTGCATGCGGCGGCCGGCCGTCTCTTCGGGATAATCGAGCGAGCGGCGCAGCCTGATCCGCTCGGTGAACGGCAGTTGCGACAGGATCTCGTCCTGGTCTTCCTGGTCGAGATCCTCGAGAATGTAGACGGCGTCGTCGGAATCGAGCTCCTGCACCGCCTGCGCGATCTGCGCATTGGGCAGATTGTCGACGATCTCCATACGGATCGCCTCGTCGACCTCCGTCAGCGAGGAAAAGTCGAAATCGGCGCCCAGGAGTTCGACCAGCGCGCGGCGCTGTTCGGGATGCAGCGCCTCGAGCAGATCGCCGAGCTCCGACTGATGCAGGTCGTCGACTTCATGCTTGAGGGTCAGCGTGTCGCGGTCGGCGATCGCCGCGCCGATCCGCGCCAGGAAGGACGAAAGCACGGCGCCGTCCTCGCCATAGATGTCGGCGTGGTTGTCCTCGGCGGCCCCGGCGCCGGTCGTCCGTTCGTGCTCGCCTTCCACCAGCGCCTCCCGCCACAAGAATCCCGGAAAAGGTGCAAATCAGGTCTAGAGCATCGGACCCAAAAGGGGAAACCGGTTTTGGAGAATCCGACGCTCAAAAAGAAAGTGGCGTAAAGTGCGGGAATATCAACGAAATGCGTCCGGCCCGCAGCGGGCGAGACCGGCACAAATCGGATTATGGGAAGAGAATGGTGCGGTCGAGAAGACTCGAACTTCCACGGGTTGCCCCACAGCGACCTCAACGCTGCGCGTCTACCAATTCCGCCACGACCGCACGTGGTAGAGCCGGAACCGACCGGCTCGCGGCGTGTAGCAAATCGTTTCCGGTGAAACAAGTGCACGGCAAGCAATAATGTCAGGCGATTGGCATAATGCTCCACAGGGCCCGAACGCAGCGCCGGAACTGGACGTTTGCGCCTGATATCGCCATATGGAAGGCAAGTTGATGTCGCCCAAAGGTGCGAGGCGTTTTTGGGCGCGCCATGGACAAACGAAAAGACGACGCCATGACCGAACGCAGCCAGATCGCCACGTCGTTCCTGCCGCTTCCCGGCTCAGCACCGGTCGAATGGCTGATCGAGCCCGGCCTTACCGCCTATCCCGAGGCACTTGCCTTCATGGAGGCGCGCGCCGAGGCGATCCGCAGCGGGGCAGCCGGCGAAATGGTCTGGCTGGTCGAACACCCGCCGCTCTACACGGCCGGCACCAGCGCCCGTGGCGAGGATCTGATCGACGCCAGCCGCTTCCCGGTGTTTGCGGCCGGCCGCGGCGGCGAATACACCTATCATGGGCCGGGCCAGCGGGTCGCCTACGTCATGCTTGACCTGAAGCGGCGGCGCGAGGACGTCCGCGCCTTCGTCGCGGCGCTCGAACAGTGGATCATCGGCACGCTCGCCGCCTTCAATGTGCGGGGCGAGCGCCGCGAGGACAGGGTCGGCGTCTGGGTCGTGCGGCCGGATCGCCCTGCTTTGCCGGACGGCTCGCCGGCGGAGGACAAGATCGCGGCCATAGGCATCCGGCTGCGGCGCTGGGTGAGCTTTCACGGCATCGCCATCAATGTCGAGCCCGATCTCGACCATTTCAGCGGCATCGTGCCTTGCGGCGTGCAGGACCACGGCGTCACCAGCCTCGTCGACCTAGGCCTTCCCCTGACCATGGCCGATCTTGACCTGGCGTTGAAATCCGCCTTCGAGGATGTGTTCGGTCCCGCCACGGCCTTGCCTGTCGAAGCGGCCCGCAAAGCCGGCTGATCCTTCCGGATCCGGTACGGCTCAAATCAGCTGGGCGGAGGCCCACAACACGCCATAGCCATGGATGGCGAACACCGCCAGCAACGCCGCCGCCATGGCCAGCCGGTCGATGGTGCGGATCGGCTTCAGCTCGTGACGCGGCTTGACCCCGCTGCTCATAGTCAGCAGGCTGAGGAGCGAAAACACCGCTCCCGTCGCGAGCAGGAAGGTGGCGGAAAAGCCGGCCTGCCAACCCACGGCCAGGAAAGCCGAGAGCAGGAGGAAGGAAGCCAGCGCCAGCGCGACCGGTCCCGGACAGATCTGGCGCAGCACCTGGCCGCCGTCGAACTTCCACACCGGCACCAGATTGGCGATGTTGAACAGTGCGGCGAAGCCCGCCAGGGCCGCCAGCAGGGCCGCCGCCAGCCGGTGACCTTCCGCGCCGGCAAAGGTGCTTGCTGCGATGGCGATCGGCACCAGGAAGGCCGAAAAGCCGGCGCCCATCAATGCCACGAAAGCCACTTCGAAACGGCTGTCATAGGGCCGCCCGCCAATGGCAATGCCGCCGAGCAGCGGAATGAAGATCATCCGTGCACGGTTGTGGCCCATCAGCCGGAACGCTGCCATATGGCCAAGCTCATGCAGGGCGACCACCGATGTGAGGATCGCGGCCAGTGCCAGACCGCCGAAGTGAAGGCCGAAGAATGGCCACAGGATCAGCGCCGAAAGCCCGGCAAAGCCGACCTGGCTGAGCGGATGCTCGAACCAGCCGCCCTTGCGATACTTTCCGGTCCGCGCCCAGCGCTGCAGCTTGGAGAGTTCGCGGCGCAGGGCGAAATAGCGGAACACCAGGAAGGCAACGCCACGATAGCGATCGGTCTGGCTGAGCGTCACCCGCGTGCTGTTGCCTTCCGAAACGAGTTCGGCGGTTTCGCGAAAGTCCTTCCAGAACGAAGCGTCGAGTGCCGTATCCTCGATGACACGCATCGAGAAGCGGCTGCCTTCGACGACGTCTTCAAACCGCGACTTGCGTTCGATCGGCTTGCCGTCGCGACCTTCCCAGGACAGCGTGATGCGGGCCACGCCCTCGCCGTCCGGGGCCTCGGCGGACAGGATCTCACCGGACCAGCCGGCATCGCTGCCGAGCGGCCACAGCGCCTGCCAGAGGCGCTGCCGATCCATCGCCACCAGACGGGTCAGCCGGACCGTGCGCAAACCAAGCGGCACCGTCATCAACAGAAAGATCAGCCCGAGATTGCTGGCCACCAGAATGGCCGTGACGATGGGCGACACCTGGACGTTGCTCCCTGTCTTGCCGGGGCACTCTAACGTCGCTGCGGCAAGAAAAGCTTAACGGCGGAGCGGTCTTCGACCGCATGGGACCCACGGCGGCGAACGCCGCCAAATCACATGGCTCCAATCCAGATCGCCATGGAGACGAGAAAGGTGCTCATGCAAACCAGTGAGATGACATCCTGAACCAGATCGGTCATAACTCTCTCCTGTTGTTGATATGTTCGTATTTTGTTCTAATTTTGTTTCAAAGTCAACGGACACAATCCGGCCGTGTCCGAATTTCCGGGCGATCAGATCGGCAGGGTTAAGAAAAGGTTGACGGGCGAACGACGGTTGCCCAGCGCCGACCAGGGCACGACGAGACTGGGGTCAGGCCGAGCCGAGAATGGTGGATTTCGAGAACCGGAGCGGAGCGTACTTTTGGGTACGTGAGCACCGTTCTACCGCAACGGGGTAGAACGGGAAGCGCAGGAAGCCGCCTTTCGCAGGCCGGCCTCACCCCAGTATCGCCGTGCCCTAGAGCGGCACCACTTTGCCGTCGGCCAACGTGACGCGCCGGTCCATGCGCGATGCCAGCTCGTGATTGTGGGTGGCGATCAGCGCCGCGAGGCCCGATTGCTTGACCAGCGCCGCCAGCGCCTCGAACACATAGGACGCGGTGACCGGGTCGAGATTGCCGGTCGGCTCGTCCGCCAGCAGTACCAGCGGCGCATTGGCGACCGCACGCGCAATGGCGACGCGCTGCTGTTCGCCGCCGGAGAGCTCGGACGGCCGGTGCGCCGCGCGTTTGCCGATCTGCATGTATTCGAGCAGCTGCGCCGCGCGCTCGGCCGCGTCCTTGCGGCTGAGCCCCTTGATGAGCTGCGGCATCATGATGTTTTCCAGCGCCGAGAATTCCGGCAGCAGGTGATGGAACTGGTAGACGAAGCCGACATCGTTGCGGCGGATCGCCGTGCGCTCGTCGTCGGACAGCCGCCCGCAGGCGCGGCCGGCCAGGATGACGTCGCCGGCGTCGGGACGCTCCAGCAGGCCGGCGGTGTGCAGCAGCGTCGACTTGCCGGTGCCAGACGGCGCCACCAGCGCCACCATCTCGCCGCGCTTCAGCGAGAAGTCCGCACCATTGAGAATGGTGAGCTTTCGCGGTCCCTGGACGTAGTGCCGCTCGACGCTCTTCAGCTCGATAATGACCTCGGCCACTATTCGTACCTCAAGGCTTCGACCGGATCGAGACGCGCGGCGCGCCATGCCGGAAACACCGTTGCCAGGAAGGACAGGCCGAGCGCCATCAGGACGACATAGGTCGTCTCGCGCGGATCCATCTTCGCCGGCAACTGGCTGAGGAAATAGAGTTCAGGATTGAACAGCACCTTACCGGTCATCCACGAGAAGAACTGGCGGATCGATTCGATGTTGGTGCAGATCAGTACGCCGAGCAGCACACCGGCAAGCGTGCCGGTCACGCCGATCGCCGCACCCGTCATCAGGAAGATGCGCAGGATGGCGCCGCGCGACGCCCCCATGGTGCGCAGGATGGCGATGTCGTGGCCCTTGTCCTTCACCAGCATGATCAGGCCGGAGATGATGTTCAGCGCCGCCACCAGCACGATCAGCGTCAGGATCATGAACATGACGTTGCGTTCGACCTGCAGCGCGGAGAAGAAGGTCTCGTTGCGCTGGCGCCAATCGACCATGTCGATCGGCCGCTGCGCCGCCGCCTCCACTTTCGGTTTCAGCGCATCGACATCGTCTGGATTGTCGACATAGATCTCGATCGTTTGCGCCCGCCCGTCCATGTTGAAATAAAGCTGCGCTTCGGAAAACGGCATGTAGACGATGGACGTGTCATATTCGGACATGCCGACTTCGAAGATCGCCGCGATCTTGTAGCCCTTCATGCGCGGCGTGGTGCCGATCGGCGTCACGTCGCCGTCGGGCGAAATCAAGGTGATGGTATCGCCAAGCGTCAGGCCGAGATTCTCAGCCATGCGCTTGCCGATGGCAACGCCCTCGCCAGAATCGAAATCGGCGATCGAACCCTGCTTGATGTTGCTGGCAACGATGGCGATCTTGCTCAGATCCTCGCCGCGTATGCCGCGAACCAGCGCTCCGGTTCCGCCGCCGACATTGCCTTGCGCAAGCACCTGGCCATCGATTAGCGGGATGGCGTATTTAACGCCTGCTACACCGTTGATGCGGCTGGCGACCTGCGCATAGTCCTCCAGCGGCGAATCGAGCGGCTGCACGATCAGGTGACCGTTGACGCCGAGGATGCGCGTCAAAAGCTCCGCCCTGAAACCGTTCATCACCGCCATGACCACGATCAGCGTGGCGACGCCCAGCATGATGCCGAGGAACGAGATCGAGGCGATCACCGAGATCACCGTCTCCTTGCGCCGCGAACGCAGATAGCGCCAGGCGACCATGCGCTCGAAGATGGAAAAGGGTCCGGCGCCGACCGATCTTGCCGCCACCGCCTCGCTCATGCGGCGACACCGAAGCGCTTCTTCGCGTCCGCGATAGGCAGCGTCTCGCGCTCGCCGGTCTTGCGGTTCTTGATCTCGATCTCGCCGGCGGCGACACCGCGCGGTCCGACGATCACTTGCCAGGGAAGGCCTATCAGGTCGGCGGTGGCGAACTTGCCGCCGGGCCGCTGGTCGGTGTCGTCGTAGAGCACGTCCTTGCCGGCGGCGACGAAAGCGGCATGCAGTTCGTCGCAGACGCCGTCGCACTCGGCGTCGCCCGCCTTCATGTTGATCAGTCCGATGTCGAACGGCGCCACCGCCTCCGGCCAGATGATGCCGTTGTCGTCATGGCTGGCTTCGATGATCGCCGCGACCAGCCGCGACGGACCGATGCCGTAGGAGCCGCCGGAGACGAAATGATCCTTGCCGTCGGGTCCGGTCACCTTGGCGCCCATGGGCTTGGAATATTTGTCGCCGAAATGGAAGATGTGGCCGACCTCGATGCCGCGCGCCGAAACCTTGTCGCTCTCGCCGATCTTCTCCCACGCCGCCTCGTCATGCATCTCGTCGGTGGCGGCGTAGGGCGTCGTCCATGTTTTGACGATGTCGGCGATCTCGGCGTCGTTGGCAAAATCGGTGTTGGCGCCGGGCACATCGAGCGCAAGATAGTCGCGGTGGCAGTAGACCTGGCTCTCGCCGGTGTCGGCCAGGATGATGAATTCATGGCTGAGATCGCCGCCGATCGGCCCGGTGTCGGCCCGCATCGGTATAGCCTGCAGCCCCATGCGCGTAAAAGTCCGGAGATAGGACACGAACATCCTGTTGTAGGCCGCCTTGGCGCCTTCGAAGTCGAGATCGAAGGAATAGGCGTCCTTCATCAGGAACTCGCGCGACCGCATGACGCCGAAGCGCGGCCGCACTTCGTCGCGGAACTTCCACTGGATGTGGTAGAGATTGAGCGGCAGGTCCTTGTAGGACTTCACATAGGCGCGGACGATCTCGGTGACCACTTCCTCATTGGTCGGGCCGTAGAGCATGTCGCGGTCCTGCCGGTCCTTGATGCGCAGCATCTCCTTGCCGTAGTCGTCATAGCGGCCGCTTTCGCGCCACAGATCGGCCGACTGGATGGTCGGCATCAGGATTTCCAGCGCACCGGCGCGATCCTGCTCCTCGCGGATGATGCGGCAGACCTTGTCCAGCACCCGCTTGCCGAGCGGCAGCCACGAGAAACTGCCCTGCCCCTGCTGGCGGATCATGCCGGCGCGCAGCATCAGCCGGTGCGAGACGATCTCGGCCTCGCGCGGATTTTCTTTGAGGATCGGCAGGAAATAGCGCGACAAACGCATGGACAGGTCCGTGAGTGAGGAGGGCCGCGTCAGAATCGGCGCGACTTTGGCTTGCTTGACCCGGCTTCATAGCCATTTCAAGGCGGAATGGGAACCCGGACGCTTCGGCCCGAAAAGCGGAATCGATTTCCAAAAAACATGGGTAGCCGGGATCAGAAGCGTCGCACCGCCGTTCGCCCGTCCAGAAGATCCATGGCGCTGCAAGGCCTCCCGGTCACTGTGCGCGTCTTGGTGATCGTTCGCCAAGCAACGCCTGCCACACTATTGTGCAGTGCAGCACGAGAATGCCCGTTTCAAGGCAAAATTCTTCGTGACATTTTCATTCGCCTTAGGCTAATGTACCTCGATAACCGAGAGGGCAGAAAAAAATCTGCTCTCCTACGCGGTCAAAGTCTTGGGAGGATGCGATCTAGGCGCGGTTACTCGCTGCCGCCGGAAACCGGAAACAGATCGGACGCGTTTAAATTGCAAGGCCTCGTGCCTTGCATTTTTTTTGTGCAATCATCTGCTTAGCGCAACGCGTTGCCAAACCACCTTACCCAGCGTCAGCGCTCGTCAGGCCGCAAAACGGCACGACATTCCCCGCCGAAACCCGCCCGGTTCCGACATATGAAAACGCCGTCGCTGGACAGTCTATTTAGCCGGCGTCTGGCTGAATTCCGGCACGATGTGCGGGATGTCGTTGAGGCTGTATCCCAGCCCATGCGTCAGGCCATAGAAAATGCCCATCAGGATCGCGGTGGCGATGGTGGTGCGGATCACGGCGCGCAGCATGTGAGGCCCACGCGGCGCGCTCGGAACCGTGCCCAGCGTCACGTCGTGATCGTCGTCCTGCGTCCTCACGCTGAACGGCAGCACGGCGAACAGCACCACCCACCAGGTCGCGAAAAACAGGGCGGTGAACGAAACCCAGCTCATGATTGCTCCAGTTCGATCAGCGTGCCGAAGAAATCCTTCGGATGCAGGAACAGCACCGGCTTGCCGTGCGCGCCGATCTTCGGATTGCCGTCGCCCAGCACGCGGGCGCCGGCGGCCTTGAGCTGATCGCGCGCGGCCAGGATGTCGTCGACCTCATAGCAAAGGTGATGCATGCCGCCGGAGGGGTTCTTCTCCAGGAAGGCGGCGATCGGCGATCCCTCGCCCAAAGGCTCCAGAAGTTCGACCTTGGTGTTGCCGACATTGACGAACACCACCGTCACCCCGTGCTCCGGCAGTGCCTGCGGCGCCGTAACCTCCGCGCCGAGCGTGTTGCGGTAGGCCGCTACGGCAGCAGCCAGATCCGGCACGGCAAGCGCGACATGGTTCAGACGTCCGAGCATAGGTTTTCCTCAGGGCAGTATGGCAATAGGGCAGTATGGCAATAGGGGAAAAGCTGACCTGCCTCGTATCGAAATCCCTACTGCCCTACTCCCTTACTGCCCTACTCCCCTCAGCGAGTGACGAACACCGTCACCAACGGCTTCTTGCCCCAGGCTTCGTTGGCGGCGCCGCGCACGGCGCGCCGCACTGCTTCCTGCACCAGGTCGAGGTCTTTTCGGCGCTGACGGGGGATCGAGTCCACCGCGCCGATTGCCGCATCGATCATCAGATCTTCCAGCGACTCGCCACGGCCATCGGCCTCGGCGACGCCGATGGCGACCAAATCGGGGTCGCCGGCAAGCTCATATTTGTCGTCCAACACGACATTGACCGCCACGTGGCCGGCAAAGGACAATTTGCGCCGGTCGCGGATGCCCATCGCCTGATCGGTGCCGATCAGTCTGCCATCCTTGTAGATACGGCCGAACGGCACCTGATCCATGATTGTGGCTGGGCCGGGAGCAAGCCTGAGCATGTCGCCGTCGCGCACCTGCGCCACCTGGCCGATGCCCGATGTCGACATCAGCGAGCCCTGCGCCACCAGATGTGCCGCCTCGCCATGCACGGGAACGCCGATCTGCGGGTGCACCCATTCATACATCTTGCGCAATTCGCTGCGCCGCGGATGGCCGGAGACATGCACCAGCGCATCGCCGTCCTCGATGATCTTGACGCCGAGGTCGATGAGACGGTTCTTGATCTCGAGGATCGCCTTCTCGTTGCCGGGAATCGTACGCGAGGAAAACACCACCGTGTCGCCTGCCGTCAGCGACACCGACTTCATCTCTTCGCGCGACAGCTTGGCCAGTGCGGCCAGCGGCTCGCCCTGGCTGCCGGTGCAGATGATGACCAGGTTTTCGCGCGGGATGAAACCAAAATCCTCCTCGGCGATGAACTCCGGCAGACCGTCCATGTAGCCGAGTTCTCCGGCCACATCGATGACCCGCTTCAGCGAACGGCCAAGCACCAGGCACTGGCGTCCGGCATCGCGCGCCGCTTTGGCGATCGAGACGATACGTCCGACATTGGAGGAGAACGTGGTGACGGCGACACGGCCCTTGGCAGCCTGGATGACGCCCTTGAGGCCCTCGCCCACAGCCACTTCCGAAGGCGACTCGCCTTCGCGCAGCGCATTGGTCGAATCGCAGATCAGCGCCAGAACGCCCTTGTCGCCATAGGCGCGGAAACGCGCCTCGTCGGTCTTCGGCCCGATCGTCGGCTCCGGATCGATCTTCCAGTCACCGGTATGGATGACGGTGCCTGCCGGCGAGGTGATCGCCAGCGACATCGGCTCGGGAATCGAGTGCGCGACCGGAATGGCTTCGATCTCGAAGGGGCCGACGGTGAATTTCTCGCCCGCCCGGTAGATCGTGACCGGTATTTTCGGTGCGCCCTGCTCGCCTTGCCGCTTGGCTTCCAGCAGGCCGGCGCTGAACGGCGTCATCCAGACCGGCGCCTTCAGCTTCGGCCATGTGTCGAGCAGCGCGCCGTAATGGTCTTCATGCGCATGCGTGATGATGATGCCGCGCAGATTGGCGAGGTTCTCCTCGATGAAGCGTGTGTCGGGCAGCACCAGGTCGACGCCCGGCAGGCTGGCATCGGGGAAGGTCACTCCGACATCGATGACGATCCATTCGCGCGCGCTGGGCGGCCCGTAGCCGTAAAGAGCGAAGTTCATGCCGATCTCGCCGACGCCGCCGAGCGGCACGAAGACGAGTTCGGCGTTTTCCGCTTTCGCCATGATTTTTCCCTTCCTGGCCCTCAGGCCAAGCTCAAAAGCAATTCCGGGAAAAGTGTGTAACGGTTTTCCCACCGGAGTTGCGCAAAAACAAACAGTTAGAACCGTTCATGAACGGCCCTATGCCCTGGCCGAAGCGACCGCGCCGAAATGCACATCGCCGGCGGCGATCGTCCGAACCGAACCTTCATCGTCGCGGATCACGAAACGGCAGTCCTCGTCAATGGTCTCAAACACCCCGCGCACCACATTACCGTCAATTCTGACGGCAACCTCGCCGCCGAGCCCCGCGGCACGATCAAGCCACCGTCGCCTGACGGCGGCAAGTCCGCGCCCCTCATCCCACAATCGGGCATTCTCGCTCCAGGCATCCGACAGCGCCAGGAACAGTGTTTCCGCATCGCATGCCGCGCCCAGCGCGCGCAAGGAAGTTGCGGGATACGGCAAATCCTCAGGGTATGCCACCACATTGACGCCGATGCCGACCGCCACTCCGAAACGGCCGCCCTCGAGGATTGCCGATTCCAGCAGGATGCCGGCCAGCTTGGCGCCGGAGGCAAGCACGTCGTTCGGCCATTTCAGCTCGAAACGGTTTTTTCCTTCGCTGCCACCGTCGAGGCCAATGGCGATCCGGCCCTTCGGCACCACGGCATCGAGTGCATCGGCCAGCGCCAGTCCTGCGACGAAGCCCAACGTCGCGGCAAGGCGAAGCTCTGCCTTGGTGATGACGAGCAGCGTCGCCGCCAGGTTGCCTTCCGGGGTCGCCCAGACGCGGCCGCGCCGGCCACGCCCGCTTTCCTGCTTCTTGGAAACGACCCACAATTTGCCGGAGTCGCCTGCCCTTGCGTGGTCCAGTGCCAGCGCATTGGTGGAGCCGACGCTCTCATGCGCCTCGAGCCGGAACCCTTCCGACGCCGAGGTTGGAGCCAGCCGAAATGCCATGCCGTCTAGAAAAACGTCTTGGCGGCGGCTTCGGCATAGGTGCCGATCGGCCCACCGATCAACACGTAGAACAGCACGAAGGCGCCGGAGACGCCGAGCACGACACGCAATTCCGTCGCCATCGGCACGAAGCCGCCGACCGGTTCGTCGAACCACATGATCTTGATGATGCGCAAATAGTAATAGGCGCCCACTACCGAGGCCAGCACGCCGATGATCGCCAGCGCGTAGAGATTGGCGTTGATGGCGGCGAGGAAGACGTACCATTTCCCCCAGAAGCCGGCGAGCGGTGGAATGCCGGCGAGTGAGAACATCAGGATGGTCAGGATCGTCGCCATGACCGGATTGGTCGACGACAGGCCGGCCAGGTCGCTGATCTGCTCGACATTGCCTTCCTTGCGCCGCATGGCGAGGATGAAGGCGAAGGTGCCGAGCGTCATCACCAGATAGATCAGCATGTAGATGGCAACGCCGCGCACGCCGGCCTGGCTGTTGGCGGCAAGGCCGACCAGCGCGTAACCCATATGGCCAATCGAGGAATAGGCCATCAGGCGCTTGATGTTGGTCTGCCCGATTGCGGCGAAGGAGCCGAGTGCCATCGAGGCGATCGAGATGAAGACGATGATCTGCTGCCAGTCGGCGGCGATTGGCTTGAACGCGCCCATGGTGACGCGCACGATCAGTGCCATCGCCGCCATTTTCGGCGCCGCCGCCAGGAAGGCCGTCACCGGAGTCGGCGCGCCCTCATAGACGTCAGGCGTCCACATGTGGAACGGCACCGCGGAAATCTTGAAGGCAAGGCCGGCCAGCACGAAGACGAGGCCGAAAACGAGGCCAAGCTGGCGCTCGCCGCTGCCGAGTGCCGTGGCGATTTCCTGGAAGCCGGTGTTGCCGGTGTAGCCGTAGACCAGGCTGATGCCATAGAGCAGCATGCCCGACGACAGCGCACCGAGAACGAAATATTTGAGGCCCGCTTCGGTCGAGCGCAGATTGTCGCGGTTGATCGCGCACAGCACATAGATCGCCAGCGACTGCAGCTCGAGGCCGAGATAGAGGCCGATCATGCTGTTGGCCGAGATCATCAGCATCATGCCGAGCGTGCACAGCAGGATCAGCACCGGATATTCGAACTTGTCGAAACGCTCCGCCTTGGCGAAGCGCATCGACATCACCAGCGTCACCGCCGAGCCAACCAGTGCCAGCACCTTCATGAAGCGGCCGAAGGAATCCTGGATGAAGGCATTGCCATAAGCGCTGCCCTGCCCGGTTCGGAAGATCAGCCAGGCGCCCGCGATCGCCAGCACGGCAACCGCAAGGCCGGTTACCGTGTTGGCCGTGTTGGCGCGCGAATAGGCTCCGACCATCAGCAGCGCCAGCGCGCCGACGGCAAGGATCAGCTCTGGCGTCGAGAGCGACAGGCTGGAGAGAAGGTCCGGCGTCATGGTTCGCAAAACCTCTGGTCAGTTCGCCGCCGCGGTCTGCGCGGCGCCGATGGATGCAGTGACATTGGTGACGAGCGACTTGACCGATTGGGCCGTCGCGTCGAAGACCGGGGCGGGATAGACGCCGAAGAAGATGACCAGCACGACCAGCGGGTAGATGATCACCTTCTCGCGCGGCGACAGGTCGAGCAGTCCCTTAAGGCTCTCCTTGGTCAGTGCGCCGAAGATCACCCGGCGGTAGAGCCAGAGCGCGTAGGCGGCCGACAGGATGACGCCGGTGGCGGCGAAGAACGCCACCCATGTGTTGACCCGGAACACGCCGAGCATGGTCAGGAACTCGCCGACGAAGCCGCTGGTACCGGGCAGGCCGACATTGGCCATGGTGAAGATCAGGAACACCGTGGCGTATTTCGGCATGTTGTTGACCAGCCCGCCATAGGCCGCGATCTCACGTGTGTGCATGCGGTCGTAGATGACGCCGACGCACAGGAACAGCGCGCCGGAGACGAGGCCGTGGCTGAGCATCTGGAAGATCGCGCCCTGCACGCCTTCCTGGTTCATGGCAAAGATGCCCATGGTGACGAAGCCCATATGGGCAACCGACGAATAGGCGATCAGCTTCTTCATGTCCTCCTGCATCAGCGCCACCAGCGAGGTGTAGATGATGGCGACGACGGACAGCGCGAAGACCAGCGGCGCGAACATTTCCGACGCCAGCGGGAACATCGGCAAGGAGAAGCGCAGGAAGCCGTACCCGCCCATTTTCAACAGGATGCCGGCCAGGATGACGGAGCCCGCCGTCGGCGCCTCGACGTGCGCGTCGGGCAGCCAGGTGTGCACCGGCCACATCGGCATCTTCACCGCGAAGGAGGCGAAGAAGGCAAGCCATAGCCAGGTCTGCATGTTGGCCGGGAAATTGTGGGTCAGCAGCGTCGGGATGTCGGTTGTGCCGGACTGGAAGAACATCGCCATGATGGCGAGCAGCATCAGCACCGAACCGGCGAGCGTGTAGAGGAAGAACTTGAACGAGGCGTAGACGCGCCGCTTGCCGCCCCAGACGCCGATGATGATGAACATCGGGATCAGGCCGGCTTCGAAGAAGACGTAGAACAGCACGATGTCCAGCGCGCAGAACACGCCGATCATCAGCGTTTCGAGCAGCAGGAAGGCAATCATGTAGGCCTTGACGCGCTTCTCGATCGATTCCCACGAGGCCAGGATGCAGAGCGGCATCAGGAAGGTCGTCAGGATGACGAACAGCATCGAGATGCCGTCGACGCCCATATGGTAGGAAATGCCGGAATCGAGCCAGGCGACCTTCTCGACGAACTGGAAGCCGGACTGCGAATTGTCGAATCCGGTCCAGATGAACAGCGAGATGATGAACGTGAAAGTCGTCGTCAACAGCGCGATGGCGCGGATGTTGCGGCGTGCATTTTCGCTGTCGTCATTGATGAACAGGATAAGCAGCACACCAACCAGCGGCAGGAAGGTGACCAGCGAGAGGATTGGCCAGGCGGTCATCAGAGCATCATCCAGGTGACGAGTGCGGCAACGCCGATCAGCATGGCGAAGGCGTAGTGGTAGAGATAGCCGGTCTGCAGCTTGACGACGCGGTTGGTGACATCGACGACGCGCGCCGAAATACCGTCGGGGCCGAGGCCGTCGATGACGGTGCCGTCGCCGGTCTTCCACAGGAAGTGGCCGAGGCGCTTGGCGGGCCGCACGAACAGGAAGTCGTAGAGCTCGTCGAAATACCACTTGTTGAGCAGGAAGGCGTAGAGCCCGCGATGCTGCGCGGCCAGGTTGACCGGCATTTCCGGCGAGCGGATGTAGAATTTCCAGGCCAGCGCGAAGCCGATCAGCATGGCGATAAAGGGCGACAGTTCGACCCACAGCGGCAATTCGTGGATGTCGTGCAGGATGTGATTGTCAGGCAATGTGAACAGCGATGCCTTCCAGAACTCGGCATAGCCCTCGCCGATGAAGACGTTGTGGAAGATGACGCCGGCAAACAGCGCACCCGCGGCCAGGATGAACAGCGGCACCAGCATCACCGGCGGCGATTCATGGACATGGTGCATCACCTCATGGCTCGCCCGCGGCTTGCCGTGGAAGGTCATGAAGATCAGCCGCCAGGAGTAGAAGGAGGTGAAACAGGCGGCGATGACCAAAAGCACGAAGGCCATGCCGGCAACCGAATTGTGGCCGGCAAAGGCGCTCTCGATGATGGCGTCCTTGGAAAAGAAGCCGGCGGTGCCGATGACCGTCACCGGAATGCCGACGCCGGTCAGCGCCAGCGTGCCGATCACCATCATCCAGTAGGTGGTCGGGATCAGTTTCCTGAGGCCGCCCATATTGCGCATGTCCTGCTCGTCGGACACGGCGTGGATGACCGAGCCCGAGCCGAGGAACAGCAGCGCCTTGAAGAAGGCATGCGTGAACAGGTGGAAGATCGCCGCGCCATAGGCGCCGACGCCGAGCGCCACGAACATGTAACCGAGCTGCGAGCAGGTCGAATAGGCGATGACGCGCTTGATGTCGTTCTGGACGAGACCGACGGTGGCCGCGAAGAAGGCCGTGAAGGCACCGATGAAGGTCACGACCGTCAGCGCCGAATGCGACAGTTCGAACAGCGGCGACAACCGCGCCAGCATGAACACGCCCGCCGTCACCATGGTGGCGGCATGGATCAGGGCCGAAACCGGCGTCGGGCCTTCCATGGCGTCCGGCAGCCAGGTGTGCAGCGGCACTTGCGCCGACTTGCCCATGGCGCCCATGAACAGGAGCAGGCAGACGATCGTCATGGCCGCCTGCTTGTCCAGCGCATGGCCAAGGAAAGTCAGCACCGCGGCACCCTGCGGTGCACCTTCGGCCGGGATGAACGTCGCCGCATTGGCGAAGATGGTGCCCAGATTGACCGAGCCGAACAGCACGAACACGCCGAAGATGCCGAGCGCGAAGCCGAAATCGCCGACGCGGTTGACGACAAAGGCCTTGATTGCCGCGGCATTGGCCGACGGCTTCTTGTACCAGAAGCCGATCAGCAGATAGGACGCCAGCCCCACCCCTTCCCAGCCGAAAAACATCTGCACGAGGTTGTCCGCCGTCACCAGCATCAGCATGGCGAAGGTGAACAGCGACAGATAAGCGAAGAAGCGCGGCCGGTTCGGATCGTGGTGCATGTAGCCGATCGAATAGATGTGGACCAGCGCCGACACGGTGTTGACCACCACCAGCATGACCACCGTCAGCGTGTCGATCCGGAGCGCCCAGGACGCTTCCAGCCCACCCGACTGTATCCAGCGCAGCACGGGCACGGTGAACACCTCGCCATGGCCGAAACCGACGGTGAAGAACGCGACCCACGACAGCACGGCCGCGACCACCAGGAAACCCGAAGTGATGTATTCGGACGCCTTGGCGCCGAGCGACGTGCCGAACAGGCCGACGATCAGGAAGCCGAGCAGGGGAAGGAAGACGATGGCCTGATACATGGTGGTTCCGTCAACCCTTCATCATGTTCACGTCTTCGACCGCGATCGAGCCGCGGTTGCGGAAGAAGACGACGAGAATGGCAAGTCCGATGGCGGCTTCGGCCGCCGCGACCGTCAGCACGAACAGCGCGAACACCTGGCCGACCAGATCGCCGAGTGCTGCCGAAAAGGCGACGAAATTGATGTTGACCGCCAGCAGGATCAGCTCGACCGACATCAGGATGACGATGACGTTCTTGCGGTTCAGGAAGATGCCGAACACGCCGAGCGTGAACAGAACAGCCGATACGGTCAGATAATGTGCGATGCCGACAACCATCTCAGAGTCCCTCGCCTGTCTTGACCTTGCGGATTTCCATGCCGGTCGCCGGTGTGCGGCCGACCTGGGCTGCGATCGATTGCCGCTTGACGCCTGGCTTGTGGCGCAGCGTCAGCACGATGGCGCCGATCATGGCGACCAGCAGCACGAGGCCCGAAATCTGGAAGTAGTAGAGGTAGTCCGTATAGAGGATGTCGCCGAGCGCGGCGGTATTGGTCCGCGTGGCAAGATCCGGAATGGGCTTGGAGACCGTCGAAGCGAGCTGCGGCGCGAAGGTGTAGCCGCCGAGAACCACGATCAGCTCCGCCGCCAGGATCAGCCCGACCAGCGCGCCGATCGGCGCATATTGCAGGGCGCCGCTCTTCAGTTCGGCGAAATCGACGTCGAGCATCATGACGACGAACAGGAACAGAACCATCACCGCGCCGACATAGACGACGAGCAGGATCATCGCCAGGAACTCGGCGCCGGTCAGCATGAACAGGCCGGCGGCGTTGAAGAAGGTCAGGATCAGGAACAGCACCGAATGCACGGGGTTGCGCGACGAAATGACCATGAACGCCGATGCCACCGCGACAAAGGCGAAGAGGTAGAAAAAGGCCGCCTCTAGTCCACTCAACATTGGGGATCCCCCGGGTTCCTGTACAAACAGGACAACCGTCCTGTTTCGATGTTTGCCGCCTCAGGCCGCAAGTTTCGTTGTGTCCTTAGACGAGGCCCCTCGCCCCGTCCATGCGTCAAATATCAGCGGTAGGGCGAGTCCAGCGAGATGTTGCGCGCCAGCTCGCGCTCCCACCGGTCGCCATTCGCCAACAGCCTGTCCTTGTCGTAGTAGAGTTCCTCGCGCGTCTCCGTCGCGAACTCGAAATTCGGCCCCTCGACAATGGCGTCGACCGGGCAGGCTTCCTGGCAGAAGCCGCAATAGATGCACTTCACCATGTCGATGTCGTAGCGCACCGTGCGGCGCGTGCCGTCATTGCGGCGCGGGCCGGCCTCGATGGTGATGGCCTGCGCCGGGCAGATCGCCTCGCACAATTTGCAGGCAATGCAGCGTTCCTCGCCGTTCGGGTAACGGCGCAACGCATGCTCGCCGCGGAAGCGCGGGCTGGTTGGCCCCTTCTCGTGCGGATAGTTGATCGTCTCCTTCGGCGCGAAGAACTGGCGCATCGACAGGAAGAAGGCGCTGACGAAATCCTGCAGCAGCAGCGATTTGGCGGCTTGGGAAAGAGCGGACATCACGCAAACCCCGTGATCTTGAGGAAGGCCGCGGTGGCGACCACCATGAACAGCGAGATCGGCAGGAACACTTTCCAGCCAAGCCGCATCAATTGGTCGTAGCGGTAGCGCGGCACGAAGGCCTTCACCATGGAGATGCCGAAGAACACGAAGCAGACTTTCAGCACGAACCAGATGACGCCCGGCACCCAGGTGAACGGCGCGAAGTCGAACGGAGGCAGCCAGCCGCCGAGGAACAGGATGGTGGCCAGCGCGCACATCAGCACGATGGCGACATACTCGCCGAGGAAGAACAAAAGGAACGGCGTCGACGAATATTCGACCATGTGGCCGGCGACCAGTTCCGATTCGGCTTCCACCAGATCGAAAGGCGGGCGGTTCGTCTCGGCCAGCGCCGAGATGAAGAAGATGATGAACATCGGGAACAGCGCCAGCCAGTTCCAGTCGAGGAAGGTGTTGGGCAGGCCAAGCCGCGTACCAATTCCATCATGCTGGGACAGCACGATATCGGTGAGGTTGAGCGAGCCAGCGGTGAGCAGAACGGTGACGATGACGAAGCCGATCGAAACTTCGTAGGACACCATCTGCGCGGCCGAGCGCAGCGCGCCGAGGAACGGATATTTCGAGTTCGACGCCCAGCCGCCCATGATCACGCCGTAGACCTCGAGCGAGGAGATGGCGAAGACATAGAGGATGCCGACATTGACGTTGGCGATTGCCCAGCCGTGGCTGACCGGGATGACCGCCCAGGCCGAGATCGCCAGCACGGCCGACACCAGCGGCGCCAAAAGAAACACGCCCTTGTTGGCGCCGGACGGGATGACCGGCTCCTTGAAGACGAACTTCAACAGATCGGCGAAAGCCTGCAGCGTGCCCCAGGGGCCGACGACGTTCGGGCCACGGCGCAATTGCACCGCCGCCCAGATCTTGCGGTCGGCGTAGAGGATGTAGGCGACGAAGATCAAAAGAACGACGATCAGCACGACTGACTTCAACAGGATCAGCAGCGCCGGCAGCACGTAGAAGGAGAAGAAAGTGTCCATGCTTATTCCGCCGCCTGCTTGAAGCCGCTCTTGGCCAGTGCCGAGCATTCCGCCATCACGGCCGATGCCCGCGCGATCGGGTTGGTCAGGTAGAAATCCTTCACCGGCGAGGTGAAGGTGCCCTTATTCAGCCGTCCGCCGAGCTTCGCCACCTCGGCGATATCCTCGGCATTGCCGGCCGCGACCTGGTCGATACGGGCCAGATGCGGGTATTCGCCATAAAGCTTGGCGCGCAGCTGCGGCAGCGAATCGAACGGCAGTTTCTTGCCCAGCACATCCGACAGCGCCCTTAGGATCGCCCAGTCCTCGCGCGCCTCGCCCGGCGCGAAGCCGGCGCGGTTGGTCTGCTGCACACGCCCTTCGGTGTTGACATAGGTGGCCGATTTTTCCGTGTAGGCGGCCGCCGGCAGGATGACATTGGCGCGGTGCGCGCCCTGGTCGCCATGCGTGCCGATATAGACGACGAAGGCGCCGCCGGTCTTGGCCATGTCGATCTCGTCGGCGCCGAGCAGGAACAGGAGCTCCATTTCGCCCAGCATGCCGGCAACGTTTCTGCCGCCCTCGCCCGGCACGAAGCCGAGATCGAGACCGCCGACGCGCCCGGCCGCATTGTGCAGCACGGCAAAGCCGTTCCAGTCTGCGCGGGCAGCGTTGACGGCGGCCGCGAGCTTGGCCGCCTGGCCGAGCACGGCCGCGCCATCGGCACGCGCCAGCGCGCCCTGTCCCACGATGATCAGCGGGTGCGTCGCCTTCTTCAGCGTCTGGAAGAACTTGCCGTTTCCGTCAGCCAAATCCTTCAGCGAATCCGGCCCGGCGCCCAGCTGTTCGTAGTCGTAGCGGGTATCGCCGACATCGCCGATGACGCCGACCGGCAGATTGCCGGTCCGCCAGCGCTTGCGGATACGGGCATTGAGCACCGAGGCTTCATAGCGTGGGTTGGCGCCGATGATCAGCACCGCATCGGCCTGCTCGATGCCTTCGATGGTCGGGTTGAAGATGTAGCTCGCGCGGCCGAGCGCCGGATCGAGTGCGGCGCCATCCTGGCGGCAATCGGTATTCTTCGAGCCGAGCGAAGCCATCAGCAGCTTGAGCGCATAGGTTTCTTCGACGGCGGCGAGATCGCCCGCGATAGCGCCGATCTTTTCGGGCGCCGTCTTCGACACCGCGTCCTTGATCGCGGCGAAGGCCTCGGCCCAGCTGGCGGCAACCAGCCTGCCGTCCGTGCGCACATAGGGGCGGTCGAGACGCTGCGTGCGCAGGCCGTCCCAGATGAAGCGGGTCTTGTCGGAGATCCACTCCTCGTTCACCGCCTCGTTGACGCGCGGCAGGATGCGCATCACTTCGCGGCCCCGGCTATCGACGCGGATCGCCGAGCCGACCGCATCCATCACGTCGATGGATTCGGTCTTGGTCAGCTCCCACGGCCGCGCCTGGAAGGCGAATGGCTTCGAGGTCAGCGCGCCGACCGGGCAAAGGTCGATGACATTGCCCTGCAGCTCCGAGGTCATCGCCTGTTCGAGATAGGTGGTGATCTCGGCATCCTCGCCACGGCCGATCAGGCCCAGTTCGGAAATGCCGGCGACTTCGGTGGTGAAGCGGACGCAGCGCGTGCAGTGGATGCAGCGGTTCATCACCGTCTTCACCAGCGGTCCGATGTATTTGTCTTCGACCGCGCGCTTGTTCTCATGATAGCGCGAGGAATCGACGCCGAAGGCCATTGCCTGGTCCTGCAGGTCGCATTCGCCGCCCTGGTCGCAGATCGGGCAATCCAGCGGATGGTTGATCAGCAGGAACTCCATCACGCCTTCCCTGGCCTTCTTGACCATCGGCGTGTTGGTGAAGATTTCCGGTGCCTCGCCATTCGGGCCGGGACGCAGGTCGCGCACGTTCATGGCGCAGGAGGCCTGCGGCTTGGGCGGCCCGCCCTTCACCTCGATCAGGCACATGCGGCAATTGCCGGCGATCGACAGCCGCTCATGGAAGCAGAAGCGCGGCACTTCCGCGCCAGCGTCTTCCGCCGCCTGCAGCAGCGTGTAGTGGTCGGGTACAGTGATCTCTTTCCCGTCGACCTTGAGCTTTGCCATTCGCCTCAAACCCCTGCGGAGTTCCCGCAATCTCTTTTTCCGGACGCGGTCGAGACCACGTCGGGCACTTCATTCACTTCTTGACGGCGAGCGCCGCCGCTTGAGCTGTCCAATCGTCGCGGCCGATGCGGCCGCCGAGCGACAGATAGTCCTCGACCCAGGCAACCTCTTGCGGCGTCCATGCCGCGATCTGGGCATACGTCCAGATGCCGAGGCCGTTGAGAACCTTTTCCAGCTTGGGCCCGATGCCCGATATCGCCTTGAGATCCGCCGGTTTCGCCGGCTTCTCCACGGCCTTGGGCTGCCTGAAATCCTCGGGCAACAGCGCATCGCCGACGCCGCTTGTTGCTGGAGCGGCGTTTGCGGCCGGCACGGCAGTTGCGGCTTCCTTGGCGGCAATATCGGTGACCTCCCTGGCGAAGGACTGCGCCTCGGCGATCATGGTTTTCGCCGTCGCCCGCGCCTTGGTGGAGGAAGAGTTCGGATCATCGAACTGCGCGACGCGCGCCTCGAAATCATCGACGATCGGCTGCAGCAGCCGTTGCGAGGCTTCTGCCGCACCTGAAAACGCGCCCAGCCAGACGCCGAAAGCATGATTGGCAAGCCCGAGGCCAAGCGCCGACATCGCCGCCGCACCCGCCACAGGATGCACGAAAAGGTTGACGGCACTGGCCATCTCCTTCGGCATCATCCTGGTCAAGTCCTGGTTCATCTTGTCGATCTGGTCCAAATTGGGCATCAGCGGGTTCGAATACGGCGCCATAGAGTTCTCCTGGTCGTTTCGTCGTTCGCCCGCCCTTCGCTGCGGACTTTCGTCCGCGTAAAACGTTCTTCTATTCCGCCGCCACCATCACAGGCTCGGCCCGGTGCGCATTGCGCGAAAACTCGTCGATGCGCCGCTCCACTTCGCCGCGGAAATGCCGCATCAGGCCCTGGATCGGCCATGCCGCCGCGTCGCCCAGCGCGCAGATCGTATGGCCTTCGATCTGCTTGGTGACGTCGAGCAGCATATCGATCTCGCGCTTCTGCGCCTCGCCGCGCACCAGCCGTTCCATCACCCGCCACATCCAGCCGGTGCCTTCGCGGCATGGCGTGCACTGGCCGCAGCTCTCGTGCTTGTAGAAGTAGGAAAGCCGCGCGATCGCCTTCACGACATCGGTCGACTTGTCCATGACGATGACAGCCGCGGTTCCAAGGCCGGATTTGAGGTCGCGCAGCGCGTCGAAATCCATCGGCGCGTCGATGATCTGCTCGGCCGGCACTAGCGGCACCGAAGCGCCGCCCGGTATGACCGCCAAAAGATTGTCCCAGCCGCCGCGAATGCCGCCGCAATGCGTCTCGATCAGTTCGCGGAACGGGATCGACATCGCCTCTTCGACCGTGCACGGATTGTTGACATGGCCGGAGATGCAAAACAGCTTGGTGCCGACATTGTTCGGCCGGCCGAAGGACGAGAACCAGGCCGCACCGCGGCGCAGGATGGTCGGCGCAACCGCGATCGATTCGACATTGTTGACCGTGGTCGGGCAGCCATAGAGGCCGACATTGGCCGGGAATGGCGGCTTCAGCCGCGGCTGGCCCTTCTTGCCTTCGAGGCTTTCGAGAAGTGCAGTCTCCTCGCCGCAGATATAGGCGCCGGCGCCGTGGTGCATGTAGATGTCGAAATCGTAGCCGGACGTGTTGTTCTTGCCGATCAGCTTGGCCTCATAGGCCTCCTCGATCGCGCGCTGCAGCGCCTCGCGCTCGCGGATGAACTCGCCGCGCACATAGATGTAGGCGGCAACCGCACCCATGGCGAAACCGGCAAGCAGCGCGCCCTCGACCAGCGTGTGCGGGTCGTTGCGCAGGATGTCGCGGTCCTTGCAGGTGCCGGGCTCGGATTCGTCGGCGTTGATCACGAGATAGCTCGGCCGGCCATCGCTCTGCTTGGGCATGAACGACCATTTGAGGCCGGTCGGGAAGCCGGCGCCGCCACGGCCGCGCAGGCCCGACGCCTTCATCTCGTTGACGATCCACTCGCGGCCCTTGGCGACGATGCCGGGCGTGTTATCCCAGGCGCCGCGCGCCATCGCGCCGGCCAAGGACTTGTCGAACAGGCCGTAAATATTGGTGAAGATGCGGTCTTTATCCCCGAGCATTTTTCGTCCCTCAGACCGGCTTCTTGCCGAAGACGCGGATGTATTCGGCGACGCCACCCTTGGCGAGCGCCTTGGCCTGCTTGACCCAGTCGTCGCGATCGATGCGGCCCTGGAAAGAGAGATAGCCATCCACCCACTCGCGTTCGGCCTTCTTCCACGACGCGACCTGCGCGAAGGTAAAGATGCCCAGCGTATGCAGGATGCCCTCGATCTTGGGGCCGACGCCGGAGATCAGTTTGAGGTCATCGACCTGTGCCGGCCTGTCGATGCCGGCCGGGCAGTTCTTGTCCCCGAGCGACGGTTTGGCCGGCTTGGCGGCCGGTACCTTGACCTCTGGCGCCTTGAAGGCGGAGGCCGGCTCGGCCTTGGTGATGGGGCCACTGCGCTGCTTGGAAACCTGCTCGACTTTGGAGTCTGCCTTGTTGGCATTGGCGGCCGAATGCAGTGGAGCGGCAACACTCGCCGCCTTTTCAGCCGCCGGCGCGACCTTGGTTTTTGAAGGCGTCTTCAGCGCCGGGCTGGTTTCAGGGGCGTCGGTCTTCGGCTTGCTGGTGTTGGACGGTGCGACAGGGGCCGCGGCCGGCGCCGGCACCGGCGCTGCGACGATCGCGTCGGGTGCCGCCCTGGCGGCCTTGGCCGCCTCCCTGGCTTCCCTGTCGCGGGTCGACTTGAGGATCGCCTTTTCGCTCTTCAGCGTGGTGAGGCCGGAGGCCGGCTCCGAGCCGGTGCGGCCATTCTGCGGCCCCGGTTCCACCGCAGCACCCTTGCCGGCGTCATAGAGATCGATGATTTCAGCCAGGCGTTCCGGCGTCAGATCCTCGAACGTGTCCTTGAAGATCATCACCATCGGCGCGTTGACGCAGGCACCGAGGCATTCCACCTCTTCCCAAGACAAGGTTCCCTTGTCGTTGGTGTGGAACTGGTCGTGATGGATTTTGGAGCGGCAGACATCCATCAGCGCTTCCGAACCGCGCAGCATGCAGGGCGTGGTGCCGCAGACCTGGATGTGCGCACGCGTGCCGACCGGATTCAACTGGTACTGCGTGTAGAAGGTCGCGACTTCCAGCCCGCGGATGCGGGGCATGCCGAGCATGTCGGAGATCGTCTCGATCGCCGCCTTCGTCACCCAGCCTTCCTGCTCCTGTGCTATCATCAGAAGCGGGATGATGGCCGACTGTTCACGGCCCTTCGGGTACTTCTTGATCCATTGCTTCGCAGCCGCGGCATTCGCCCGGTTGAAGGCGAAGGATGCTGGCTGGACGCTGGCTTCTGCGAGACGGCGGACTGACATTTAGCGATCGACCTCACCAAACACGATGTCGAGGGAGCCGAGAACGGCGGTGACGTCGGCCAGCATGTGGCCGCGGCAGAGGAAATCCATCGCCTGCAGATGCGCGAAACCCGGCGCGCGCAGCTTGCAGCGGTAGGGCTTGTTGGAGCCGTCGGAGACCAGATAGACGCCGAATTCGCCCTTCGGCGCCTCGACGGCGGCGTAAACCTCGCCGGCCGGCACGCGATAACCCTCGGTGTAGAGCTTGAAGTGATGGATCAGCGCTTCCATCGAGCGCTTCATCGCCTGGCGCTTGGGCGGCACCACCTTGCCATCGAGGTTCGACACCGGGCCGGTGCTCTCCTTGCCGAGCAAAAGGTCGACGCACTGGCGCATGATCTTCGCCGACTGGCGCATTTCTTCCATGCGCACGAGGTAGCGGTCGAAGCAGTCGCCGTTCTTGCCGATCGGAATGTCGAAATCCATCTCCGAATAGCATTCATAGGGTTGCGACTTGCGCAGGTCCCAGGCTGCACCCGAGCCACGCACCATCACGCCCGAAAAACCCCAGGCCCAGGCATCCGCCAGCGAGACGATGCCGATATCGACGTTGCGCTGCTTGAAGATGCGGTTGCCGGTCAGCAGCCGGTCGAGGTCGTCGATCGACTTCAGGAACGGGTCGATCCACTTGCCGATGTCCTCGACCAGTTGACGCGGCAGGTCCTGATGGACGCCGCCGGGCCGAAAATAAGCGGCATGCATGCGCGAACCGGAGGCGCGCTCATAGAACACCATCAGCTTTTCGCGTTCGACGAAGCCCCACAGCGGCGGCGTCAGCGCACCGACGTCCATCGCCTGCGTCGTCACATTGAGGATGTGCGACATGATGCGACCGATCTCGCTGTAGAGAACGCGGATCACCTGGCCACGCTTCGGCACCTCGATGCCGAGCAGACGCTCGGCGGCCAGCGCAAAGGCATGTTCCTGGTTCATCGGCGCGCAATAGTCGAGCCGGTCGAGATAGGGCACCGCCTGCAGATAGGTTTTGGCTTCGATCAGCTTTTCGGTACCGCGATGCAGCAGTCCGATATGCGGATCGACGCGATCGACGACTTCGCCGTCCAGCTCCAGCACAAGGCGCAAAACGCCGTGCGCCGCGGGGTGTTGCGGGCCGAAATTGATGTTGAAGTTGCGGACGGAGGTTTCAGCCATTTACTGCTTTGCCTTCTCGTCACCCGGCAGCACGTAATCCGTACCTTCCCACGGGGACAGAAAATCGAAATTGCGAAATTCCTGCTTGAGCTCGACCGGCTCATAGATAACGCGCTTGGCCTCGTCGTCGTAGCGCACCTCGACGAAGCCGGTCAGCGGGAAATCCTTGCGCAAGGGATGGCCTTCGAAGCCATAGTCGGTCAGCAGGCGGCGCAGGTCGGGATGGCCCGAGAACAAAACGCCGTAGAGATCGTACGTCTCGCGTTCGAACCAGTCGGCGCCGGGATAGACGCCGGTGATCGACGGCACCATGGTTTCCTCGTCGGCCTGCACCTTGACGCGGACGCGCACATTCTGCTTCGGCGACAACAGGTGATAGACGACGTCGAAACGCTTGGCCCGCGACGGATAGTCGGCGCCGCAGACATCGATGATCGAGATGAACTGGCAGCGCGCATCGTCGCGCAGGAAGGTCATCACCTCGACCAGATCGCGCGGCTCGACATGGATGGTGAGTTCGCCATAGGCGATATCAGCCTCGTTCACGCGGCCGATCAGCTTCTCGCCGAGATAGGTCGACAGTTCGCTCAGGGATGCGGTCATGGATTTACCGTTCGATCGTGCCGGTGCGGCGGATCTTCTTCTGCAAGAGAAGAATGCCGTAGAGCAGCGCTTCGGCGCTCGGCGGACAGCCGGGCACATAGATGTCGACCGGCACGATGCGGTCGCAGCCGCGCACCACCGAATAGGAATAGTGGTAATAGCCGCCGCCATTGGCGCAGGAGCCCATCGAGATGACGTAGCGCGGCTCCGGCATCTGGTCGTAGACCTTGCGCAGCGCCGGCGCCATCTTGTTGGTCAGCGTGCCGGCGACGATCATGATGTCGGACTGGCGCGGAGACGCGCGTGGCGCGACACCGAACCGCTCCGAATCATAGCGCGGCATCGAGGTGTGGATCATCTCGACCGCGCAGCAGGCGAGGCCGAACGTCATGAACATCAGCGACCCGCTGCGCGCCCAGGTGATGAGCGCCTCGGTCGAAGTGACCAGAAAGCCCTTGTCGGCCAACTCGTTGTTGATCTCGAGGAAGAAGGGATCGTCCTCCCCCACCGGCCTGCCGGTGTTGGGATCGATGATGCCCTTGGGCTTCGGCGCGACGAGGGTGCCTGAACTGTCGTTCAATCCCATTCCAGCGCTCCTTTTTTCCATTCATAGGCAAAGCCGATGGTCAGCACCGCCAAAAAAACCATCATCGACCAGAAACCGAGCATTCCGATCTTCGAAAACGACACCGCCCACGGAAACAGGAAGGCTACTTCCAGGTCGAAGATGATGAACAGGATCGACACCAGGTAGAAACGGATGTCGAACTTCATGCGGGCGTCGTCGAACGAGTTGAAACCGCACTCGTAGGCGGAAAGCTTTTCGGGATCGGGATTGCGGTAGGCCACCAGGAAGGGCGCGGCCAGCAGCGCCAGGCCGACAACCAGCGCCACGCCTATGAACAGGACGATGGGCAGGTATGAGCTCAAGAGTGCGTTCATGCTCGGCTTTCCGTTGGCGCCAATCCACGTTGATTACAGCACCGGACCCTAATGCGGAAGCGTGACAGTTTAACCGCTGAACCGTTTTAAGGGCCTATGCTGCAACGCGGCGAGGGTTAGCGCAGCACTTCCAGCGAAGCAAGTCAAACCTTGTTCAAAACATCGACCTGGATGGCATATCGCGGCAAACTGGTCCGATCCGCTCCTGTTTGATTTCCTTCGCTTTTTACTCCACTTTTCTCTCCTGACATGGATGCCGCCAAAACCCTGCTAGCATGGGTTGGAATCAGCCATTCGACCCTCGGTCAAAACACGTCAAAGTGATACCTGCATGAAGGAAAAGATCTCGCTCCCGATGGCCCGGCGCATCGCCCTTGCCGCCCAAGGGTTCCTCGATCCTCGCCCGACCGGCACGCCCGACCGCCGGCATTTTGCCCGCACCCTCTCCCGCACCGGCCTGTTGCAGATCGATTCCGTCAGCGCGGTGGTGCGCGCTCATTATATGCCGCTCTATTCGCGCCTTGGCCCCTACCCGTTCTCGCTGCTCGACAACGCGGCTGTGACGCGCAAGCGGATGGTTTTCGAATATTGGGCGCACGAGGCCTCCTTCCTGCCGGTCGAGACATACCCGCTGATGCGCTGGCGCATGCAGCGCGCCGAGCGGGGCGAGGAAATGTATCTGGGTCTCGCCAAATGGGGCCGCGAGCACGCCGCCTACATCGAAGAGATCTACCGCGAGGTCGCCGAGCGCGGCCCGATCGCCGCTTCCGCGCTGGAGGGCCAGAAAGGTTCGGGCGGCTGGTGGGGCTGGAGCCATGCCAAACACGCCTTCGAATGGCTGTTCTGGGCCGGCCGCATCACCACGGCGCACCGCCGCGGTTTCGAGCGCTTCTATGACCTGCCCGAGCGCGTGCTGCCGCAGGCGATCCTCGACCTGCCGGTGCCGACGCCTGAGGACGCGCACCGCGAATTGCTGCGCATTTCCGCCCGCGCCCACGGCGTGGCGACTTCAAGCGATTTGCGCGACTATTTCCGCCTGTCGCCGGCAGATATGAAAGGCCGGTTGGAGGAACTGGTTGAAACGGGCGAGTTGCTGCCGGTGCGTGTCGAAGGCTGGGACAAGCCGGCCTATCTTCACCGGGACGCCCGTCTGCCGCGCAAAGTCGAGGCCCGCGCCTTGCTGGCACCCTTCGATCCGGTCGTCTTCGAGCGCTCGCGCACCGAGCGGCTGTTCGATTTCCACTACCGCATCGAGATCTACACACCTGCCGACAAGCGGCAGTATGGCTATTATGTCCTGCCGTTCCTGCTCGGCGACAGGATCGTGGCACGCGTCGACCTCAAGGCCGATCGCCCGGCCAGCATACTGCGGGTCCATGCGGCCTATGCCGAGCCCGGTGCGCCGCCTGAAACCGCTGCGGAGCTGTTCGAGGAATTGAAGCAGATGCAAGGTTGGCTCGGGCTCGAACGCATCGAAGTGACGCCTGCCGGCGATTTGGGCGCGGCGCTGGCCGACATAGCCGTGTCGTAAGCTCGCGTTGACACCGCCGCCCGCAAAAGCCTAAATCCGGTTCCAGATGGTCCCTTGCCCGCAACGGCAAGGGCTAAGAGGGAATGCGGTGCGGGGCAAAATCCCAAATCCGCGGCTGTCCCCGCAACTGTAAGCGAAGAGCCAAGGCCGAAAACCACTGGGAATTCCCGGGAAGGCGGCTACCCAAGGCGATGACTCGCGAGCCAGGAGACCTGCCGTCTGCGACTGTAGAATCCGATCGCCCGGCGGGTTTCCGGGCAAGGAGCCCGATCTTTGGACCACGACAGCAGTTTTTCGGCTGGCACAGCGGATATTTCGTCCGGCCATGATGATGCCTTGGCCGGCGTCACCATCATCGTCTGCGGCTCCTGCCGCAATGAGACCGGCTCCGACGCTCATCCCCGCGCCGGCGAGTTGCTGACGGACGACACGCGCCGCGCCGCCGCTGGCGACGATATCCGCATCCGCAGCGTCGAATGCCTTGGCAATTGCAAGCGGCGCCTCAGCGCCGCGATCCTGCGCGACGGCTGCTGGAGCTATGTCTTCGGCGACCTGACCGCGACCAGCGGCGCCGACCTCGTGACAGGCGCAAAGCTCTTCGCCACCTCGACCGACGGTCTCATTCCCTGGCGTGGCCGCCCCGATAGCCTTAAGCGCGGCCTCGTGGCCCGCATTCCACCCATCGACATGCTGAAGGATTGACCATGACCACTTCCGTATCCCGCGTTCCCTGCACCGTCGTCACTGGCTTCCTCGGCGCCGGCAAGACGACGCTGGTCCGCCATCTCCTGGAAAACGCCGGCGGCAAGCGCATCGCCATCATCGTCAACGAATTCGGCGACATCGGCATCGATGGCGAGATCCTCAAGGGATGCGGTATCGACACCTGCCCCGAGGAAAACATCGTCGAACTGGCCAATGGCTGTATCTGCTGCACCGTCGCCGATGATTTCGTCCCGGCGCTCGACCAAATCCTGTCGCTGACGCCGAAGGTCGACCATATCCTGATCGAAACCTCGGGCCTGGCACTGCCCAAGCCGCTGGTCCAGGCCTTTCAGTGGCCGAGCGTGAAAAGCCGGGTGACCGTCGATGGCGTCATCGCCGTGGTCGACGGACCGGCATTGGCCGAAGGCCGCGTCGCCAACGACATGGAGGCCCTCCAGGCGCAGCGCGCCGGGGACGAGACGCTCGACCATGACGATCCGGTGGAAGAACTGTTCGAGGACCAGATCGCCTGCGCCGACCTGATCATCCTGTCGAAGAGCGACCTGATGGACGCCGCCGGCACCGCCCGCGCCAATGCCATCATTGGCGAACACTCCGCCCGCGCGGTGAAGATCGTGCCGACCTCGCATGGCAAGGTCGATCCCTCCGTGCTGCTCGGGCTCGGTCTCGCCGTCGAGGATGACATCGAGAACCGCAAATCCCATCATGACGGCGCCTTCGACCACGAGCATGACGACTTCGACACCTTCATTGTCGACATAGCCTCGGTCGCCAATCCCGATGAACTGGCAAAACGCGTCGCCACGGTCGCAGAAGAAGAGAACGTGCTGCGTGTAAAAGGCTTCGTCGAGGTCGGCGGCAAGCCGATGCGGCTGTTGCTGCAGGCCGTCGGGCCGCGCGTCAATCATTACTATGACCGCGCCTGGACCGCGCAGGATGACCGCCGTTCGCGCCTCGTCGTCATCGGCCTGAAGGGGCTGAACCGTCCGGCGATCGAGCGTATACTCGCCGGCTGATTTCGGACACGGGTCGCGATGCACATCCTCACCACGACATCCGCCTCGCTCGACGACCTCGCCGAGCCGGTCGATCTGCGGCAGACGCCGGCGGATATCGTGGCGCTGTCCTTCACCGACAGCGACCTCGCCGGACTGGCGGCGGCGTGGAGGACCGATGCCGACCGCCTGCCCTCGATGCGGCTGGCCGCACTGCGCGACCTGCGCCATCCCATGTCCGTCGACCTCTGGGTCGACAGCGTCGCCCGCCATGCCAAGATCATCCTCGTGCGCATCCTCGGCGGCTACGACTGGTGGCGCTACGGCTGCGACCAGCTTGCCTCGACCGCCCGCGAACGCGGCATAAAACTGGCGCTGCTGCCCGGCGAATGCCGCGACGAGGATCTGCGCCTGATCGAAGCCTCGACGCTGCCGCGCCAAGAACTTGACGCTCTGCTCGACTATTTCCGCGAGGGCGGCCCGGCGAATATGGGCGCGCTGGTGCGGAAATTGGCGCGGCTGGCGGGGTCGGATGCGGAAGTTATCGGCCCGGTGGTGGTGCCGAAAGCTGGTTTTTACGTGCCTGGAAGTGGAGTTGTGGAGAAGCGGGACTTATCGAATGCTGGCGCTTACAACGTCAACGCTCCTATCATCCCCATCCTGTTCTATCGCTCGATGCTGCTGGCCGCCGATGTCGCGCCCATCGATGCGCTTGTTGAAGCGCTGCGGCAGCGCGGCATCGACCCAGTCCCGATCTTCGTCTCCAGCCTCAAGGACCCAACCTCCCTCGCCTTCGTGGAAACAGCACTGACGGCGCTGAAGCCCGCCGCCATCATCACCGCGACCGCTTTCGCCTCAGGCGCCGAACCCGGCATCGAAACGCTGTTCGACCGCGCCGGCGTGCCTGTCTTCCAGGTCATCGTCGCCACCACCCGCCGCGACATCTGGCAAAACAACCAGCGTGGCCTGGCACCCGCCGACCTCGCCATGCATGTCGTGCTGCCCGAACTCGACGGCCGCGTCCTCGCCGGCGCCATTTCCTTCAAGGGCGAGACCGAGACCGATCCCGCACTCGGCCACCGCGCCTTCGCCAACCGGCCGGAACCGGATCGCGTGGCGCAGGTCGCTGACCGCGTCGCGGCCTTCATCAAGTTGCAGGAGACGCCCCGCGCCGGGCGCAAGCTGGCGATCCTGATCCCGGATTACCCTAGCGCTCCTGGCCGCACCGGCTACGCCGTCGGCCTCGACGTGCCGTCCAGCGTGCTCGCCATGCTGCATGACCTGAAGGAGCAGGGCTATGTGATTGAGGGGATTCCGCAGACGCCGCGTGGGTTGCTGGATTTGCTGGAAGCCAGCGATACTGGATTGGCCTTAGATAACTACATTGCCTTCTCGACGGAGTTGCCGACTGCGGCAATCACTGCGGTCGAAGCCGCTTGGGGCAAAGCGGAAGACGAAACAGGTTTGCGCGGAAGCTTCCCCTTCCGCGCCGCCACCTTCGGCAACGTCACCATCGCCCTCGCCCCCGACCGCGGCCGCTCCGTCGACCGCCGCGCCGACTACCACGACCCGACGCTGCCCCCGCGCCATGCGCTGATCGCCTTCGGCCTCTGGCTGCGCAAGTCGCTCGGCGTCCACGCGCTGGTCCATGTCGGCGCCCATGGCACGCTTGAATGGCTGCCGGGCAAAACCGTTGCTCTGTCGGAAAACTGCTTTCCGGAGATCGTCACCGGCCCCCTGCCCGTCATCTATCCCTTCATCGTCTCGAACCCGGGCGAAGCGGCGCAGGCCAAGCGGCGCATTGCCGCCGTCACCCTTGGCCATTTGCCGCCACCGCTGACCGGCGCCGGGCTGGACGAAAACCAGCATAAGCTCGAGCGGCTGGTCGATGAATATGCCCAGGCCGACGGGCTCGACCGTCGCCGCCGTGACCGACTGGCGAAACTGATCGTCGACACCGCGCAAAAAACCGGCCTCGCCACCGAAGCCGGCGTCGCGAGAACCGATGCACCGGACGAGGCGCTGCGCCGCATCGACGCCTGGCTTTGCGATCTCAAGGATTTTGCCATCAAGGACGGGCTGCATATCTATGGCCGCGCTCCGGAGGATGAGCCCGACGCCATGCGGCGACAAAGCGCTGAAGCCGAGAAGACGGCGCTGCTTGCCGCGCTCGATGGCGGCCACGTCAAGGCCGGTCCGGCGGGCGCGCCTGCGCGCGGCCGCTCGGACGTCTTGCCCACCGGCCGCAATCTGTTCACCTCGGACCCGCGCACCATGCCGACGCCGACCGCCTATGATCTGGGCAGGGCCGCGGCGGAGGAAGTCGTGCGCGGCTACATGCAGTCGCATGGCGACTGGCCACGCTCGCTGGTCATCGATCTCTGGGGCTCGGCATCGCTGCGCACCGGCGGCGAGGAGATCGCTCAAGGCCTGGCGCTGATGGGCTGCCGGCCGCAATGGGATTTGGCCACCGGCCGCATCACCGGCATCGAAGTGCTGCCGCCGGCCACGCTCGGAAGGCCACGCGTCGATGTCACATGGCGCATATCAGGCCTGTTCCGCGACATGTTCCCGACCCAGATCGCGCTGATCGATGCCGCAGCCAACGCGGTTGCCGCGCGCGACGAGGACGATTCGGAAAACCCGCTCGCGGCCAAAACCCGCGCCGACGGCAAGATCAGCCCGCGCATTTTCGGCACCTCGCCCGGCACCTATGGCGCCGGCGTCGAGGATCTCATGTCCTCCGGCAACTGGAGCGCGCGCGACGAAATCGGCCGCGCCTATCTCGACGCTACATCGCACGCCTATGGCGGCGCCGGGGGCGAAGGCATCTCCGCGCCCGGCGTTTTCGAGGGCCGCATCGCCGAAGCCGATCTTCTCGTCCACACCGGCGACGACCCCGGCCGCGACATCCTCGAGGGCTCCGCCGATGTCGCTTTCATCGGCGGCTTTTCCGCAGCACTTGCGGCGCTCGGCAGGAATGCCGACGTCATCGTGCTCGACACCACGGACCCGCAAGAGCCGAAGCCACGCTCGATCAGTGAGGCCGTAGCGCGTGTCGTGCGTGCTCGCGCCGTTAATGCCCGTTTCATCGCTGGCCAGATGCGGCACGGCCCGCGCGGTGCCTCCGAATTCGCCGAAACCGTCGACCGGCTGGTCGGCTTCGCCGAAACCACGCACGCCATTTCGGGAACGCTGATCGAGGCGGTTCATGATGCCTATCTAGGCGATCCCATGGTCCGCGCCTTCATCCTGCGCGAAAACCCAGCCGCCGCAAAAATCATCGCCGAGCGCTTCCTGTCGGCGCGCCGGCGCGGCCTGTGGCATCCCCTGCGCAATTCCATCGACGGCGATTTGACGGCCCTGATTGCCGAAGCAGAAGCGCTTGGGGTGGCGGCATGAACGCCTTCTCGCGCCGCGGCGCCTGTCCGGCTTTGTCGGCGCCGATGCAAACCGGCGACGGCCTGCTGGTGCGGCTCAACCCGGTCGCTGGGGGGATGTCGCCAGAGTCGTTGATCGGACTAGCCGAATCCGCCTTGCGGCACGGCAATGGCATCATGGAAGTCACCGCGCGCGGCAGTTTGCAGATACGCGGGCTGACGGCGCAAAGTGCTGCGCTGCTGGCGGCGGAGGTCGATGCGCTTGATATCGCGGTGCGCACCGGCGTGCCGGTCGAGACCGGGCCGCTGGCAGGCATTGATCCGCAAGAGATTGCCGATCCCCGGCCGCTGGCTGAACGTATCAGGGCTGCGATCGAAGAAGCTGGGCTCGTACAGCGCCTAGGACCGAAGGTGTCGGTCGTTGTGGACGGCTGCGGGCAACTCACCATGGATGCGGTCACGGCCGACGTGCGGCTTGCTGCAACGCGCACCGATGCGGGAGTTCGGTGGCGGGTGTCTGTCGCGGGTGACGGGAGGAATGCGAGGCCGCTGGCGTTTGCCGATCAAGGTGCGGCGCGCGATATTGCCGTTGCAGCTCTAAGAATGGTTGCAGAGAAAGGCCGCGAGGCCCACGCAAGGGATTTATCGGAGAGGCAATTAGTGTCTCTGGCGGGTTGGCTATGCTTGACGAGTTTGCGCGAGGCGCCCCCCTCTGTCCTGCCGGACATCTCCCCCTCAGGGGGGGAGATTGGCAGCTTCGACGCCGGCTTTTCCTTAACAGCACCGGAGATTGGCGAAACCATCGGTGACGGCGTAATCTCCCCCCTAGAGGGGGAGATGTCCGGCAGGACAGAGGGGGGCGCCTCGCGCAAACCTATCGGCTTTTTCCCCTTAGCCGGCCACGCCACCGCCCTCGGCATCGCCCTGCCCTACGGCAGCATGCCGGCGGACAACATCATCGCCCTCGCCCAACACGCCCTCACCCTCGGTACAACCGAAATCCGCCTCGCCCCCGGTCGCGCCCTGCTCTTCCTCGGTCAGCCAACCGCCGCCAACCGCCCCCTCCAGCACACAGCCGCCACCCTCGGCTTCGTCATCGCCCCCGCCGACCCGCGCACGCGCATTGCCGCTTGCCCGGGCATGCCGGCCTGCGCCTCCGGCCGCATCGCCACACGCGACATCGCCGAGACGATAGCCGCTGAAACAGCCGACATCCTCGACTTCACCCTTCACATTTCCGGCTGTGCCAAAGGCTGCGCCCACCCCGGTCCGGCAGCGATGACGATCGTCGGCGGCGAAAATGGAGCCGGACTTGTCGTGAACGCGACGGCAAAGGCCCTTCCTGCCGGCTACAGGCCGGGCTATGACGCCGCGCGCGGCATCGGCCGCGTCGCGGCGATGATCCGCAGCACACGATATCAAGGTGAAACCGCCGCCGCTTGCCTGACAAGGCTCGGGCCGGCCGGTATCGCCGAGGCCTACCGACAGGCCCAAACTGAAAAACGGAAATGAGCATGGCCGCCTACGACTACATCCATGACGGCACGGCGATCTACGAGCGCTCCTTCGCCATCATCCGCGCCGAGGCCGATCTGTCGCGCTTCTCCGAAGCCGAGGCCGATGTCGCCATTCGCATGATCCATGCCTGCGGCCAGGTCGAAGCTTCAAGTCATTTTGTGTTCTCCAAGGATTTCGTTGCCGCCGCCCGCACCGCTTTGGCGGCCGGCGCGCCGATCTTCTGCGACGCGGAAATGGTCTCGCATGGCGTCACCCGCGCCAGGCTGCCGGCGGGCAACGAGGTGATCTGCACCATGCGCGACCCGCGTACGCACGACATCGCCAGGGAGATCGGCAACACCCGCTCGGCCGCCGCCATCGACCTCTGGGGCGAGCGCATGGCCGGCTCTGTGGTTGCCATCGGCAATGCGCCGACCGCGCTATTCTATCTCCTGGAAAAACTGCGCGATGGCGCACCGAAGCCGGCGGCCATCATCGGCATGCCGGTCGGCTTCGTCGGTGCGGCCGAATCCAAGGATGCGCTGGCCGAGAATTCCTACGGCGTTCCCTACGCCATCGTGCGTGGCCGGCTTGGCGGCAGTGCCATGACCGCCGCCGCGCTCAATTCATTGGCGAGGCCTGGCCTGTGAACGCCTTTCTCAAAGGCCGCCTCGTTGGCGTCGGCACCGGTCCTGGCGACCCCGAACTGCTGACCCTAAAAGCCGCCCGCATCCTGGCCGAGGCCGATGTCGTGGCCTATTTCGCCAAGCGCGGCAACAACAGCAACGCCCGTGCCATCGTCGAAGCGCAGTTCCGGCCCGAAATGACGGAATTGCCGCTGCTCTATCCCGTCACAACCGAAATCGCCAGGGATCACGACGACTACCGCTCGCAGATCACGGCTTTCTACGAGGAGTCGGCCGAAAAGGTCGCCGAGCACCTCGAAGCCGGCAGAATGGTTGCGGTGCTGTCAGAGGGCGACCCGCTGTTCTACGGCTCTTACATGCATCTGCATGTGCGCCTCGCCCATCGTTTTCCGACCGAAGTCATCCCCGGCGTCACCGCCATGTCCGGCTGCTGGTCGCAGACCGGTATTCCGATCGTCCAGGGCGACGACGTGCTCACCGTGCTGCCGGGCACGATGAGCGAATTCGAGCTCACCCGCCGGCTGGCCGACACCGATGCCGCCGTGATCATGAAGGTCGGCCGCAACCTGCCCAAGATCAGGCGGGCGCTGGAGGCTACGGCCAAGCTGTCGCGCGCCGTCTATGTCGAGCGCGGCACCATGGCCGGCAGCGTCTCGATGAAGCTTGCCGACAAAAAGGACGACAAGGCACCCTACTTCGCCATCGTGCTGGTCGCCGGCTGGTCCGGTCGCCCCGGCGCCGTGGGAGCACAGGCATGAGTGGCCGTCTCACCGTCATCGGCCTTGGGCCCGGCAATGCCGATCAGGTCACCCCGGAGGCCAGCCGCGCTGTCGCCGAGGCGAAATTCTTTTACGGCTACAAGCCCTATCTCGATCGGCTGGACCTGCGCCCGGACCAGACCCGCGTCGCTTCCGACAACCGCGAGGAACTCGCCCGCTCCAAGGACGCATTGAGCAAGGCCGCAGAGGGCCATGACGTCGCCGTGGTCTCCGGCGGCGATCCCGGCGTGTTCGCCATGGCGGCGGCCGTCTGCGAGGCGATCGAGGCCGGTCCGGTCGAATGGCGCGCGGTCGATGTCGCCGTGGTGCCCGGCATCACCGCCATGCTTGCGGTTGCCGCCCGCATCGGGGCGCCGCTCGGCCATGATTTCTGCGCCATCTCGCTCTCCGACAATCTAAAGCCATGGGAATTGATCGAACTGCGCCTGCTGGCGGCGGCCGGTGCCGGCTTCGTCATCGCGCTTTACAACCCGATCAGCAAGGCCCGCCCCTGGCAACTCGGCCGCGCCTTCGAGTGCCTGACCGCCATCCTGCCGGGCACCACGCCGGTAATCTTCGGCCGCGCCGCCGGTCGCCCGGACGAGCGTATCGAGGTCTACCTGCTGGCCGATGTCGAGGCTGAAAAGGCGGACATGGCGACCTGCATTATCATCGGCTCGCCGGAAACCAGGATTATCAAGCGCACGGAGAAGCCGGCGCTGGTCTACACGCCGCGCTCGTCCACCGGACGGACAAAATGATCGACCCCAAATCGATCGACAATGGCGGCCAGCGCTTCGACGGTTTCAGCCGAGGGCACGTCCGGCAGATCAGGCCTGCGGATCATGACCACCTCGATGCCAAGCGCCCGCGCCGAGGCGATCTTGCCAAAGGTCGCCTCGCCGCCGCTGTTCTTGGACACCACGACATCGATGCGGTGCCTTTCGAGCAGCGCGCGTTCCTCCGCGTCGCGAAACGGGCCACGGGCCAACAGATATTCGGCGTCAGGCACGGCCAGCTTCGGCTCGACCGGATCGACACTGCGAATGAGATAGTGGTGCTGGGGCGCTGCTTCGAAAGCCGCAACCTCTTGCCGGCCCAGTGCCAGAAAAACGCGGCGCGGCGCCGGTCCAAGCGCTTGCGCGGCATCGCCGACCGTACCGACCAACGTCCAGCGGTCGCCTTCGACAGGCTCCCAGCCGGGACGCCGCAGGGCAAGGATCGGCACGCCGGCCATGCGCGCGGCTTGTGCGGCATTGGCGGAGATTTGCGCCGCATAGGGATGCGTGGCGTCGATCAGCAGATCGGTGGCCGTTTCCGTGAGGTAAGCGGCCAGCCCGTCGGCGCCGCCAAAGCCTCCGCTTCGCACCGGCACGCCTTGCGCGACCGGGCTTTCGGTGCGGCCGGCCAGCGACAGCGTGACCGAGGCACGCGCCGCCAGTTTTCCGGCCAGTTGCCGCGCTTCGGTAGTGCCGCCGAGGATCAGGATACGGTGGGTCATCATGCCTGCTGAGCGTCAATCGCGAGCCGCCTGGCTGACAGTCGTCGGCATCGGCGAGGACGGTTTAGCGGGTCTCGGCGACGAGGCCAAGCAGCGGATTGCCCAGGCTGAGATCATCTTCGGCGGCAAGCGGCACCTCGCCCTTGTCGCTTCCTTCGCCAAGGGCGAGCCGCGCCCATGGCCGGTTCCCTTCGATGCCGAGATGGCTGACGTCCTGGCGCTTGCCGGCAGGAACGTCTGTGTGCTCGCGTCCGGCGATCCCTTCTTCCACGGCGTCGGCGCCACGCTCGCCCGCAAGGTCAAGGCGCAGGAGATGCACGTTATCCCCGCGCCTTCAGCCGTTTCACTGGCGGCCGCCCGGCTCGGCTGGGCGCTGCAGGATATCGAAACCGTCTCGCTGCACGGCCGGCCGCTCGACCTGATCCGGCCGCTGCTGCAGCCAGGCGCGCGCATCCTGGCGCTGACCTCGGATGCAGAAGCCCCCGCGGCGATTGCCCGCCTGCTCGCGGAACTCGACTTCGGCGCATCGCGGCTGACGATCCTGGAGGCGTTGGGTGGGCCAAGCGAGACCCAGCGCTCGGTCCGCGCCGATGCCTTCGACCTCGAAAACCTCAATCCGCTCAACGTGCTGGCGGTCGAAGTTGAATCCGGTCCGGACGCGCGCGTGCTGCCGCTCACATCAGGCCTTGCCGATCACCTGTTCGACCATGACGGCCAGATCACCAAGCGCGAAATCCGCGCGATCACCCTGTCGGCGCTGGCGCCGCGGCGCGGCGAATTGCTGTGGGACATCGGCGCCGGCTCCGGTTCCATCGGCATAGAATGGATGCTGGCCCACCCTTCCATGCGCACTTTTGCCATCGAGGCCGATCCGGTGCGCGCTGCCCGTATTGGTCGCAACGCCGCTGCCTGTGGCGTTCCCGGCCTTGTCGTGGTCGAAGGCAGCGCGCCCAAGGCGCTTGCCGGGTTGGACACGCCAGACGCGATCTTCATCGGCGGTGGCGGCAGCGATGCCGGTGTCTTGAAAGCTGCCATCAAGGCCCTGCACACTGGCGGCCGTCTCGTGGCAAACGCGGTGACGCTGGAGATGGAAGCCCTGCTTCTTGCCCAACATACGAAGCTCGGCGGCGATCTCACGCGGATAAACATCTCCCGGGCCTCGCCGGTCGGCTCGATGCAGGCCTGGCGGCCGGCCATGCCAGTGACGCAATGGAGCTGGATGAAGCCATGATGGTCGCAGGCATAGGCTGCCGAAAGGGCGTGGGCGTCGAAGACGTGCTTGCGGCGATCGAAACGGCGCTGGAGGCGCATGGGTTGGCGATGACGGCGCTGTCGGCACTGGCGACTGCCGCGTTCAAAAAGGATGAAGAAGCGATCGCCGCCGCTGGCCGCACGCTGAGTCTTCCCGTCATCGTCGTCGACGACTCAGCACTTCAAGCTGCCTCGTCGGATACGCTCAGCCATTCCGATCTCTCGCAGGATGTTGCCGGCACACCATCGGTCTCCGAGGCGTCCGCCCTCGCCGTGGCCGGCACAGGCGCAAAACTGCTTGGCCCCCGCACGGTGCTCGGCCCGGTCACCTGCGCCATCGCCATCAGCGGAGATGCGCCATGACCGTTCATTTCATCGGCGCCGGTCCAGGTGCGGCCGACCTCATCACGCTGCGCGGCGCAAGGCTTTTGGCAAACTGCCCGGTTTGCCTGCATGCCGGCTCGATCGTCGCGCCCGAATTGCTGCAGCACTGCGCGCCGGGGACAAAGCTGGTCGACACCGCGCCGATGTCGCTCGACGAGATCGAGGCCGCCTATCTCGAGGCGCACAAATCAGGCCAGGATGTCGCCCGGCTGCATTCCGGTGACCTGTCGGTATGGAGCGCGGTCGCCGAGCAGATCCGCCGGCTGGAAAAGCACGGCATCCCTTATACGCTGACGCCGGGCGTCCCCTCCTTCGCCGCTGCCGCCGCAGCATTGCGCCGCGAGCTGACCATTCCCGAAGTGGCGCAAAGCCTGGTGCTGACCCGCATTTCCGGCCGCGCGTCAAAGATGCCGCCCGGCGAAACGCTGGCCGGCTTCGGCCGCACCGGCGCCACGCTCGCTATTCATCTTGCCATCCACGCCATCGACCGTGTCGTCGCCGAATTGACGCCGCACTATGGCGGCGATTGCCCGGTGGCGGTCGTCTTCCGCGCTTCCTGGCCGGACGAGCGCGTGCTGACCGGCACGCTGGCGACCATCGAGGCACAGCTCGCCGCCGATCCGATGGAGCGCACGGCGATCATCTTCGTCGGCCGCTCGCTGGCGGCGCAAGGTTTTGGCGAGAGTTCATTATACGACGCCCATTATCAGCGGCGTTTTCGCGGACGGGACGGATTGTGAGCGGCAGCACCAAAAACACCGGCGAAAACGCCACGCTCGAAAAAGCCTTGTCCCGGCTGAACTTCAAGCCGCGCCGGCTCGAGCCGGGCCATGTCTGGCTGGCCGGCGCCGGCCCCGGCGACCCCGGCTGCCTGACGCTCGAAGTGTTGGCGGCTTTGGCCGAGGCGGATGCGCTGGTCTACGACGCACTGGTGTCCCCTGACATTGTCGCAGTTGCCGAAAACGCCGAGCTTTTCTTTGCCGGCAAGCGCGGCGGCAAACCGTCGATGAAACAGGACGACATCACCGCACTTTTGGTGCGGCTCGCGCGCGACGGCCGCCGCGTCGTCAGGCTGAAGGGCGGCGATCCCTATATTTTCGGCCGTGGCGGCGAAGAAGCTCTGGCGCTGGCGCGGGAAAGTATCCCGTTCCGCGTCCTGCCCGGCCTGACCTCGGGCCTCAGTGCGCTGGCCGCAACCGGCATCCCCGCCACCATGCGCGGCATCAACAAGGCGGTGATCCTGGCCACCGGCCACGCCGCCGGCACCGATGACGATCTCGACTGGGCAGCGATCGCCCGCACCGGCCAGCCTGTGGTCGTCTATATGGGCATGGCCAATCTGCCCTTGATCGCCGCAGCACTGCTCGATGGCGGGCTGGCGCCGTCGACACCGGCGGCAGTGATCGTCGCCGCGACGACGCCGCAGGAGCGAACCGTCGTCGCCACGCTCGCCACCATTGCCGAGGAAGCTGCGGCCGCCGGTCTGGCCTCGCCGGCGCTGATCGTCGTTGGCGGCATCGTTGCCATGCGCGCGGCCCTGGCGGGGCAAGCATGACGGCCCGCGCCATCATCATCGGCGCGCCGCGCTCCGGCTCCGGCAAGACCAGCGTCACCATCGGCATCCTGCGGGCGCTGACCCGGCGCGGGCTGAAGGTGCGCGGCGCCAAATCCGGGCCCGACTATATCGACCCCGGCTTCCACACCGCCGCCACGGGCCTCTCCGGTGTCAATCTGGACAGCTGGGCGATGCCGCCATCGCTGCTCAACGCGCTTGCCGCGCAAGCCGCCGATGACACCGATTTCGTCATCCTGGAAAGCGCCATGGGCCTGTTCGACGGGATACCCGCGGCTCCCGGCCGAACCGGCTCGGCGGCCGACCTGGCGCGGCTCTATGGCCTGCCGGTGCTGCTTGTGCTCGACGTCTCCGGCCAGTCGACCACGGCGGCGGCTGTCGCCAAGGGTTTTGCCACCTATGATCCTGACGTGCGCATGGCCGGTGTCGCGCTCAATCGGCTGGGCAGCGAGCGGCACCGCAAGCTGTGCAGCGAGGCCATCGAGGCGATCGGCCTGCCGGTCGTCGGCGCCATCCTGCGCGATCCCACTCTGAACCTGCCCGAGCGGCATCTCGGCCTTGTCCAGGCTGGCGAATATGACGACCTGATGGCGCATCTCGACCGGCTGGCCGACATGGCGGAAAAGTCGCTCGATCTCGATGCGATCATGGCCCTGGCGACGCCCCTCACCCCCGCGCCCGGCGGTTTCGACGACGCGCTGGCGCCGCCCGGCCAACGCATCGCGCTGGCCGAGGATGCCGCCTTCACCTTCCTCTATCCGCATGTCGCCGCCTACTGGCGCAAGGCGGGTGCGGAAATCGTCCCGTTCTCGCCGCTCGTCGACGAAGCGCCCGACGGGACCTGCGACGTTTGCTGGTTGCCGGGCGGCTATCCCGAGCTTCACGCCGGCAAGCTCGCCGCCGCCGCGACTTTCCGCGCCGGCATGGCGCGTTTCGCCGCGACGAAGCCCATCCATGGCGAGTGCGGTGGCTTCATGGTGCTCGGCGAAGCCCTGGAGGACGCGTCGGGCGAAACGCATGCGATGCTCGGCCTGCTCGGCCATGCCACAAGCTTCGCCAGGCGCAAGATGAACCTCGGCTACCGCGAGGCGCGGCTGCGCGCCGACTGCCCGCTGGGCCCGGCTGGGGCGCTGATTCGTGGCCACGAATTCCACTATGCGCAGATGACGGCCACCGGCAATGACGAGCCGCTGGCCGACCTTGCGGACGGCCAGGGCAATCCGATCGGCGCCTCAGGCTACCGGCGCGGCCATGTCAGCGGCACCTTCTTCCATGCGATTGCGAGGGGCTAGAGCATGAAATTCGGGAATCTGGCCCTCTCACCACGACAGGTCGTCGACGACATCGCGCTCTGCCTGGTCTTCTTCACCAGGCTGCCGCTGCCCGTCTTCGATTTTCGCGGCCGCAGCCTTGCCGCGGCGATCTGGGCCGCCCCCATCGCCGGTCTCGTCGTCGGCCTGATCGCCGCCATCGTTTTTGCCACGGCGGAACGGTTCGGCCTTGCCATGGGGCCGGCGGCCGCACTTGCCCTTGCTGCAACCCTGCTCACCACCGGCTGCCTGCATGAGGACGGACTGTCCGACGTCGCCGACGGTTTTGGCGGCGGCAAATCGCGCGGCCGCAAACTTGAGATCATGCGCGACAGCCGCATCGGCGCCTATGGTGCGGCGGCGCTGGCTCTGTCGCTGCTGATCCGCTGGAGCGCGCTGTCGGAGTTCGTCGATCCCACACAGGCCCTGTTTGCCCTCCTGGCCGCACACGCGGCCTCGCGCGGCCTGCTTGGCGCCTTCATGCATCTCTTGCCTCCAGCGCGCGTCAACGGCCTCTCGGTCGACGCCGGCACCGTCTCGCAGGAAACCGCCATAGCCGGCGCCTTGCTCGGCGCGATCCCGCTTCTCCTGCTCGGGCTGGGCGGCGCCGTCTTCGCGCTGATCCTGCTTGGCCTGCTGTTTGCCGCATTCCGCGCCCTTTGCTTCAACCAGATCGAGGGCCAGACCGGCGACACGATCGGCGCCTTGCAGCAGGCAAGCGAGATCGCGGTGCTGCTCGTCGCTTCCGTAGCGCTTTCCTGATCCCTTTGGCCTGATCCCCATGGCCTGATTCCTTTTCGGAGACTTTGCCCCCATGCCCTTCAAATCCCTACGTGAATTGCGCGCCGCCTGCCTCGACCTGCCGGCTGGCAGCGATGCCGCGGCCAATGCGGTCGCACGCCGCCAGGACACGCTGACCAAGCCGCAAGGCAGCCTCGGCCGGCTCGAGACCATCGCCGCGTGGCTGGCGCGCTGGCAGGGCCGCGACATGCCGAAACTCGACCGCGTCAAGGTTTTCGTCTTCGCCGGCAACCACGGCGTCACCGCGCAAGGTGTGTCGGCCTATCCCTCGGAAGTCACCGTGCAGATGGTGGCGAATTTCGCTGGCGGCGGTGCCGCCATCAACCAGCTTGCCCGCATGGCCGGCGCCGAACTCGACGTCATCCCGCTCGATCTCGACCATCCGACCGGCGACTTCACCCAAGGTCCGGCAATGGACGAAGCGCCCTTTCTGGCGGCGATCTCGGCCGGCTATGATGCGGTGACGAAGGATCTTGACCTTATCTGCTTCGGCGAGATGGGCATCGGCAACACCACGCCGGCGGCTGCCATCTCAGCAGCCCTGTTCGGCGGCGGCGCGGAAAAGTGGACAGGGCGCGGCACCGGCGTCGATGACGCCGGCTTGAAGCGCAAGGTGGTCGCCATCGAAGCCGGCCTGAAGCGCCACGCCGCAGCCCTCGCCGATCCGCTTGGCATTGCTGCCGCACTCGGCGGACGCGAACTGGCCGCCATCTTCGGCGCCACGCTGGCCGCCCGCCATCTCGGCATACCCGTGCTGCTCGACGGCTTCGTCTGCACCGCCGCCGCAGCCCCGCTGGCAAAGCTGCATCCAACCGGCCTCGCCCACACCATCGCAGCCCATGTCTCCGCTGAGTCCGGCCATCGCGGCCTGCTCGAAGCGCTCGGCCTGCCGCCGCTGCTCGATCTCGGCATGCGGCTCGGCGAAGGCTCCGGCGCCTGCCTCGCCGTCAACATCGTCCGCTCGGCGCTGGAGTGCCATGCCCGCATGGCGAGTTTTGCCGAGGCTGGCGTTTCGGAGAAGTAATTATTCATTCCCCGTATCGGCCGACAAAGATGCCGTTGTCACGACAAAGGAGGCATCTTACGGCAACGGCGATTCTCAAATAGATTTTTGTGGATGAAGAAATTTCATCCTGCCGCAGCTGCGGTGTTATCGCCGGGGCGGTCGCTGTTGTGTTCCGTCACAGCAGCTATTCAAGTCATGGCCCGATCGACACCGGCATTTTCGTTGTCTTCCTGGTCTTCTTCTGGTGGCCCATCAGCGATTTCTCCGGGGGAAAAGACGGAATTGGCGCCAGCGATGCTGCAGCCGGGGAAAAGAGCCTTGCTTTTCGATTCGGCCGGTTTCTGAGCCGCATTTCCAACGCGGCTGAATCGCCACAAGATCCGGATAGCGCGGTTAAAAAATCACAGTCAGACAGCCTGCCCGGGACGCGCCAAACGCGTCTCGCTTTCAGGGTCTTTCCACCAACTCTTCTAGGAATTTGGTGGGTGCGCACAGGATTGAACTGTGGACCCGCTGATTAAGAGTCAGCTGCTCTACCAACTGAGCTACGCACCCACTCGGCCGGCAAAAACCGGCGTTGGCGGGCATATAGCCGCCACCATCGGTCCTGTCCAGCCCTGCCGGAATCATTTCCCGACAAATCGACCGAGCATGCGTTCGATCAAACGAACAGCTTGCCCTCCGCCACCTTGATTGCGTTGCCGCCGATGCGCGCCGAGGCCAGTTTTCCGCCTTGCACGGTCAGTTCGAGGCGGATGCGCGATGGCCGGCCCATCTCCAGCCCCTGCTCGATCCACAGCTGTGAAATGCCATCGGTCGGCGCGTCGAAATGCATGATGGCGCCGGCAAAGGCGGCTGCCGCCGAGCCGGTCGCCGGGTCTTCGTAGGAAGGCGTGCCGGGCACGATCATGCGCACATGGAAGGCGCTTTCGTGGTTCACCGTCTCGCGGCAGTAGACATAGGGGCTGGCGAAGGCCCACTCGCTCTTGCGCGGCGCCAGTTCCGACCATGCCTGGTTGTCCAGCCGGATGCGGCCCGCCGCCTCGAGATTGGCAACCGGGATGGTGACGTAGGGCACGCCCGCCGACCAGAACGCGACGCGGTGATTCTCGAAGCCGATCTCATGCGGCGTCAACCCAAGCGCGGCACCGATCGCCTCCGGATCGGCATCGAGCTTCAGCGGCTCCGGCAGCTTCGCCAGGTCGAACTCGGCAAAAGTGTTGCCGTCATGCTTGCTGACGGCGCACCGCACCGGACCGATGTTTTCCTCCAGCACGAAGATGCCGGCGCCGCCCTCTTCCGCCAGTTCGGCCAGCGCGATCGCGGCGCCGACCGTCGGATGGCCGGCGAACGGCATTTCATAGTCGGGCGTGAAGATGCGGATGCGGTTTTTGTGCTTGGGATTGTCCGGCGGCAAGACGAACACCGATTCGGACAGGTTGAATTCGCGCGCGATGGCCTGCATCGCGGCCGTGTCCAATCCCTTGCTATCGAGCACGACGGCCAAAGGATTGCCGGCCAGTCGCTCGGTCGTAAACACATCGTAAAGCAAGTAATTCCGGGTTTTCATTCCTGCCTCAATCCCAACATGGGCGAAATTTAATTTGATATTTGAACCGGTAAGCCTGATCTGTGCACAGATAGGGACATTGCGCATTATAGGGGTCCAGCGTGGACCAGATTGTCAATCTGCCAAAGACGGAATCGGATTCCGCCATCGAGACGGCGCTTGGGCTCGACCAGACAGGCCGGCGCAGATCGCGCCGTCGTGGGTGGCTCTATGCGTTGCTGGCGCTGATCGTGCTCGCCGCCGCGCTTGGCCTCTATCAATGGTATGCGGGCTCGCCGGCCAGGATTGACTACACCACAGTGCCTGCCGCCAAGGCCGACCTCACCGTCGCGGTGTCGGCGACCGGCACGTTGCAGCCACTCACCCAAGTCGATATTTCAAGCGAACTGTCCGGCATCATCCGCTCGGTCTCGGCCGAGGAGAACCAGCAGGTCAAGAAGGGTGACGTGCTGGCGACACTCGACACGGTGAAACTCGAAGTCCAGATCGAGCGCGCCGAAGCTTCGGCCAAGGCCGCCGCCGCCAATGTCGAGGACGCCACGGTTACGCTGGCGGAAAACGAGAAGGCGCTGGTGCGCGCCGCCGAACTGACCAAGCGCGGCATGGCGACCGACCAGTCGCTTGAAGCAGCAACCGCCACGCGCGACCGTTCCAAGGCAGCTCTCGACAGTGCGCAGGCCAACCTCGCCATCGCCCAGGCCGACCTCAAGGCGCAGCAGACCGACCTTGCCAAGAGCACCATCTATGCGCCGATCGACGGCATCGTTTTGACGCGCTCGGTCGATCCCGGCCAGACGGTCGCCTCCTCGCTGCAGGCGCCGGTGCTGTTCATCATCGCCGCCGATCTCAGGAACATGGAACTGGTGGCGGCGGTCGACGAGGCCGACATCGGTGCGGTCAAATCCGGCCAGCATGCCCGCTTCACTGTCGATGCCTTCCCCGAGCGGCCGTTCGATGCCGAGATCCGAGACATCTCCTATGCCTCGGTCACCACTGACGGCGTCGTCACCTACAATGCGCGGCTCGAGGTCGACAACAACGAGCTGCTGCTGCGGCCCGGCATGACCGCCACCGTTTCGGTCGTCACCAAGCAGGCCAAGGACGTGCTCACCGTACCGGCCACCGCCTTCCGCTATCGTCCTGCCCAGCAGGCCGCCCGCGGCTGGAGCCTCAGCGACCTGTTCACCGGCCGCATGGGCCGCCCCGGCGGCAACCGCCAGCGCCAGGCCGCCACAGTGCCCACCGACGGCTCGCGCACGCTCTACGTGCTGGAGAACGGGCGTCCGCACCCGGTCAACGTCAAGATCGGCTCCACCGACGGCGAACTGACCGAGATCATTTCTGGCCTCGACGAAGGCGTACAGGTCATCACCGCGTCGCAGCAGCGGAGCTGATGCCGTGGCCGCCGGTGCTGCCCTCATCACCTTCGACAAGGTCTGGAAGAGCTATGGCCAGGGCGAGGCCAAGGTGCATGCGCTGGCCGGCGTCGATCTTGCCATCCGGCGTGGCGAATTCGTCGCCATCATGGGGCCGTCCGGCTCCGGCAAGTCGACGGCGATGAACATCATCGGCTGCCTCGACACGCCGACGACCGGAACCTATTCCTTCATGGGCATCGACGCTGGCCGCCTCGACCGCAACCGCCGCGCCATGCTGCGCAACCTCTATGTCGGCTTCGTCTTCCAGGGTTACAATCTGCTGGCCCGCACCACGGCGGCCGAAAATGTCGAACTGCCGCTGATCTATCGCGGCGTGGCCGCCCGCGAGCGCCGCGACCTTGCCATGCAGGCCCTGGCGGAGGTCGGCCTTGTCGGCCGCGAGCACCACACGCCGGCCGAACTGTCCGGCGGCCAGCAGCAGCGCGTGGCGATCGCGCGCGCCATCGTCACGCGCCCGACGCTGCTCGTCGCCGACGAGCCGACCGGCAATCTCGACACCGCCCGCACGCACGAGATCATGGAGTTGCTGACGCGGCTCAACAAGGAGCTTGGCCTGACCATCGCCATGGTCACCCACGAGGCCGATGTCGCCGACTATGCCGAACGCACCATCCGCTTCCTCGACGGCCACGTCGCCTCTGATTCCAGGAAGCTGGAGATCGCACAACCATGATCTGGGAAACCGTCCGCCTGTCGCTGCGCTCGATCCGCCGCAACGTGCTGCGCTCGTTCCTGACCTTGCTCGGCATCGTCATCGGCGTTGCCGCCGTCATTGCCATGCTCACCATCGGCTCGGGCACCACGCAGAAGGTCAAGGCCGACATCTCCAAGCTCGGCAGCAATCTGCTGGTCGTCCGCTCCGGTCGCCCGGCCGGTCCCGGTGGCCCGGGCGGGCTCGACCAGGTGGTGCGTCCGCTGGCCGAAAAGGAGCTGACGGCGCTGGTTGCGCATCTGACTGGCGCCCGCGCCATTTCGCCGGCTTCGCAAAAGCAGGTCCGGGTCATCTTCGGCACCGAGAGCCTGACCTCGGGCGTTACCGGCACCGACAGCGCCTATCTCGATGCGCGCGACTGGAAACTGGTGTCGGGCCGCCCGTTCAGCGATTCCGAAACCCGCTCGGGCACCGGCGTGTGCCTGATCGGCGAGACGGTGCGCCAACAATTCTTCGGCGCTGGCGATCCCGAGGGCGAGATCATCCGCGTCAACCGCACCTCCTGCAAGATCATCGGCCTGCTCGAGCCCAAGGGCTATACCGGCTTCGGTCAGGATCAGGACAATGTCGTGCTGATGCCGCTGCACGCCTACCAGCGCCGCATCGCCGGCAACCGCGACATCGACAACATCTACATCGCCGCCGATGACCGCACGCCGACCAGCGAGCTGCAGCCGCGCGTCGAGGACATTCTGCGCGACGCCAGACGCATCACGCCCGATCGTGAAAGCGATTTCGCCATCCGCGACATGACCCAGATCGCCGACGCCATGGCCAGCGCCACCACCACCATGACCGGCATGCTGGGCGCCGTCGCCGGCGTCAGCCTGCTGGTCGGCGGCATCGGCATCATGAACATCATGCTGGTGTCGGTCACCGAACGCACCCGCGAGATCGGCATCAGGCTCGCCATCGGCGCGCATGAAAAGCACATCCTGATCCAGTTCCTGGTCGAGGCCACGGTGCTGTCGCTGCTCGGCGGCATTATCGGCATCCTGATCGGGCTGGCGCTGGCCGGCCTCGCCGCGGTGACGCTGACCATCCCGTTCGCGCCGAGCCCGGCGGTGATCCTGCTCGCCGTCGGCTTTTCCGCGCTCATCGGCATGGTGTTCGGCTTCTTCCCGGCGCTGCGCGGCGCCAGGCTCGATCCGATCGACGCGCTTAGGCACGAATAGGGCAACCCGGCCGGGACGCGGCCAGCGCTCAGACCGGTTTTGCACAGCCTTAGACGTTTCCACCCTACCCGCCACTGTCGCCGCGCCGTTCATGATGCTAGGGCAATTCACGCTTGGGTGGAGGAATAGCCAATGAGCAAGAAGGCACGACTGATCCTGACGATGGTCGTCATCGAGGCCTTCCTTGCAGGCATCTGGTGGTATCTCGCCCGCTTCGGCATGGCCAATCCCGATCGCGTCACAGCCGATTTTCAGGCAGTCGTCGGCCAGACCATGGGAATGGCGATGGGCGGTTTGCTGGGCATCGGCTTCATCCTGTTCCTCGTCGCCGCCCGCAACGATCGCAACGCGGCACAGAACAAGACGCGCCCTTAACTCCCGTTTGCGAAATGCCACTCGATCAGCGGCTTCATGTGCGGTGACAGGCCGACCGGCAGGTCGGCGGCATGGCGGATGATCACTGGCCCGTCGATCTCCGGCTCGGTTTCGGTGGCGACGAAGGCTGAGATGCGCTGGGCGATCTCGTCTGCGGGCGCCGCCGCGTGGTAGCGGCGGAAGATCACCGTGCCGCTGTTGGTCGACATGGCGTGGTAGCGCTTGCCGCGATGAGCCCCTGACAGGTCGAGGCCGGTTTCCTCGCGCACTTCGCGGATCATGTTGAAATCGACATCGACCAGGCCATCGCGAAAATCGACCGGCTCGAATGAGCCGGCGGCAAAATAGACGCGGCCGGCGTTGACCGTGTGCGGACCCATGCGGATCGCCACCAGCGCATTGTCGGCAGCCACCAGCATGGCATGGGCATAGGCATGCTCGGCGCCCGAATTCTCGCGCCGCTTCCGCCACAGCATGAAAGTCGAATAGTTGACCGCATGGCAGCGGCCGGCGAGACGGTTGTCGCGGTAGGCAAGCTGCGACAGCAGCACCACCATGCCGTCGAACAGCGCCGGATTGGCAGCGATTTCGTGCTGCCAGTTCTCGGCGATCGCCTCTGCATTGTCCCTTGCGAACGGGTGCGGACCGGGATCGAGCCGGACGTCGATGGCGTCGACCGGCAGGATGACGTTGCGTGGCAGGTCGAAACTCATGCGTCAGGTCATGTCCAGCGTGATCGCCACCGGGCAATGGTCCGACGCCTTCGGCCGGTCCCAGCCGGCACGCGGAAACCGCTCCACTTCCTGCCCCGGCGGAAAGATGGTGCGCCAGGGCTGGCCGTTGCGGATGATGTCGGGAACAGCCGTCGCGTTGCTGGCGGCGAGCCCCTTCGACAGCAGGATGTAGTCGAGCTGGCACAGATGCCGCTCTTCCGGTCCGCGCGTGTGGTAGAAACTCCAGCGGTTCATCTCCGGCCGCCGCTCGACGACGTTTTCGCAGAAGCCGCCGGCCGTCAGCACGTTGATGCAGGACAGGGCTTCGTCGACCACCTCGAAGCGATAGCCGTCGATCGCATCGCCGGCCACCTTCACACGCTGGCGGTAATCGTTCATGTCGCCGCAGATTGCCCAGCGCTTGTCGGCGGCATAGTCCTTGCCGAAGCGCTCCTCGATGATGCGCCGCACGGCCTGCGCCTCCGCGATGCGCACCGGCATCGTCGCCTCGCGCCCGTCGAGCCCGTTGCGCGGCGAACCCATCGACTTGAAATGCACGAGATAGAGCGTCAGCGGCACGCCGCCCACGGTGACGTCGATCTCCAGGCAGTCGCGCCGGAAAATGCGCTCATTGGCCTGATTGCCCAGTGCCTCGAGTTCCGGCGTGTGCAGCCCGAACTGCTCGTAGGTGACATAGGCGTGGCTGGTCATGCGCACGAATTCGATCGGCTGGCCCTGGGCGGTCTCATTGCGCATCATCACGGCAACGTCGATGCCGCGTGAATCATTGCCCGATGTGGTGTATTTCTGCCGGTAGCCCTGCCCCACCATCTTGAACAGATAGCCATATTCGAAGGCCTTCAGCGCCTCGATGTTGTCGACCTCCTGCATGCAGATGATGTCGGCCCGGGTGGCAGCGATTGCCAGCGCCGTCAGCTGGCGCGTGTCGTCGGATTGGGCGATGGCGCGGGCCTGCTCCAGCAGCCTGTATTCCGCCTCGCTCTGGATATCGAACAGCGCCAGCGTTCGATCCTCGTTGAGCTGGTTGCGATAGCCGGAATAATCGAACCTGTTCATCAGGTTCTCGACATTGAAGGTGGCAAGGCGCAGCGACATGCCATGACCTTTGCCCGCAAGTGCTTCGGAAAACAAGCGCGCAGGACCACCATCTGAGATCGATTGGTCCTGGGTGCGTTCGCGTCATGGTTGACGGAACCTTTCCGTTCATCCGCCGTTCAGATGCAAACATCCATTGTTGCCCCATTCCTCGGGTGGGCGTGGGGCCTGTAACTCTTGGAGAGTGCAATGAATTCGCTCTTTTCTTCCACGGTCAAATCGGGGCTGCTAGCCCTGGGTATCCTCTCCGGCGTCACGGCACCGTCCGCCGCCGGCCCGATCATGCAACCGGACCTGTCGATTCCCACCAGCACCGCGGCGCCGAATGTCACGCCGGTCCGCGACAGCTGGGCGGGCGGCAACAACAACCGTCAGTTCAACAACGACAATTGGAGATGGCGCCGGTCGGGCAATTGGGACGGCGGCCGTCGGCACTGGCACGGCGGCGGCGGTCACTGGAATGGTGGAGACAACTGGCGTTGGCGCCATGGTCGCCATCACTATCGCGGCGGCCGTTACTACGATGATGGCGCGAGTGCCGCGATCCTGGGCCTTGGCCTGGGGCTTGGCCTCGGCAGCATGTACAACAACTACGACTACTATGACCGGCCGGCGCCGCGCCGCTACTACCGCGCGGGACGGCTTTCGAGCGCCCATGTCCAATGGTGCTACAACCGCTACCGGTCGTACCGGGCCTATGACAACACGTTCCAGCCCTACAACGGCCCCCGCCAGCAGTGCTACTCACCCTATTGATGGGCTGGCCCTGTAGCTGAGCTGACCGACAGAATGAAAAAACGGCGCCACGTGGCGCCGTTTCTTGTTCATGGAAGCTGCTATTTTCGAGCGCTTGTGGATTTCGCTCAGTTCTTCGCCTTGTCGACCAGCTTGTTTTTGGAAATCCACGGCATCATCGCGCGCAGCTTGGCGCCGACTTCCTCGATCTGGTGGCTGTCATTGTTGCGGCGGATGCCCTTGAAGCGGGACATGCCGGCGCGGTACTCCTGCATCCACTCCGAGGTGAATTTGCCGGTCTGGATGTCCTTCAGCACGCGCTTCATCTCGGCCTTGGTCTCGGCGGTGATGATGCGCGGACCCGAGACATATTCGCCCCATTCGGCGGTGTTCGAAATCGAGTAGTTCATGTTGGCGATGCCGCCTTCATAGATCAGGTCGACGATCAGCTTGACCTCGTGCAGGCACTCGAAATAGGCCATCTCAGGCGCGTAGCCGGCTTCCACCAGCGTCTCGAAACCGGCCCGGATCAGTTCGACCAGGCCGCCGCACAGCACGACCTGCTCGCCGAACAAATCGGTCTCGCATTCCTCGCGGAAATTGGTCTCGATGATGCCCGAACGGCCGCCGCCGACGCCGCAGGCGTAGGACAGTGCCAGGTCGAGCGCATTGCCCGAGGCATCCTGGTTGACGGCGACCAGGCACGGCACGCCGCCGCCCTTCTGGTATTCGCCGCGCACCGTGTGGCCGGGACCTTTCGGCGCGATCATGACGACGTCGACCGTCGGCTTCGGCTCGATCAGGCCGAAATGCACGTTGAGGCCGTGCGCGAAGGCGATCGCGGCACCATCGCGGATGTTCGGGGCGATCTCGTTCTTGTAGATGTCGGCCTGCAGTTCGTCCGGCGTTGCCATCATCATCAAGTCGGCCCATTTGGCCGCGTCCGCCACGCTCATCACCTTGAGACCGTCGGCCTCGACCTTCTTGGCGGTTGCCGAGCCGGCCTTGAGGCCGATTGCGATCTCCTTGGCGCCGGAATCCTTGAGGTTGAGCGCATGCGCCCTGCCCTGGCTGCCATAGCCGATGATGGCGACCTTCTTGCCCTTGATCAGATTGAGATCGGCATCACGATCGTAATAGACGCGCATTTTGTCTTCCTTCCCGTTTATAAATCAGAGCATGATGCCGAAAAGTGTGAAGCGGTTTTCGGACGACATCATGCTCTATCTTCTTGATTTAGAGACGGATTCAGATTTCAGGTCGACTTGACCTGAAATCATCCGGCTCTAGGGCCTTGCGGCCGGTTGTTGCTCCATGAAGAGCGAGAAACTGCTGCGTCGCCCGTGCGGCATCGCCGCCGATCGCCGCCTCAGTCAATTCCAGCCGGTCGCCGAGCAGCAGACGGATCTGCACATCGCGGGCGACCAGCCCGAAAAAGGTGCGGAACGCCGTCTCGGCATCCGCGAAATCCAAAAGCCCGGTCCGTCGGCCGGCCTCGAGCACCGGCTTCAGCCGTTTGGCCAGCGCGAAGCGGCCGTTCTCCAGCACCACGGCGCCGAGATTGTCCTTGCCGGAACCGGCATGGCTGACCGCCACCCGATTGAGCGCGATCGACGTGTCGCTGGAAATCACCTTGAGCCAATCCGAGGCGAAGCGCTCGAGGCTCGCGGTCAGCGAGGCAAGATCGAGCCCCTTGCGGTCGACCGGTGCCACCCGCACTTTCGAGGCCTGCCATTGCACCGTCGCCGTCAGCAGCCCGTCGCGGTCGCCGAACCATTTGTAGAGCGTTTCCTTGGAACAGCTGGCGCGGCGCGCCACGGCGGTCATGGTCAGCTGGTCGCCTTCCTCGACCAGCTGCCGCAACGCCGCGTCGAGCACGGCCTTCTGCCGCTCTGTCAGCGCTTCGCTGGTGTCGATGTCAGGCACGATGTGCAACACGCTCTTCTCTCGAAAGGTCGGCATTCCCGATAAGCCGTACCGTACGTTACGGTTCGGCTTATTGCGCGATCCGAGGCCGTGCGCAAGAGGACGAGAGCAAAATATCTGCAAAATGGACAGGCGCTGGCGCGACAGGCTCGCTTAATCGCTGGCTGGCGGATGGCGCAACCGTCCAAGCAGTGCCGAGACCATGGTCAGCTCATCTGCCGACAGTTTGGCGCCAATCAGTTCGGCGATCGAGCGTCCGTACACAGCCCACATCTGGCGGCGTGTCTCTCGCCCCTTGGCCGCGATGCGGATGGTCTGGCCACGGCCGTCATCGGCCACCGGCAGTTTCTCGACGAGCCCATCGGCCTCGAGCCGGGCCAGCAGGCGCGAAATGTTGTATTGCGCGAACAGCGTGCGCTCGATGAGCTGGAACGGCCGCAACCCGCCCTCGCCCGCCTCGGCAAGCTCATGCAACACGTCGTACCAGGCAAGCGGCGGCAGACCGACGGCCTTCAATGCCTCTTCGGCGCTCTCCATCAACTGGCGCGATACGCGCATCAGGCGAGCCCAAGCCTTGATGGCTTCGGGCGAAGGCGTGGCTTTCTCGGTCATGGCGCACCTTAGACGATAGATGCAATTGCATCAAGCTTGACGATCAATGCATATGCATCTACATAGATGCAATTGCATTAATCAGGGAAAGCCAATCCGATGAAACACGAAATCTGCAAACGCGCCGACAAGCTCATTCTCGTCAGCCATCACCTCTGCCCCTATGTGCAACGCGCCGCGATTTCGCTCACCGAAAAGGGCGTGCCGTTCGAGCGCGTCGATATCGACCTCGCCAACAAGCCGGACTGGTTCAAGGCGATCTCGCCGCTCGGCAAGGTGCCGCTGCTGCGCGTGCAGCGAAATGGCGAGGAAACGGTGATCTTCGAATCGGCCGTCATCCTCGAATTCCTCGAAGAGACGCAAGCCAACCCCCTCCACCCTGCCGATCCCTATGCCCGCGCCCGGCATCGCGCCTGGATCGAGTTCGGTTCGGCAACCCTCAATGCCATCGGCCGGTTCTATTCAACATCGACCGAGGCCGGCTTCCTTGACGAATCCAGCGCGCTGTCCGCCATGTTCGACCGTCTCGAAGCCGAGCTGGCGGACGAGCCTGGCGGCCCCTGGTTCGCCAGCAAGCACTTCTCGCTGGTCGACGCCGTTTACGGTCCGGTCTTCCGCTATCTCGATGTCTTCGACCGGATCGGTGATTTCGGCATTCTTGACCGTAAGCCCCTCGTCCGCGCCTGGCGCCAGGCTTTGAGTGAACGCCCGTCGATCAGGCAAGCCGTGGCGCCGGACTACCCACAGCGCCTGCATACCTTCCTGCGGGCAAAGGGATCGTACCTTTCGAGCCTCATTGGCCAAAACGATCCGGCCACCGCGCTTCGACCAGTCCTATCCGCTTGAACGGATCGATTACGGTGCCGGCCACCATCGAGGCGAGAAACTGCGGCGCCGGCGGGATTTTTGCCACCGTCGCCACCAGCCTGTCGCGGATGAAGGGCAGCGCCACCGAATCCGACTGGTAGAACGGCGTGAACGCCAGCGACAGCGCCTGGAAGATGCGGACATGCCAGCGCCGCGCCCTCGCATAGGCTTCAAGTGCCGCTTCGACACTGTCCGTCCGCGCCAGCGCATGGCTGAGCGCCGCGGCGTCGAGCAGCGCCATATTGGCCCCTTGCCCGAGCTGCGGGCTGGTCGAGTGCGCCGCGTCGCCGATGATGGCCAGCCGCCGCCCAACCGGCCGCTTCATCGTGTGGTGGCCATAGCGCGCCAGCGAGAGCTGGTCGAAACTGTCGATCTGGCTGACATACGCCTCGCTCTGCGGCCACAGCCGGATCACCCTGTCCTTCCAGGCATCCAGGCCCCGGACGCGCACCTCATCGGCGTCCGACGGCTTCAGGCTCCAGAAGAAGGCCGCCATCTTTTCAGCGCCCGGCTGCGGCCGGCCGATCGGCAGCACGCCGATCATCACGCTCGCTCTGTCGTAGCGTTGCAGCAGCGCGCGCTCATCGAAACCGTCGCCGCGCCAGCCAAGCGAGGCCCAGAACGCGCCATAGGTGAGCGGTCGTGGCTCGCCTGCAGCGCTTGCGCCGCGCAGTTTCGAGCGCGAACCGCTGGCGTCGATGACGAGGTCGAACGGCCCCGTCCTTCGTCCGTTGCCGCAGATCAGCGTCGTCCGTTCGCCCGTCTCCAAGGCCTCGATCTCGACGCCGGTTTCGATGGCGATCGCTTTGCGTTGGGCGGCGCGGAAGAGCACGCCGAACAAGGCCGCCCGGTGCACCGCCAGCCCGAAGCGGCCACCGCGCTGCGCATCGTAGCGGACATCGAGCACGGTACGGCCTGTGGTGGCATCGGCGCCATGCAGGCGGTCGATGCGGCTGCCCAGCGCCAGCATGTCGTCGAGCAGGCCAAGATCGGCCAGCACCGTCAGCCCTGTCGGCTGCAGGATCAGCCCGGAGCCGACCGGCTTCGGCTCATCGAAGCGTTCAAAGACCGTGACCCGATGCCCGGCGCGCTTGAGATAGAGCGCCATGGCCAGTCCCGCCGGCCCGGCGCCTGCTATTGCGATGTCGTAGGAAATGCCAATGCCCCCAAAGCCGAACTGGCCGGGACAATCCTTCAGCAGCCCGGCGAAATCAAGCCGCACCCTGGGGCTTTAGCGGTCGTTCAAGCCAGGGCCTTGGCGGCCGTTCAAGCCTGGGAAGCATCAAAATCGGCGCGCGCTGCGCGCACCGCATCATGGTTGAGTTCGGCCCACAGAATCAATTGATGAAAGGCGCCGAACATAGAGCGCCCGAGATCGGTCAGGCTGTATTCAACGCTTGGTGGTTTGGTCGGGAACACCTCACGATGCACATAGCCATCGCGCTGAAGATCGTACAGCGTCTGGGTCAGCATGCGCTGCGAAATGTCGGGCACAAGGCGCCGCAACTCGCCGAAGCGATAGGGTTTTTCAGCCAGCGCCATCATCAGCAGCGACCTCCATTTGCCGCTCACCCCCTGGATGACCTCGCGAACCGGACAATTGGCAATATTACCGCCGCCTGAGATGGCCTTGTAGACCTCCAACTTCGACTTCAGATTGATGACCTTGCCGTCCATGGCTGGTTCCCTGCGTGTGCCTACCTCCCGAAAAACTGCCTTCTTTACGGCACCAGGTCAATTCCTATTTTAGTGCTGGTCTCTTTTTGAGACTGCCACTCGAACCGCCTTAGCGGCGCAATGTCAGGACCTTCCATGAGCGAAACCCTTCTCGTCACCGGCGCTTCCGGCCAGCTCGGCCGCGGCGTCATCCAATATCTCCTGGACAAGCACAAAGTTCCACCGGCAAACATCATCGCCGCCACACGCAATCCGGAAAGCGTGGCCGATCTGGCGTTGCGCGGCGTCGTTGTCAGGGCCGCCGACTTCAACGACGCGGCGTCGCTGGAAACCGCATTCAAAGGCGCCGACAAGGTGCTGATCATTTCGACCGGCGATCTCGATCTCAAAAGCGGCAGGCGCCTGAAGCAGCACGAAAATGCCGTCGCCGCGGCCAAAAATGCCGGCATTTCGCATCTGCTCTACACCTCGATGCCCAATCCGGAGCCGGTATCGCCGGTCCTGTTTGCCGATGACCACTACAGCACCGAGCAGGCGATCAAGGCGAGCGGCATCCCCTACACGATCTTCCGCAACGGCTGGTACCAGGAGAACCTGTTCATGGCCCTGCCGCACGCGATCGCCTCGGGAAAATGGTACACGTCGGCCGGCGACGGGCGCATTGCCCACGGTGCGCGCGACGACATGGCAGCGGCGATCGCCGCCAGCCTCGCTGGCGCTTCAAACGAAAGCAAGACCTACACCTTGACCGGTCCGCACGCCTACACCACGGCAGAGATTGCCGCCCTGGTAAGCGAGGTCACCGGCAAGTCGCTCGATGTCGTGCAGGTTCCGGATGAAGCGCTCACCGAAGGGGTAAAGGCATCAGGCGTTCCCGAGGATTTTGCTGAAGTCATCGTGTCCTTCGACGTCAACACGCGCTCCGGCCGCATCGCCATGGTGACGGACTCGGTCGAGACGCTTTCCGGCCGCAAGCCAAAAACGCTGAAGCAGTTCCTCGAGGCGAACAAGGCCGCGCTGGCCGGTTGAAGCGGAGTGACATGGACTGTGCCGCAAGACACAGCTCATTCGCCAGGACATGTCGAGATTCAGGTCAGGCTGGACCGAGAATGGTGGGTTCCGAGAACCGGAACGGAGCGGACACCTAGTCCGTGAGTACCGGAAGCGCGGGAACCTGCCGTTCGCAGGCCGGCCTGAATATCGGCATGTCCTAGATGGCCACCTGAGTGCCGATCTCCACCACGCGCCCGGTCGGGATCTGGAAATACTCCGTCGCGTCGGCCGCCGTGCGCGCCAGGCCGATGAACAGCCGGTCCTGCCACACCGGCATGCCGGAATTGGGCGAGGCCTTGAGCGAACGCCGCGACAGGAAGAACGAAGTCGTCATGATGTCGAATTTCCAGCCCTGCTTGCGGCAGATCGCCAGCGCGCGCGGGATGTTGGGCTGCTCCATATAGCCGAAGGTCAGCGTTACCCGCATGAACAGCTCGTTGACCGTCTCCATCTTGACCCGGTCGCTGTCGGGCACCACCGGCTGCGGCGCGGTCACCACCGAAAGGATGACGTTCTGCTCATGCAGCACCTTGTAGTGCTTCAGGCTGTGCATCAATGCGGTTGGCGCACTGAGCGGATCGCTGGTCAGGAACACGGCGGTGCCGGACACCAGCTGCGGCTTCTTCTTCAACAGATTGCCGGCCAGGAAATCGAGCGGGATCTCGTTGCGGCGGGTCTTGTCGAACAGATAGCGGCTGCCGCGCACCCAGGTCCACATGGCCAGCACGATGGTGAAGGCAACGGCCAGCGATGCCCAGCCGCCCTCAAACACCTTGACGATGTTGGAGGCAAAGAAACCGACGTCGATGAAGCCGAACAGCGCCGTCAGCGAGACCGCCAGCCACAGCTTCCATTTCCAGATCCGCGTCATGACCACAAACAACAGCACCGTGGTCACCAGCATGTTGCCGGTCACCGAGATGCCGTAGGCCGATGCCAGCCTGCTGGACTCGCCGAAGCCCACCACCAGCATCATCACCACCAGCGCCAGCAGCAGGTTGACGCGCGGCATGTAGATCTGGCCGGACTGTTTCTCCGACGTATGCAGAATTTCCAGGCGCGGCAGCATGTTGAGCTGCACCGCCTGCCTGGTCAACGAGAAGGCGCCCGAGATCACCGCCTGGCTGGCGATGACCGTGGCGGCGGTCGCCAGCACGACCATCGGGATCAGCGTCCAGCCTTCATTCATTTCGAAGAACGGATGGCCGACGACGCCGTTCTTGGCCAGCACGAAAGCGCCCTGCCCGGCATAATTGAGCAGCAGGCACGGAAACACGACCCACAGCCAGGCGAGCACGATCGGCTTGCGGCCGAAATGGCCGAGATCGGCATAGAGCGCTTCCGCGCCGGTCACGGCGAGGAAGATGGCGCCGATGGTGACGAAAGCGACATCGGGCGAATTGATCAGGAAGGCGACGATGTAGTGCGGGCTGATCGCCCACAGGATTTCCGGATCGGCGATGATGTGGTTGAGGCCGGAAAGGCCGATCGCCAGGAACCACACCGCCGTCACGGGACCGAAGACCAATCCCACGCCGCCCGTGCCGAAACGTTGCACCGCGAACACCATGGCGAGAATGACCAGTGTCAGCGGCACGACATAAGGCTGGAAGGTCGGCGTGACGACGTTCATGCCTTCGACCGCCGACAGCACCGAAATCGCCGGCGTGATGACGGCGTCGCCGAAGAAAAGCGACGCCCCGACGATGCCGATGCCGAGCATCAGCGCCGAGCGCTTGGGGAAACTGCCGCGCGCCAGCGCCATCAGCGACAGCACGCCGCCCTCGCCGCGGTTGTTCGCCCGCAGCACGAACATGATGTATTTGATGGTGACGATGATGGTCAGCGACCAGATGATCAGCGACAAAACGCCCAGGATGTCACCGCGGTCGGCCACTTCTCCGCCGGAAGATGCCACCAGCGCCTCGCGAAAGGCGTAGATCGGGCTGGTGCCGATATCCCCATAGACAACACCGAGCGCGCCCAGCATCAGAACCTTGGTGCTGTGCTGTTCGACTTCCGAATGGCTCGATTGTTCGACGGGTTCTGCCTCACTACCATTATTGGTAAGGGCCATGGACGACACTCCGATAAGCGCGCGGTGCTCTACGCTTGCTGCAATGCAATATCAAGTGCCGTCGCGTAATGGCAGCCATGCCTGCCATGCGAGGCTGCCATTGCTACCACCCGCAGGCCTTGAGGAACCGACCCACCGTGCCGGCCATGCCATACTCCAACGCGTCGGCTGTCAACCCATGTCCGATCGACACTTCGGCCAATGCCGGAATGCGCCTGGCAAGTGCCGGCAGATTGCTGACCACCAGATCGTGCCCGGCATTGACCTGAAGCCCGGCGGCAAGCGCGGCGTCGGCTGTTTTTCCCAGCCTTTCCAGCTCTTTGGCCGCTTTGGCGGAATCTGTGTGATAGCTGCCGTATGGACCCGTATAGAGCTCGATGCGGTCGGCGCCGGTGTCGCATGCGGCCGCCACCCAATCGGGGTCCGGATCGGAAAACAGCGACACGCGAAAGCCCCCCTTTTTCAGACGCTTGACGATCGGTGTGAGGAACGCGGCCTGGGTAGCGAAGTTCCAGCCATGGTCCGATGTCGCCTGAGCCGGATCGTCCGGCACCAAAGTCACCTGTTCGGGCTGATGCTTTTCCACAAGCAACAGGAAATCCTCGGTCGGATAGCCTTCGATGTTGAATTCCGCGCGCGGAAACTCGTCGTCGATCAGCGAGCGAATCTCGGGCAGATCGGAGTGTCTTGTATGCCGTTCGTCGGGGCGTGGATGCACCGTCAGCCCATGCGCTCCGGCCGCCAGCGCGATGCGGCCGATGCCGGTGACGCTGGGCCACGGCAGGTCGCGCCGGTTGCGCAGCATGGCGATGGCATTGAGGTTGACGGAGAGCTTTGCAGGCATGCGGGTGGCCTCGGAAATCGTTAGACGCGCCCACCTATAATGGCTTTGGCGGGAACAGTAATGCCTTTGGTGGGAACAGACTGGGGGTTTCGGGTGTTCCAAGCCTGATGAACCAGCCGGGAAAGGTAGCGCCGATGAATTTTCTTGATGAGGTGCCGGCAATCCGCCGTATCGAGACCAGCCGTGACGACCTTTTCGCCATCGATGTCGTCGGGCACGTTTCCGCGGCCGATGGTGAAAATCTTTTCGGATTGCTGGAGGCAGCCTACGCCCTGCATCCGCGCGTCGATGTGCTGGTGCGCCTCGTCGACCACGACGGCGTCGACTGGGCCGACATCGCTGACGAGACCCTGAAGCAGGGCGCCATTCATGCATTGGAACATGTCGACCGTTGCGCGACGATCGGCGAACCGGACTGGATAGCGGACGCACAACGCTTTCTGCCGTCCTCACCACCCATCGAAATCAGGCATTTCAGGACGGAGGACGAGGCTGCCGCCTGGCAATGGCTTGCCGCACAGCCTATCGGGGCAACAGCATCCGGCGCCCCTACCTGACGATCGTCAGCCGCTCGGCCGCCCGCGTGATGGCGGTGTAGAGCCAGCGCTGGCGGGTTTCCTTGAAGGCCCAGCTTTCATCGAACAGCACGATCTCGTTCCACTGTGAGCCCTGCGCCTTGTGCACGGTCAGCGCGTAGCCATAGTCGAAATCGTCGAAGCGCTTCTTCTGCTGCCAGGGGATATCGGCGTCCGGATCCTCGAACGCCGCCTTGAGCAGCTTGATCTTGGCGACGCCGCGATCCGGATCGTCCTCTTCCGGCGACACCAGAAGGTTGATGCCGGGCTTCACCGTCTCGCGCGACGATGTCATCACCTTCCACAGCGAGCCGTTGAGCAGGCCCTTTGCCGGATCGTTGCGCAGGCAGACCAGCTTGTCGCCGGCTTGCGGATAATCGGCGTTGAAGCCCTTGAGCTCGCGCAGCCGCTGATTGTAGCGGCGCCGCGTGCGATTGGTGCCGACCAGCACCTGGTCCGCCTTCAGCACCAGTTCCTGGGTAACGTCTTCCTTGCCGATCACCTGCGCCGTGCCATAGTCGCCACGCATGAACTCGCGGCCCTCGCGCACATCGAGCGCCAGCCGCAGGATCGGATTGTCGCGCGCCTGCCGGTGGATTTCGGTGAGCAGGAAATCGGGCTCATGGTCGGTGAAGAAGCCGCCGCCCGAGATCGGCGGCAGCTGGCCGGGGTCGCCGAGCACCAGGATCGGCGTGCCGAAACTCATCAGGTCGCGGCCGAGTTGCTCGTCGACCATCGAACATTCGTCGATGACGACCAGCTTGGCCCGCGAGATGGGGCTCTGCCGGTTGAGCGAAAAAGTCGGCGACATCGAGGTCTTGCCGGTGACCTCGTCGGCCACCGATTCCTCGCCCTTCGGCCGATAGATCAGCGAATGGATGGTGCGGGCGTTGACCGCCCCCTTGGAGCGCAGAACTTGCGCGGCCTTGCCGGTGAAGGCGGCGAACTGCACCTGGCCGTCGACATGTTCGGCGAAATAGCGCGCCAGCGTCGTCTTGCCGGTGCCGGCATAGCCGAACAGACGGAACAGCTGCGGCTGGCCGGTCTTGAGCCAGCGGGCAACCGCTTGCAGCGCCTCGTCCTGTTGGGGAGAGAATTCCATCAGCGCGAGAGACCGGATTCGCAAGGGAAAGACAAGACAGCCGCCATCATCATCGATGCGCCGGGACGCTTCAGTGCCGCCGACGGGTCAAGCTATCAGGCACGGACAAGAACGTAAAGGGAACATACAAGCTCACCCCAGACCTTATCGAATCCGCTGGGGATCGTTCTCCAGCAGGATCGGCTTGCCGTGCGGGGTGGCATGTGCCGCGCGCTCCCATGCCTCAGCCATCGCGTCGACATCGGCCTTGGCGGCCAGTCCCTTCGAGGCAAGCAGGCTTTCCAGCGCCGCCAGCCAATGTTCGTAATAATCATGGCCGTCCGCTGCGGCGCCCGGTCTTTTCACTTCGCTCGACAGCGCCTGCGCCCACTCGCTCCACGAAAACAGGCCCTTGTCATGCAGCGCCACTGTCATGGCAAAGGCTTCGGCCTGCCATGGCTCGGCAAACACCGGGGCCTCGACGCCAAGCGGCAAATCGGCGGTGGGACCATTCACCTCAGGCCGGCTCAAGATAGCTCTCCCAGGCGTCTATCGACACGCTTAGCGTCGGGTCGGCCCCCTCGCCCCAGATTTCCGATCCTTCGAAAACCACGGTGTAGACCCATTGCGGATTTTCGCCGTGTCCATGCGCGTTGCTGTCGGGAAAAACAAAACCGTCGTGCACCGCCTCGATCACGCCGTGCTTGCCGCGTGCGTAGCGCGGCAGCCGCGTGTGGCCGGTCGGGTTGAAGTTCTTGGTCCGCACGGGGTCTCCGGCCTTGAACCGCGCCGCTTGCGCCACCGGCCGGTCGCAAGGGCTGCCCTTGGCCAGCACTGCGGGCACGTTTTCCGCCTTCAGCACCCTCTTGGGAGTCGCTGCTGGATCGACTGCCTTGCCCGCTTCGAGATCGCGCTGGCTGACGAAGCCATGGCGCTTTAACAGCACCTCCAGCGCCTTGATCCATATCTCGTAGTAGCTCGATGAATAGTAGACAGCCGGATGCAGCGATTCCCGTGCATGCCGGCTCTCGTCGATGTTCCACGCGCCCATGGCGCCGGCAGTCAGCGTCACGCCGAGCGCCCGCCTTTCCCAGGCGGCATGGAAGTAAGGTTCGTCCTTTTCCGGCGCGACCGGGCCGAAACCCATCTGTCCGCCGAGATCCTGCGGCCCGTTCATGCCGGCTGTTCCGCCAGGCCGGTGCCGATCATCGCATCGCGGCTCACCAGCTCCGCCAGCCGCTCCTCGCTCCAGCCCTCGGTACCCTCGGGCCGCATCGGCACGACGAGATAGCGCAGCTCGGCAGTGGAATCCCAGACGCGGATTTTCTTGTCCGCCGGCAGCGTCAGCCCGAACTCTTCCAGCACGCCGCGCGGATCGATCACCGCGCGCGAACGATAGGGCGGCGCCTTGTACCAGACCGGCGGCAGGCCAAGCACCGACCACGGATAGCAGGAGCACAGTGTGCAGACGACGAGATTATGGGTATCCTGCGTGTTGAACACCGCCTGCATGTGCTCGCCCTGGCGGCCGGTATAGCTCAGCGATGCGATCGCCGCCGTCGCGTCGCGCTTCAGCCAATCGGCAAAGGCAGGATCGCTCCAGGCCTTGGCCACCACCCTGGCGCCGTTGCGCGGCCCGATCTTCGTCTCGTAGGTGTCGACGATGACGTCGATCGCGGCCGGATCGATCAGACCCTTCTGGGCGAGGATCGTCTCCAGCGCACGCACGCGGGCGGCAAACGGATCGAGTTCGTTGTCGTGATCATGATCGTGTGACATGGCGACAAACTACGTTTGCAGTGATGCCGCTGCAAGCATGAGGGCTTGGGCCAACGGCACATGGCGCCAGCTCTACCCCCTATTCGGCGGCCGCCCGCTGCGGCTCGGGCAGCATGTCTTCCCTGGGCTTGAACAGCGAGGGCTGATCCCCCGCTTCGACCGAGCCCGGCTCGCCCTTGCGCTTCGACCAAAGCCCGACCAGCCAGCCCGAGAAATTCTCCATGTAGACATAGATCACCGGCGTCACGAACAGGGTCAGTGCCTGCGAGGCAAGCAGGCCGCCGACAACGGCAACGCCCAGCGGCTGGCGCAGTTCGGCGCTGGCGCCGGTGCCGAGCGCAATCGGGAACGTGCCCATGAGTGCCGCCAGCGTCGTCATCATGATCGGCCTGAACCGCATCAGGCAGGCCTTGTGGATCGACTCGGTCGCCGACATGCCTTCTCGTCGCAACTCAAGCGCGACATCGACCATCATGATGCCGTTCTTCTTGACGATGCCGATCAGCATCAGGATGCCGATCACCGCGATGACCGACAGATCCATGCCGGCGAAGCGCAGCGCAACGACCGCTCCCAGCACGGCCGACGGCAGGCCGGTGAGGATGGTCAGCGGGTGGATGAAGCTTTCGTAGAGGATGCCGAGCACGATGTAGATGGTCAGGATTGCGCCGCCGACCAGAAAACCCTGGTTGGCCAGCGAATCCTGGAAGGTCTTGGCCGTGCCGGCAAAGGTCGTCGAGATCACCGTCGGCATGCCGATCTGCTCTTTCAGCGCATTGATGCGCGTCACGCTGTCGCCCAGCGCCACGCCCTGCGGCAGATTGTAGGAGATGGTCACGGCTGGAAGCTGGCCGAGCTGGTTGACGGTCAGGGCGCCGGCCGTGCGATCGACGCGGGCGAAGGCGCCGAGCGGAACAAGACTGCCGCTCGCCGTCCTCATCTGGATGGCCAGCATCCGCTCGGGCGACCACTCGATCTTGGGATCGAGCTCGGTGATGACTTCATAGCTGTCGGCCGAACCGAAGATGGTCGAAACCTGGTCGGTGCCGAACCCGCCATAGAGGGCGGAGCGCAACGTGTCGGTATCGATACCGAGTTGGGCGGCCTTGTCGCGATCCACCACCAGCGTCGCCTGCAGCGCATTGTTCTGCAGGTCGCTGGTGACGTCGGTGAAGTTCGCATGGTCGGCCGCCATCGCGTCGCTCAGTTTCTGCGCCCAAATATCGGTGAGGCCGGTATCAAGGCCCTGAACCACGAGCTGGTAGGCGCTTGCGGACGACCGCGAGCCCAGCCTCAAATTCTGCACCGGCTGCATGTAGGTCTCGATGCCAGCAACGCCGGCCAGTTGCTTGCGCAGATCCGCAAGCACCTTCTCGATAGCGGGACGCTGGTCCTTGCCCTTGAGCTGGACGAAAAGCTGCCCCTGGTTGAGCGCGTTGTTGCCGCTGCCCGCCGACCACGCCACATGGTCGACATAGGGCGAATGCGAGAAGACGCTGGCGACCTGTCCTTGCAGCCTGGACATGGCGTCGAAAGAGATGTCCTGACGTGCGATGGTGGTCACCGATATCTGGCCGATATCCTCTTGCGGGAAGAAGCCCTTCGGCGAGATCTGGATCAGCCACACCGACGCTGCCGCGGTGCCGACGAAGACGAGGAACACCAGGAAGGTGTGCCGCAGGCAGAAGCTCAAGACCCTGTCGTAGCCGCGCGTGACGAGGTCCTGCTTGTGACCGGGGCCATGCTTGTCGCGGTCGGCTTTGGTCACCGACAGCAGCCGCGAGCACAGCATCGGCGTCAGCGTCAGCGACACGAACATCGACGCCAGGATGGCGACCGTCACCACCACGGCGAACTCGTTGAAGATGCGCCCGATGACGCCGCCCATCAGCAGCACGGGGATGAAAACCGCCACCAGCGAGATCGAGATCGAGATGATGGTGAAGCCGATTTCGCGCGCGCCCTTCAGCGAGGCGTCGAAGGCCGACAGCCCGTCCTCCTCCATGTGGCGGAAGATGTTTTCAAGCATCACGATGGCGTCGTCAACGACGAGGCCGACCGCCAGCGTCAGGCCCATCAGCGAGATGTTGTCGATGGAAAAGCCGAACAGGAACATCGCGCCGAGCGTGGCGATCAGCGAGATCGGCACCGCCACGGCCGGGATGATTGTCGCCGTCACCCGGCGCAGGAACACGAAGATCACCATGATGACCAGGGCAATGGTGAGCAGCAGCGTGAACTGCACGTCGCTGACCGCCTGCCGGATCGAACTGGAGCGGTCGTTAAGCAACTTGATGTCGGCGGCGGCCGGCATCTGGTCCTTGAAGGACGGCAGCATCGCCTTGACCTTGTCGACGACGTCGACAGTGTTGGCGTCGGGCTGGCGCTGCACGGCCATGATGATCGCGCGGGTGCCATCGTACCAACTTGCGGTCGTGGTCGTCTGCACCGAATCGACCACGCGGGTCACCTCGCCCAGCCGTACCGGGTGACCGTTCTTGGTGGCGATGATGATGTTGGAGAAACCGGCGGCGTCGGTCAGCTGCGTGTTGGCGGTGATGGTGAGCTGCTGCTTGTCGTTCTGGAGCACGCCGAGCGGCGTGTTGCTGTTGGCCGAGGCAACCGCCGCCTGCAGCTGATCGATCGAGATGCCGCGTGCGGCAAGCGCGGTCGGGTCGATCTGGATGCGCACCGCGTATTTCTGCTGGCCGAAGATCGAGACCTGCGCCACGCCGTCGATGGTCGACAGCGACGGCGAGATGACGTTTTCCGCGAACGCATCGAGGTCGGTCAGCGGAACCGTGTCGCTGACCAGCGACATCAAAAGGATCGGCGCGTCGGCCGGATTGACCTTGCGATAGCTCGGCGGCGCCGTCATCTGCGGCGGCAATGATTTCTGCGTGCGCGCGATCGCCGCCTGCACGTCGGCCGCCGCCGCGTCGATGTCTCGGTTGAGCACGAACTGGATGGCGATCGAAGTCTGGCCAAGCGAATTGGTGGTCGAGATCGAATCGATGCCGGCGATGGTGGCGAACTGCTTGATCAGCGGCGTCGCCACCGATGTCGCCATGGTTTCCGGCGAGGCGCCGGGCAGCGAGGCCGAGACGTTGACCACCGGGAATTCGGCGCTGGGCAGTGCGGCCACCGGCAGGAACTTGTAGGCGAACAGCCCGCCCAGCACGAGGGCGAACGACATCAGAAGGGTGGCGACGGGCCGGCGTATGCAGAATTCGGAGATCATTGGGCGGCCTCGCCGGCGCTGGTCGCCTCGGCCACCTTGGGCGCAGCGGCACCCGCCGTGGTCTTGCCTTCATGCACCGCGGCGCCGTCCTTCAGCCGTGTCTGGCCCTCGGTGACAACCTTCTCACCGCTTTTCAGCCCCTGGCTGATGGCGCTGTTGTCGCCTTCGGTCAGCGCCACCTGCACCGGCCGCATCTCGACCGTGTTGTCCGGCTTGACCACATAGACGAAAGGGCCCTTCTGGCTTGGCTGCACGGCGACGGTAGGAACCGATGTCATCTGCGGCATGATGCCGGCGTCGAGCACGACATTCACATACTGGCCGGGCCATAGCGAAAGGTCGGCATTGGGAATACTTGCCCGCGTCGCGATAGTGCCCGACGCAGTGTCGACGCTGGAGTCGACGAAATCGAGCGTGCCCTTGCCGATCGGCGTCGCGTCACCATCCTTGGTCAGTGTCACCGCGCCCTGCTGCGGATTGGCAAGCGCCTTGTGCAGCAGGGCGAGATTGCTTTCCGGCAGATTGAAGTTGACCTGCAGCGGGTCCATCTGGGTGATGGTCACCAGCGGGGTCGCCGTGCTGCTGTTGCCATTGCTGACGGTGACGAGATCGCCGACGGCGACGCTGACCGCACCCAGCCTGCCGGAAATCGGCGCCGTGATCGTGGCGAAGCCAAGCTGGACATTGTCGGCGTCGATTGTCGCCTTGTCGGCGTCAACGGTCGCAGCGGCAGCCTTCTGCGCGGCGACGGCCTGGTCGTAGGTCTGCTGCGTGCCGGCCTGCTTGGCAACCAGATCCTTGGCGCGCTGGAGATCGGACTGCGAGCTGGCGAGCATCGCCTGATCCTTGGCGAGCGCCGCTTGATCCTTGGCAAGCTGCGCCTTCAGCGCCCGGTCATCGAGCGAGAACAGAACGTCGCCGACCCTGACCATCTGCCCATCCTTGACGTCGATCGAGACGATCTGGCTGGACACCCGCGCGTTGATGTTGACGACGGCGGGAGACGAGACGAAGCCGATCGCATAACGCCGGATCGGGAAATCGGCTGTCGAGGCGACGGCCGAGAGGATGGAAGCCGAGCGGGCGGCACCGCCGCCACCTGCCGCCTTGTCGCCCGCTGCCGGCTTGCCGGTTGCCGATTTGTCCGCGGCAGCGACCTGCTTTGCGCCGATGAGCTGCTGAGCCTTGCTCAGCGCGTCCGGAGACACATAGAGCCAGGCCGCGCCCGCACAGGCGACGGCAAGCAACGAAAGAACGACTTTTCCACGCATGGTCAAAGGCCCTCTCCACCCGACACGTCGTGGTCCGATGGTTCTACTCTAGCGCAAATCACGGCCCGTTGCCGCGATTTCGCCGAATAGATAGGACGCGCCTTTGTCGGAAAAGGGCCAAAACACGGCATTACGAAGATTTAATGTGCACTGCACAATGGATGTGCAACACGGGCTGAATCCCCATCCGACGGCTTGCGAGCCATCGCCTTCCGGCCTGAGACGACCAGAATCTGCGCGTCTCGGCCTATTTGAGCATCGGCCAAAGCGTCGCCGCCAGCAGCACGCCCATGGCGATGTTGAACCATTTCAGCCGTACCGGGTCCGACAGGAAACCGCGCAGCGCGGTGCCGAACCCAGCCCACACCGAGACGCTCGGTAAATTAACGATGGTGAAGGCCACAGCGATCAACACCACCGACAGGAACGGGTGCTCGGCATTGGCATAGACGGCCATGGCGGTGATCGCCATCACCCACGCCTTGGGATTGACCCACTGGAATGCAGCCGCCTCGATGAAGCGCATCGGCCGCGCCTTCGTCTCGCCCTTGCCGGTCAGCGTGCGCGACATGGCGATCTTCCAGGCGAGGTACAAAAGATAGGCGCCGCCGGCGATCTTGAGCGCGGTATGCAGCGCCGGAAACGCCGTCAACACAGCGCCAAGGCCAAGACCGACGGCAAGCAGCAGCACGAGGAAACCCATGCTGATGCCAAGCATGTGCGGAACGGTTCTGACGATGCCGAAATTCACGCCCGATGCCAGAAGCATGAGATTGTTCGGCCCCGGCGTGATCGAAGTCACCAAGGCGTAGACAAGCAGGGCAAGGAAAGCGTCAAGCGACATGGATATCCTCCCCGACAAGTCAGGATCGTTGTCTTTTCTAGGCAACCCGCAAAGGCCCACGGACGGCCCACAGCGGGGCCAGAAGCCTCACTGTGGAAGCTGGCTGGCGCGCCCGGCGCCAGCACCGAAGGCCTACATCGCCTGCGGGCCGCGGTTCAACGCCGCCACGCCGGTGCGGCAGATTTCGACCAGGCCGAGCGGCTTCATGATGGCGATGAACTGATCGATCTTGGAGCCCTTGCCGGTGATCTCGAAGATGAAATGCTCGGTGTTGGCGTCGATGACGCTGGCGCGGAACGCATCGGCCAGCCGCAGCGCCTCGACCCGGGCCTCGCCGATGCCGGCGACCTTGACCAGCGCCAGTTCGCGTTCCAGCGGCCGCTCCTGGCCGGATTCATGCGAACGCACGGTCAGGTCGACGACGCGGTGCACCGGCACGATGCGCTCCAGCTGGTGCTTGATCTGCTCCAGCACATGCGGCGTGCCGCGCGTCACGATGGTGATGCGCGACAGGTGTTTTTCATGCTCGGTCTCGGAGACGGTCAGGCTCTCGATGTTGTAGCCGCGCCCGGAAAATAGGCCGATGACCCGGGCAAGCACGCCCGGCTCATTGTCGACCAGCACGGAAAGCGTGTGGTTTTCCGGCTTTTCCGTTTCCTTGGCGATAAAATAGGCCGAACCGGTCGGTTGTAGCTGTGCGTTCATGACATGAATCTCGATTTCAAGCTCTTGAGCTAATTCTTTGTTTGCGCAGGGCTTTCTCGCGACAGCCCTGCCTTGGTTCTGCCGGCTACACCAGTTCCCTGCCCTTGGCGTCGATGGCATTGGCCACCGCCTCGTCGGTTGCCTCGTCGGGCAACAGCATCTCGTTATGCGCCTTGCCCGACGGGATCATCGGGAAGCAGTTGGCGAGCGTCGCCACGCGGCAATCGAACAGCACCGGCTTCCTGACCGAGATCATCTCCTTGATCGCGTCGTCCAGCTCGTCCGGCTTTTCGCAGCGAATGCCGTGGCCGCCATAGGCCTCGGCCAGCTTGACGAAGTCCGGCATCGCCTCGGTATAGGAATGCGACAGCCGGTTGCCGTGCAGCAACTGCTGCCACTGCCGCACCATGCCCATATACTGGTTGTTGAGGATGAAGATCTTGATCGGCGCATTGTGCTGCACCGCCGCGCTCATCTCCTGCATCGTCATCTGCACCGAGGCGTCGCCGGCAATGTCGATGACCAAAGCGTCGGGATGCGCGATCTGCACGCCGAGTGCTGCCGGCAGGCCATAACCCATCGTGCCCAGCCCGCCCGACGTCATCCAGCGGTTCGGCTTCTCGAAACGATAGTGCTGCGCCGCCCACATCTGGTGCTGGCCGACCTCGGTGGTGATGTAGGTGTCCATGCCCTTGGTCAGTTCGTAGAGCCGCTCGATGGCGTATTGCGGCATGATCACGTCGTTGTTCATCTTGTAGGCGAGCGAGTCGCGCGCACGCCATTTGGCGATCTGCTCCCACCAGGGGTAGAGCGCCTTCTTGTCGGCCTTGGCGCTCGCCCGCCACAGCCGCACCATATCCTCCAGCACCCGGCCGACATCGCCGATGATCGGCACCTCGGTGTGGACGTTCTTGTTGATCGACGACGGATCGATGTCGATGTGGATCTTCTTCGAGTTCGGCGAGAAGGCGGTCAGCCGGCCGGTGATGCGGTCGTCGAAGCGCGCACCGATGCAGATCATCACGTCGCAATCATGCATGGCCATGTTGGCTTCATAGGTGCCGTGCATGCCGAGCATGCCCATCCAGTTCTTGCCCGATGCCGGATAGGCGCCGAGGCCCATCAGCGTCGAGGTGATCGGGAACCCGGTGAGATCGACCAGTTCGCGCAACAGATGGCTCGCTTCCGGGCCGGAGTTGATGACGCCGCCGCCGCTGTAGATGATCGGCTTCTTGGCGCCCGCCATCAACTCGACCGCCGCCTTGATCTTCTCCAGGTCGCCCTGGACCTTTGGCTGGTAGCTGGTGCGTGGCGCGATCTGCGGCGGGACATAGAATCCCTTGGCGAACTGCACATCCTTCGGGATGTCGACGACGACCGGACCGGGACGGCCGGTGGTCGCGACATGAAAGGCCTCGTGGATGGTGGCGGCGAGCTCGTTGACGTCCTTCACCAGCCAGTTGTGCTTGGTGCAGGGGCGCGTGATGCCGACCGTATCGCATTCCTGAAAAGCGTCCGAGCCGATCAGCGAGGTCGGCACCTGCCCGGTCAGGCAGACCAGCGGGATCGAATCCATCAACGCGTCCTGCAGCGGCGTCACCGCATTGGTGGCGCCCGGGCCGGAGGTCACCAGCATCACGCCGGCCTTACCGGTCGAACGCGCATAGCCTTCCGCCGCATGGCCGGCGCCCTGCTCATGGCGCACCAGTATGTGCTCGACCTCGTCTTGCTGAAAAATCTCGTCATAGATCGGAAGGACAGCGCCGCCGGGATAGCCGAAGACATGCTTGACGCCATTGTCCTTCAGCGCCTGCACCACCATTTCGGCGCCCGTCATCTCGCGCCGCTCGTTCTGTCCGTTGCTCATCGGTCTGGTCCCGTACTGTCGCCATTGGGCGTTTGCTGGTCGTTTAGTCGTGTTTCAGGCAATAAAAAAGGCCCCCGAGGGAGCCTGTGTCTTGCGCATGGGGGGTTTTCGCCCGGCGGTTACACCGCCTTGCCCACGCGCTTTCCTACGAGAATGAGTGCTGTTTTCATGGTGGCGGACACTAAGGGCGGGCAAGGCGACCTGTCAACGGGAAAAATCGCGCCGGCGCGCACAGCGTGCCGGCGCGATTGAGGCGATCAGCCCGGCGCCTTGCAGCGGGAAACGCGCGGATCGCAGTTGGACACCTTCCTCGCCTGCATCTTCGCTGGCGGATGGTGAGGTGCCACCCTTGCCGGGCCATGGTGCTGGGGCATGTGCATTGCCATCGCCTGCTGATGCGGCTTCTGTTGTCCGGCACCGCGTGCAGGACGCTGCCCCGAGACCGGCTTGGCCGAACCCGGTTTGGCCGACGATTTGACGACGATACGTCCATCGCCCGCGGTCCTGTCGGCATGCAGCTTGAGCGGATCGGCCTTCACGCCGTTGCCGGCGGCCATCCGCTTGCGCACAGTGTTGCCAGGCTTCACGACGGCTGGATTGCTCGCTGTCACAGCGCTCGGAGACGTGGCCTTGTCGCCGCTCGCAATCTTGGGGCCATGGCCCGCCACGATTTGCCCGTTCCCATTGGCCGCCTTGGCGGCAGGCATTGCATTGCCGGCAAGCTTCTTGATTTCGGCGCCCCTGGAAGCATCGAGACGTGCACTGGCAAACACGCCTTTGGGCGGAGGAACCAGTTTTGCCGCCTTGATCGATTCCATGACGGGCTTCGGGAGTTGCTGCAGCCGGGGTCCGGCATTGATTGCAACCACCTGGTTGCCAAGCCGCACGCGTGGCGCATTGTTGACCACGACCGTCTGGTTGATGAATGTCGTGTTGCGCACGATGACGAGGTTCTCCTGAACCGGCCGCACCACCCTGACCAGATCCACCGCGCCGATCGCCGCCACCGGCACGAAACACCACCAGGCGTCGTCGAAGGCGGCACCGACGTCGGGCGGCGCCGGAGCCCAGCCGACATCATTGCCGCCCTGACGCCAGACCACCCAGGCTGGCGCCCATTGATCGCCGGCGATCCACACCCAGCCGAAATCGGGATCATACGCCCAGCGGCCATAGTGATAGACGACATCGCCGAATGGCTCGGTGGACTGCCAGTACCAGCCATTGTCAGTCCAGACCCACCTGCCTTCGGTGTAGGGCCGCCATTGGGTATGAACCGAGGGAACCCAGACATCGCCGAAGCGGCTGGAGGTTCGCCATCCGCCATAGTTCGAAAGCCTTTCGCGGACGGTGACGGAAATTTCCGCCGCATGCGCCTGTGTTCCGGGCAGCACCAGCGGGCCGGTCAGCGTCGCACTCAAGGCGATGACCGCGGCCATTGCTGCAGCACGTCCACGCCGGCCGAGAAAGTGGCGTGAAGACGCTTGGAAAAAGGATATGATAATCATAACGGGCTCCAGAGTTCCGCATCCAGAAAATCCCAGGAACCGCCCTGCTGCCCGCCACCGCTTCCCGGCTTCTCACCGATCGGTTGTCATCGTCCCCGGTGACCGCATTGCGGCATTTGACCATCAACTTTGCGCGACCGGCGCGGCATTCACAAATGGGACGGTCGTTTCCGGCGCCCGGGCGATTGCGAAACCGCCGGGTGATCCCATTTTGCGAATAAACCATTGAAACCGCTGGAAACTATGGTGGGGCGTGACGAGGGCCGCCATCTCTGACGATACTTGATCGTCCGGCGGCAAGCCCGTCGGAGCCACCACCATGACGATCTGGATTTCACGGGAGGAAACCTGATGCTCGACAAGCCCTCTAGCAAGAAACTGTCTGACGTACTCGACCAATTCGGCGCCGCGCTTGCTGCCAATGACATCGAGAAGGCGGTCGATTGCTTTCAAGAAGATTGCTACTGGCGCGACCTCGTTACCTTCACCTGGAACATCAAGACCATGGAAGGCCGCGACCAGGTCCGCGACATGCTGAAAAGCCAGTTGTCGAACACCAGGCCATCGCACTTCGCCATCGCCAAGGGCGAGGACGCGACCGAGAGCGGCGAACTGATCGAGGGCTGGATCAGCTTCGAGACGGAGGCGGCACGCGGCTTCGGCCATGTCAGGCTGAAGAACGGCAAGATCTGGACGCTGCTGACCACCATGGCCGAACTGAAAGGCCATGAGGAGCCGGCAGGCTTCGCGCGGCCGATGGGCGCCAGGCACGGCTCGGGCAAGAACCGTCCGACATGGAAGGAAGAGCGCGAGAGGGAAGCCGCCGAGCTCGGCTTCAAGACGCAGCCCTATACGGTGATCATCGGTGGCGGCCAGGGCGGTATCGCGCTCGGCGCGCGGCTGCGGCAGCTTGGCGTGCCGACCATCATCATCGAGAAGAACGAGCGTGCCGGCGACAGCTGGCGCAAGCGCTACAAGTCGCTCTGCCTGCATGACCCGGTCTGGTACGACCATCTGCCCTATATCGATTTCCCCAAGAACTGGCCGGTCTTCTCGCCCAAGGACAAGATCGGCGACTGGCTGGAAATGTACACCAAGGTAATGGAGCTGAATTACTGGTCCTCGACCGAGGCCAAAAGCGCCTCTTATGACGACAAGACGAAGGAATGGACCGTTGTCGTCCACCGTGACGGCAAGGACATCACGCTGAAGCCGAAGCAGCTGGTGCTGGCGACCGGACAGTCCGGCAAAGCCAATCTGCCGAAATTCAAGGGCATGGAGACCTTCGAGGGCGATCAGCACCACTCGTCGAAGCATCCGGGTCCCGACGCCTATGCCGGCAAAAAGGCCGTTGTCATCGGATCCAACAATTCCGCCCATGACATCGCTGCCGCACTTTGGGAAGCCGGCGCCGACGTGACCATGGTGCAGCGCTCGAGTACCCATATCTCCAGGTCCGACACGTTGATGGAAATCGGACTGGGTTCGCTCTATTCGGAGCAGGCGCTGCAGAATGGCATCACCACCGCCAAGGCCGATCTCATCTTCGCTTCGCTGCCCTACAAGATCCTGCACGAGTTCCAGATCCCGGCCTATGCCGAGATGAAGAAACGCGATGCGGCATTCTACAAGGGACTGGAAAAGGCCGGTTTCATGCTCGACTGGGGCGACGACGAGTCCGGCCTGTTCATGAAGTACCTCAGGCGCGGCTCTGGCTATTACATCGATGTTGGCGCATCGCAGTTGGTCATCGATGGTTCGATCAAGCTGAAGAGCGGCGTCGACGTCGAAGAGATCAAGCAGCACTCGGTTCTGCTCAGCGACGGGTCGGAACTGCCTGCGGACCTCATCGTCTACGCCACCGGCTACGGCTCGATGAACGGCTGGGCCGCCGATCTGATATCGCGCGAAACCGCCGACAAGGTCGGCAAATGCTGGGGCCTCGGCTCGAACACCACCAAGGATCCCGGCCCCTGGGAAGGCGAGTTGCGCAACATGTGGAAGCCTACACAGCAGGAAGCGCTGTGGTTTCACGGCGGCAACCTGCACCAGTCACGCCACTATTCACAATTCCTGGCGCTGCAGCTGAAGGCCAGGCAGGCCGGCTTGGCGACGCCGGTCTACGGGCTGCAGCAGGTGCATCACAAGGGGTAGGCGAGCGCGATTCCGGCGAAGCCGGAAGAAAGAAAGGAGGCAGGGCTTGCACCCTGCCTCCTTCCTTTGAGGGAATTACGCCGGCTTACCCGCCGCGAACTGCGTCACCACCCGCTGCAACAGCGGCACGTAATCGCGAAACGTCCGCGTCTTCATGTTGGCAATCTTGCCGCTCTCGTCCCAGATGCGGACCCGGACCGCTTCCTCATGGAACGGGTTCTTGCGGAACTCGGCCACCTCCTCGGCATTCATCGGCCCGCCCTGCAGCGACAGCGTGTGCACCGAGGCCTGCGACAGCCTGCCAAAATAGGTCGGATCGGTGGCGCAGAGATAGCGCTTGGCGGCGACATGCAGCCTGACGCATTCGACGATGACAGGTGGAAAGAACGGCGCCAGCACTTCGCCGCCGGCTTCGTCATGATGCTTGTCCTCGACATCCTCGGGCGAATAGGTGCCGAACTCGCTGGTGTAGTGGCCAATGTCGTGCAGCAGCGCCGCCGCCACCAGCTCGTCCGGCGCGCCGTCCTTTTCGGCGAACCAGGCGCCCTGCAGCATGTGCTCCGACATGGTGACGGGTTCGCCGAGATAGGATTCCGCACCCCGGCGCTCGAAGATGTCGGCGATGAATTCGACGATATTGTCCGCGTTCAAATCCTGGCCGCTCATTCCGCCGCCTCCTTGAACCCGTGTTCTATCGACGCGAGCGTCGACAGCAGGCCATCCTTGTCGGCGTAACAGCCCTGCAGCCAGCGCTTGCCGGTTCCGGAAAACGCCTTGCGGGCGTGCATGACGCGCGTGTTGTCGACGATGAAAGCCTGCCCCGCTTCGAGCTTGAACGTCACTTCGAAGGATGGATCCTCGATCAGTTCGGCGAACCGGCGGTAGGCCGCGTAGTACGCTTCCATGTCGGCGAAGGGCACGTCGACCGTCGGCGCCAGCGAGCGGTTGTTGAAGCGGATGCAGATCAGCTCGCCATCGGGCCCGAGCTCGATCATCGGCCGCTTCGCCTGCAGCCGCACACCGGAAGAGCCGGCATATTCGAAGCGCGCCGGGCATGAGCTCAGCAGCCGGAAGCCTTCCGGGTTCTCAGCCTGCAGCGCAGCCGCGACGGCAAATCCGTCGACGACGCTGGATTCGCCTCCCTCAACCGTATTCTCGATGCAGGACAGGATCTGCAGCGTCGGCACGGGGTCGCGATAGGGATTGTCGGTATGCGCCTGGAGCCCGAGATTGGTGTAGGCGAGATTGCTCGGATTGACCTCGGCGCGCACTTCGAACCAGCGCCCGTAATTGGTCTCCCTAATATAGCCGAACAGATCGGACACCTTGCACAGCGCTCCGGATTCGGCCGGCAGATCGTCCATCACCGCGAAGCCATAGGCTTTCACCGCCGACAGCCATTGCCGCAAGACGGCTTGGTCGCCACTGGCAGCAGAATAACCGGCGCGCGGCACCGAATTCTGCATCGAGGCCTTGGTCCATCGCACGGTGGCCTCGTCCGTCCAGCCGGGCTGGCGGGCCGCGTCACGATCATAGGCATTGGCGCTCAGCCATGCCGCCGGGAAACTCACTGTTTTCTGCTCCGGCACGAAGCTGACTTCCAGGGCGCCGCCCTTGACCGATGCCGCGCCGATCCTGGTGTCGGCGGGAATGTCGAGGATGGTGATCAGCCGTTGGCCATTGCCGGCGCTGCGCGTCTTGTCGTCCAGCGCATTGTCGCGCAGCCACATGGCGTGAAAGCGGCTGCGCGACCCGTCCTTCCAGCCAAGTTCGATTGTTCTACCTTCGTCGCCGATCAGCGCCTGGGTGAGCATGGAGATCCGTTCCTGTCCATTGCGTCCCCCGCAGCTGATCCGCAGGGTTTCGATTGCATGTTGATCGCGCGAGAGGCATAATTCAAATTATCATATTTTGGCCAATGACCGCGATACACTAATGGCTCGAACCACACCCCTGCCGCCGCTCGACTGGCTGCGCAGTTTCGAGGCCGCGGCGCGGCTGTCGAATTTCACCGCTGCGGCAGCCGAGCTTGGCCTCACCCAGGCGGCCGTCAGCCAACACATCCGGTTTCTCGAGGAGCGACTGAAGACACGTTTGTTTTCGCGGCTGGCGCGCGGCGTCGCCCTGTCCCCGGAGGGGGCAGCCTACCTCCCCCACATCCAGTCGGCCTTCGCCACCATCGGCAACAGCACCGCGGAACTGTTCGAGCCGCGCGCCGTCCAGACCGTGACCATCCGGGCGCCGATTTCCTTTGCCTTGCTGATGCTGGTTCCGGCGCTGCCCGATCTCGCGAAGGCACTGCCGCGCATCCAGCTCGACCTGGTGACGATCCATCGCCCTACCGATTACGACCTGCCGGGCTCGGTGCTCGATATCCGTTTCGGCAACGGATCCTTCCCCGGCCGCGAAGCCGACAGGCTGACCGCCGAGCGGCTTGTGCCGGTGGCGGCTCCGGGTCTGGTCGGCGACGCAGACTGGACCTCCTTGCCGCTGCTTCTGGTTGCCGGCGCGCGCGAGATGTGGGCGGAATGGTTCGCTGCCGCCAGGCTGGCCGGCCATCCCAGGCGATCGCACCGCTTCGACAGCTTCGTTGCCGCCATGGAAGCGGCCAAGACCGGTGCCGGCGTGCTTTTGGGCTCGCGGCCGCTGGTCGATGCGGCGCTCGACAGCAAGACGCTGGTCAGGCTTTCCGACTTCGAACTCTCCAGCACATCGGGCCATTTTCTGACCAAGGCGTCGACAGCGCGCCTAACCGGCGCCGAGCAGGATTTCCGCCAGTGGTTGCTGTCGCGCCTCTCCGCGCCGGCATGACCGGTTACGAGATTTGCCCGATCCGCTTCCAGTAGATCAGCGTGCCGGTCAGCCCGCCATGCGGCTTCAGTGCATAGTCCGGTATCTCACCGGCCAGCGTGAAGCCCAACCGCTCATAGAGGCCTGAGGCGCCCTCCTCGGTTGCCGTGTCCAGAACCAGCAGCGTGCGGCCCTTCTCCACCGCAAGGCTCTCGGCGGCCCGCATCAGGCGCGTTCCCACGCCCCTGCCCCGGTAGTCTGTGCGTGTCATCAGCTTGGCGATCTCGGCCCGGTGCGGCTGGTTGGGCGGACAGTCGAGCAGCAAGGTCACGGTGCCGACCAGGTTTTTGCCGTCCCAGGCGCCAAGCACCGCTCTTTCGCCCCTTGCCGCCGCGGCCAGCGATTTCTCCCAGAAACCCCTCGCCGCCTGCGGCGCCAACGGATGCATGAAGCTGACCGAACCGCCTGCCGCCACCGTTGCGACCAGCAATTCGGCCAGCCCGTCCTGCGTCTCGGCAGCCGGGGTCAGGGTTGCGATCTCGATCGAGTTCATGTGCGGGATATCCCGTGATTGCGATAGAAGCGGGCGCATTGCCGTCACTCCAGATGGCGCGCGCGGCGACGCTTTCGCGCCGCCTTGATGGCGCTGATGCGGTCGGCATCTTCGTGGCCGAGGTGCCGTCCGCGCTCGAGAATCTCGAGCGTGTACTCCTCGTAGGTCAGGCCAAGCCGCTCGGCTCTGTCCATGCGCAACAGCATGACCTCGTGGCTCGGCGCCTTCCACGCCTTGGCGTGCGCTGCCTGCCAGGCCAGGAAGATATAGGGATCGCCCGTGCCCCATGGCGGGCCCTTGTACTCATCGAGAGGCGGCCCCCCATTGTGGGAGCGCTTTGGTCTCTTTGCCATTGTGTCAGCCTCTGACCAGGGCGACCAGATAGTCGGCGCCGGGCTCCAGGGCATGGAAGGTGCAGTCCGACGGCGCCCCAAGCGCCAGGCAGTCACCGGGCTCGAGCTTGTGCGCCATATCGCCTTCGATGAATTCGAGCCGCCCGGAAATCAGCCATATCTGCTGCTTGATGAAGGCGTATGAAGCAGCCGGAAAACTGACCCTGGCGCCCGCCGGCAGATGCACCTTGATCAGTTCCAGCGGCATATCGCCAGCCGGCGAAAGATGCCGCCTGACATAGCCGGTATCGGGATCGCGCCATACCGGCTGGTCGGCCTCGCGCAGCAGCCCGCCGCCCTGCAGCTCGGCGCGCGCGATCAAGGTCGACAGCGTCATGCCGAAGGCCGACGCAATGCGCACCAGAAGCGCCGCCGTCGGGCTGGTCTTGCCTCGCTCGATCGTGCTGAGCATCGCCTTCGAGACGCCGGAATGCTCCGCCAGTTCGGCCAGGGACCAGTCACGCATGACCCTTTCGGCGTGTATCCTGCGGCCTATCGTCGAGGAAATTTCGTTCGCTATATCATCCATATGTCTATTATAGCGAAATATTGACGCCGGAGAAGAGCCGCCTTGCGACAATTTTCACAGGCCCCTTAATGCTCTCTACACCATCCGACCTCATCGGGCCTTAACCCCATTCGGGTAGGATCGACTCTCCAGGGAAATGGGGATTGGCCTGTCCATGTATGTCGAACGCGAAGCCTCCGTGGGGGAACCGACCTCGCAGGAGCGCCGCCAGACCGAGCAGAACGACAAGCGCATCCTCGGCAATGTCGTGCAATGCGACGGCGCTCGCGCCACCATCAGCGCCTATGCGGACGATGCCGACGGCGCGGTGACCGGCCTGTGGACGGTCGGCAAGATGATTTCCATCAATCTCGGATCGACGCGAACCGTCGGCCTTGTCTACGCGATCGGCAAGTCGGACCGCGCCTGGAGCAATGAGGGCCAGAACGCCATCGAGGTCAGCATCGAGCTGATCGGCGAAGTCCGTGACGGTGCGGAGCCCGGCGCCAGACCGGTCTTCGACCGCGGCATCACCACCTATCCGCATATCGGCGCCGTTGCGCATCGCATCCGCACCCGCGACCTGCAGGCGGTCTATGACCTTGCCGGGCGTCATTCGATCACGATCGGCACGCTCGCGCAGGACGAGACGATCGCCGCCAACATCGCTATCGACGATACGCTGGCGCGTCACTTCGCCATTGTCGGCACGACCGGCGTCGGCAAATCCACCGCCGTTTCGCTGCTGCTGCGCAAGTCGATCGCGGCACGGCCGGATCTGCGCATCCTGATCCTCGACCCGCACAACGAGTTCGCGGCATCGCTGCCCGAATACTGCGTCAGGGTCGATTCCAAAACCTTGGATCTTCCGTTCTGGATGTTCACGCTGGAGGAATTCGCCGAGGTGCTGTTCCGGGGCCGCGAGACCGAGCCGGAAGAAATCGATGCCTTGCGCGACCTGATCCCGGCCGCCAAGAATCTCTACCGCAACCCGAATTCGGGCTCCTATATCAGGCGCGGCAGCGATGCGCTGACCGCCGATACGCCAGTGCCTTACCGCATCGCCGACCTGCTCAAGCAGATCGATGAGCGCATGGGCATGCTCGAAAGCAAGACCGATCGCCCGACGCTCAAATCGCTGAAGACGCGCATCGAATCGGCGGCGGCCGATCCACGTTATCGCTTCATGTTCAACTCGCGCCTGATCGAGGACACCATCCACGAGACGATCGGCAACATCTTCCGCGTGCCGCATCATGGCCGTCCCGTGACCTGCTTCGAGATGGCCGGCATGCCGTCCGAAGTGGTCAATTCCGTCTGTTCGGTGCTGGCGCGCCTGGCCTTCGATCTCGCTCTGTGGAGCGAAGGCAAGCTGCAGCTTCTGTTTTTGTGCGAAGAGGCGCACCGCTATATGCCGGCCGACCCGCGTCTCGGATTCGCGCCGACCAGGCATGCGCTGTCGCGCATTGCCAAGGAAGGCCGCAAATATGGCTGCTATCTCGGCGTCGTCACCCAGCGCCCCGGCGAGCTCGACCCGACCATCCTGTCGCAATGCTCGACCTTCTTCGCCATGCGGCTTGCCAATGAGCAGGACCAGGCGATCATCCGCTCGGCGATTGCCGACTCTTCTGCCTCGACGCTTGCCTTTCTGTCCTCGATGGGCCAGCGCGAAGCCATCGCCTTCGGCGAAGGCGTGGCGACGACCATGCGGCTGAAGTTCGAAAAACTGCCGAGCCACCTGCTTCCCGGCACCGCCAAACGCGAAGAGGCCACGTCGAAGCCGGGCGACGATGTCGATCTGGTGGCGATCGTGGAACGATTGCGCAACGTGCCGAAATCGACGCAGCAGGCGATGGCCTTCGCCGAGGTCGTGGATTCAGGCCGCCAGGCCGGCGACCCCGACTACCGCAAGCCACCCGCCGCACGCCCGCCATCGGACGACGATTTCGACATGCGCTACGGCCTCAAGCCCGCAACCTTCGGCCTGCGCCCGCAAAACGATTGAGCTTGCGACCCGGCTGTTCTGCCGGCCGATTGAGAAGCCGCGCTAAGCTCGCGCCCTGCCTGGACCGCTTGGGTAAATCCCGTCAGGGAATTCGTCAGGCCGAGTCGGGTGGTGCTGTTTTCGAGAACCGAAGCGGAGCGGACATTTGAGTCCGTGAGCATCGGAAGCACAGAAAACGGCGCCAGACGGCCAGCCTCACGAATTCAGGGACGGGATTTTAGGCGCAGACGCGGTTACGGCCTTGCCTCTTCGCCTCGTAAAGCTGGCGGTCGGCGCGGCGATAGAACTCTTCCGCTGTTTCCTTGCGGTCCCAGACGGCTAGCCCGACGCTGGTGGTGATCTTGAGGCGGACATTGCCCGACAGCACCGACATGTTGGCGATCGCCTTGCGGATGCGCTCGGCAAACTTGCCCAGAAGCTCGGCGTCCATGTTGGGCGTGACCACGGCGAACTCCTCGCCGCCCAATCGCGCCACCACATCGTGGTAGCGCGTCATATCCTTGAGACAGCTCGCGACCGCCTTGAGCACCTCGTCGCCGACGTCATGGCCATGGGTGTCGTTGACCTGCTTGAAATGGTCGAGATCGAGGATCATCAGCCCGACAGGCTTTTCGATGCGCCGGAACTCCTCGAGATACTCCTTCAGCGCATCATCGAAATAGCGCCGGTTCTGCATGCCGGTCAGGCCGTCGGTCAGCGCCGCATGCTCGAGTGTTTCCGACCGCGCGCTGAGCGAGACCGTCATGGCGCGCAGCTTGCCCTCCTCCGTCGCCTGTTTTCGAATCAGCGGATAGATGAAGAAAATGCCGAAGAACAGCGCGGTGGCCAGGAGCACGCCGGTCGCGAACAAGAGCTTGTTGAGATAGATGACCTTGTCCAGACCCGAAGCCGTATGCAACTCGTCGGCGAAGGACTGCAGAAGTCCATAAGCATGCAGCGTCACCAGGCCGGCGGCCAGGATCACGAATATAAAGACGAAAAATGCTGATTCCGCCTTGTGAAAACGCATCTGCTCCCCGTTGGAAAAGTGCCCATCGACCTTATGGCATGGGCGGGCTTACGGAGGGTTAATTTGGACAACCACAACGGGAACCTTTCCTTGCAGGTAAACTTTTCAGGTTGCATCGGAAGCAAGCGCTGAGATCGTGGTTTCCAGATCATCACCGGGGTGCAACCTCAGCCATTCCGGCCCCAATTGATGCCTGAACCAGGTGGTTTGCCGCTTGGAATATTGCCTGGTCGCGATCTTGGCGCGTTCGATTGCCTCGGGAAAGCCAATCCCTCCGGCCATCGCCGCCTGCAGTTCGCGAACGCCGATCGCTTTCATCGCCGGCAATTCGGGATCGAGGCCAAGTGCCGCAAGCCGCTTGACCTCGTCCAGCGCGCCCTTGTCCAGCATTTGGTCGAAGCGTTTGTCGATGCGTCCGACCAACGCCGCCCGATCCGGCTCGATCACCAGGAAATGCGCGCTTTGCCTGTCGATGAGCGGCTGGCCGCGCTCTGCCTGCCATTCCAGGATCGAACGACCAGACGCATCGAGAACCTCCAATGCCCGCACGATGCGCTGGCTGTCGGTTGGCTTGAGCATCATGGCGGCCGCCGAATCCTCGCGCAGCAGCAGGCTGTGCAGCTTGACGGCGCCCTGCTCCTTCAATTCATAGCGCCAACGGTCGCGGACCCGTTGCGGAATGTCGGGCATTTCCGAAATGCCCTCGGCCAATGCGCGAAAATAGAGCCCGGTGCCGCCGACAAAAATCGCTGTCCGTTCGGAGAATGTGCCGTCGTCGATCAGTTTCATCACGTCGCGCAGCCAGGCGCCGGTGGAATAGGGCGTCGCCGGATGGACATGGCCGTAGAGGAAATGCGGTGCGCGGGCGAGGTCGGTCGCCTCCGGCCGGGCGGTCAGCACGTCGAGCACCGAATAGCCCTGCATGGAATCGGTGTTGACGATCACGCCACCCCTGCGCTCGGCCAGATCGAGCGCAAGCGCCGACTTGCCGCTGGCGGTCGGCCCGGCTATCAGGATCGCGTTCTTCACGCGGCCCTTGCCCGCCTGCCCGCCGGAATGTTCCATGCCGCTCATCGCCACGCTTGTTTCCCGTCCCACTGAGCGCGCTTTGTCGCTGTCGCTTGCGAATATGGCCTCACGGTCGGTCGGCGCAAGCGCTGTTGTCTGGCTGGCTGAAGGTATCGCCTGCGATCTCGTCCTGCCTGAGGCAGCCGACGCCGCCGCTGCGAGTGCCGTCTTGCGCACGGCACTCGCCAGCGAGGCGGTCGACGTGATCGTCCAAGAAGCAGAAACCCGCCGCAAGAAAATCCTGATCGCCGACATGGATTCGACCATGATCGACCAGGAATGCATCGACGAGCTGGCCGACGAGATCGGCGTAAAGGATCATGTTGCCACGATTACCGCGCGATCCATGAATGGCGAGATCGCCTTCGAACCGGCTTTGCGCGAGCGGGTGGCGTTGCTGAAGGGCCTCGACGCCACCGTGGTCGATCGCATCGTCGCCAATCGCCTGACGCTGGCCTCGGGCGGCCGTGTTCTGGTCCGGACCATGCGCGCCAACGGTGCCTGGACGGCACTCGTGTCTGGCGGGTTCGAGGTCTTCACGACGCGCATCGCCGCAATGCTCGGCTTCCAGGAGAACCGCGCCAATCGCCTGCTCGAACAGGACGGCCGCTTCACCGGCCTGGTCGGCGAACCGATCCTCGGCCGCGCCGCCAAGGCCGACGCGCTGATCGAAATTTCAGCGCGCCTCGGCCTGACGCCCGCCGACGCCATTGCCGTCGGTGACGGCGCCAATGATCTCGACATGATCCGCCTTGCCGGTACCGGTGTCGCGCTTCACGCCAAGCCGACGGTGGCGGCACAGGCCAAGGTCCGCATCGATCATGGCGACCTGACCGCGCTGCTCTATATGCAGGGCTACAGGCAGGAGGACTTTGTGCAATGAAACCAATGCGTACCGAGCGCCTGATTCTGCGCAACTGGGAGGATCGCGACCGCGACCTGTTCCACCGCATCAACTCCGACGACCGGGTGATGGAGTTCTTTCCATTCCGCCGTGACCGCGCCCAGGCGGATGCCAAGATGGACGAGCTCCGGGCCTGGACCACGAACGACGGATACGGTTTTGCTGCCGCCGAGATCACCGCCACCGGTGAATGCATCGGCTTCATCGGTCTCCTCGACACCGATCATGTGCCATCCCTGCCAGCCGGCACCATCGAGATCGGCTGGCGGCTGGCACCTGAGTTCTGGGGCAAAGGCTATGTCACGGAGGCAGCCGAAGCGTGGCTGGCCTACGGCTTCGAGACGCTTGGCTTCGATGAAATCGTGTCATTCGCCGTCGCGGCCAACCGCCGCTCCACCGCCGTCATGCAACGCCTCGGCATGAGCGCGGATCCGTCCGGCGATTTCGACCACCCCAGCATTCCCGACAGCCATCCGCATCTCAAACGGCATGTCCTCTACAGACTGTCGCGCCAGGACTGGCAGGCAAGAAAAAGGGCAGCTCGCTAGCCGCCCTTTTTTCAGTGTTGTCGTGTTGTCGATCTTCCGGACCTCAGTCCATCCTGATCGTCACGAACCTGAGCTCGCCGGTCTTCGAGGCCAGCATCAGCAACGCATTCTTGCGCCCCTGTTCCTTCAAGGCGCCGATGCGGTCCATGACGTCCTTGGGGGTAGCAACCGATTCCTGTGCGATCTCGGTGATCACCTCGCCGGGCTGGATGCCGCGTTCGGCGGCGGCCGAGTCCTTGGTGACGTCGGTGATGACGACGCCCGAAACATCGGCCGCAATGCTGAACTTCTTGCGTGTCTCGTCGTTCAGTTCGCCGACCGTCATGCCGAGCACCGAGGCAGTGGAAACGGCCGGAGCCTTGTCGCCCTTGTCCTGGTCGGTGTTGCCCTCCTCGGCGTTGGCGGCCTTCTCGCCATCCTCGAGCCGGCCGAGGGTCACTTTCACCGTCTGTTCAACACCCTTGCGCACGATCAGCACGTCGACCGCCTTGCCGACAGGGCTTTCGGCGACGACACGTGGCAGGTCGCGCATCTCATGGATATCCTTGCCGTCGAACTTGATGATGACGTCGCCGGCCTGGATCGTGCCATTGTCGACCGGGCCGCCCTTGATCACGCCGGCAACCAGCGCACCCTTTGCGGTCGCCATGCCGAGGCTTTCGGCGATGTCGTCGGTCACCGGCTGGATGCGCACGCCGAGCCAGCCGCGCCGCGTCTCGCCGAACTGGCGCAACTGGTCGACGACACCGGACGCGAGCTGCGACGGGATGGAGAAGCCGATGCCGATCGAGCCGCCGGATGGCGAGATGATCGCCGTGTTGATGCCGATGACTTCCCCCGCGCTGTTGAACAGCGGTCCGCCGGAATTGCCGCGGTTGATCGCGGCATCGGTCTGGATGAAGTCGTCATAGGGGCCGGAATTGATGTCGCGGTTGCGGGCCGAGACGATGCCGACCGTCACCGTGCCGCCGAGGCCGAACGGATTGCCGATCGCCATCACCCAGTCGCCGACGCGCATCTTGGTGGAATCGCCGAACTTCACCGCCGTCAGCTTGTGGCCTTTCGGATCGACCTTGAGCACGGCGACATCGGTCTTGGTGTCGGTGCCGACCAGCGTCGCCTTCAAGGTGACGCCATCGGAGAAATTGACCTCGATGTCGTCGGCATCGGCAATGACATGGTTGTTGGTGACGACGATGCCTTGCTCGGCATCGATGACGAAGCCGGAGCCCAGCGACTGCACCTTCTGCGAGCCGTTGTCCTTGTCACCGCCGCGGTTCTTGAAGAAATCGTCGAAGAAATCCTGGAAGGGCGAACCCTCGGGCAATTGCGGCATCGGCACCGCGCCCGGGCCTTCGGTACCCTTGACCGTCTGCGAGGTCGATATGTTGACCACCGCGCCGAGCAGGCCTTGCGCCAGATCGGCGACCGAAGCGGGCCCATCGGCGGCAAATGTCGGCGCCGTGAAGGACGGGACAGCGACGGCGCTGACAAGAAGTGCCGCCGCGCCGGCGATGAATGTCCGCCGCGCCGCGCGCAAAATTGTATTGGATGTCATCGAGAAGCCTCCCGGTATTCTTGAAAAGAAAAGCGCTTCGACGAAAACGCCGCGTCACGCCATGTTGGCAAAAAATACGGCACGTTTGCGGCTATGACTATCGGCAGAGGATAAATCATCGCCGCCCTCATGCGCCTCGTACCAGCCAGACGATGCCGACGCCGATCGCGATCGCCGCCAGCCCGGCAATCCGCAGCGCGTTCTCGGGCAGCGACAGCACTTCGGTGGCAAGCTTCCTGGCCAGGCCGGGAAAGCCGCCATAGACCAGACCCTCTATGACGAGGACGAGGCCCATGGCGGCAAGAAAATCCTGCACCGGCCGCTACTGGCCGGTGCTGGGCTGTGCCGCCGGCGCGGCGGGTGCCGTCGCCGGAGCGTTTGGCGCAGGCGAAGCCGGCTTTGCCGATCCCTCGCTGCCGTCGGGATTGCGGAAGAAGCGGAAGAACTCCGAGTTCGGCGACAGCACCATCGTCGTTCCGGTGTTGTCCAGCGCCGTGCCATAGGCATTCATCGACCGGTAGAAGTCGAAGAAAGCCGGATCGCGCTGATAGGCTCCCGCGAAGGTGGCGCTGCGCTGGGCCTCGCCCTCGCCGCGCAGGATTTCCGACTCTTTTTGGGCTTCGGCGACGATCTCGACCACTTCGCGATCGGCGCGGGCGGTGATGCGCTGTGCCGCCTCATTGCCGCGCGCCCTCAGCCGGGCAGCTTCCGCCAGGCGTTCCGCCTTCATGCGGTCGAAGGTCTGCTGCGAGACTTCGGCCGTGAGATCGGTGCGGCGAATGCGGACATCCTCGATCTGCAGGCCGAGCGATGTGGCATCGGGCCTGAGCTGGTCGCGGACTTCGCGCATCATCACGCCGCGCTCTTCGGAGAGTGCTGCCTCGAAATCACGCAGACCATAGACACGGCGCAAGGCAGCGTCGAGACGCGTCCTGAGCCGGGCCTCGGCCAATTCGATCTGACCGGACACCGCGGCGCGGAAGACCCGCGGATCCGAGATGCGATAGGCGATGAAGGCATCGACCTCATAGAACTTGCCGCCCGAGACCTGGACGCGAATGTTGTCGAGATCGAAGCGCAGCACCCGGTTCTCGATCAGCTGCACGGTGTCGGCGTCGAAGAACGAGAACGGCGCCTTGAAGTAGATGCCGGGTTCGCTCTTGACGTCGACAATCTCACCGAACCTGAGCACCAGTGCCTGCTGGCGCGCATTGACCACGAAGACCGACGAATAGAGCAGGAACAGGATAACCGCTGCTGCGACGACGATGATGGGAAGACGGTTGGCCATCACTGGTTACCTCCCGTAACGGGGGCGGCCGGTGCCGGCGCTTTCGGCTGCAATGCCGGCAGCGGCAGATAGGGAACGACCCCTTGCCCGTTGCCCTGCTCGACGATGACCTTGCTCGAATCCTTCAGAACCTTCTCCATGGTTTCCAGGTAGAGGCGCTTGCGCGTTACATCGGGCGCCTTGGCATATTCGTCATAGACCGAGATGAAGCGCTGCGCCTCACCCTCGGCTTCCTGCACGACCCGGTTCTTGTAGGCGGCCGCGTCTTCGCGGATCTGTGCGGCCTCGCCGCGCGCCTGCCCGAGCTTCTGATTGGAGTACTGGTTGGCCTGCTCGACGAACTTGTCCTCGTCCTGCTCGGCGCGCTGCACCTCGTCGAACGCATCGGCCACTTCGCGTGGCGGTGCCGCATCCTCGATCGAGACGGCGTTGACGTTGAGACCGGCCTTGTAGCCGTCCAGCGTCGTCTGGATGATCTCACGCACCGAGGCGGCAATGCCCTGGCGGTCGTCGCGGAAGATGTCCTGCGCCGGCCGGCGGCCGACGGCTTCACGCATGGCGCTTTCGGCAACCTGCCTCAGCATGCCGTCGGGATCGGACACATCGAACAGATACGCGCGCGGGTCGGAGACCTGATAGGCCACGGAGAACTGGACGTTGACGATGTTCTGGTCGCCGGTAAGCATCAGCCCGGACGTATTGCCACTTGTCGCGCCGCCACCGCCGATATCGACGAGCTGCTCGGAAATCTTGGCCGTCTCGACGGTTTCGAGCGGCCACCAATGGAAATGCAGGCCAGGCTGCGACAGTTCGGTCTTCGGCTTGCCGAAGCGCAGTTCGACCGCGACCTCATCGGGCTGCACGGTGTAAACCGCCTTGAACGCCCACAGCACCACAAGTGCAGCCGCGATCAGCGCGAAGATAGCCGGGCTCGCGCCGCCGCCGCCCGGAAGAGCGCGCCGCAGCCGGTCCTGGCCGCGGCGGATGATGTCTTCTAGATCGGGAGGCGAGCCCTGCGGCCCGCTCGGTCCTTTTGGACCCTGCCCCCAGGGTCCCTGATTGTTGCCGCCGCCACCCCATGGGCCGCCGCCACCGCCGCTTTTGTCGTTCCAGGGCATGAATGTCCTTTCGCTTGGAATTCCCTCAAGCGCCGGCATTACGGCGCAAAATCCAGTATTGTTCTTCTATAGGCACGCCACGGGGCGCTTTCAACGCGATGCGCTTCCGACTTCGTCCGATTTGGTCCAGTCGCGACCCTTTGTCTTCCTTCAATGGCTCTTTTTTCGTTCAATGTCTCTCGCGACGCCGCTCGTAAACCGAATAGCGCGTCGGGTGGCTGTCCTTTTCCCCGGCTGGGACGTCCTGCGAGCTGACAATGCGCCAGGAATCGGGATCGATCGGCGGGAAATGCGCATCGCCGTCGACCGCTGCCAGCACATGGGTGACGTGCAGCCGGTCGGCCAGCAGCATGGCCTGGGCATAGATTTCGCCGCCGCCGATGACGCACACCTCGTCGACATCGGCCATGCCGCGCCCGCGCACCGTCGCCAGCTGGATCGCGGCTTCGAGCGAATGTGCCACCTCGACGCCCTCGGCGCGCCAGGTCTCGTCGCGGGTCACGACGATGTTCAACCTGCCCGGCAGCGGCCGACCGATGCCCTCATAGGTCTTGCGGCCCATGATGATAGGCTTGCCCATCGTATCGGCCTTGAAGCGCTTGAGATCGGTGGAGAGCCGCCACGGGAGCCCGCCGTCCCGCCCGATCACGCCGTTCTCGGCAATGGCAACGTAGATTGCGACATGCATCAATTTTCGTCCGTCGGCTCGAGGATCAGGATGTCGATGTCGCGCTCGGGGTAGAAATCATCCGCCGTCACCTCGAATGTCGTCGGTCCGGTCTTTTTGACATTGTCGCCGCAGAACGAGACCAGGGCTTTCGGATTGCCCTTGTCGATCGTGAGCTTGAACTTGCCGATCGTGCCCGTAGCCCAGTTGCCGCCGGTGGTCAGGATATAGGCGATGCGGCTCTCGAAATATTTGGGGTAGCCGTCAGGGTCGTCCTTGGCCGCCTTGCGCACCGCATTTTCGAATGTGCCGTCCATGCAATACCGGGTCTTGTAGGCCGCATACTGACCCTGGAATTTGCCGTCGTAGAAGAAGCTGACCGAAGACGTGCCGCCGACGCTCGGTCTGTAGTGGTGGGAAACATGGACGTCCTTGTTGGCCGGAAAGGTCGAGCGCCACCAGTAGGTCGAACGCAATTGCCAGAACGGGGTGTAGACCTTGCTCGTCTCGGTGCCGTCGCTGCCGGTGTCCTCGATGATGATGCCGCGGTTGACCCAGTCATCGACAACCGCTTGCGGCAGCTTCGCCAGCGCCGCCTTCGCCGCATCGCCGAAAGGATAGAACGGCACGTTTTGCGCCTTCAGCTCAGCGCTGATGTCGATGCCGAGCGCCAACACCTTCTGCTCGAGCTGCGGCTTTGCGGCGACACCGTCGATCGTCACCTCGAAACCGAGGAAATTATCGCTCTGATTTTCAGGAATCGCCGGGATTTCTTCGGGATTGCCCGATATGTCGGGCATCGGGAAGGCGACGATGGCCGCGACATCCTGATCCGTGTTGTTGTGGAAGACATAGTCGACCGTGACCTTTTCCGGCGAGATGAAAAGGTCCTCGCTTTGCATCGCCACGGCATCGCTGCGCGACAGGATCAGGCCGCCGGTGCCAAGTTCGGCAACCGAATCATTGGCGAAAGCGGGTGCGGACGACAAGGCCAGCACGGCGGTCAGAACATATCGCAACATGGAAGCCCCCTCGGCTGGAATGCCTGCAGGACCCTAGCCGTTTCAATGTGGCGTTCAAAGCCCTTCCGTATCCGCGGACGCACCAAAGGGAGCTGGACTGCGGTCTGGACACGCGCCAGCGCGGTCTGGACACGCGCCTGTGCGGTCTGGACTAACGGGTTCCGATCGGGCAGGAGTTCGCCCATGCGCAAGCTTCTCGTCATCGGCATCGGCGCCGGCAATCCCGACCACATGACCGTTCAGGCCATATCAGGCCTGAACCAGGCGGATGTGCTGTTCATTCCCGACAAGGGCGCGAAAAAAAATGAATTGGCCGAACTGCGCCGTCAGATCTGCGACCGCTTCGTCACCAATCCGAAGTCGCGGCGCGTCGAATTCGACGTGCCGGTGCGAGACCTCCCGGTAGAAGATGGTCCGGCGCCCTCCTACCGCTCGACCGTCGATGACTGGCATGAAGCCATCGCCGCCATTTACGAAGGCCTGATCCGCGACGAGATTGCAGGCGACGGCTGCGGCGCCTTCCTGATCTGGGGCGACCCTTCGCTCTATGACAGCGCGTTGCGCATCCTTGAGCGCGTGCGCCTGCGAGGCGATGTGGCGTTCGAGCTTGAGGTCATCCCCGGCATCACCGCCGTCCAGGCACTTGCCGCCAGCCACAAGATGGCGCTGAACCGCATCGGCGATTCCGTCCTCATTACCACCGGCCGCCGCCTGACCGAAGAAGGCATGCCGGACAATGCCGGCAGCGCGGTCGTCCTGCTGGACGGCAAATGCGCCTTCAACACGCTGGCCGACAAGGATGTCGTCATCCATTGGGGCGCCTATCTCGGAACGGAAGACGAGATCACTCTCTCCGGCAGAATCGGTGACATCGGCGCAAAGATCGAAAAAGTTCGAGAGGAAGCCCGTCGGCGGAAGGGCTGGATCATGGACAGCTATTTGCTGCGCAAGCCCGAATAGGAAGGCAATAGGGGAGTAAGGCAGTAGGGCAGTAGGTGAATGACGTTTTGTGTTGGAAGACAGCACGCGAATGCCGCCCTACTGCCCTACTGCCCTACTGCCCTACTGCCCTACTGCCCTACTCCCTCACCCAGCCTCAATCTCCGCCTGCAACGCCTCCATATGCGTCGCTGCCGCGGCCGCCGCCGCGCGCTCGATGGCGCGGAAGCGGCTGACCACTGCCAGGCCGACCGCCGTCAACTGTGCGCCGCCGCCCTTGCGGCCGCCGGTCTGTGCCGCCACCAGCGGCTTGCCGAATACCCGGTTCATGTCCTCGACCAGGTCCCAGGCGTGCTTATAGGACATCTCCATGCCGCGCGCGGCGGCCGAGATGGAGCCGAAGGCGGCGATCTGTTCCAGGAGTTCGATCTTGCCCGGCCCGACGCGCCCGTCGGGATCGAGATTTATCCGCAAGCTCAGCGACGGCATCTTTGCTCTCCGCGGTCACATCCCAATGTCATACTAGAAGCTCCCTGGCGAAACCGCTATTCCAAAAAGACATAGCGGGATCATCCACCCGTCTCGGCGGGCAGGCCGGCGCCGGTGTTCGCCCGATCGAAGCTCACCGTCTTGATCACCGCGAAAACCTTGCCGCCAAGATGAAGCTTCAGCGCCTGCCGCGACTGTTCGGTGATGCGGGCAAGCACGGTTGCGCCATTGCAGTCGATACCGACCTCGACCGCCGGTCCCTCGCCGGGGCTCATCGCGGTAATGGTTCCCGGCAGGATGTTGAGCGCGCTGAGACCCCTCGGCTTTTCGGTGGCGATCATCACATCGCGGGCGCGGATACGGATGCGCACCGGCGTACCTGTCTTCATCGCCAGCTGTGGCACCCGGAGCTCGCCCGCAGCCGAGCCGAGCACGGTCATGCCGAAACTCTCGTCGTGATGCAGCACCTTGGTGTCCAGCACGGCGCCGCCCTCACCGCGCTCCTCCGCCGGCAACAGGTCGAGCCTTTGCATCACCGCCTCGGTCGGCCCGCTGGCAACGACATTGCCCTGCGCCAGCATCACCACGTCGCTGGCCAGCCGCGCCACTTCGGCGACCGAATGACTGACATAGACGATCGGGATTTTGATCTCGTCGCGCAGCCTTTCGACATAGGGCAGGATTTCGGCCTTGCGCGCCTCGTCGAGCGAGGCCAGCGGTTCGTCCATGAGCAGCAGTCTGGGGCTGGCAAGCAATGCCCGGCCGATCGCCACACGCTGTTTCTCGCCACCTGAGAGCTTTGCCGGCCGCCTGTTCATGAGCGGCCCGATGCCGAGCAGGTCGACGACGGCATCGATATCGGCGTAGCGCTCCGCCGGCGGCGTGAACCAGCGGCCGTAGCGAAGATTGCCGGCAACGCTCAAATGCGGAAACAGCCTTGCGTCCTGGAACACCATGCCGATGCGGCGCTTGTGCTTCGGCACGAAAATGCCGGCACCGGTATCGACCAGCACACGGCCGTCAACCTCGATGCGTCCCTTGTCGGGCCGGATCAGCCCGGCAATCATGCCGATCAGCGTCGTCTTGCCCGACCCCGACGCTCCGAACAGCGCCGTCAGCCGCCCGGCGCTTTCGAAGCGGGCGCCGATGGCGAAACCGCCCAGCCGATGGCTGATGTCGACGAGAACGCTCATTCGATGTCCAGCCGCCGGCCGACACGCCGCGCCAGCACCTCCGAAGCCACAAGTGCTGCCATGGAGATGACAATGGAAATCAGCGTCAGGCGGAGCGCCCCTTCATCGCCACCCGGCACCTGCGTGAAGGTGTAGATCGCCGACGGCAATGTCTGCGTCTCATTGGGAATGTTGGAAACGAAGGTGATGGTGGCGCCGAACTCGCCCATCGCCTTGGCGAAGGCCAGCATGGCGCCGGCGATCAGCCCGGGCAGGATCAACGGCAGCGTGATGGTGGCAAACACCCAGAGCGGATTGGCGCCGAGCGTTCCCGCTGCCGCTTCCATCCTACGGTCCACCGCCTCGATCGACAGCCGGATCGCCCGCACCATCAGGGGAAAGCCCATGACGCCGCAAGCCAGCGCCGCACCTGTCCAGCGGAAGGAGAAGACGATGCCGAAATGCTCTGCCAGGAAGGCACCGGCCGGACCGCGCCGGCCGAAGGTGAGCAGCAGCAGATAGCCGGTCACCACCGGCGGCAGGATCAGCGGCAGATGCACCAGCCCGTTGAGAACGGTCTTGCCCCAGAACTGTCCCCGGGCAAGCAGAAGCGCGATCAAGATGCCCGGCGGCAGGCTGGCGAGCATCGCCACCGTTGCCACCTTGATGGACAGCCGGACCGCATTCCATTCGTCGGGAGTGAGGTCCAGCAGCCAGTTCATAGTGCCCCTTGGAACTCAGTTGCTCGGCGCGAGCACGGTAAATCCCTGATCCTTGAACAGCGCGGCCGCCTTGGCCGACTGCAGGCATTTCAGGAAAGCCGGCGTATCCTTGTCCTTCGAATCGGCGGTCTGGGCAACCGGATAGATGATCGGCGGATGCGAATCCTCCGGGAAGGTGCCGATCACCTTGACGCCCTTTTCGGCATGCGCGTCGGTGGCATAGACAATGCCAAGGGCGGCTTCGCCCGTCGAAACCAGCTTCAGCGCCGCGCGCACGTTTTCGGCCTGCGCCACCTTGCCCTCGACCGAGGACCAGACGCCGAGCGATTCAAGCGCCGCCTTGCCGTATTTGCCGGCCGGCACCGCCTTGAAATCGCCCATGGCGAGCTTGCCGTCGCCGATCAGCTTGGCGAGGTCGAAACCCTTCTCGATCCTGGTGTCGACCGCCGAGTCCTTCGGCGCCACCAGCACGATCCGATTGCCGAGCAGCTTCACTTCGGTGTCCGGCTTGGTCAGCTTCTTGTCGGAGAGATATTTCATCCAGTCGAGATCGGCCGAGATGAAGACGTCGGCAGGCGCCCCGCCCTCGATCTGCTTGGCCAGCGCCGAGCTCGCGGCATAGGAGACAGTCGCCGCCTCGCCGACATCGGCCTCGCAGGCCTTGTTCACCGCGTCGAGCGCGTCCTTGAGGCTGGCTGCGGCAAACACCACCACCTTGTCTTCCGCATGCGCTGCCGGCACGACTGCCATCAGCGCCGCAGCCAAACCGCCAATGGCGATCGCCCTAGATCCAAAACCTGTGCGCGTCATGGAAAACTCTCCCTGGTTTGAAATCCGGCCGGCTCGAAGCCTGCTGACCGATATATCCGTATGAATATAACAAGGGAAGGCCCGGCGCCTCATGAAAGCGTCTGTACGACACCAATTGTTTTGGTAAGACCGGGAAAAGAAACCTTGGAAAGGAAACTCCGGTGAAGATCAGCGCCCGCAACGTCCTCAAGGGAACGATCGCCGAGATCGTCAAGGGAGCCACCACCTCGCATGTCAGGATCGACATTGGCGGCGGCGCCATCGTCACCGCCTCGATCACCAACGAGGCCGTCGCCGATCTCAAGCTCGAAAAGGGCAAGCAGGCCTATGCCGTGGTCAAAGCCTCGGACGTGATGGTCGGCATCGACTGAAATTTGCGGCCTTAGACCGCGATCGGCGCCTTGATCGACGCGTCGGCGACGTAGTTTTCCAGCCGGAAATCCCCGAAACGGAAGGCGAAGAGGTCCTTCACCTCCGGATTGATCCACATCGTCGGCAGCGTCCTCGGCGTGCGCCGCAGCTGTTCGCGTGCTTGCTCGAAATGGTTCGAGTAGAGGTGCGCATCGCCAAGTGTGTGGACGAAATCGCCGGGTTTCAGCCCTGTCACCTGCGCCACCATCAAGGTCAGCAGGGCATAGGACGCGATGTTGAACGGCACGCCAAGGAAGATATCGGCGGAACGCTGGTAGAGTTGGCAGGAAAGCCGCCCTTCCGAAACATAGAACTGGAACAGGCAGTGGCAGGGCGGCAGCGCCATCGCTTCCACCTCGGCTGGGTTCCATGCCGAAACAATCAGCCGCCGCGATTGAGGATTTCTGCGTATCTCCTTGAGAAGATTCGCGATCTGGTCGATCGAGCCGCCATGGCCGTCCGGCCAGGAACGCCACTGCTTGCCGTAGACCGGGCCGAGATCGCCATTCTCGTCGGCCCATTCGTCCCAGATCGAGACGCCATGGTCGGTGAGATATTTGATGTTGGTGTCGCCGGCCAGGAACCACAGAAGCTCATGGATGATCGACTTGAGATGCAGCTTCTTGGTTGTGGTGACGGGAAAGCCGCGCGCCAGGTCGAAACGCATCTGGTAGCCGAAGACGGAGCGCGTTCCGGTGCCGGTGCGATCGCCGCGGTCGGCGCCGTTGTCCAGCACGTGCTGCAGGAGGTCGAGATACTGGCGCATCGGTTCCGGCTCGATTCGGTTGTCCAGCCATCATAACTGACAGACGGGCGATCGAACACCACAAAGCAGCGCGCAAGCTATGCCCGAAGCCAGTCAGTCCCCAACAACATCACCGGCTGGCGCATGGACCGCGCCAGCCCGGCGAATTGAAGCGCGGCCGTCAGAGGGAGCCGAGCTTACCCAGGTCCTTGGCAACCAGGTAGTAGAAGGTAACCCGGTTCTTGGTGTTGTCGGCGGCCATCGCCTTGCAGACCTTCTCGATCGAAGCGTCGGCCTTGCTGTCGTCCGATATGCCGAGCTTCTTGGCAACCCAGCCAGCCTTGACGCGCTCCAATTCCTTCGGATCGGTGCAAGACACCAGCGAGGAATCGCGGTTCCGAAGCGCAATGCCAAGATGCTTCACGATTTTGTCGACCACGTCGGCACTCGCCGAGGCATCGTATTTCTTCACGTCTGCAAGATAGTCGGCCATCAAAATTCCCCTCGTCGGCGCCACGGATCCGATCGATGAGGGCTGTGGCGCGCTGCTGCAACTTGTGCGCTATGTCGATAACTCCTCACCGTGGCAAAGCTTCGGTTGAGACCGCGCTCAAGTCAACCCTTCGGACTTGCGGTTTTGACACGGGAACAAAGTGCCATTGCGGCCTTTCATTTCCTGCGATCGCCCCCTATATTCGGTTTGTCGGCTTGACCGACTATGGCGATAAATGGGCGATGAAATAAGCCGTTCGGACCCGGGGGCGGTACCCGGCGCCTCCACCAAAAGCCGCTGTTGACGACAGAGCGGTTTTTGCTGGGGGCGAAATAGGATCGACGAAGGTGTAAAGATCGTACTTTTGCCCGGCATGGTACCACCGTCATCGGGCTAAACCTGTAGTTGCAAATGACAACTATGCGGAAGCACGTCTCGCCGCGTAAGCGGTGCGATAGCTTCAAATCAAGCCCTAGAGGTTCGCACTTCTAGGCGGGGTTCGGAGGTACCTGGCAACAGAAACCTCCACTTCTCCCCTCCTCCGATATCCAGCATGCGCGACGGCAGTTCCGCCGCGAACGCGCCCTGCCGCGTGCTCCCTCTTCATGGACAAAACATGCAAAACGATTCCGATCGCTTTTTTGTGCTGACCGGCGGTCCCGGCTCCGGCAAGACCACCTTGATCGAAGCCCTGCGCCACGCAGGCTTTGCCGCCTCGGTCGAAGCCGGGCGTGGCATTATCCGCGACCAGTCCGCCATTGGCGGACCCGCTTTGCCCTGGCACGATCGCGCCCTGTTTGCCGAGTTGATGCTGTCATGGGAAATGCGCTCGTATCAAATTGCGCAAGAACAGACCGGGCGTCCTGTTTTTTTCGATCGCGGCGTTCCGGACACGCTCGGCTATCTCAGGCTGAGCGGCCTGCCGATACCCGAACACGCCCACGCTGCCGCAGAGCGCTTCCGCTATCATCGGCGCGTCTTCGTCGCCCCGCTTTGGCCGGAGATCTTCGCGCAGGACAAAGAGCGCAGGCAGACGCTCGACGAGGCCGAGCGTACCCACCATGCGCTGGTCGGCGTCTATACGGAACTGGGCTATGAGATGGTTCCGTTGCCGCTGGCCCCCGTCGAGGCGCGGCTGCGCTTCGTGCTGGCCGAGACAGGATTGGCGTGAAAGGCTCGACAGTCCGACCTTTGCACCGCTGTTTCGGCTGCTTCGTGGCCAGGCGCGGGCGTCTTTGCCCCGTGGTCCTGGTCTTCGGCCAAATGCTGGCGAAAGAAGGCAAGCACAGCGGCATTGAACGCCTTGTGAAAGGCAACCCGGTCGAAACCCGGAGCATCGATGCAAGCTGGCGATGGCTTGCGCGCGTCGTCGGCAGGACATGGCGTCAGGAAGGAGAGATGCACGGCGTTGGGCACGACGTGAAAGTCCGGTGTCCGCGGCAGCAATCCAGCCAGTCGCTTCACGTCGACGGGCGATACAGCGTCGCCGCCGAACTGCGAACTCCAGAGCTGGAGCGGCACCTTGACGTTCTCGACACTGTCGGCAGTCTGGAAAACGACGCTCAGCGGATCCGCCACCACGATCGCCTTGACGCGGGTATCCTGGGTCAGCGTTTCCGGCGGCAATTGCTTGCTCGCCGGCTTGGGCTGGTTGGCTGGCGGACAGCCGGTGTCGGCCGGGTTCGAACAGCGCGGCGGCAGTTTGTTGAAATCCGGATCGGCGCCGCCGATGACAAGGCCGGTATAGCCGCCTTGCGAAAATCCGTAGAAGCCGACGCGCTGAGGATCAATCTTGGCCGAATCCGCCGAGTTGCCGAGCATGAAATCGATGGTGCGCTTGATATCGATCGGACGCTGCCTCAGCACGCCCAGACCATTGGCCTGGCTCATATCGGCGTGGTTCGCGTGCGGATGGTTGATGGCAACGACGACAAAACCGGCATCCGCGAGCGTCTCGGCCATATCGTGGAGATCAAGGTACCAGCCGCCATAGCCATGTGAAATGACGACGAGCGGCAATCTCCCGCCCTCGATGGGGCAGTCGAGCACAGCCGGAACGGTAGACTGCTTGACCTTCACCTCGCCGGGCGGGCTGGCGCAGGGCGACCACATGGCAGCATCAATTGCCGGCCCGGCGGCATCGGCCGGTATCTGGATGAATTTCAAACCAGCGGCATGAGCTGTCGTGACGGCCAGACTTGCCAGGGCGGCAATCAGGAGCTTCTTCAAACGCATTTTCCTGTCTCCGATGTTCAAACAGATTGGTATCCTCGGACCGCGGTCTGACCCGCCTTCCGGCTGCATACAGTGTGATGAGAAGTAGCGCGTGTGCGCGCGGCTTTGCAGCCGCTCAGGGCACCGTCTCGACCCTGCCGCTGCCGCTGACATGGGAATTGATCTTCGGGTTGCCGTGGACTTGCACATTGCCGCTGCCCGACACGCGGATATCGGCCTGGTCCCGCGGCGCGATATCGGCATTGCCGCTGCCGCTGATCTGGACACTGGCGGTCTTCGCCGTGAGTTTGCCGAAGTCACCTGAACCGGAGCCCGAGATGCGCAAGGAGAGATCCTGCACACTGCCGCTGGCGCGCACATCGCCGCTGCCGCTGATGCGCAGGTCCAGCGCCTCCTGGGCGAGAGCGGAAAGCTCGAGCCTGCCGCTGCCGCTCAACCGCCAACTGGGGACCGCTGGACCGGTAAGCTGGACGCTGACCGGCCGGCCATCGCAATCGAAGCCGTCGTCGAAGGCCAGCACATTGCCGGACAGGCGAACATGCGAAACCGCCTCGGGATCGCCGCTGACGACAGCCTGGGAAGGCGTGCCGGGCCGATAAGTGACCGTTGCCGGCAGGGCAATCTGGAATTCGCTGGAGACCGGTTGCCAGGCCAGCGTCACCGATCCGGGCTTGGTCCCATCACCGGAACCGCGGCAGCTGGAGGCAAAATTCCACCAGCGGCCACCTCTCCACTCGTTTCCGGCGATCGAATTCGCCAGCGACAGACAAATCACGGCCACTGCGAGCGACAGCACGGCGGTCCAGGCAAGCGTCTTGTTCATGGTGCACCTGTTATTTCTGCGTGGCGACGCGCCACTGGGTTGATCAGGGCTGGCGTGGTTTGACCAGGCGGTAATGCAGGCGCGCATAATCCCCCAGCAGCTTGACCCCGATATTGAGGCCGAGCAGCAGCAGCGAGCCCAATCCGATGCTGGCGGCGGCAAGGCCGACAGCGGCCAGCAAGCGTGCGAATGGCGTGGCCCACGATGCGAAATGCCAGAACGGCACGACACTCAACAGCAGCCCGACGCTGGCGACGCCGAGCGCCAGGGCCGCAATGCCGAGACCAAGCACGACGAAGCAGAAGACGATGAGAACCGGCAGCAGCAGGAGAATGTCGAAGGCGGCGAGCCCGGTCAGGGCGAGCAGCGCGGCGGCAACACCGGCCGGACCACGATCATGCTCCCAGCGGCGAATCCCTGCTTCCGCCCGCAGCTCCCGCCCAAGCCGCGCCGGATCGCCAAGTGCCTTGGCAACATCCTCTTCGCTCCGTCCGGAGGCTAGCGCCTCGTCGAAATGGGCACCGTAGTCGGCGACGATTTCATCGACTTCGCCCGCGGGCATTCCGGCCAGGCTGTTGCGCAGGGAAACCAAGAAGGCATCGCGGTTCATTCCATCTCTCCCAGGAAAAGGTCGACGGCATCGACAAAGCTTCGCCATTCCCGGCTGCGCGCCTCGTAGACTGTCCTGCCGACTGCGGTGAGCCGGTAATATTTGCGGGGCGGCCCGCTCGTCGATTCGACGAGCCATGTCGCGACAAGCCCGTCACTCTGCATGCGCCGCATCAGCGGATAGATCGTCCCTTCTCCCATGCCGACACGCTCGGCCAGCGTGCTGGCGATCTCGTAGGCATAGCTTTCCCGCCGGGCGAGCAAGGCAAGGACACACAGTTCAAGCGCGCCCTTTTTCAGCTGGACATCATTTGGATCGGTCACGGTCGCTCCCGGCAAGTCCAGTACACCATATCGGCAGGTACCTTCTTATGCAAGGTACCAACTTAAACGTGATACCGAGGTGATGAACGAGGCGACGGACGCAGCTTCTCAGACATAAAAAAGGCCGGGAAAACCCGGCCTTTTCATATACCTGCGAGCAGTGCCTACTCGGCCGGCGCCTCGACGGCCTCGCGAGAGCGGCCGAGCGTGACCTTGGCCAGCGTGAAGGAAATCACCGCGCAGAGCGTGATGCCGGCCACCATCGGCAGCGGCGTACCGTCGAAGAACACGCCGGCAACACCCATGGCCAGTGCGCCGATGGCGAAATGCAGCGTGCCCATCAGCGCTGACGCCGTGCCGGCAATCTCGCCATGCTCTTCCATGGCCAGCACCGACGTGGTCGGAATGACCAGACCAAGGAAGCCGTAGCCGACGAACAGCAGCGCCGCCATCACGTCGAGCCGGTCGATGCCCGTCGCCATCACCGCGAACAGCACCACCATCGTCGTGGCATAGCCGGTCACCGCGACGCGCACCACGCGTCGCAGGCCGAAGCGCTCGGCCAGCAGCCCCGTCATCTGCGACATGCCGATGAAGGCGACCGCGTTGATCGAGAAGAACACGCTGTAGACCGAAGGCGACAGGCCGTAATGGTCGATCAGGATGAACGACGAGCTCGACAGATAGACGAAGAAGCTGGCAATGCCGAAGCCGGCAATCGCCGTCAGGCCGAGGAAGTTACGGTCGCCCATCAGGAAGCGGTAGGCCGACAGCGCGGTGCCGAAGGAGGACCCGGCGCGATCTTCCACCGGCCGCGTCTCCTTGAGCGAGGTCGCCAGAAGGATGGTGGCCAGCAGAGCCGCGCCCGTCACCGTCCAGAACACGGCACGCCAGCCGAAATTCTCGATGATCACGCTGCCGGTCAGCGGCGCCAGGATCGGCGACACCGAAAATACCAGCATCAGCAAGGACATCAGCTTGGCAGCCTCATTGCCGGTGTGCAGGTCGCGCACGATGGCGCGCGGAACGGCCATGCCGGCGCTGGCGCCAAGGCCCTGCAGGAAGCGGAAAGCGATCAGCCATTCGATGGTCGGCGCCATTGCCGAACCGATGCCGCCGACCATGAACAGCGCAAGGCCGCCGTAGAGCGGCAGCTTGCGGCCGACCATGTCGGAGATCGGCCCGACGACGATCTGGCCAAAGCCCATCGACAGGAAGAAGATCAACAGGCTCATCTGCACGGCAGCGGTGCCGGCATGCAGATCGGCGCCGATCGACGGCAGCGCGGGCAGATACATGTCGATGGCGAACGGGCCGATGGCGGACAACAAGCCGAGCACGACCGCGATGCGGAGGAATTTGGGACTCATGATAGAGGCTTCTTTCAAATCTGGTTGCCGCCGCCAGGCGACGTCTAACCTAGGACGTTCCATCCCGTGAGATTCCGACACCTCGAGAGCGAGTTCTGTTCGTCTCTCTCATGCGAAATCTCTTTATCTTGTGTCCACAAATTTAGACACTCTTGTCTAAATCGTCAATCGCCTCTATATAGTTTTTTATGAAGCTGCACGTTTCTCCTGACATTTTCCCGCCACGCGGTCATGAGGCCAAGCGCCTGTCGATCGTCGACTCCGCCGCCACCGTGTTTTGCCGCGAAGGTTTCGCCGGCGCCAACATCGACCTGATCGCCGCCGAAGCCGGCGTCTCGCGCCAGACCATCTACAACCATCACGGCGACAAGGAAAAACTGTTCGTCGCTGTGGTCCGTGATCTGACCGAACGTTGCAATGCCGGCATCTTCGCCACCATTGCCACCTTCCCCGATCAGCCGGGGGATCTCGAAGCCGACCTGATCGGCTTTGCGGTGCGTTTGAATCAGAATTGCATCTGCAACCGCGATGGAAAATTCCTGCGCAAGCTGATCCAGACCGAAGGCGAGCGCTATCCCGAACTGTTTGCCGAATGGCGCGAACAGGGACCGGGCAGGACATGGCCGGCAATCGCCGCCCGCTTCGCCCGCCTCGCCTATGGCGGCTATCTCACGATCGAGGACCCGGACGTGGCGGCACGCCAGTTCCTTGGCCTCGTCAATGCCGAACTGCAGACCACCTTCATGCTTGGCGGCTCGCCGCGCGAGGACGAGGTGCTGCAATCCGCGACCAATGGCGTGCGTACCTTCCTGCGCGCCTTCGGCAAGCGCCGCTCCGCGGCATCGTCCGAAAAGCAAAGCGCGCTCGCCAGCGCCTGAGCGATCAAATCGCTGGCAATAGTCTTCGCTTCCGCGCGAGGGTGATCTATATGCGGTTTACGCCGCGCTCAAGCTTGATTACAGCTATGCGGACGATTCAACGGAACCCGACCGCCACATGGCCGACGACCACATCCGCTACGACATTCTGGCCCAGGAGGCGTTGCGCGGCGTCATGCGCAAGGTCCTGGCCGAGGTCGCGCGCACCGGCCTCCCCGGCAACCACCACTTCTTCATCACCTTCCTGACCGGCGCGCCGGGCGTACGCGTGTCTTCGCGGCTGCGCGAGCGCTATCCCGAGCAGATGACCATCGTCATTCAGTTCCAGTATTGGGACCTGAAGGTGACCGATACCGGCTTCGAGGTTGGCCTGTCCTTCTCCGATGTGCCGGAAAAACTCGAAATCCCGTTCTCGGCCGTGCGCGGCTTCTATGATCCCTCGGTCAATTTCGAACTCGAATTCGACGTCAAGACGGATGGTGCGGCAGCCGATGAACCGGCTGCGCCAACTCCGGAGCCGTTGACCATCGTCTCCGAGAAAAAGCCGAAGGCCGAGAAGAAGGCCGCCGCCGAGGCGGAGAAGAAGCCCGCGGCCGCGGACGCCGCTACCAAGGGCGCCGAAGTGGTCTCGCTCGACGCCTTCCGCAAGAAATAGGCCGGCGACTTACGCCGTGGCCGAAATCGTCAATCTCCGCCAGGCCCGCAAGCAAAAGGCGCGGGACGAAAAGCTGCGCGCCGCCGAACAGAACCGCGCGCTGCACGGCCGCTCCAAGGCCGAAAAGGAACGCGACCGCGTCGCCGCCGACAAGAGCGAAAAATTCGTTGCCGGGCATCGTCGTGAAAAGCCCGGCGACCCCGGCCGTCAATGAGCCCGGTCGAAAAGCGTTCGGTGACCATTCGCGGCCACCGCACCAGCTACTCGCTTGAAAAGCCCTTCTATGACGACCTCGTCGCGATCGCGGCGACCAGGGAGCTGACGCTCGCTGCTCTTGTCGCCGAAGTCGACGAGACGCGGCCCCGCGACACCAACCTGTCCTCGGCGTTGAGGCTCCATGTGCTGGAGTGGGCGAAGCGAGGAGAAAGTATCTAAAGGCTTTCGACCGCGTCGTCCTTTTTCCTGCGTCTGGTGCCAAAGCCAAGCAAGGTCGAACGCTCGCGCTCCTCGGCCTGTTTCCTGGACCGCACGCGCATCAGATCCTTCCAGCCGACATAGCCGACCAGCAACGAGCCTTCGCGAGTGACGACGGGCAGATGGGAGACGTTGGCCATCAGCAGCTTGTCGGAGAGGCCTTCGAGATATTCGTCCGGATAGGCCAGCGTCACCTTGCTGCCGGCCAGCAACGCGCCAAGCGTGGTGGTGCGGTGCGTGCCGGCGCGTCTCCAGCGCAAGATCGCCGGCGGATCGATGAGGCCCAGCACCTGACCGTTCTCGTCGACCACCGGGAAACTCGGATGCCGTGTTTCCGGCGCCGTCAGGAAGGCTGCTGCGCCATGCAGCGTCATCGTCGCCGGCACGCTTTCGACCTGCGACGTCATCACCTCGCGCACCCTGGTCAGGGCGAAAGGGTCGACACGGTATTCGCGAACCAGATGGTGTCCCCTTCTGGCGATCTTTTCGGTCAGGATCGAACGCTTCATCAGAAGCACGGTGACGGCGTGCGCCGCGGCGCAGGCAGCAATCAGCGGCACCAGCATATGTGTGTTGCCGGTCAGTTCGACGGCGAAGAACGTGGCGGTCAGCGGCGCGCGCATCGTGCCGCCCATGGTGGCGGCCATTGCCAGCAGTGCCCAGAAACCCGGATCCGCGGCAGGCAGAACGCCGGCGAGCACAGCGCCCATAGCCCCGCCCATGATCAACAGCGGCGCCAGCACACCTCCCGACGTTCCCGAGCCGAGCGCTACCGACCAGATGATCGCCTTGACCACCAGCAGCAGGAGTGCCGCCGTCGCGACGGTGCGGCCATCCAGCATGTCGGTGATGTTGTCATAGCCGACGCCGAGCGCGTGCGGTTCGATCAGCCCGCCTATGCCGACCACCAGGCCGCCAAGCATCGGCCACCACATCCAGTGGATCGGCAGCTTCTGAAAACCGTCCTCGCAGGCATAGACCATCTGCGTCAGCAGTCCCGACAGAAGTCCTGCACAAACGCCGATCGCCACCCAGCCGGCAAGGCCGACAAAAGACACCTCCATGCCGCCCTGAAACGGAAAGATCGGCCCGGGCAGATGCAGCATGGTGCGCTCGACCTCGGCGATAACAGCCGCGACCGCCACCGGAATGAAGCTGCGCGGGGTCCATTCGAATAGCAGCAGTTCGACCGCCAGCATGATGGCGGCGATCGGTGTTCCGAACACCGTGGTCATGCCCGCTGCCGCACCAGCCACCAGCAGGGTCTTGCGCTCGTTGTCGCTGACCGGCAGCATCTGCGCGATCAGCGAGCCGATCGCGCCGCCTGTCATGATGATCGGTCCTTCCGCGCCGAACGGTCCGCCGGAACCGATCGAGATCGCCGACGACAGCGGCTTCAGGATCGCCACCTTGGCGTCGAGTTTCGAGCGCCCGAGCAGGATCGCCTCGATGGCTTCGGGAATGCCGTGGCCGCGGATCTTCTCGCTGCCATAGCGCGCCATCAGGCCGATGATCAGCGCACCGATCACCGGAACGAGGACGGCGGCAAGCCCAAGCGGCGTGTTCTCGAGCTTCAGGTCGGCAAGCGAGAACTGGCCGAAATAGGCAATGTTGGTGGCAAGCCGGATCAGCTTCAAAAGCGCGATGCCGGCAAACAACCCGGCTGTCGCCACCACCACGGCAATGGCGGCGACGAGCAGAACCCTGGGATCCGTGGTGAAATCGCGCAGGTGCTCCGGGTTCGAATGATGGGTCTTCATGGCAGTTGCTTCCTGGCGGCGGCCGTATGTCTGGGGTGCGGCACGGTCGAAGCGGCCAGCCGGGTTTGTCGGTGGCTATGTATCGTAACACGATATAAATATTCAAGCCGGTTTCGCCCGAAATCCGTTTGAGCTTTCGCCGGAAAACGAACACATGTCTGATATGTCGCAGCCACGAGAACAACGTCCCGCCATCAGCCAGGCCGATTACCAGCGGCTGTCGGAGTTTCGCTACCTGATCCGCCGGTTCCTCGAATTCAGCCAGGTCCAGGCGGAAGACGCCGGCCTGACCCCGCGCCAGCATCAGGCGCTGCTGGCGATCAAGGGATTCCCCGGCGGCGGCCCGGTGACGGTTGGCGATCTCGCGGAACGCCTGCGCATTCGCCACCACAGCGCCGTCGAACTGGTCAACCGTCTCGGCGAGGCAGGGCTGGTCACAAGGGATCAGGACAAGGACGACCATCGCCGCGTGCTGCTGCAACTGACCGAGCGCGCCGACGATTGCCTGGCCGAGCTGTCGGCGGCGCATCTCGACGAACTGTCACGCATCGAACCGATGCTGCGGCGGCTGCTCGATCGAGACCGTGGGTAGTCGACTACTACTGCAGCGACTTCAGCAGATTGTCGATCGTGAACGGATTGGCCTTCGGCTTGGCCGGCGGCGGATTGTCGTTGGCCTGCGGCAGCGGCGCCCGTTCCACCTTCGGAGGCTGCGCGGCCTTGCGTTCGGCTTCGAGCCTTGCCTTTTCCTGCGAGGCAATACGCATCGCCTCTTCCGCCTTCTGCCGCTCCTGCTCGGCCTGCGCCTTGGCGGCCTCGTCGGCGGCCTGCTTTTCGGCAGCCGCCTTCGCATCGGCATCGGCCTTGGCTTTGGCATCTGCGTCCGCCTTGGCTTTCGCCTTCGCGTCGGCCTGAGCCTTTGCGTCCGCCTCAGCCTGAGCCTGTGCATCCGCTTCGGCCTTGGCCTTGGCGTCAGCTTCGGCTTTGAGCCGCGCTGCTTCCTCCTGCCGGCGCAATTCCTCGGCCGCCTTGTCGCGAGCATCCTGCAGCGCAGCGTAATAGCGCACTTCGCGCCGCAGCCGCTGCTTCTCGAGCAGCGCGGCCTGCATCGCCTCGACGCGCTGCTGCTCCTTCTCCAGCGCGCGCTGGGTCAGGAACTGCGCCAGCGGCTCACTGTCGAATGCTCGTTTGACCGCGCCGAACGGCCCCTCGGCGGTGAAATTCACAACCGGCTCGGAGCCGACCAGCGCCTCGTCGCCAGGCTGATAAGTGATCGCACCCTTGGCCGACACCGTGGCCGCGTTGAGATCCGCCGTGATGTCGGCGGACAAGGTCGCCGCTGGATTTTCCAGGCTGACCGGCGGCGCCCGCAGCGTGCCGCCGGCAACCGTGAAGGCTATGTCGGTATCGCCAGCGGCAAAGCTGCCATCAGCTGCGATCTCGGGCGCGAAGCCGGCGGTCTTGGCCGCATCGATGTCGCGCCCGATCGCATCCGCCTTGGCGAGGAACGCACTGAACGCATCTGGATTGAGGCCAGCAACTTTCACGCCCTTCAACGCCGCAGTTCCGGAGCCTGACAAGGCAGCCACCATCCCTTCGACCGATTTGCCGCTGCTTGACAGCGCCGTCGACAAATCGCCGATGCCGCTGATGCCGGCATCCGGCAGCACGGTCGCCAGATCGGCGCCCGCCAGTTTCATCTGGCCAGAGAACAGCCCGGTGCCGTTGTTGTTCTTCAACTCGAATAGGCCGGTCAGCGCCCCGCCCAGCAACTTCGCCTTGAGATCCGAAACGCGGATGCCTTCCTGGTCGAGCTTGAGCGAAAAGGCGGCGTCATAGGCGGTGGCGAACCGGCCGGCGGCCAGTGCTGCCGTCGTCAGGTCGAGGTCGGCGGTGAATGGCAGGCTGGATTTCTGGCTGAACGGTGTCGCCGGCCACACGCCACCCTTGCCTGCCCGGTCTTTGGCTGCGCCCTCCTTGTCGGCCAGAAAGGCGGAGTCGCCGAACAGCGCCACCGCCAGGGGATCGAGGTCAAGTTCGTCGAGCGCCAGCGCCCCGGCCAGATGTGGCACGCCGTCCTTTACATCGATATTGACGTCGCCGGACACCGCCGCTTCGTTGATGGCGCCGCTGAGTTCGTCCAGCACCAGCAGGCCGTTGCCGTAGTCGCCCTGCGCGGCGAGCGACGTCGACATGCCCGCCCCCATGCCTGGCAGGCCGATGCCCGACGTCATCAGCCATGGCTCGATGTCGGCGGCATCGAGGCTGAGCTTGCCCTTGGCGGCGAGGCCTTGCGGCGTGTCGGCGATCGTTCCCTCGAAACCGGCCTTGAAGTCATTGCCGGCAAGGCTGAAATTCGTCGCCAGGCCGCCGCCAAACGTGCCCTTGGCCTGAATATCGGTGTTTGCCTCGCCCAGCATGCCGAGCGGCAGCGCCGGCAGGCCATAGAGCGCCAGCAGCGCGGTGGCATCAGGATTCTTGGCGTTGAAGGTCAGCGCCACCGGCGCTTCGAGAAGCTTGTCCACCGCCCCCTTCCCCGACAGCGACGCCGAAAAGGCCGAGCCGCCGGCCTTGCCTTGCCCGCTTACCGCCAGGCCCGTGGTGCCGTCGCCATTGTCGGCCGCACTGGCCACCAGGTCGATGCGCGCATCCTGGAACAGCTCGGGATAGGCAGCAGCACGGCTCGACAGTCCCTTGAGCACGGCACTGTCGGGATAGTGCTGGGCGGCGACATCGATCAGCGGCTTCAGATCGACGGCAACCACCGACGCATCGAGCTTGCCGGTCGGGCTCGCGGGGAAATCCTTGATCCGGCCGGTGGCGCTGATCGAGGCGCCGGCCAGCCCGCCCACCGAAAGCCGGTCGATTTCGAGCAGCCCGTCGCGCAGCCTGAGCGCCGTGTCGACCGTGTCGGCGGTCAACCCGCCGGCGTTGACCGGCCCGGCCTTGATCTGGAAATCGAGGTCGCGGTCGGCAAAGCGATTGGCGCCCTTGTCGCTGACGAAGATCGAGGCGAAGGCCGCCAGCCCGTCGACATCGAGATCACCGCCTTCGAGCCGCATCAGCACCGAGGGCTTGGCATCGTCGGGCTGGCTGGAATCGATGCGGCCGGAAAACTTCGCCTTGCCCAGGATCAGTTCGAGATCGCTGAAGGCCTGGCGCTTCTGCGAGAGGTCGACCTTGGCCTTGAAGCCGGCGGCCGGCAGGCGGCGGATCGCCTCGTCGACATCCTTCGACAGCCAGGCGGCAAAGCCGGAAGGTTGGGCCACGGCCAGCAGCAGCGAGCCGTTGAAGCCGAAATGACCCTCCAAATTGAGCACCAGCATGCCATCCGCTTCCAGCGTGGTGCGGCCGGGCAAGGTCGCGGCAAGCGATTTCACCGACCAGCCGCCATCGACCGGCTCGGCGGAAAGATGCACGTCGCGCACCGTGGTGTCGCCGACCACCACCGCCGGCAGCTTGACCTCGACCGTGCCGGGGATGGTCGGCTTCGGCATATCGAGCAGCGCTTGCTCGAACGCCGCGATGCGCTGGTCCAGCGTCAGGCCGGCGCCGGCTTCGGCGCCCACCGCCTCGTCGAACTGCACCTGCGCGCCATTGGCCTCGATGGCGAAACTCGGTTTCAGCCCGAGATCGACAGAAGCCTTGCCATCGGCGGTGTAGGGGTTGTCGAGCGGCCCGGTCTCGAAGCGGAATTCGTCGACACCCAGCTTCTGGTGGTCTAGCGAAAACTTGCCGTTCAGCCGAAAGCCCGGATCGGGCTTGCCGGCCGAGACTTTCACCGTCTCGCCATCGGTGCCGCGCAGCTCGGCGCTGTTCTTGTCGGCACCGGAGATCTTGAACTGGCCGGAGTAGACGGCAGCCCCATTGACGATGCCGGCATTGCCGTCGGTCTCGATGACCAGCGGATAGGCGTCCGGATCGGCCTTCAGCCGAAACCGCATCTGTCCTGAGCCTTCGGCCTTGCCGGTGGACGCGGTGACCGCGGTGCGCAACCCGTCCAGCCGCAGCGTGCCGTCCATGCGCCATGGGCCGGCCAGCGACTTGGCCGAGACGGTCGAATTGATCTCGGAAAACAGATGGCTGCGCCCGCCAGCGGCATGGCGAACTTCGATCTGACCCTCCGTCACCGTCAGCTTCTCGATCGAGATCTGGCTGGGGTCGAAGGGCGAGGACGGCCGCATCGCCCAGTCGACCGTGCCGTCATTGGCGATATCGATGGTCGCTTTCGGCCGCACCAGCCGCATGTCGAAGATCAGCACTTCACCGCGCAGGAAGGGCGCCAGTTCCGCGTCCATTGAAAACGTCTCGACCGTCATGGCCGGCTGGCCGTTGGGGCCGCCGGCGACGGCGACATTCGAGAAGGTCACCGAGGGAAACGGCAACAGCCTTGCGGTGGCGTCGCCCTGCACGGTCACCTTGCGGCCGAGAATGGCGCTCGCCTCGCGCTCGAAGTCGGCGCGGTAGCCGGTCCAGTCGATAAAATACGGCACCACCAGCGCCGCACACAGCACCAGCACGAACAGGCCACCGAAGATCACGAACAGGCGTGCGAGCATCAGCTCCGAATGGGTTGGTTGAATTTCCGCCGCACTCTACCCGCATCCGCGTGTCGATAAAGAGGCAATTCATCCAGTTGCGCGATCTCCGGTGATCTGAAACAAATCCCGGCGAAGCGGAGAAATCGGATGTCGGGCAAGAACTGGGATCGCGTGCCGATCGATGCGCAAAGTGTCGACGCTCCGCTGTCCCTTTCGGCGGTCTTTCTTGTCGTCGCCGTCGCCAGTGGGCAGAGCGCGCTCGCCAAGGTTGCGTCGGTGCTCGGCAAACTCGACGACCTGGTCAAAAATGTCGGATTCCGCGACCTTTCCGGGCGGCTGTCGTGCATCGCCGGCATCGGCCGCGATCTCTGGGATCGTCTCTCTCCAGACCGGCGGCCGCTGGAACTGAAACCGTTCGCGCCGATCAAGGGTGCCGTTCATTCGGCGCCTTCGACCGCCGGCGATCTTCTCTTCCACATCCGCTCCGAGCGACCCGACATGTGCTTCGAGTTCGAGCGCATCCTGCTCGACAATCTCGGTGACGGCGTAAGCGTCATCGATGAGGTTTCCGGCTTTCGCTATTTCGATGCGCGCGACCTGCTCGGCTTCGTCGACGGGACCGCCAACCCGACCGGCCTCGACTTGCCCGCCTCTGCGCTCATCGGCGATGAAGACGCCGACTTCGCCGGCGGCAGCTATGTCGTCGTCCAGAAATATCTCCACGACATGCAGGCCTGGGCGCGCATTCCGACGCCCGAGCAGGAAGCGATCATCGGCCGCACCAAGATCGACAACATCGAAATCGACGATGACGATGCGCCGCGCAAATCGCACAAGTCGCTGGCCACCATCGAGGATGCCGCCGGCAACGAGTACGATATTTTGCGCGACAACATGCCGTTTGGCAGGCCGGGGCAGAACGAGTTCGGCACCTACTTCATCGGCTATTCCAGATATCTTTGGGTCACCGAAAAAATGCTGCAGCGCATGTATATCGGCGAGCCGCCGGGCGCCTACGACCGCCTGCTCGATTTCTCCACACCGCACACCGGCACGACATTCTTCGCGCCAACCCGCCCCATGCTGCAGACGCTTGTCGAGGGCGGACAGGCGAAGCCTGCCGCACGGTAGGCAGGCGTCCTCAACGATTTCAGCCCGCGATCACCGCGAATTCAGCGTGCGTCGCGCTTTGCCTGTGCCACCTTGGCCGCCCTGCGCTGCCGGCCGAGTTCCATTGGCCGGACCAGATCCGGCGCCCTCTGGTTCGCCACCGGCCGCATACCCCTGTGCGCGGTGCGCGAGTTGAAGGCGGGGCCGTCCGATGCCGCCCCTTGCTTCATCACCAATGCCTTGCGCGCATTCTCGATCAGCGAAACGCTGGCGGCCAGTTGCCGGCGCCGCTCGGCCTCGCCATTCAGGCGCCGCATGGCCATGGCCAGCACCGCAAGCTTGAGCTGCGACCCGCCATCAGCCTTCGAAGGCGTAGCGCCCTTCGCCGCGCCCTTGCCCCGGATCTCACGCCGGCGGCGGTGTGCTTGGGTCTGCGCCTTGTCGCGCCGCTCCCGCAACAGCTTGACCAGGCCGGCAAGATCGGCGTCGGAGAGCTCCTGCACCGCCGGATGGTGAGACTTCTCCACCAGATCGTGTTCGTCGGCACTCAGCGCGCGCGCTTCTTCCTTGCGTGAAATCGCCATGGCATCCTCCTCCGCTGGCACGCCTGTTGGCTTCAGGCCCTGCTACCGGCCAAGCCTCGGCCCGAATGGTGGCGCGGTCAAGACTGGCCGCCTACGAACCTTGCGTCGGAAAATCGGTTAGTTTCCCGGCAAGATCTTGCCCGGGTTCATGATATCAAGCGGATCGAGCGCCTGCTTGATGGTGCGCATGATGTCGACGCCGTGGCCGAGCTCGTGGCGCAGGAAGCCGATCTTGCCCTGGCCGATGCCGTGCTCGCCGGTGCAGGTGCCGTCCATGGCGATGGCCCGCATGTTGAGCCGCGCGACGAATTTTTCCGACAGCGCGATCTCCTTGGGATCGTTCACATCCATCAGCACAAGCACGTGGAAATTGCCGTCGCCGGCATGGCCGACGATCGGCGCGATCAGGCCCATCTCGGCGATATCGGCCTCGGTTTCCATGACGCATTCGGCAAAGCGCGAGATCGGCACGCAGACATCGGTCGACAGCCCCTTGGCTCCCGGCCGCAGGGTCAGCGACGACCAGTAGGCGTCGTGCCTCGCCTTCCACAATTTGGTGCGCTCCTCGGCGACGCTGGTCCACAGGAACGGCCCGCCGCCATTTTCCTCCGCGATCATGCCGAAGGTTTCGGCCTGTTCGGCAACGCCGGCATCGCTGCCATGAAACTCGACGAACAGGCACGGGCTCTCGGGATAGTCGAGCTTGGAATAATTCTTCATCGCCCGCATCTGCAAGGCGTTGACCAGTTCGATGCGCGCCACCGGGATGCCCATCTGGATCGTCGCGATGACCGCGTTGCAGGCCGCCTCGACGCTCGGAAACGGGCAGACGCCGCCGGAGATCGCCTGCGGGATGCCTTGCAGCTTCAAGGTCAGCGACGTGATGATGCCGAGCGTGCCTTCCGAGCCGACCAGCAGCCGCGTCAGATCATAGCCGGCCGAGCTCTTTTTCGCCCGCTTGCCGGTCGTCACCGTTTCGCCGTCGGCCATGACGGCGGTCAGCGACAGCACGTTCTCGCGCATCGTGCCGTAGCGCACCGCGTTGGTGCCGGAGGCCCGCGTTGCGGCCATGCCGCCCAGCGAGGCATTGGCGCCGGGATCGATCGGAAAGAACAGGCCGGTGTCGCGCAGGTGCCGGTTCAAATCCTCGCGGGTGACGCCGGGTTCGACCGTGCAGTCGAGATCCTGTGGATTGACGGCCAGGATACGGTTCATGCGCGAGGTGTCGACCGATATGCCGCCGCCGGGTGCGTTGGTGTGACCCTCCAGCGAGGAACCGACGCCGAAGGCGATCACCGGCACGCGGTGCGCCGCACAGGCGCGCACGATCTCCTGCACCTCGGCCGTCGTCTCGGGGAACGCAACGCCATCCGGTGCCTGCGTCGGAATGTAGGTGGTGGTATGTGCATGCTGCGAGCGGATCGCCTGGCCGGTCTGGAATCGCTCGCCGAGCTGCTGCTTGAGGATGCCGAGCACCGCAGCGATGCCTTCCTCGTTGCGTTCGACCGGGTTGAGGTCGCTCAGAGCCATGAATTCCTCCGCGAATGGACCAGCGTCCATGCTTGTTATGCGTCTATGGATGCGTAAAGCAATTCCAGGAAAAGTGTGAAGCGGTTTTCCGTCCGAAATTGCGTCAGAACAATTCCGTCCGAAATTGCGTCAGAACAAATAGAGTCTCCGGAGCCACGCTCTGTCCAGCACCAGAACAAGGAAGTTTCGATGCCCATCCCCACTCCCTTCGTCTCGAAACCCATGGACATCGAGAAGGACTGGATCGACTACAACGGCCATCTCAACATGGCCTATTACAACGTGCTGTTCGACCGCTGCTCGGACGACGCCTTCGAGGCAATGGGCATGGGACCGAACTATGCCAGGGATCGCCGCCTCACCATCTACACCGCCGAAGTCCATGTCTGCTACGTGCAGGAGCTGCATCTCGAGCACAAGGTCACGGTCTCTTTCCAGCTCATCGACCATGACGACAAGCGGCTGCGGGCCTATCAGGAAATCCGCCATGTCGACGGCTGGCTGGCCGCGACTTCCGAATCGCTGTCGCTGCATGTCGACATGTCCGGGCCGAAGGTGGCGCCCTTCCCCGCCGATGTGCTGGCCAGGGTCGAAGACATGCGCGCCGCCCATTCGGCCCTGCCGATGCCGGAACGGGCCGGCCGCTCGATCGGCATCAAACGCAAATAGGGCGATGCCGACACCTCTCGTTTCCGGCTTCAAAGCCACACCGGCGATCTAAAATCGCAGAACCTTGCCGTCGACCGGCGGCGGCGCTTGAAGCGGCGCGGCGCCCTCGTTAACCTTACCAAGGTTTTAACGGGAACAAGCCATTTGAGCCGTTGCGCGACTCAGCGGGCCGGTCGAAAACGATCTGCATCGAGGTAGCGACACGGGCGGCGCGGCGCCGGTTCGAGGAAAGTGCATGAAAACCGACATCAAGGTCGAGGTGGACAGGTTGGCTGCCGATCCGCGCATCACCGACTACGATTTCTGGCGCTCGCTCAAGAACGTCAACAATGAGATCTTCCACATCGCCAACAACAACGAGCCGATCCCGTTCGACATGATCCGCTGGCGCGCCATCCTGAAACAGGCGCGCATGAAGCGCGGCCACGCATAAGGTCCTCGAACAGAACAATCCCCGCAAGTCAAGCCTGGCGCCTCAACGCCGCCAGGGCCGAACGCGCCACCACCGGCGAGGACTGGATGATAGCCGTGTTGGTCATCGCGTAGGGAATGATGCGGTCGATCACCCGCTCGAGGTCGACCACCGACCCGACATGCGCCAGCGCGATGAAACAATCCTCTCCGGTTACGCGGTCGCATTGCACGATCTCCGGCAGTTCGCGGATGATCTCGGCCACGACGGCCAACTGCCCCGGCACTGGCCGGATGCGCAGCCATGCCGACAGCGGCAGGCCGAGTGCCGTCGGGTTGATCCTGACCGAATAGGCCTCGATGACGCCGCTTTCCTGCAGCCGCTTGATGCGCTCAGCCACACTCGGTGCCGACAGGCCCACCGAGCGTGCCAGCTCCGCCGTGCTGGTGCGCGCGTCCTTTTCCAGCAGGCGCAGGATCTTCATGTCGGCGGCATCGAGATCGGCGCTTTCAGTTCGAAGGCGCTTCATGGAAAACTCCTTTATTCCGGGAGAAAGATAGCCGAAAGAGCTAATCATCATCTATATAAATAGGCAAATCTGCCTGCGATACTGATCCGATGGATGATCAAACGCAAGCTCTCGCGGCGACCCCTGCCCCGGGCAACTTCACGCTGGGCAAGCTGACGGAAAAACTGCCGCCGCATGTCTGGTTCGGCGTCAGCGCCGTCTTCCACTATCTCGGGCCGGCCTTCGCCGTGCTGCTTTTCCCGCATGTCGGCGTGCTCGGCATGGCGTGGCTGCGCATCGCCACGGCAGCACTCATCTTCGCACCCCTGACCCGTCCATGGCGAAGCTTCGCACGCGCCGATCGCACGACGCGGCTGCTGTTGCTGGCCTTCGGCGCCTGTCTGGCGGTGATGAACTGTTCGTTCTACCTGGCGCTCGACCGACTGCCGATCTCGCTGGTGGCGGCGATCGAATTCGTCGGCATCATCGGCGTCGCGGCGATCGGCCTCAGGAGCACGCGCAATCTCGCCGCCCTTGCCATCGCCGTCGCCGGCACCTTGCTGCTCATCGATGTCAGATGGTCCGACGATCCCATCGGGCTGTTCTGGGCCATCCTCAACGGGGCGCTGTTTGTCGGTTACATCGTACTCGGCCATCGCGTCGCCGCTTCAGGCGCCGGCAGCGGCATCGCCGGCCTGGGTGCTGCCATGGCGATCGCCTTCATCGTCGTGCTGCCGATCGGCTTCACCGATGCGCTGCCGGCCTTTTTCTCACTGCCGCTGCTGCTCGCCGCCATCGGCGTCGGCATCTGCTCGTCGGTCATTCCTTACATCTGCGACCAGCTCGCCATGTCGCGGCTGCCACGCGCGAGCTTCGCGCTGATGCTGTCGCTGCTGCCGGTCACCGCGACGCTGATCGGCGTCGTCGTGCTGCGCCAGATTCCGAGTTTTATCGATTGCCTCGGCATTGCGCTGGTGGTCGCCGGCGTCGCCTTCCACAAGCCGGCATCGGCCGGCTAACTCCGGAGGCCTGATTCTAGGTACGAACTGCGACAGGAAGGCTCAAGATTGAACCAAATCGGCGTCTGATCCGTTGTCACCCGCGAAAATGGCTTGGAGTGACAGAATGGAATGGAAACGGACCAGGGAGCCTGCCGACGCATGGCACATGACGGACGATCTGCATGTCGAGCACGGCAAGGGCGATCCGTTCGCGGCGGCTATCCGCGCCACCCGCATGTCGATGATCATTACCGATCCCCGACAGCAGGACAATCCTATCGTGTTCGCCAATGACGCTTTCCTGCGACTGACCGGATATGAGCGTCATGAGGTTCTGGGCAGGAACTGCCGCTTCCTGCAGGGACCGAAGACCGACAAGGCCGCTGTCGAACAGATACGCGCGGCGATCGAGGATGAAACCGATGTCAGCGTCGATATCCTGAACTACCGCAAGGACGGCTCGACCTTCTGGAACGCGCTCTACATCAGCCCCGTTTCGAACGACAAAGGCGATTTGCAGTTCTTTTTCGCATCGCAGCTCGACGTCTCGGATCGCAAACAATCGGAGAGTCGCATTAACGCGGACAAGGACCGCTTCGAAAAGGCGGTGAAGGAACGCACCGCGGAACTGGAAGCCGCCCTCGAGGCGCAGACCACCTTGCTGCATGAGGTGGATCACCGGGTGAAAAACAACCTGCAGATGATCTCTTCCCTCATCATTATGCAGCGGCGGACCATACGGGACGAAGCGATCAGGCGTTCGTTGACCACCATGCTGGAGCGCATCGAAGCCCTGAGCACCGTGCATCGGCGGCTTTATCAGTCGAAGGACGTCAGCAAGTTCGATGTGGCGGATTTCGCCAAGGATCTGGTGACAGACCTGCTGACGGCGTCGGGGCGCTCTGAGATCAGTCCGGCTCTCGACCTGGAACCGATCGTCATTTCCGCGGAAAAGGCAACGCCCGTCGCTCTGATGGTCAACGAACTCGTCACCAATGCTCTCAAGCATGCCTTCAAGTCCAAGCCCGACGGAATGTCGGCCGGCCGCCTGGGCATCAAAATGAGCCAGCCCGACGGCCATTTGAATATCGAGGTGTCGGACGACGGCGTCGGCATGGCCGACGCCAACGGCGATGCCTCGTTCGGCATGCGGCTGATCAAATCGCTCGCCCGCCAGTTGCATGCCGAGATCGAATGGCGCGACACCGGCCCCGGCACGAAGGTCGTTATCTCGATCCCGAACGAACCTCAGGAAAAAGGGAATGTGTCATGATTGAGCCGCTCAAGGTCCTGATCATCGAGGACGAAGCGCTGCTGGCAATGGAGCTGGAGAGCCTTGTCGAGGACGCCGGCCACAGCGTCGTCGGCTGGGCGACCTCTTCGACGGAAGCCATGGCCATGGCGGATGCGACCGAAGCCGACATCGTCTTTGTCGACATCCATCTGAGTGACGGGCCGTCCGGCATCGACGTGGCCAAGTACATAGGCGAAAGGAAGAGTTCGACGGTGGTGTTCATGACCGCCAATCCGAAGCGCATCCCCGATCATTTCGCCGGCGCGATCGGCGTCATAGCCAAGCCTTACACGATGAACGGGCTGACGTCGGCGTTGCGGTACCTGCAGGAAGGCGTGCGCCGCCCGCCCCCCGTTTCGGCGCGGCCGGCCGGCTTCACCCTGTCGCCGGCCTTCGAAACCGCCTGGGCGCCGGCGGCATGACAGCTGAAGTCATTTCAGTTTTTCCCGAAGGAAGGCGATCGTTCTGCCCCAGGCGAGGTCAGCCGCCTTCTTGTCGTAGCGCGCCGCCGACGTGTCGTTGTTGAAGGCGTGGTTGGCGCCTTCATAAACATAGACCGTGTAGTCGACATGCGCCGCGTCGAGTTCCTTCTTGAAGGCGTCGATGCCGGCATTGATGCGCTCGTCGAGTCCGCCATAGTGCAGCAGCAAGGCCGCCTTGATCTTGGATACATCGGCGGCCTTCGGCTGCATGCCGTAATAGGCAACGCCGGCACTGAGATCGGGCGCGTTGACGGCCAGCATGTTGACCGTGCCACCGCCCCAGCAGAAGCCGATAGCGCCGACCTTGCCGTTGCCGTCCTTGTCGCTCTTGAGGAAAGCGACGGTCGCAACACCGTCAGCGATGGTCTGCGCCGGATCGAGCTTGCCGAACATGTCGCGCGCCTTGTCTTCGTCGGTCGGCGTGCCGCCGAGCGGCGACAGAAAATCCGGCGCCAGCGCCACGAAGCCTTCCAGCGCCACGCGCCGCGCCACATCGCGGATATGCGGGTTGAGCCCCCTGTTCTCATGCACGACGATGACGGTACCGAGCTTGCCCGCCTGGTTCGCCGGCTTGACCAGATAGCCCTTCATCTCGCCGCTGCCGCCGGGGTAGCTGATGTCCTCGCCCTTCACGCGCGGATCGTTGTCGGCGACGATTGCTGCTTGCGCCGAATTGGCCGCCAGAAGCGGCGCGATCGCCGCCGCCGCCGCACCTGATCCGGCAAGCCGGGTCAACTGCTCCATGAACCGGCGGCGATCGAGCGTCAGATGCGTGTACTCGTCATAGGCGTCGATCATCGCCTGGGTGATGGTGGGCTTGGCGTCGGGTCTCGTCATGGATGGGCTCCTCTGCTTCGGGCTTCAATTCCCAGCTACATAGGGACCAAGCCGGCATCATCCAGTCGAGCACTCATCGCTGCCGTCGATCGCCTCAGGCGTATGCCGCCGGCCGCGTCCGGGCAGCAAAGCCGGTGCCCATGCGCGGCCGTGTCATCACTTTTTAGTCATTGGCGATAAATCCTGCTGGCGCTGCCACAATCGTGAAGGAAGGTGGCTATCGACGGTATCTTGACCGCGTGCAGACCCAGAAGGAAGCGAGACCATGACCATGCCTTCCCCGATCCTCGCCAGCGCGGTCGTCCTTGCGGTGGCCGCCGCTTTGGCCCTGCGCTCGATGGTTGTGAATGCAGGCAGACTATCGTTGATCAGGGTCCGCACTGAGCGGAACCGCAACACGAAAACCCAGGGTTGAGGTGACGCCATGAACGTCCAGGACATCGTCAACACCGTTTCGCAGAAGGCGGGCCTCGACCAGGCGACGACGGAGAAAGTCGTCGGCACCATTTTCTCGGTGCTCGAACACGAGGCGGAGGGCACCAGCGCCTCGGCGTTCTTCGCCAGGATCCCCGGCGCCGACGACCTCGCCCATCAATATGACGTCATGGCCGCCGCTCCGGCCGGCGGTGGCGGTTTTCTGTCGTCGTTGCAGGGCGCGCTTGGCGGCGTTCTCGGCGAGAAGGCCGGCGCGCTGATCAACGGCATCGCCGCGCTCAAGGCATCCGGGCTCGACATGGCGCAGATCCAGAAGGCCGGCGCGACGCTGATCCAGCAGGCCGAAGCCGCCGCCGGCCCCGACCTGACCAACAAGGTGCTCGGCTCGGTGCCCAGCCTGAAGGGTCATTTGGGGATTGGCTGATCGACAACGGGCCGATCGGAAGATTCCCGCCCCTCATCGCCCAGTCGGGCACTTTTCCCCGTCACTATGCGGGGAAAAGATACCGGCACAGATGAGGGGCGGCGCGACCTCTGAAAGATCGCGTTACCCTGTCGCCCCTACTTCGGCAGCGCGTAGGCCATCACATAGTCACCAGGCTTGGTGCCGACCGAACCGTGGCCGCCGGCGACGATGACCACGAACTGGCGGCCGTCGGCGACCGTATAGGTCATCGGCGTCGATTGCCCGCCGGCCGGCAGCCGCGCCTGCCACAGCTGCTTGCCCGATGTCAGGTCGTAGGCGCGCAGGTAGTCGTCGACTGCGGCCCCCAGGAAGGCGACGCCGCCGGCGGTGATCATCGGCCCGCCGATGCCGGGCACGCCGACCTTCAGCGGCAGCGGCAGCGGCGTCATGTCGTAGACGGTGCCGTTGCGGTGCTTGTAGGCGATCTTGCCGGTCCTGAGATCGGCACCGGCGACATAGCCCCAGGGCGGCGCCTGGCAAGGAATGCCGAGCGGCGACAGGAACGGTCCCATCACCACCGCATAGGGCGCGCCCTCGTTGCGGTTCAGCCCCTGTTCGCTGCCCCGCCCTTCGTCCGGCGGCGGCACCTGATCGCGCGGGATCAACTGCGACTTGAACGCCAGATAGGTCGGCATGCCGAACAGCACCTGCCGGACCGGGTCGACGGCGACGCCACCCCAGTTGAAGGTGCCGAAATTGCCGGGGTAGATCAGCGAGCCCTGGACGGAAGGCGGCGTATAGCGACCCTCATAGCGCAGGCCCTGGAATTCGATCCGGCAGGCCAACTGGTCGAACATGGTGAGGCCCCACATGTCGGCGCCGGTCAGCGGCTTCGGCATGAAGGTGAGGTCGGAGACCGGCTGCGTCGGCGATGTGTGGTCGCCTTCGATCGCGCCGCCGGGCGCCGGCACTTCGTTGACCGCGATGACCGGCTCACCGCTGCGGCGGTCGAGCACATACAGATCGCCCTGCTTGGTCGGTCCGACCAGCGCCGGCACCACCGTGCCGTCGGGTTTGGTGATGTCGATCAGGCTCGGCTGCGCCGGTACGTCCATGTCCCAGAGATCGTGGTGCACGGTCTGCCGCACCCATCGCACCTGTCCGGTGTTGAGGTCGAGCGCGGTGATCGACGACGAGAACTTCTCGACATTGGCACTGCGCCCGGCGCCGAGCTGATCCGGCGTCTGGTTGCCGAGCGGCACGTAGAGCAGGCCGAGCTTCTCGTCGGCGCTCGGCGTCGACCACATGTTGGGCGAGTTGGCGGTATAGGTCTGGCCGGCCGGCAGCGGCGTCGTCTGGTCCGGATTGCCGGAATCCCAGTTCCACACCAGCGCGCCGGTGGCAGCGTCGTAGGCGCGGATGACGCCGGACGGCTCCTGTGTCGAATAATTGTCGTTGACCGCGCCGCCGACAATGATCTTGCCGCCTGAGATCAGCGGTGCCGAGGTCGAGTAATAATAGCCCGACTTCGGATAGGGCATGTTGGTCAGAAGGTTCAGCGTGCCGCCCTCGGCGAAAGCCGGGCAGATCTGCCCGTTGGCGGCGTCGAGCGCGATCAGCCGCGCATCCGAGGTCGGCAGGTAGACGCGGGTCGCACAGGGCTGGCCGGCGGCGCCGGCGGCATCGGCGTAATAGGCCACACCGCGGCAGGTCTGGTGCTGGCGGTCCTTGTCAAGCTTGACCTTGGGATCGAAGCGCCATTTCTCCTTGCCGCTCGCGGCATCGATGGCGATGGCGAAATTATGCGGCGTGCAGATGTAGAGCGTGTCGCCGATCTTCAGCGGCGTCACCTGATAGGTGGTCTCGCCGACATCGTCCGGTCCTTTCACGTCGCCGGTCTGGTAGGTCCAGGCAGGCTGCAGCTTGGCGACATTGTCCGGTGTGATCTGGTCGAGCGGCGAATAGCGCTGGCCGAACTGCGTGCGGCCGTAATAGTGCCACTCGCCGGCCGGCACGTCATTGCCGAGATTGGCGTTGGCGACCACCTTGTCGGTGCCGAGTTCGCCGGCAATGTCCTTCGGATCCGAAGTCATCGAATAACCGGCGACGGCCAGTGATGCCAGCACGGCAAGGATCAGCGGCGCGCGTGCGTCAGGGCCGACAAGACCCCGCCTCGCCCACGGCGTCAGCAGCCACAAAGCGAGAAGCACGATGACGCCGCCGCGAGGCCCGAGTTCCCACCAGTCGAAGCCGGTTTCCCAGACCGCCCAGGCCAGCGTGCCGAGCACGATCGCCGCGTAGAGCCACAGTGCGGTGGACCGGCGCCGGTAGAGCAGCCAGGCGGCGATCAGGAAGGCAAAGCCAGCAACGACATAGTACCAGCTGCCGCCCAGCATCGCCAGGCGGATGCCGCCGCCGCCGAGTGCCAGGCCGATGAGGAAAAGAATGAGGGAGGTGATGGTGACAGCCAAGATGATACTCCTTCGACTGTTGCGCTTTGCCACGCCAAGGACAGCCCGATGTCCCGTTCCTGCCCTGCGCACAGCTTTCTCCTGCCCGCCCCGCCTGTCAAGCTGGCCCACACGCCAAGGTGGCAATTCATCTTGCCTGCGGTCGGGTTATCGAGCAGTCTCCGTCGCAGCATCACCGTGGAGTAGACCGAGTCATGCCCTTCGTCTTTCCGCCATGGATGCGCATTGCCGGCGCGCTGTTCGGCTTCGTCGTGCTTATGGCTGGCAGTCAACCGGCGTCGGCACAAACGCTCGAGGAGATCAACAAGGCAAGCGGCTTCCACGAGATGCTGGCCGGCCTCGGCCCAAGCATAGTCGCCGGCATCAAATCCGTGCCGGGGCCGGAAAAAGTCAAGGAAGCCTTGTCCGCCGCCGCTGAAGGCGCTTTTGACGCTGACAGGATGGAGAAAGCCGTAGAGGCGCGGATGACGGGCCGGTTGCAGCCCGTCGATCTCACCGATCTGGCTGCTTTCTTCGATTCACCATTGGGCAGGCGGGTCACAGCCCTGGAGATCCAAGCGTCCGATCCGCAAGCCGTGGGGCGCAAGAAGATCGAAGGTCCGAAAATCCTTGGAGGACTTCAGGCGGGAGATCCGGCACGGCTCGCGCTGTACCGGAAAATCGTCGACGATACCAGCGCCGTGGACATGGCTGAAGCGATCGCATTGAACATGGGCTATGCGATGGTTTCGGGAATGCTCGCGGCAGCCGGGCAGCCTTTATCGGATCAGCAGATAATGGTGCTGGTGCATAAGCAGGCCGGCAACCTTCGTGAAAAAGCCGAAAAGGGGATCATGGAAGGAAATGCTTTCGCCTATCGTGACTTGTCGCTCGACGATCTCAGGCTTTACGCGGCATTTCTCGCGTCCCCTGCGGGCAGCCATTACTACGACCGGATGCAGACGGCACTCGGCGCCGTGATGACCGATGAGGCGCGTTCGTTAGGGCAGCGATTTTTCGTCGCTCTCGGCTACCGCAAGGCCTGAACAGCCCGTACATCCTTGCCGCCAGCACTTTAGCGGAACAAAACGTAGACAGTTCTGGTCTTTCCCCACCGAATCACTACATTCGGGGGCGATGTCCGGCTTTTCCGAAGACATGCCCTTTTTCGACGAACCCAATGCGCGGCCCTCGGCCCCGTCGGGTATCGCCGCGCGCGCCATGGCTGCCCGCAGCGGACACAACAACGCACCCGACTATCTGAAGGGCCTCAACCCGGAGCAGCGGCTAGCTGTTGAAACAACGGAGGGTCCGGTTCTGGTGCTGGCCGGCGCCGGCACCGGCAAGACCCGCGTGCTCACCACCCGCATCGCCCACATCCTCGCCACCGGCAAGGCGTTCCCGTCGCAGATCCTCGCGGTGACCTTCACCAACAAGGCCGCGCGCGAGATGAAGATCCGCATCGGCGTCCTGATCGGCGAAGGCAATGTCGAGGGCATGCCATGGCTCGGCACCTTCCACTCGATTGGAGTGAAGCTGCTTCGCAGACATGCCGAACTCGCCGGCCTGCGCTCCGACTTCACCATCCTCGACACCGACGACGTCGTGCGGCTGATCAAGCAGCTGATCCAGGCCGAAGGTCTGGACGACAAGCGCTGGCCGGCCAAGCAGTTCGCCCAGATGATCGACGGCTGGAAGAACAAGGGGCAAGGCCCCGCCGACATTGCCGAGGGCGACGCGCGCGCCTTCGCCAACGGCAAGGGCCGCGAACTCTACAAGGCCTATCAGGAGCGGCTGAAGACGCTGAACGCCTGCGATTTCGGCGACCTTCTGTGCCACCCGATCCGCATCTTCCGCGCCAATCCGGACGTGCTGAAGGAATACCATAAGCGCTTCAAGTACATCCTCGTCGACGAGTACCAGGACACCAACACCGCCCAGTACATGTGGCTGCGGCTGTTGGCGCAAAGGCCTCAAGGCAAGCCGATCTCCCCCCTTGAGGGGGAGATTGGGCGCTCTTCGGCCGAAACCCGCGCCACCGTAAACATCTGCTGCGTCGGCGATGACGACCAATCCATCTATGGCTGGCGCGGCGCCGAGGTCGACAACATCCTGCGTTTCGACAAGGATTTCCCCGGCGCCACCATCATCCGGCTGGAGCGCAACTACCGCTCGACCGCGCACATCCTTGGTGCCGCCTCCCACCTCATCGCTCACAATGAGGGCCGCTTCGGCAAGACGCTGTTCACGGATCGCAACGATCCCGAGGATGGCAAGGTCAATGTCCACGCCGCCTGGGATTCCGAAGAAGAAGCCCGCGCCATCGGTGAGACCATCGAGGCCTATCAGCGCCAGAAGCACAATCTCAACGACATGGCTATTCTTGTCCGTGCATCCTTCCAGATGCGGGCCTTCGAGGATCGCTTCATCACACTCGGCCTCAACTACCGCGTCATCGGTGGCCCGCGCTTCTACGAGCGCCTGGAAATCCGCGACGCCATGGCTTTCTTCCGTGTCGTCGCGCAAGGCGCCGACGACCTCGCTTTCGAACGCATCGTCAATGTGCCCAAGCGCGGCTTGGGCGAAGCCACCATCCGCCAGATCCACGACACCGCCCGTGCGCTGCGCATCCCTATGCTGGAGGCCGCCGCCAAGCTCGCCGAAAGCGACGAGTTGAAGCCGAAGCCGCGCGCTGCCTTGCGCGAAGTGGCGGCCAATTTCGAGCGCTGGCAGAAGGCGCTGGAAACCACGCCGCACACCGAACTCGCCGAGACCATTCTCGAAGAGAGCGGCTACACGGACATGTGGAAGAACGACCGCTCGGTCGAAGCCCCCGGCCGGCTGGAGAACCTGAAAGAGCTGATCCGCTCGATGGAGGAGTACGAATCGCTGCGCTCCTTCCTCGAGCACGTCGCGCTGGTCATGGACGCCGAACAGAATGCCGGGCTCGACGCCGTCTCGATCATGACGCTGCATTCGGCCAAGGGCCTCGAATTCGAGACCGTCTTCTTGCCCGGCTGGGAGGAAGGCCTGTTCCCGCATCAGCGCGCGCTCGACGAAGGCGGCCGCTCCGGGCTGGAGGAAGAGCGCCGCCTCGCCTATGTCGGCCTGACGCGGGCCAAGAAGAACCTGCATATCTGGTTTGTCTCCAACCGCCAGATCCATGGCCTATGGCAGTCGACGATCCCGTCGCGTTTCCTCGAGGAATTGCCGAACGCCCATGTCGAGGTCGCTGAAAGCGGCAACTCCTACGGCGGCTACGGCAATTCCTATGGCGGCGGTTCCTTTGCCTCCGGCCGCGGCGGCCAGGGCGCAGGACGGCAGAACCCCTATGGCGCCTCGCGCTTCGACAATGTCGGCGCCGACAGCGAAAAATCCGGCGCCTTCTCCAACACCTATGCGACGCCGGGCTGGCAGCGCGCGCAGGCCAACCGCACCGAGGCGACCGACCGCAACTGGGGCTCGCGCTCGGGCCACCAGGTCGAGCGCATCGGCTACGGCGAGACGGACAGCGGCTACGGCGCCGGCCGCACCTCGGTCAAGGGCCGCACCATCGACGGCGAGCTGGTCGCCAAATCCGTCTCCGACAAGCCGTCCGCCTTCAACGTCGGCGACCGTGTCTTCCACCAGAAATTCGGCAACGGCAACATCTCGGCCATCGAAGGCAACAAGCTGACCATCGACTTCGACAAAGCCGGCCAGAAACGCGTGCTGGATGGGTTTGTGGCTGCGGTGTGAAGATGGCGTTTTCCCCGCGGAAGCCTCACCTTCGTCATCCACGGGCGAAGCAAGGAGCGTAGCGACGCGGCGCAGACCCGAGGATGACGAAGTGATTGATGTCTACGCCAATCGTCAAGGCATGCGGTCCGCCAACGAAACAGCCCCTCACCGATACCGCGCCTGATTCCATTTGTGCCCCAGCAGCGACAGGATGATGATCAGCCCGTTGAAGAACTGCACATAGAAACCGCTCAATCCCGCCGCCACGACGCCGGTCTGGATGAAGGACACGGTAACCGCGCCGATGGCGCCGCCGACGACGGTGCCGATGCCGCCCCAGGTCGGCGTGCCGCCGACGAACACCGAGGCCAGCACCGGCAGGAGATAGCCGTCACCGGCGGTCGGCCACCAGGTGAAGTTGATCATCACCGAAAAGGTGCCGGCGATCGCCGCACCGATGCCGACGAAGACGAACACTTTCACCCGCACGCGCTTGACGTCGATGCCCATCTGCTGGGCGCTGTCGGGATTGTCACCCACCACCCTCACCTGCGCGCCAAAACGATGGCGGTTATAGAGCATCGCCGACAGCACGACGAAGCCGATGGCCCAGAAGATCTGCACCGGAATGCCCAGGAGCTGGCTGGAGAAGATCGTGTAGGCCCAGCTGTCGCTGAGGCTGGTCAGCGCCATCGACTTGCCCTCGTTGATGATCTGGATCAGGCCGCGCAGCAGGAAATTCATGCCCAGCGTGGCGATCAACGACGACAGCCCGCCATAGACGACCAGCGAGCCTACGAGGAAGCCGAGCAGCATGCCGGTGACGAGTGCCGCGGCGATGCCGAGAAACGGATCGTAGCCGGCCTGCACGACCAGCGCGAAGACCCATGAGGCGAAGCCCATCGTTGCCGGAAACGACAGGTCGATCTCGCCGCAGGTGACGACGAAGACCAGCGGCACCACCACGAACAGCGCAACGGGGAGCGTCGTCAGCACCGAACGGTAGAGATACCAGGTGGTGAAAACGGTCGGGTTGGCGATCAGGAACACCGTCATCATGACGATGAACACGGCGAGCGTGCCGAGCGCGGCACGGTTGTCGAGGATGAAGCCGCGCATCCAGTGATCGGATGGGTGCCTCCATTCTTTCTGAGAACTGGGACGGGGAATGCCGGAGGACGGCTCGTGCAGGTCGGGCTCCATGGTCTTGCTCATCGTGCTCTCTGCTCCGCGTCGCCGGCATCGTGCAGCCCGGCCAATCCGCCGGGATGCGCGACCTCTTCCATGAAGTTGATGAGATCTTCGGCCGACTTGACCTCGCTGCGGTCGGTCGTCAGTGCAACCTTGCCGCGGTCCAGCACCACGAAGCGGTCGGCGATGTCGAAGACATGATGGATGTTGTGGCCGATGAACAGGATCGAGCGGCCGCTCGCCCGCACCTGGCGCACGAAATGGAATACCTTGGCGGTCTCGGTCAGCGACAGCGCCGTCGTCGGTTCGTCGAGGACGATCAGCTCGGCCTGCTTGTAGATGGCGCGGGCGATCGCCACGCCCTGGCGTTCGCCGCCCGAAAGCTGGCCGACGATCGACTGCGGCGTGAACACTTTCGAGGTGAAGCCGATCTCGCGCATCAGCCGGCTTGCCTCCTCGATCTCCTTGTTGACCCTGAGAAAGCCCATGAAGCCGGTCAGCTCGCGGCCCATGAAGATGTTGCGAACGATGGTCTGCTGCACGGCCAGCGCCCGGTCCTGGAACACCGTCTCGATGCCGGCCTCGCGCGAACGCGCCGCGCTCCACCCGGTCACCGGCTTGCCACGCACGAGGATTTCGCCGCTGGTCGGCTTGACCACGCCCGAGAGGATCTTGATCAGCGTCGACTTGCCGGCGCCATTGTCGCCGAGCAGGCCGACGACCTCGCCGCGGTCGACGCTGAGATTGACCCCGCCCAGTGCATAGACCTGGCCATAGGACTTGCTGATGTCGCGCAGTTCGATGAGGCGTTCGGCCATCGGATGCTCGCTTTCATTGTCTCGTGCCGGCGTCGTCGCCAGCGGTCCCGCCGGCCGGGGCCTGAGATCCCGGCCGGCGGCTTGGGAGGTCAGCGCAGCGCCTGCTTGGCGAGCTCGGCGACGATCTCGTAATTTTCGGGCGTGACGAAGCCGGCGCCGGTGTCGACATTCATCGGCGCCAGCCCCAGCACAACCTGCTGGCAGAGGCTGAGGATCGGCAGATAGCCCTGCAGGAACGGCTGCTGGTCGGCGGTCAATTGCACCCAGCCACCCTTGAAGCCCTCGACGATCTGCGGGCTGGTGTCGAAGCCGAAATTGAAGATCTCGCCCGCCTTGCGTCCGGCCGCCTGCATATAGGTCGAGACATTGCCGAGCATCTGCCCGCCGGGATAGCCGACCGCCTTGACGTCGGGATTGTTGAGCAGCGCCGCGGTGATCACCGGAATGGCCAGATTGGGATCGGACGCCCATTCGCCGCTCGGCGGTGAGGACAACTGGATGACCTCGACGCCGGCTTCCTTGAGCGCCGCCACCGTGCCACGTTCGCGCGCGCCGCGACTTTCGTTTTCGAACGGACCGATCATGATCGCCTTGTCGCCGGCCTTCAGCTTGCCCAGTTTGAACGCCTCGGCGCCGAGCGCGCGGCCCTGCTGTTCCTGCTGGGCGCCGACATAGCCGCCGCCGAACGCTTCCACCACCTTCGGCACAGGCACGTTCTGGTACATCATCTTGATGCCATCCTTGTGCGCCTGTTCGGCGAGCGGCATGATCGATGCGTCGCCCGGATGGCCCATCATGGCGATGCCGTTGGGCTTGACCGCGACGGCCTCGCGCAGTTGCTGAACCATCTTTTCGATGTCCCACTGGGAGAAGATGTAGTCGACCTTCGGCCCCAGATCGGCCTCTGCCTGCTTGGCGCCATTGTAGACGATGGTGCCGAAAGCGTCGCCCTCGGCGCCGCCGACGAAGAAACGGATGTGGACGTCCTTGCACCATTTGGCGTCGAGCGCCTGCGCGGGCAAGGTGGAGATCGCAGCGGCAAGCACCGTGGCGGCGGCCACGACGGTCGAGCGCAGAACTGTCCTTCTCATCGTCATGCTCATGCACTTATCCTCCCTTTTTGTCCTCGCAAGCGAGGGGTTTCGACATTCGCTTCGGCAATGTGCGTTGCAGACATCCCGGCCGGCTCCTCCCGCCGGCCGATCCTCACATCGGGTTCGGCAGGTAGCTGGCCCCTCCCCGGCATTGTTTGAGATATTCCAGCGCCCGCACCTGGCCGGTGATCTCGAGGTCGCCGCGATAGACCGGGTCGTGCCAACCTTCGATATCGATGGCCCCCTTGTAGCCGGCCAGCCGCAATTCGCTGATCACCCGCGTCCAGTCGCTGTCGCCGAAGCCCGGCGTTCGCATTTGCACGAAGGGCAGCCGGCCGAACACGCCATGCTCGCGGATGACATCCCAGCGCACCGTCGCGTCCTTGCCGTGGACGTGGAAGATGCGCGGCGCCCATTTGCGGATCTGCGGCATCGGATCGATCAGATAGACGAGCTGGTGGCAGGGCTCCCATTCCAGCCCGAGATTGTCGTCCGGCACTTCGTTGAACATCAGCTCCCAGGCGTCCGGATTGTGGGCGATGTTCCAGTCGCCGGCGGCCCAGTTGCCGTCCATCGCGCAGTTCTCGAAGGCGATGCGCACGCCCTTGTCGGCGGCGCGTCTGGCCAGCGGTCCCCAGACCTCCTTGAAGCGCGGCAGGCTGTCGGTCAGCTTCTTGCCGCGCAGGCGGCCGGTGAAGCCGCTGACCATCGAGGTGCCGAACAGATGCGCATTGTCGATGACCGTCTCCCAGGCCTTGAGCACGCCGCGATCGACCTCGCCGTCTTCCAGCGGATTGCCGAACACGCCGAGCGAGGACACGGTGACGTCGGCATCGCCGATCGCCTCGCGGATCTGGCCGGCCAGCCGCGGCAAATCCTTGCCGCCAAGCGTCTGCCAGAAGAAGGGCTGGATGCTCTCGAAGCCGAGCGGCAGGATCTGCTTGATGTAAGCCGCCGGGTCGTCGAGATTGGCCCGCACCATGGTGCCGATCCGGATGTCGAGAAGCGGGTTCGGCGTCATTGTGCTTCCTCTGCGATTGTCACGCGGCGGCCGGTCTCGGCGCTTTCGATGGCGCCAAAAACCATGGCCAGGCTCTTGATGTTGTCGCCGCCGCGCGTTTCCGGCTCGGTGCCGGTCTCGATGGCGTGCATGAAATCCTGGAGAATGCCGAGATGGCCGCCGACGCGATCGGACGCATCGAGCGGCGGCACCTCGATCGGCTGGGTTTTGTCGAACATTCCCTCGCGGCCCGGCATCACTGCTTCTGCCCTCAAATCGTCATGACCGTCCCAGATGAGGCTGCCGCGCTCGGCAACGATGCGCCATGCACTTTCCCAACTGGTGCGGAAGCCGGCCGCGCACCAGCTGCCGGCGTAGGTGAAGACCTTGCCGTCGCCGAGATCGAAGACGGCGCTGGCCGAAGATCCCTGCCTGTACCAGGAACTGGCCGGCTCCCATTCCTGGCAATAGACGCCGGCCGGCTCGCCATTCACCATGTAGCGAGCGGCGTCGAAGGTGTGGATCGCCATGTCGAGCAGCAGCACATGGGTCATCTCCTCGCGAAAACCGCCGAAATGCGGCGCGACGAAGAAGTCGGCGTGGATGCTGGTCGGCGCACCGATGGCGCCGGAGTCCAGGAACCTCCGGATGCGCCTGACATTGGCGACATAGCGGCGGTTCTGCACGACCGCATGGATGCGCCCGGCGCGGCGCGCGGCCTCGACGATGGCGCGCGCATTTTCCGGACTGTCGGCGAGCGGCTTTTCCGTCAGCAGATGGCAATTGTGCGCAAAGGCGGACAGCGCGACCGCGCGCCGGGCGGCGGGAACCACGACATCGAACACCGCTTGCGGTTTGATCTGATCGAGGACGGCGTCGAGATTGCTGCCGATGACGGCATTGGTGAGGCCGTATTCTTGCGCCCTCGCCCGTGCCCTGTCGGCATCGAGATCCACAAGGCCGACAATGGCGAGCCCGTCGACTTGCTGCGCGGCATCGAGCCAGGCCTTGCTCATCGCTCCGCAGCCGACCAGGACGGCATTGATCATCCGGCGCTCCTCCTCCGCTCGGTCCCTCCAGACCGATCGTCACGGCATCCACGGCATGACCGTAAACGTTTTTCCGTAAACGTTTACGAGAACACACCCGAAGGCGTAGAATGTCAATTGGCCGCTCGTGAAAATCGTCCTGTCGCCTTGGCCTGAGCGGCTACCGGTGTTAGCCAAGCAAGGGGAGTACAGTCACTTGGCATCCAGCATTCATGACCTTGCCCGTCACCTGAACATTTCGATCGGCACGGTGTCGCGGGCGCTGAACGGCCGCGCCGACGTCAATGCCGACACGCGCCAGCGCGTGCTCGAGGCGGCCAGGACGCTCAACTATTCGCCGAACCAGTCCGGCCGCAGTCTGCGGCAAGGCGCCACCCATTCGATCGCCTTCATGCTGCAGCCGCATCCGGGCGACCAGCAATATGGCGAGCCGTTCTTCATTCCGTTCCTGATCGGGCTGCAGGCCAGGCTTGCGGAAAGCGGGCTCGACCTGACCGTGGTCATGGGCGCGCCGGGCGACTACCAGCAGGAGCGCCTGCGCCGCGTCGTCGAGACGCGCCGCGCCGATGCGGTGCTGCTGGCCTGGACGCGGCGCGAGGATGAACGCATCGACTATCTCACCCAGGCCGGCTTCCCCTTCGCCACGCTCGGCCGCAGCCGCTCCGGAACCAAGTCCTACCCTTCCCTCGACCTCGATTTCGAGAAGGCCGGCGCCGACGCGGTCGACCGCCTCGTGGCGCGCGGCCACCGCCGCATCGCCGCCGTCCGCCCGTCGCTCGACCTCAATTTCGGCTATCTGTTTTTGGCCGGCTATCGCAAGGCCTTGCGGCGGCACGGCATCGCGGTCGACCCCGAGCTGATCGCGTCCGGCTTCATCAACGAGGCCGGCGGCTACGAGGTGACGCCGCAGGTGATGCGCTCCAAGGCCCCGCCGACCGCCATCATCTTCAACAATGACGCAATGGCGCTGGGCGGCTGCAAGGCGCTGGCAGAGATGGGCATCAGGCCGGGCCACGACATGGCGGTGACCGTCATCGTCGACACGCCGCTCTGCCGCTATTTCTCGCCAGCCCTGACCGCCTTCCGCCCGGCGCTGGAGCCGATGGGACAACGGCTCGCGGAAATGCTGCTGGCGTCGCTTCCCGCCTTCGCCGGCCCGGAAGGTCCGCGGATCATCCGCGAGGTCTGGCCGCTGGAACTGGTCGCGCGCGACAGCGATTAATCGCAGCAGCAGGACCTGGCGAATTTGTCAAACGCTGAGCCAGGGTGTGTTGAGATTCAGATCAGGCCGAGCCGAAAATGATGGCTTTTGAGAACCGGAGCGGAGCGGACATTCGGGTCCGTGAGCACCGGAAGCGCAGAAAGCCGTCGTTTGCAGGCCGGCCTCACCTGAATATCGACATACCCTAGTCCACCTTCTTCTCGCCTCGCTCCCCGGCCTTGACGATGTCGCCCGTGGTGAACAGGATTTCCTTCAGTTCCGCGCGCCAGTCCTTCTTCTGGCGCAGCAGGAATTCGAGATCCATGCCGAAATGCTTGAACTCCTCGCCCTGCGCGTTCTTCATGATGGCGCGCGCCTGCGGGTCCTTCTCCACCGACATGCGCTGTTCGTACCAGCTGATCGCTTCCGCCTCCTCGATCAGCGAGGTGATCATGCGGGCAAAGGTCCGCACCTCCTGCGACAGTTCTTCAGGCGGTTCGTGATACTGGTCGAAACCCATGTCGTCCTCCCCTCAAACAGCACACCGGTGCGCAGTGCACCGGCCGCAGCCTTGAATGCGCGGGAGGCGCTATAGGTTCCGGATCACGCCACAACCAGGGCGATCAGCGGGAGCCAGCCTCAAGACACCGGCGCCGCTCCGCCCTCTGCCGTGCGCCGCGCGATGAACTCGTCCAGCACGCCTGATGTGGCGACGGCCGAGGTCGGCGGCGCGAAATCGGCAAGCACCCGCCTCCAGACACCGGTGGCGCGCTCGCTCGCCGTCTTCGAGCCGCTTTGCGTCCAGTTGCCGAAATTCGACCAGTCGGCCACCAGCGGCTCGTAGAAGGCGGTGCGGTAGCGGGCCATGGTGTGGCCGGCCGAGAAGAAATGCCCGCCCGGCTGCACCTCGGCGATAGCTTCGAAACCAATCGTGTCGGTGTCGCCGGGCGTCGCAGCACAAAGTTCAGCCACCGTCTGCAGCGCCTCGATGTCGGTGATCAGTTTCTCGAAGGAGACACTGAGGCCGCCCTCCAGCCAGCCGGCAGCATGGATGCACATCGTCGCCCCGGCCAGCACCGAACCCCACAACGCGAACTGCGTCTCGTGCGCGGCCTGCGCGTCGGAGATGTTGGCCGCACTGCCGCCGCCGGACCGCCAAGGCAGCCCGGTGAAGCGCGCCAGTTGGCCGGCGCCCAGCGTCGCCTTGACGTGCTCGGGCGTGCCGAAGGCGGGCGCGCCGGATTTCATGTCGACATTGGAGGAGAACGAGCCGTAGACGACCGGCGCACCCGGCCTCACGATCTGCGCCAGCGTCAGCCCGGCCAGCGCTTCGGCATGCTGCAGCGTCAGCGCGCCGGCGACCGTTATCGGCGCCATGGCGCCCGCCAGGCAGAACGGCGTGATGACGGAGACCTGGCCCGCGCGAGCGAAATCGATGATGCCTTGCGCCATCGGAATGTCGAGCTGACGCGGCGAGTTGGTGTTGATGACGGTGTAGCAATGCGCGCTTGCCAGAAACTCCTCTTCCGACAAGCCGCGCGCCAGCCGCAGCATCTCGAACCCGTCCTCGACTTGCGGCGTTCCGCGCGCGAAGACGAACGGGAGCTTGTCCGACAGCGTCAACTGCGCGCGGTTGACGGCATAGTGCCGAAAGCGGTTGTCGACATCCTGCGGTTCGATGCAGGGCCCCAGCATATGCAGCACATCGAAATGCTGCACCAGCCGCATCAGATCCTCGAAATCCGCCAGTGTTCCCGGCCGCCGGCCGCGCTCGAGATCGGTGACGTTCGGCGCCCCGCACCCGGCCAGGAAGGTCATCGAGCCGAGCTCCAGCGTCAGATCGCGGGCGCGCGAACCGGCGTAAGCGTGGATCGACTTCGGCGCCGAGGCGAGTGCCGCCGTCACCATGTCACGGCCGATGCGCACCATGTCGGTGTCTGGATCGACCAGGGCGCCGGCATTGGCAAAATGCTCACGCGCTTGCGGCAGCAGCACCTTGATGCCGAGCTCTTCCAGCACCCGCAGCGCCGTGTCGTGGATCGAAGCCACCTGGTCGTCCGAAAAGATCGGCTGCGGCAGGAACGGGTTCTTCAGCGAATGGTAATTGGGACGGCGGCTGCTTTCGCTGCCGGCCTCGCCCGTGCGTCCACGCCGGCGCTCGCGCCTGCCGTCCCGTGCCGCGTCATCGACCATCGGAAATCCTCCTCATTGCCGCATTGCCTTGCCCAGGGGATCGTAGGGCGAGGCCGCGACGACACGCGCCGGCCGTTCCTCACCCACCACATGCACGGAGAGCGCGGTGCCCTCGCCCGCGAAATCGCGGTCGACCAGAGCCAGCGCCAGGCTCTTGCCGACCGTATAGCCATAGCCGCCCGAGGTGACGAAGCCGACGCGTCGGCCCTGATGCCAGACAGGCTCAAAACCGCTGGCATCGGCGTCGAGCGCATCGATTTCCAGCGTCACCAGGCATTGGCCGCTGCCGGCCTCCCGCTGTTTCAACGCTGCTTCGCGGCCGATGAAGTCGCTCTTGCCGAAAGCGATGAAGCGGTCGAGACCGGTCTGGCCCGGCGTATAGCCTTGCGTGAATTCACGCGACCAGATGCCAAAGCTCTTCTCCAGCCGCAGCGCATTGAGCGCATAGTAGCCGATTTCAGCAAGGCCCAGATCCTCGCCCGCAGCCAGCAGCGTGTCGCGCAGAGTGGCGTGCATGGTCACGGGGCAACTGATTTCGAAGCCGCGTTCGCCCGCGATCGACAGCCGCGCCACACGTGCCTGCACCATACCGATGTCGAATGCGCCACAGGCCATGAACGGCAATGCTGCGCTGGAAACATCCTGATGCGTCGTGCGCTCCAGAATCTCCCGCGCATTCGGCCCCGTGAGCAGGAAGCCGCTCATCGTGTCGGAGAGGTCGGCGATGGTGACGCCCTCCGCCGCATGGCTCTCGAACCAGCGCATGTGGAATTCCCGGAGATAGTAGGAGCCCATCAGCCAATAAGAGCCGCCCCAGTTGAAGACGGTGAGGTCGCCCTTCAGCCGTCCGTCATGGCCGAGCATCGGCGCCAGGCCGGCCCGCCCCGGCTTCGGCAATCGGCAGGCGAGCAGCCGGTCGAGCCACGCCTCCGCACCCAGCCCCGACACCGCATAGCGCGCATAGGCCGAGATATCGACGAGGCCGGCGGCGCGCCGCACCTGCAGCGCCTCCTCGCCGACGATGTCGAAGGCGTTGGAGCGCCGCAGCGTCGTGCTCTCGGCAAATCCCATCGGCGCGAAATAGGCCGGGATTTCCAGCCCCCAGGAAGCCGTCCATTCGCATCCCGCCGCGCTCATGCCGTCATAGGCGCCGGGGCGTTTCAGCGGCCGGCCGGCGGACAGCCGTTCATTGGGAAAAGTCATGACGAAGCGGCGCGAATAGAACTGGCGCGTCGTCTGCCTGAGATATTCGCGGTTGGCGGCGAAGGCACCGTAGCGAGCGATATCCATGCCGAAGATGTCGGCCTGCGGTTCGCCGAAAATCATCCATTCGGCCAGCGACTTGCCGACGCCGCCGCCCTGGCTGAAACCGGCCATGACGCCGCAGGCAACCCAGTAGTTCTTCAGGCCGCGCACCGGCCCGACAATCGGATTGCCGTCCGGCGTGAAGGTGAAGGCGCCGTTGACCCATTTGCGGATACCGGCCGTCGCCAGGCAAGGGAAGCGCTCATGCGCCTTGGCGAGTTCCGGGCTGATGCGGTCGATGTCTTCCGGGATCAGCTCTATGCCGTAATCCCACGGCGCTCCGTCCATGTTCCAGTGCTTTGGGTTCTGCTCATAGACGCCAAGCAGCACACCCTTGCGCTCCTGCCGCAGGTATGAAAAGCCGTCGAGATCGACGGCGATGCCGATTTCCCTGTCAAGTGCTGCGATCTCCGGAATGTCATCGGTGATGAAATAGTGGTGCTCCATCGGCGTCACCGGCAGGTCGACGCCGGCCATGCGGCCGAGCTGCTTCGCCCACAGCCCGCCGGCATTGACGACATGCTCGGCGATGATGGTGCCCTGCTCGGTGATGACGTCCCAGCGCCCGTCGGCACGTGCTTTCAGCTCGACGACCCGGTTGCGCAAGATGATGTCGGCGCCGCGCTTCTTCGCAGCACCCGCATAGGCATGCGTGGTACCGTACGGGTCGAGGTGACCCTCGTTGGAATCATGCAGGCCGCCTAGCACGCCGGTGACGTCGACGATCGGGCAGATCGCCTTGATCTCGTCGGGCGTGACCAGGCGCGCGGTCTCGATGCCGACCGACTGGAACACGGCCCAGGCTGATTTCAGCCACTCCCAGCGCGCGGGATCGCTGGCGATGTTGACGCCGCCCGTCATGTGCAGGCCGATATCCCAGCCGGATTCGGCCTCGATCTCCCGGTAGAGATTGATGGTGTAGTCCTGCAGCGCCGCCACGTTGGGATCGGCGTTGAGCGCATGGAAGCCTGCCGCCGCGTGCCAGGTCGAACCGGCCGTCAGTTCTGCGCGCTCGATCAGCGCCACATCACTCCAGCCGAACCGCGTCAGGTGATAGAGCACCGAGGCTCCGACCACGCCACCTCCGATGACGACTGCGCGGTAGTGCGACTTCAAGGCTTCCCCTCCACGGTTGGTCCGAAGACTGGAGCATATATCCACTGGACATAAGTGTCCAGTGCCGGCGCGCGCATCGTTTTTCGTCGACCGCCGGCATGCACTGCGCGCTGTCACGCAAGCATCATGTTCGCGCCGTAGACCGCATTTCGGGGAGGCTTGCGCAGCATCATCGATGTCGCACCTCTTTCAGTTTTTCGTCCCGCGGCCGCTCCGGCACATCCGTCACAAAGAGGATTATCCATGAAGCACCTGTATCGACCCGCGTCGCTTGGCGTCGCGCTGGCCTTGTTCACCGCCTTGGCGCCGGCACTCGCCGACAGCACCGCGACCGTCGGCGGCCTCGTCAACAAGGGGCTGGTCGGCGTCGGCCGCATCCCGGCCGCTCAGCGCGACAAGTTCGGCGAGACCTTCGGCTCGGGTTCCGGCATGGCGATCGACGCATCAGGCTGGACGCATGACACCGCCGGCTACAGGGGTTCGCTCTGGCTGTTGCCGGACCGTGGCTACAATGTCGTCGGCACCACCGACTACCGGCCGCGCCTCAACACGATCGCCATCGAATTTGCTCCGGTCGCACCGGGCGCGGCACCTGCTGCCGGCCAGGAGCAGACGGGCGTCAAGGCAACGCTCGCCGACACCATGCTTCTCACCGACGACAAGGGGGCTGATGCCACAGGCCTCGACCCACTCAACGGCGTGCGCGCGGCAAGCGGCGACATGCCGATCCTGCCGCAAGCCGACAATGGCAAGCTGGCGCTCGACAACGAGGCGATCGTGCGGCTGCCCGATGGTTCGATGTTCATCTCCGACGAATACGGCCCGAACATCTATCGGTTTTCCGCCGACGGGCATCTGCTGTCGGCAACCCAGCCACCGGCCGCCTTCGTGCCGATGCGCCACGGCACGCCGAACTTCGCCTCGGACAATCCGGGACCCGGTGCCGCCGAGCCCGATCCGAAGGACCCCGAGACCGGCCGCCAGAACAACCAGGGCCTGGAGGGAATGGCGATGACGCCGGACGGCAAGTTCCTGATCGCGGTGCTGCAATCGGCGCCCCGGCAGGATGGCGGCGATTCGCCCGCGACGCGCCAGAACACGCGTGCGCTGGTCTATGACGCGTCCGACCTCGCCCACCTCAAACTGGCGCATGAGTATGTCGTGCCGTTGCCGGTGTTCAAGGATGCCAAGGGCAAGACCAAGATCGCCGCGCAGAGCGAGATCGTGGCGCTCTCCGACAAGACCTTCCTGATGCTGGCGCGCGACAGCGGCAACGGCCAGGGGCTGAAGGGCGACACCTCGCTGGTGCGCCAGATCTTCGTCGTCGACGTCTCGGCCGCGACCGACATCGCCGGCGGCGCCTTCGATGCCGCCGACAAGCCGCTGGCGCCCAAGGGCGTGCTCGACCCGTCGGTGATGCCGGCCAAGCTGACGCCGTTCATCGACATCAACGACAAGGGCGAACTCGGCCGCTTCGGCCTGCACAATGGCGCGCCGAACGACAAGAACAACCTGTCGGAGAAGTGGGAGGCGATGTCGGTGGTCAGCGTTCTCGATCCGAAGCTGCCCGACGACTACTTCCTGTTCGTCGCCAACGACAACGACTTCCTCGCCCAGGACGGTTTTCAGGTCGGCGCACCCTACAAGGCGGAAGACGGCGCCGATGTCGACACCATGTTCCTGGTCTATCAGGTCACGCTGCCGGGTCTCGCCAGGAAGTAACCACCACTGCCCAGGCGGGCGCGCTTGGCGCGTCCGCTGGGGCTCGCGGCTGGGCATGAACGAAGCAGCGGCTTTCAGTGCGGCGCGTTCGCAAGGGTGCATCTCGGTCCCGCCTGCGATATCATCGTGGACTGGATCCAAATCACCATCCGCCGAGTTGCCCGCCATGGACGAAAAAATGCCCGCGCGCCGGCGCACCGGCGACCTGACCAGCGGCCCGATCCCGCGCACGCTTCTGCTGTTCGCCCTGCCGGTGCTCGGCTCCAACGTGCTGCAGTCGCTCAACGGCTCGATCAACGCCGTCTGGGTCGGCCGTTTTCTCGGCGAATCGGCGCTGACCGCCACCTCTAACGCCAACCTCGTCCTGTTCCTGATCCTCGGCACTGTGTTCGGCATCGGCATGGCGGCCACCATCCTGGTGGCCCAGTCGGTCGGCGCCCGCGACCTGCCTGAGGCGCGCCGCATCGTCGGCACCAGCGCAACGTTCTTCTTCCTCGTCTCGGTTATCTTCGCGGTCTGCGGCTGGATCTGGGTCGACGCCATTCTCAACACGCTCGGCACACCGGCCGACGCCTTGCCGCTGGCGCGCTCCTATCTGCGCATCATCTTCGTCGCCGTGCCGATGATGAACCTTCTGTCCTTCGTCATGACCGTGCTGCGCGGTGCCGGCGATTCACGCACGCCCTTCTTCTTCATGGCGCTGGCCGTCGTCCTCGACATCGTGCTCAACCCATTGCTCATCGCCGGCATCGGACCGTTTCCCGAACTCGGCATCGCGGGCTCCGCCACGTCCACGCTGATCGGCCAGACGGTAAGCGTGATCGCCATCCTGATCGTGCTCTATGTGCGCAAGCATCCGCTGCGGCTGGCCGGCGCCAACCTCGCTCTGCTGCGGCCCGATCCCACCTTGCTGCGCATCGTCGTCTTCAAGGGCGTGCCGATGGGCCTGCAGATGATCGTCATTTCGGCGGCGGCACTGACGGTGATGGGCATAGTCAATTCCTACGGCTCACAGGTCGCCGCCGCCTACGGCATCGCCGCCCAGCTGTGGACCTATATCCAGATGCCGGCGCTCGCCATCGGCGCCGCGGTGTCCTCGATGGCGGCACAGAATGTCGGCGCCGGGCGCTGGGACCGGATCGGCCGCATCGCCGCCTCAGGCGTCGGCTTCAACCTCGTCCTGACCGGCGCACTGGTTGCCGTGCTGTCGGTTTTCGACCGTTCGGTGCTGAGCCTGTTCCTGAGCCGCGACAGCGCGGCGATCGACATCGCCGTCCACATCAACAATGTCGCCTCGTGGTCGTTCATCCTGTTCGGCATAACCATCGTGCTGTTTGCCACCGTACGAGCCACGGGTGCCGTGATGCCGCCGCTGATCATCCTGGTCATTTCGGTGCTGGTCGTGCGCACCGGCTTTGCCTATTTCATGCGTGGCGTGATCGGCGAGGAAGCGTTGTGGTGGAGCTTCCCGGCGGGTTCGATCAGCTCGCTTGTACTGGCGGCGGCCTACTATCGTTTCGGCCGCTGGCGCACCACGCACATGATCGAGGACAGGCCGGCCGCCGGCGAGCCGCCGGACACCGGTCTTGGCGTGCCGCGCGGACGCGCGCATCTTTCGCCTGAAACACCGAACGGCTGAAGCCAACCCGGTTCCGCTGGACCGCTCCAGGCCCTCAACGCCGTTGTTGTTTCAGCCCAAAAGCCAGCGCCACCAACGCAAACACCACGATCATGCCGGCGAACGCCAGGCTGGCAGCGACGGGACTGGCATAGGTCGAAACGATGCCGATGCCGATGACGGGCAAGGCGTTGCCGACAAAGCAGCAGATGAAGAAGCTGGACACCACTTCGGCGCGACGATCCTTGGGCGCGATCTCGTTCACCACTTGCAGGCCGCCACGGTAACCAAGCGCCGCCGCAACGCCGCAACAGGCCGTCGCAGCAACCATCAGTGCCATCGAGGCCAATATCTGCGCCGCCATCACCAACGAGACGCTTGGGATCATCAATGCCAGCGCAGCCAGCATCGCCTTGTTGCTCTTCATGTGCATCAGAACGACAATGCTGATCGCGGTGACGATCGCCAGCTCGAAGAACAGCGCGCCGGCGACGGCATGGTTGGTCTCATGCAGCTGCTGCGCCAGGATGCTCGGCGCCAACGCGGCGTAGAACCCGACCAGCGCCATCGCGCCGAAGCCGGTCACCGCCGGCGCGACGAAGCGCGCACGGATTTCCTCCGGGACGGAAAGTCGCGGCCGCAAGGAGATCCGCCCGAGGCCGCCCGGCTTCGCCACCGTTTCGCGAGTGCGCCAGACCAGGATCGTCACCACCACAAGTGCTGCCAGATAGACGATGAAGATCAGCCGCAACGGCCATGGCTCGTATTCAGCCAGAAATCCCGAAATCAGTGCGCCGAGGCCGAGGCCGAGGAAATTGGTGCTGGTGGCAATCACACTGGCGCGCGACTTGTCCGCGCCGGGAAGAAGCTCGGCAATCCACGCGGTTCCGGTCCCCGCGCCGACGCCGATGCCAAGCCCGCTCAGGATGCGGGCGACGTCGAGCGAGACGACGTTTACGGCAAACAGGAAGACAAGCGCACTGACGATGGCGACGAGCATGGCCGCCAGGCTCGCGGGCCGGCGTCCGACAATATCGGAGACGCTGCCCAACATCAGAAGTGCCGCCAGATTGCCGACGACATACACGGCGTAGATCAGCGTCAGGGTGATTTGTGAAAAGCCGAATTGCTGCTTGTAGACGATGTAGAGCGGCGTCAGCACCGTGCTGCCGGCAAACAGCACCGCAATCATCGCGGCGACGGTGGGGATTGCGAGAGCATCGCCACCTGCCCCTTCGTGCGTATGCGCAAAATCGCGAATGGCCATGGCCAACCTCGTCACCAATTTCGGGGATCGAGGATCTAACGCGGTTTCATCCACGACGTTCCAACCGACAGGCAGGCTCCTGACAGCACGGTGGACATTGCTTGAGCGGGATGTCCGCCGGCTGAACAGGCTCGGATCGGGGCCAGCGGCTCCGATCCGTCATCTATCGTTCAACCGGTCGGCGTTACCTGCAAGCAAAGCCGGGCGCGATCTTGCACTTGCCAGGACGCGGCCTGTGCGGCGGCCGATGGTGCGGAGGACGGTGCGGCTTGTGCCAGTGTGGCGGCCGATGCGGCGGACGCACGATGATGATTGGCGGGCGAACGATCTGGGAGCGTTCAAGATAACCGGCGCTGGCCCAGCCGCTCACGCCGCCGCCATGGATTCTACACCAGCCCGGCTGGCAGCCGGTGACATTGACCCTGAAGCCGGCGGGCAGCGTTCCCACTTTGGCGTATCCCGCTCCCGGCCCGCTGCGGACGTTGAGGTTGGTCGAGGTGTGAGCGCTGTAGGCGAAGGCCGCGGCGGACGTCCCGAACACCGCGGCCAGGATGGTCGCGGCCACAAGCAGAAAACGAAATCTCATCGGTCCCCTCCATTCGAATCCCGGCCGTTCACCTGCTTCGGCCAAGATTGCCCTGCAAGAGGAGCGGCCAAGCCAAGAAAAGTCAACAGGTGGGTGGCCGTAACAGTCCTGGCCAGCGGGACTGATGCCGGATTTTCTTTGGACATGGTTGAGGAATTTCGCGGTTGCCATTTATTGGTTCCTCAACATCCGCTAGCGTTACTCTCTTTCGACAATTCATCGCGGGCAAAGGTGGGGATCCATGGGCAAAGGCAGGGTCGAGGCATTCACCGATGGCGTCGTGGCTATCATCATCACCATCATGGTGCTTGAGTTGAAAGTGCCGCATGGCGAGGATTTCTCCGCCTTGGTGCCGTTGTGGCCGATCTTCTTCTGCTACGTGCTGTCCTTCATCAATGTCGGCATCTACTGGAACAATCTGCACAACATGTTCCACACCGTTCAGCGGGTCGACGGGCGCGTGCTGTGGGCGAACCTCAATCTGCTGTTCTGGCTGTCGCTGATGCCGGTGACCACAGCCTTCATGGGCGAGAACCACTTTGCGCCGGTGCCGGTAGCAGTCTATGGCACCGACCTCGCGCTATGCGCCATCGCCTACACCATACTCGCCGCCGCGCTGCATCGCCTGCACGGCAATGATACCGCCTTTGCCAAGGCGCTGGGTAATGACCGCAAGGGGAAGCTCTCGCTGGCTGTCTATATCGTGGCCGTCGTGCTGACCTTCGTCAGCCAGTGGATCGGCGTCGTGCTCTATGTGCTGGTCGCGATGATATGGCTCGTACCGGATAGGCGCTTTGCGCGGGTGATCGAAAAGTAGTTGTCTTCACACATTTTCAAGGTAGGGCGCTGCACGGCTTTCCCAAATTGCCCTACTTGCGCATCGCTTTCAGTTTTTCCGCCACCGATGCAGCGAGGTCGGCATAGAGCTCCTCCAGCCGTTCCGCGGCCTTGATGATCGAGAAATCATGGCCGAATTTTTCCAGCGCCATGCGCAGTTTCTCGACGAACTCGGCTTGTTTCTCCAGCGCAGAAAAGAGTGTCTTCACCTGCGCTTCGCTGATGTCGGGATTGGCCATCATCTGCGGCACCTCGCGGCCCATCTGGTCGCCAATGGCGGTCTGCTCCTTCAGAATTGCAACCCAGTCCGTCAATCAGGAACCTCCGTTTGTCCCCAGGCCTAAATCTCTTTTGCGGGGACAAAGGGCAACATGCGCAGCCTCGGCCGGACTGGTCAACCCGACAAGACGAGCAGAGGCTTGCACCGGCCCGTTCCGGCGCTAAGTTCGGCGCCTTCGAACAAGGAATCCATCGCCCATGATCACCGACGCCGAGATCCAGACCGCCCTGCCCGCGCTTGCTCCAGGCAATGCCGCCGTGATCACCGGCGCTGCCAGCGGCATCGGTCTGGCGGCCGCCAAGCGGCTTGCATTGCTAGGCATGAAGATCGTGCTGGCCGACATTGGCGGCGCGCGGCTTGACGACGCCTCGCGCGCCGTTTCCGCGATTGCCGGCGACGGTGCCGTGCTTGCCGTCGCCGCCGACGTTTCGAAGGCGGATGAGGTGGACCGCCTCGCCGAGAGGGCGTTCGGCGCCTTCGGCGGCGTGTCGCTGCTGATGAACAATGCCGGCGTCGGCGACAACCCCGGAAAGCCGTGGGAAAACCGCGATGCCTGGAAACGGCTGCTGGACATCAATTTCTGGGGCGTTGTGCATGGCGTGGAGGCCTTCGCGCCGCGCATGCTGGCCTCGGCCAGGCCGGGTCTGATCGTCAACACCGGCTCCAAGCAAGGCATCACCACGCCGCCCGGCAATCTTGCCTACAATGTCTCCAAGGCAGGAGTGAAAACCTTCACGGAAGGCCTGGCGCACGCGTTGCGCAACGAACCCGGCCCCCATGTCGCTGCCCATCTGCTGATCCCCGGCTTCACCTTTACCGGTCTGACCGAGGGTGCGACGGAAAAACCGGCCGGCGCCTGGACCGGCGAACAGGTTGTGGATTTCATGCTGGAATCCCTGACCAGGGGAGATTTCTACATCCTGTGCCCGGACAATGAGGCGGCCCGGCCGCTGGATGAAAAGCGCATGGCCTGGGCGATCGGCGACATCATCGAGAACCGCCCCGCTTTGTCGCGCTGGCATCCGGACCACAAAGGCAGTTTCGCAGCCTTCATGAAAGGCTGATTTTCAGGCCGCTTGCTTTTTCGACCCGCGCTTCTGTGCCACGGCCTTCTTCGCCGCGATGTCGGCGATCTGTTCGTCATGCCGCTTTGCCGCACGCTCGCATTTGGCGCGGATTTCCTCGACTTCGGATTCGGTCAGATGCTCGATGCCGATGAAGTGGTTGTGGCCCTTGCCGACCCGGATCAGTTCGTCGAGCTTGGCCTGGATCGCCGCGCCGTCGCGGTTCTGAGTGTTCTGGATCAGGAAGACCATCAGGAAGGTGATGATGGTCGTGCCCGTGTTGATGACAAGTTGCCAAGTGTCCGAAAAGCCGAAGAACGGACCGCTCACCCCCCAGGCGATGATGATGAGGCAACAGACGGCGAATGTCGGCGGCAGGCCGGCTATGCGGGCGACCCAGTTGGCAACCTTGGTGAAATGCTTTTCCATCTATCGAAATCCTCGACGCTGCGGCGCGATGAGAAACAATCAGCGACCGCTTCAGGTTCCCCATGCGAACAAATACCTCAGGTACAATTGCCTACACGCATAGGGAGAATAGTCTGGAAAACACACCTTATGGGTTCAATGCCACAGTACTCCTGCAGGCAAGAGTGCCTGTTCCTTCCGCTTCACAGCGGTTTACCTCCAGCCCCTTCCGCTGCGCCACCCCCGCATGGCGGAAGGGGTTTCAGTCCGGAGAGCGCGGAGCATGGTTTCCCGAAAGCGCCGACCGGCAGAAGGACAGACGGTCGCTCCACTTTCCCGCAGATTGCTTGGCAGCGCCGGCCTAGGCCTGCTGATGGCCTGCGCGGCCGTGACCGCCAGGGCAGAACCATCAACAGCACCGGCTGCCGAAATAGCGACCGATCCGACAATCACCGGCAGTCTCGAAAGGCATTGGACCAACAACGCGCTGGACAGCGACCATGCGGTCAAGGACTGGTACACACTGTTGCGCGGTTCGCTGCAGCAGCAATGGGGCGACAACGACGCCAACGCGAAATTCAGCGCGGACTTCCAGGTAACGCATTACGACAAGACGTCGATCGAGGACGACCGCGGATTGTCGCTGTCGGCCGAGGCCTTCCGCCGGCTCGGCCCGGGCCTCGAACTGAGGGGATCGCTGAGCTATCGCGTCTCCAGCACCGGCGACAATCTGGATATCGGCCCGCTGACGCTGGGTACGCGGGAGTTCAAGCAGGTCTTCGGCGCCCAGACACAACTCGGCATCGACCTCGGCAACGCCACATCGCTGATCCTCGAGGCCGCCGACAGCTACGAAAAGCTCGGCGCGACGCATTTCCAGGAAGATCTCATCTTGCCGGCGAAGCTGCATGCCGACCGCAATCTCTTCCAGTTGGCGGCTCGGGTCACCCGGACAGTTGGCCAGCTTGCCTTCGGCGCGTCCGCGTCTGCGCTCTTCGCCAGCGTCGAGGAAATCGGTTACCCGCCGCTGTTCCTATCGTTCAACACCTATACGCTGCGCGCCGAGGCGGCCTACAAGGCCACCGATGGTTCGACGCTCGGCGTGGCCCTGGGTGCGCAGTTCCTGCGTGGCGCCGATAACATCTACCAGCGCTGGCGTCCGACCTGGCAAGTCACGTTCGGCAAGCCTCTGCCGCACGGCTTCGAGCTGCGCGGCACCTATTTCGGTCGCTACGAAACGTCCGAAACCGACGACCCCCTGGCTTCGTGGCTGCAGCGCGCGGAATTGGAACTGGGCATGAAGGTGCGCGAAAACCTCGGCATCGCTTCCGGCATCTTCTATGAGCTCAAGGACAATTTGCTCTACGAGAACCAGGAGCGCCGCAAGGGCGTCTATGCCGAAGCGACCTACAACGCGACCAAATCGATGGCCATTGTCGTTCGCGTCGACGTTTCCGAGACCTTCAAGACCGTGATCGACGAGCGCGAACACACGGTCGATGCATTTGTGGGCCTGCGGGCGAAGATCTAGCTCATTCCCGCGCTTGACTGGGTAGGCCCACAAGCGGAGGCAGGAGGGTGTTGAAGACCCTCCTGCCCACGACACGTGACATAAGGATGCCCGTGACTTTCCTGCTCAGTGACGGCCGCCCAGCTTGTAGCTGTTGCCGCCAAGGACATTGACGCCGATACCGCTGAGAACGCCGGTAAGGACGTTGGTCTTGTTGCCGTTCAGAATGCCCTGGACGACATTGCCGCTCAGGATGTTGTTGCCACTCAGGATGCCATTGAGCGCGGTCACCTGGCCGACACCGATGGACGGCGACACATTGATCAGGCTACCCGAGCTACCTCCCCAGCCGCCGGCATAGGCGCCGACAGTCGAGAACGAAACCATAGCAGCGGTGAGTACAAAAGCGAACCTCTTCATGACTTCTCTCCATTGTTGCTAGTAGTGTTTTCTTCGACTTCTTACGACTTACCCCCGAAACGAGTAGTGCATTTTGCCGAAAGTCTTGCAACCTTGGAGTGTTTAATTTCACGGATACAATCCGTTTTCCATTTCTTAACTTTAATATTTTACGTTAAGAAAATTGGTTACCGTCGACGTCTTGAGCTGGTCAGACGGCGTCGTTTTCCCAACGATCGAAGAATGCTTCGATCGGCATTGCCTGCATGTCGGGAACCGCTCTGGCGAGCTTTTCGACCGGCCAGTTCCACCAGGCGAGAGCTTCGATCCGCGCCGCGATATCCGGAGCGAAGCGTGGCCGGAGAGCCTTCGCCGGCACGCCCGCGACGATCGCGTAGGGCGGCACATCACGCGTCACCACTGCGTTGGCGCCGACCACCGCGCCATTGCCGATGGTGACCCCGGGCATGATCACCGCGCCGTGGCCGATCCAGACATCATGGCCGATGGTCACGGCTTTCGCCTGCCGCCGTTCGCGGAAGGCGGCATCGACGCCCAGCCAGCGAAAATACTCGTTCGGCCGGTAGCTGAGCTTGTGCTGGGTCAGCCGCTCTATGGGATGCTCCAGCGCATTGATGCGGCTGTTGGCGGCGATCGAGCAGAATTTACCGATCGTCGTGTAGATCGCTTCCGAATGGCGTTCGAAATAGGAGAAGTCGCCGACGGTGACCTCGCGAAGCACCACCCGCTCGCCGATCGAGGCATAACGCCCAAGCTTGCACGCCTTCAACTCCGCGGTCGGATGGATGCGTGGCTCGGGGTCTTTCGGGACGAGATCTTCGGAACGGTCCATGCCGGCGGCTTTACCCCTAGGCGATTGGTCCCGCAAGCGGGGCCAATCGTGCGCCCGGGAAGGAACTGAATCGCCTATTGCGGCTTGCCTTTGCTCCACACCACGTTCTGGCCGTAGAGCGGCACAGTGGTGACCGACATTTTGGCCGAGCCGTTCTGCACCTGGCGCGAATGCGAGAGATAGATCAGCGTCTCGTTGGCCTTGTCGTAGATGCGGTTCACCACCTGCTTCTTCCAGATCAGGCTGATGCCTTGCTTGAACACTTCCTCGCCGCCCTCGCTCATGTCGATGTCGCCGATGGTGATCGGGCCGGTCTGGCGGCAGGAGATCGAGGAATCGGACGGATCCTCGAACCAGTTGCCCTTGTGCAGGCGATCGATGATGCCGCGATCGAAATAGGAGACGTGACATGTCACGCCCTCCACTTTGGGGTCCTTGATCGCCTCGACGATGATGTCGTTGCCGAGCCAGTCGACGCCGACCTTGCCGACTTCATCGGCCACGGCGGCCCCGGCACCTAGGACAACGCACGCGGCCAAGGCACCGCCGATCAGTCTTCGCCCAATCAGTCCGTGCCCAATCAGTCGTTGCAAGGGACCCTCCTGCGGTTCGAGTTGCCGGTCACAGGTGGGGCGAGCAGCCCGGCTTTGCAAGCAGATAGGTCGACACCGCTGCGGTTGCGGCAACGCGGCACTTTGCCTGAACGGGGCCGAACCGCTAAGACTGTCGCACAGGCGCGGCATTGAGCCGACGCGACGATTTCTGCAGACGGACTTTTCTGATGATGCGTTCTATCCTGGTCGGTATTCTCGTCCTGATGGCGGCCGGCATCGGCTGGCTGACCTTCGACTGGTATCGCGGCCACTATGGCGGCGAGCCATTCGGGGCCGCCTTTACTCTGGTCGACCAGAAAGGCGCGCCGATCACCGAAGCCGCCTTCCGGGGCCAGCCCAGCGTCGTCTTCTTCGGCTTCACCCATTGCCCCGAGGTCTGCCCGACCACGCTGTTCGAACTGGCCGGCTGGCTGAAGACGCTCGGCGACGACGGCAAGAACCTGCACGCCTATTTCGTATCGGTCGATCCGGAGCGCGACACGCCTGAGGTGATGAACGCCTATGTCAGCAATTTCTCCGACCGCATCGTCGGCATCACGGGCGCTCCGGACAAGGTCCATGCCATGGCCAAGTCGTTCGGCATCTATTGGAAGAAGGTCGACACCGGCGACGGCGACTACACGATGGATCATACCGCCTCGGTGCTGCTGCTCAACGCCAAGGGCGATTTTGCCGGCACAATCGCCTACGGCGAAAGCGCCGATACGGCCATCGCCAAGCTGAAGCGGCTGGCGGCGAAAGGCTGATTACCATTTCATGACCCAGACGCGCCTTTACTTCACCACCGGAAAGATCGAGTCCGTCAGCATTTTCGCGGCGCTTGAGGCGGCCTTCGAGGAAGAGGGGCTGCCGATCGCCGTGCTGGAGGTCGACGAGGACAAGGACATCCACGAAGTATCGCTCTATGCCGATGGCGACATCGATGCGGTCGAGACCCGCTTGAAGGACATCCTTGCCGGCCTTTCCCTGTCGAAGCCGATCGAGCGCGAGCCCCTGCCCGACATCGACTGGGTGGCGCATTCGCTGGAAGAGCTGAAGCCGGTGCGTGCCGGACGTTTCTTCGTCCACGGCGCACATGACCGCAGGAAACGCCACAGCGGCGAACTCGCCATCGAAATCGAAGCCGGCCTCGCCTTCGGCACCGGCCATCACGGCACCACCGCCGGCTGCCTGGAAATGCTGGAAAGAGTGGTCCGGCGCGAACACCCGCGCAATGCGCTCGACCTCGGCACCGGCAGCGCGGTACTGGCGATCGCCGTCGCCAAGCTGGCGCACATTCCGGTGCTGGCCACCGACATCGATCCGGTGGCGGTGCGGGTGGCTGCCGCCAATGCGCGGCTCAACCACGTCAAGGCACTGGTGGAAACAGCAACCGCGCCCGGCTTTCACCATCCGATCTTCGGCAAGCGCGCACCCTTCGATCTGATCGTCGCCAACATATTGGCGCGGCCGCTGATGCGGCTGGCGCCGCAAATGGCCCATCATATCGCACTTGGCGGCTCGATCGTGCTGTCGGGCATCCTCGAGCGCCAGCGCGACGCGGTCATCTCGGCCTATGTCGGCCAGAATTTCCGCCATGTCAGAACCTTGCACCGCGAGGGCTGGGTGACGATCCACCTGAAGCATTAGACCGGCACCGACCGAGCCTGGACCAAATTCCCCCAGTTGTCAGTCCGGCGATGCTGTAGCAGGTTGCGCGCAGCCGGAAATCGATTCCGATTTCCGCGACCGTACGCTACGGTTGCGCGGACATGCAGGAGGCCCACCATGTTCCAGACCTTCGATTCCGCGGGCGACCCGGCCGTCGGCAAACCGCGCGTGGCGCTGCTGCGCCAATGGCTTGAAGCCAACGGGCTGGACGGCTTCATCGTCCCGCGTGCCGACGAGCATCAGGGCGAATATGTCGCCGATCGTTCGGCGCGGCTGAAATGGCTGACCGGCTTCAGCGGCTCGGCCGGCGTCGCCATCATCCTGCGCGACCGCGCCTTCGTCTTTGTCGACGGGCGCTATACGCTGCAGGTGCGCAGCGAGGTCGATCTCGACGTCTTTTCAATCGAAAGCCTGGTCGACAATCCGCCGGCTGTCTGGCTGAAAGACAATCTTGGCAAGGGCGCACGGCTCGGCTTCGATCCATGGCTGCACACGATCAGCGAGGTCAAGGCGCTGCAGGCCTCAGTCGACAAGAACGGCGCCGTACTGGTGCCGCTCGACAAGAACCCGATCGACATCATCTGGAAGGATCAGCCCGACGCGCCGGTGGCCCCGGTCGAGCTCCACCCGATCGGCTTTGCCGGCGAGCTCGCCAAGGACAAGCTGGCGCGGCTGGCGGCGGCGATCGCCAAGGACGGCGCCACCCATGCGGTGCTGACCGACCCCTCCTCCATCGCCTGGGCCTTCAACATCCGTGGCGGCGACGTGCCGCACACGCCGCTGGCGCTCGGCTTCGCCATCCTCGCCGCCGATGGGTCGCACCAGCTTTTCATGGATAAGCGCAAATTCTCGCGCCAGGTCGCCGCCTACCTCACCCAGCTGGCCGAGCCGCACGAGCCCGGCGAATTCGAGGCGGCAATCGTGGGCCTCGCCAAGTGCGGCGCGAAGATCGCGCTCGACCCGGTGCTGGCGGCCGACAGGCTTTGCATGCTGGTCGAGAAGAATGGTGGCACGGTGATTGCAGCAGCCGACCCCGCCCGCATCCCGCGCGCCACCAAGAACCAGGCCGAGATCAACGGCTCGCGCGCCGCGCATCGCCGTGATGGCGCTGCGGTGGCGAAGCTCTTGTGCTGGCTGGAGCGGCAAAAACCCGGCTCGCTCGACGAGATATCGGTCGTCACCAGGCTGGAGGAGTCGCGTCGGCGGACTGGCGAGGAAACGCAGATGCCGCTGCGCGACGTCTCCTTCGACACCATTTCGGGCGCCGGCCCGAACGGCGCCATCATGCATTACCGCGTGTCGCGCGCCACCAGCCGCAAGCTCCAGGCCGGCGAGCTGTTCCTTCTCGATTCCGGCGCGCAGTATCAGGACGGCACCACCGACATCACCCGCACCGTGCCGATCGGCCAGCCGACGCAGGAGATGCGCGAACGCTTCACCCTGGTGCTGAAAGGCATGATCGGCATTTCCACCTTGCGCTTTCCCGCCGGCACGCGCGGCTCCGAGATCGATGCCGTCGCGCGCATGGCGCTGTGGAAGCACGGCTGCGACTTCGCCCACGGCACCGGCCATGGCGTCGGCTCGTATCTGGCCGTGCATGAAGGCCCGCAGCGTATCGCCCGCACCGGCACCGAAAAGCTGCTCGAAGGCATGATGCTGTCCAACGAGCCCGGCTACTACAAGGAAGGCTCCTACGGCATCCGCATCGAGAACCTGATCCTGGTGACGCCGGCGCAAGAGATCGAGGGCGGCGACATCGCCATGCACGGCTTCGAGACGCTGACGCTGGCGCCGATCGATACCAGGCTGGTGCAGTCGGACCTTCTGACGCGTGACGAGTTGCATTGGCTGGACTCGTACCACGCGCGCGTGCTGGCCGAGATCGGCCCGATGCTCGACGGCGAAACGCTGGCCTGGCTGGAGAAGGCCACCGCGCCGCTGCCGCACGACGCGAAGATTTGATTTTTCTGAGGCGCCGAGGGCGTGTCGAGATTCAGGTCAGGACGAGCGAAAACGATGGGTTCCGTGAACCGGAGCGAAGCGTACTTTTGGGTACGTGAGCTCAGTTCTACCGCGACGCGGTAGAACGGGGAAGCGCAGGAAGCCGCCGTTTGCAGGCCGTCATCACCTGAATATCGATACGCCCTACCCGACGAACTGCCGCGCCACGATCAATACCGCCGCGCCCGCCAAAAACATCGCCATCAACCCACCGCGCAGCGAAACCACGGCGGTGACCACCAGTGCGGCCCATTCCGCCGGGCCGGCGTTCAACAGCTCGGGCGCTACCAGCGTCGTCAGCACCGCCGCCGGCACGGCATTGAGGCCGGCCTCGACGCGGGGATGGATGGTATCGAAGCGCGATATCACCAGGTGCCCGCCGATGCGCGTCAGATAGGTCGCGATTGCGCCGGCGATAATGATCCAGAAGGTCGTGCTCATGGCCGTGCCTTTACGCCGCTATGGTGGGGAGGCAGGATGACCGCCAGCAGCACACCGGCAACAGCGCCAATCGAGACATGCCAGGGCGAGCCCACGGTCTTGTAGGCGATGATGGAGGCGGCAGCGCTGGCAATGACCACCGGCAGCCACAGAGGCCGCTTGCGGAAGCCCAGCACGAGACCGAGGAAATAGATCGGCAGCAGGAAATCGATGCCCAGCGCGTGCGTGTCGGGGATCAGCTTGCCGAACAGCGCACCAAGCGCGCTTTCGACGATCCAGAACAGATAGACAGGCAAGCCAAGTCCCAGATACCAGGCAAAGCCGACCGTCTGGCCGGATTGCGCCCTCGCCTCGGCCACCGCGAATTGCGGATCGGTCAGGATGAAATAACCAAGCGCCTGCTGGATGAGGGGCCAGTGCGCGATGCGCCGGCCGATGCCGGCGGAATAGAGCACGTGGCGGAAATTGACGGCGAAGATCGACAGCACGATCAGCCACGGCGCCACATGCTGGCCGAACAGCTGGATGCCGACCATCTGGCTGGCGCCGCCATAGACCAGCGCACTCATCAGAAAGGCTTCCAGGACCGAGAAGCCATTGTCCACGGCGAGCGCGCCGAACAGCACCGCAAACGGCGCCGAGGCCACCACCACAGGCATCGACAGCCGCACGCCTTGCCAGAAATCGCTTCTGTCGCCGCTCTCGGAAATTACGTCCGTCGCCATCAACCACTCCTGATGCATGTCGCCCAAAAGGGGGATAACGACATGCACAACAACAAGGGAAGCGCGGTATGTAGGTGGCGCGGCTTGCCGTGTCACACGAATTCGCTTGAGCCAAACGATCAGCGGAAATGATCGCTGGATCGGCTGAGTTAGACGCTTATTCCTTCAGGATCTTGCCCTCGATCGCCCTGCCCCAGTCGAGCAGCGGCTTGGCGCGCAAGGTGAAATCGACGAGCTCGTCGACCAGATCAGCCGTATGGATTCCCGCGGGATCGATAACATGCTGGACGACAAAATGCCGGTTGCGGATGGCGGCGACAAGGTCGGGATCGCTGATTTCCTCGAAGCCGCGTGGCGTACGCTTCATACGGCCTTCGGTCTCGAGTTCAAGCCGGTTCTTCTTCAACGCCGCCACCAGGGCGCGAAACCTGTCCGGCTTCGTCGCGATGGCTTTGCGCATCGCCAGCAGCAGCGCCGGCTCCGGCTGCCACCAGGCAATGTCGGCGAAGCAGCGCTCAAGCCCGACATGGACGTAGAACACGCCCTGCTCCATCTTGGTGCCGTCGGGCGATAGGATGGCAGACAAATGCCTGTTGTAAGGCCGCTTGTCCTTGGCGAAGCGCACGTCGCGGTTGATTCGGAACAGCGACTTCTTGCGGTCGCCGCGCAGGCCGAGACCCGCCTTTGCGAAGCGCTCGGTCAGCGTGTCGACGAGATCACTGAGCGGATCGCGCAATTCCTGTTCGAACAAGTCACGGTTCTCCAAAAACCACTCTCGGCTCTGGTGGAAATCCAGCGCCTTGAGGAACGGAATGGCTTTTGGGCCGAACCCTTTGAATGCGCCGTCCATCAGGCCTTGCCGATCCGCGCCAGCCAGGCATCCTCGTCGATGACCTCGATGCCGAGTTCGCTGGCGAGCTTGAGCTTGGAGCCGGCACCCGGCCCGGCGACCACCAGATCCGTCTTCGCCGAAACCGAGCCCGCGACCTTGGCGCCGAGGCGCTCCGCCATCGCCTTGGCCTCGGAGCGTGTCATCTTTTCCAGCGAGCCGGTGAAGACGACCGTCTTGCCGGCGACCTCGCTGTCGGCCGAGACGTTGACGATATACGGCTTCGGCTTGACTTGGCGGAGCAACGCATCAAGCACGTCGTCATTGCGCTCATTGCCGAAGAAGTCGCGCAACGCGTCGATCACGGTATCGCCGATACCGTTGACCGAGGGGAAGACACTGTGCGGATCTTCCGCTGCCGCTGTTTCCTTGCCCACGCGGATCAGTTCCTCGATGGTCGAGAAGGTGCGGGCAAGCACGGCCGCCGTCGTTTCGCCGATATGGCGGATGCCGAGCGCGAAGATGAAGCGATCGAGCTCCGGCTCGCGGCGCGAATCGATGGCCGCGAACAGCTTGTCGAGGCCCTCATAATTGCGGTCCTCGACGCTGCGCACGTTCTTGCGCGTCTTGCCCGATGCGGCCTCGCGCTGCTTCGCCTGTTCCTCGCGCCGTTCCGCCAGCGCCCTGGTGACGGCCGGACGGCGATCTCTGAGCGTGAAAATATCGGCGGCGGTCCTGATCAATCCCGCATTGAAGAAGGTATCTATGTTCTCGGCACCAAGGCCTTCGATGTCCAGGGCACCGCGCGACACGAAGTGGCGCAATCCTTCCACCGCCTGCGCCGGGCAGATCAGCTCGCCGGTGCAGCGGCGGCGGGAATCTTCCTTGCCGGTCTTCTCGTTGATCTCGCGCGTCGCCGGCGAGCCGCAGATCGGACAGGTGTGCGGGAATTCGTACGGCACGGCATCGGCCGGCCGCTTGTCGATGACGACGCTGACGATCTGCGGAATGACATCGCCTGCCCGCTGGATCACGACCGTATCGCCGATGCGCACGTCGATGCCGTCGCGGATCGGCTGGCCGGTCGAGTCCAGGCCCTTGATGTAATCCTCATTGTGCAGCGTGACGTTCTCGACCACGACGCCGCCGACCGTGACCGGCGCCAGCCGCGCGACCGGCGCCAGCGTACCGGTACGGCCGACCTGGATGTCGATCTTCTGCACGGTCGTCATCGCCTGTTCGGCCGGAAATTTATGCGCGATCGCCCAGCGCGGTTCGCCGGTGACGAAGCCCCAGCGGCGTTGCAACTCCAGCTGGTCGACCTTGTAGACGACGCCGTCGATATCGTAGCCGAGCGCGGAGCGCTGCTCCTCGATCCGATGATAATGCGCGATCAACTCCTCGGCCGATTTCGCCCGCACCATCAGCGGACTGATCTTGAACCCCCACTCGGCGAATTTCTGCACCGAATCATACTGGGTCGGAGCCGGATCCGCTGTCGTGTAACCCCAGGCATAGGCGAAGAATTTGAGGTTTCGGCTGGCGGTGACGGACGGATCCTTCTGGCGCAGCGACCCGGCCGCCGTGTTGCGCGGATTGACGTAGTCCTGGCCGCCGACGGCGGCCGAACGCTGCTTCAGCGCCTCGAATTCCGCATAGGTCATGTAGACCTCGCCGCGGATCTCAATGGTTTCGGGCCAGCCCGAGCCTTTCAGCTTTGCAGGGATGTCGGCGATGGTCTTCAAATTGGCGGTGATGTCTTCGCCGACGGCGCCGTTGCCACGCGTTGCGCCCTGCACGAACACACCGTTTTCGTAACGCAGCGAAGCCGATAGCCCGTCGATCTTCGGTTCGGCCGTGAACGCAATGTCGAGTTCCTTGTCGCGATCGAAGAACCGCCGCCCGCGTTCGATGAAATCCGTGACATCATCGTCTGTATAGGCCTTGGCAAGGCTGAGCATCGGCACGGCATGGCGCACCTTGGTAAAGCCTTCCGCGGGCGCTGCTCCGACCCTGAGCGATGGCGAATCCTCGCGCACCAGCGCCGGAAAGCGCTCCTCGATGGCAAGGTTGCGCCGCGCCAGCGCATCATACTCGGCATCGGTGATAACAGGCGCATCTTCGGTATGGTAGCGCCGGTCGTGCTCGGCGATCTCTTCCGCCAGCCGCTTCAGCTCGGCTTCGGCCTCGCTCTCACTGAGCGAATCGACAGGTTTTTCAGCCATGCTTTCCTTCCCCGGACGGTGGCCCGCCACAATAGATCAGGATTTTGGGAAAATCATTCCTGAACAGCAGGATGGAGCCATATCCTGACTCGATCCCTGACACCTGTTGTTCTTATGCCGCCGTGGTGTTTTCACGCAGCAATCGCTCGGCGGCGGCGCGCGCCTCGTCGGTGATGGTGGCGCCGGCCAGCATGCGCGCGATCTCTTCCTGCCGCGCCGGCCGGTCCATCTCGGCAATGCCGGTGGCGACACGGTCGGTGGTGCCGGATTTGGAGATCAGGAAATGCGTCGCCGCGCGTGCCGCGACCTGTGGCGCATGCGTCACCGAGAGCACCTGGACGCGCTTCGACAGCCGCGCCAGCCGCTGGCCGATGGCGTCGGCGACGGCGCCGCCCACCCCAGTATCGATTTCATCGAAAACCAGCGTCGGCGCCGAGCCGCGGTCGGCCAGCGCGACCTTCAACGCCAGAAGGAAGCGTGAAAGTTCGCCGCCGGACGCCACTTTCATCATCGGCCCGGGCCGCGTGCCTGGATTGGTGCGCACCCAGAATTCGATCTGGTCGATGCCCTCTTCCATGCGGCTCTCGGCCTCGCTCTTCATTTCCACGATAAAGGCGGCGCGTTCGAGCTTGAGCGCCGGCAATTCCGCCATGACCGCCTTGGTCAAGCCGACCGCCGCCGCATGACGAAGCGAAGACAGCTGCGCGGCGGCAATGTCGTAGGTCTCGCGTGCCGCGGCGGCCTGCTTTTCCAGCCCGTGCAGGCGCTCCTCGCCGGCATCGAGATCGGCAAGATCGGCCGACATCGTGTCGCGAAGCTGCGCCAGATCGTCGACGGCGACGCTGTGCTTGCGCGAGGCCGCGCGCAGCGAAAACAGCCGCTCCTCCGCCTTCTCCAACCGCTGCGGATCATATTCGGTGGCGCGCAGTGCTGCCTCGACGCCCGATTGCGCCGCGTCGAGCGACAGCATCGCCTCGTCGAGCGATTTGACGACGTCGTCGAGCAGGCCGGGCGCCTCGGTCACCTTGCGCTGCAGTCGTCGCAGCAGGCTGGCCAGTTGCGGCAAGGGCGAGGACGGGCCGGACAGCACATCCTGCGCATCATGGATTTCGGAAGCGATCTTCTCGGCTCGCATCATCGATGCGCGCAGTTCGGCGAGATCCGTCTCCTCGCCCGGCTGCGGATCGAGCTTCGTCAACTCCGCCACTGCGGCGCGCAAATAGTCGGCCTCGCGCGCGGCCGCCGCCACCTTGGCGCGGTGGCGCGACAGCTCCTGCTCGCAGGCGCGCCAGTGCCGCCATGCCTCGCCGGTCGAGCGGACGGCGCCGAGATGGCCACCGAAAGCATCAAGCACCTCGCGATGCGCGCCGGGATCGACCAGCGCGCGTTCATCGTGCTGGCCGTGGATCTCGACCAGCGCGCGCCCGACATCGCGCATCAGCGTGACGCTCGAAGGCTGATCGTTGACGAAGACACGGGTGCGGCCATCCGCCGTCTGCAGGCGGCGCAGGATGATGTCGCCGTCATCCTCGATCGCATTGTCGGCAAGCAGCGCACGCGCCGGATGATTGCGCGGCACGTCGAAGACGGCGATGACCTGGCCTTGCGCCGCGCCATGGCGCACCAGCGACGCGTCGCCGCGCGCACCGAGCGCCAGCGACAGGGCATCGAGCAGGATGGATTTGCCGGCACCGGTTTCGCCGGTCAGCACCGAAAGACCCGGCTGGAAATCGATATCCAGCTTCTCGATCAGGACGATATCGCGGATCGACAGTCTGGAAAGCATCAGAACCCGAATCTAGAACGGCACGCGACCATTTGCAGTCGCAGCGCCGCACTATCTTTTTGTTTGAGCACCGGATCAATCCGAAAAGCGCTGTGAACGCTTCAGTCGATGCTCATACGTCAGGCGCCGGTGATCATCTTTCCGGCCTTGGATATCCACGACCCTGCATTTTCGCGCGGTGCAAGCCCATTGCTCTGCAAGAGCTTGTAGGAATCCTTGTACCACGGGCTGTCAGGGTAGTTGGTGCCGAGCACGGCGGCGGCCGTCTGCGCCTCCGAAGTCAGACCCATCGCGTAATAGCTTTCGGTCAGACGCGCGAGCGCCTCCTCGACATGGCGCGTGTTGGAATAATTCTCGACCACGGTACGGAAGCGCTTGACGGCGGCGATGTATTCCCGGCGCTCGAGATAGTAGCGGCCGATCTGCATTTCCTTGCCGGCCAGCTGATCGTTGGCGAAGCGGATCTTTTCCTTGGCGTCGTCGACATATTCCGATGTCGGCCAGCGTGTCACCAGATCCTGCATCGTCTGAACGGTCTGACGCGCTTCCTTCTGGTCCTGCGTCACGTCCTTGATCTGGCGGTAATAGCTCAAGCCGATGATGTACTGCGCATAGGCGGCGTCATCGGTCGATGGATAGAGCGTGAGGTAGCGCTTGGCCGAGCCGATCGCCTCGTCGTAATTGCCCTGGCGATAGTCGGCGAAAGCGCCCATCACCATCGATTTGCGGGCCCATTCCGAATAGGGATGCTGGCGGTCGACGGCGTCGAACTTGCGGCTCGCCTCCTGCAGGCGCCCGGCATTGAGATTGGCAAGGCCCTGGTTGTAGAGAACATCGGCCGGCTCGGTCTGGTCGACATAGGTCGACAGGTCGATATCTTTCTCCGACGACATGCAGGCCGACAGGAAGAGCGATGGAACAACTACTGAAAGCGCCAGGAAAACGGCCCTCTGCGGTGCTTTCAATTGACCAACTCGCTTGAAGAACATGATTGGATCTCGCCCTTTCGGCGCTATTTCAATGCCAGTTGCATGCCATTGTTTCAAAACTGGTCCCCACTTTTGAACGACATGCACTAATCGACGGCAGCAGCCATAAACCATAACCGCCTTGCCCGGCAACGCTATCTCCGGCCAATCGCACATTTTTGTGGCGGCCGGACGCAGCTTGGACATCAATGCAATTTCACTGGCGGGTGGTGCATTCCTGCAACACGCGCTATCCCCCATCGAACCCGAAAAACCTGGGAAAATCAGATCATCCAGGGCGCGTAGAGCGGCGCGTTGACGGCGTTCATCTCGGCGCTGCGGCCACGCTCCCGGCGCGTCGTCTCGACGATCTCGAACGCCGTGCGATCCGACAGCAGGCGGCGCAGGGCCGCGGCATTCATCCTGTGGCCGCCGCGATAGGAGCGGAAGCAGCCGATGAAACGGGCACCGGCCAGCGCCAGGTCGCCCATGGCGTCCAGCGTTTTATGGCGCACGAATTCGTTGGGATAGCGCAGGCCGCCCATATTGATGACGCGGTTGTCGTCGCCGATCACCAGCGAATTCTCCAGCGAGGAGCCGAGCGCATAGCCTGCAGCCCACAGCCGCTCGACATCCTTCATGAAGCCGAAGGTGCGGGCGCGCGCGATGTCGCGACGGAAAATATCGGCATTGAGGTCGGAGGCAAACAGCTGACGGCCGATCGCCGGGCTTTCGAAGTCGATCTCGATCTCGAAACGGGTTCCGTCATAGGGCCGAAACTCCGCCCACGAGGCGCCGTTCTCGATGCGGACCGGCTTGATGACCCTGATATAGCGGCGCTTGACCGAAAGCGTCTCGACGCCCGCCTGGTCGATGGCTTCGACGAACGCCATGGCGCTGCCGTCGAAGATCGGAACCTCGGAACCGTCGATCTCGACCGCGACATTGTCGATGCCGAGCCCAAACAGCGCCGCCATGATGTGCTCGACCGTGGCGATATGCTCGCCGGCGGGATCACCAAGCATGGTGCACAGGTCGGTGGCGCCGACTTCCGAGACCAGGGCACGAAACTCGCGGCCCTGCTCGGCACCGTTGAAAAGCTGGAAAACGATGCCGGTGTCGGCATCCGCCGGCATGAAGCTGATGGACACTTCCTTGCCGCTGTGGACGCCGGTGCCGGTAAGCGACGCGCGCGTCTTCAATGTCGTCTGATAGTCGTGCAAGACAATCCCCATAAGCCCGTAATGCCTAGGTCCGCTTCTCCAGCCCGAGGGCGCGGCTCTTGTGTGAATCGGCTGGCAGGGCGACTTCCCCCGAAATCCCGGCAAACCGATGATGGTAGGCAGCGAAGATAATGTCCCGTCAGGGAGACTCCAAATCACGGTTTCTTACTCTGTGTAACCGCGAACTGGAATGGGTGCGACTTTGTAAGTCGTTGAAATCACATCATTTAAAACGTTAACAGGCAAGCGATTCCTCGCTTGCCTGTTAACAATGTTACAGTCCGTTTACCAATCAGTTGGCCTGGCGGCGCAGGAACGCCGGAATCTCCAGCTGATCGTCTTCCTGAGTCGTCCTCACCTGCGGCGTCAGGCGGCCCTGATCGTCGAGTTGGCCACGGCGCGGCGCATAGAGCTGCGCATCCTGGCTGGCGAGGCGGCGCACTTCGGGCGCGGCCTGGCGCAGCTTGGGCTCGCGCGGCTGCGCCGGCTGCAGCCTTGCGGGTTCTTCCTCGCGGCGGGTCAGTCCGTTGGTCAGGCGCTTCAGCAGGCCCATCGGTCCGCTGTTGTTCTCATGGTCCACCGGGCGGCTCTTGGCATCCACCTCGGCCTTGACGACCGGCGGAAAGTCCTCGACGCGCGGCATACGCTGAGGTGCCATGGCAACAGGCTGCGGGGCTTCGCGCAGCATCTCGCGCGGCTGCGGGGCCGGCTGCATCTGCTGGACCACCGGCTGCGGCATCGGCTGTGCTGGCGGCGCCTGGAAGATCTTGCTCTGTGGGCGGAAATCTTCTGCGTGAGCGACAGGAGCCGGGCGCGCCTGCGCCATCGCCGCGGCATTGGCTTCGGCCAGCTGGATGGCTTCGGCGACAGGGTCGACAGCGCGTGGCTCGTAGGCCGCCTGCTGGACAGGCGCCGGGCGAGCCTCCGCGATCTGAGCCGCCGGGCGGCTGACCGGCTTCGGAGGCGCTGTGCGGATCGAGATCGGCGCAGCGGCGATTTCAGCCGCCGATTTGTCGATGCCGGTGGCAACCACCGAGACGCGGATGACGCCTTCGAGTTCCTCGTCGAAAGTGGCGCCCAGGATGATGTTGGCGTCCTGGTCGACTTCCTCGCGGATACGGGTCGCCGCTTCGTCGACTTCGAACAGCGTCAGGTCGCGACCGCCCGTGATCGAGATCAGCAGACCCTTGGCGCCCTTCATCGAGGTCTCGTCGAGCAGCGGGTTGGCGATCGCCGCTTCGGCGGCGGCCATCGCGCGGCCCTCGCCCGAAGCCTCGCCGGTGCCCATCATCGCCTTGCCCATCTCACGCATGACCGAGCGCACGTCGGCGAAGTCGAGATTGATCAGGCCTTCCTTGACCATCAGGTCGGTGATGCAGGCGACACCGGAATAGAGCACCTGGTCGGCCATGGCGAAGGCATCGGCGAAGGTGGTCTTGTCATTGGCCAGCCGGAACAGGTTCTGGTTGGGGATGACGATCAGCGTATCGACGCATTTCTGCAATTCCTCGATGCCGAAGTCCGCGGTCTTCATGCGGCGCTGGCCTTCGAAGTGGAACGGCTTGGTGACGACGCCGACGGTGAGGATGCCCTTTTCGCGCGCTGCGCGGGCAACGACGGGAGCAGCACCGGTGCCGGTGCCGCCGCCCATGCCGGCTGTCACGAAGCACATATGGGTGTTGGTCAGGTGATCGAGGATTTCATCGATGCACTCTTCCGCCGCCGCACGGCCGACTTCCGGCTGCGATCCCGCACCGAGCCCCTCGGTGACGTGAGCGCCGAGCTGGATCAGGCGGCCTGCCTTCGACATGGTCAGCGCCTGCGCGTCGGTGTTGGCCACCACGAACTCGACGCCGCGCAAACCGGCGGTGATCATGTTGTTGACGGCATTGCCGCCGCCGCCGCCGACACCGAACACGGTGATGCGCGGCTTAAGCTCGGTGATGTCCGGCTTTTGCAGATTGATGGTCATTGTCTCCGTCCTTTGCCTTTCACGCCGCTTCGCCGCCGCGGCCGCCTATGGGGCTGTCCCCGTCAATTTTAGAAACTGTCTCTCAACCACTGACTCATGCGATGCAGTTTTCCGCCCGTTCCGGTCATTTTGAGACCGGAAATTCCTTTCGCCGGATGGCTCTCGAAGCTCGCCATCTGCGGGTAGATCAGAAGCCCCACCGCGGCCGAGAAGGCCGGCCCCTTCGCCGCTTCCGGCAGGCCGGCCACGCCGAGCGGGCGGCCGATGCGCACATTTCGTCCCAGGATGCGGCGCGCCGCCTCCGGCAGGCCGGCAAGCTGGCTGGCGCCGCCGGTAAGAACCACACGCTTGCCCACTGCATTGCCATAGCCGGACTTGTTCAGCCGGTCGCGCAGCAGTTCGAGCGTCTCGTCGATGCGGGCGCGCACGATGCGCGTCATCACCGAGCGCGGGATCTGCAAGGGCACGTCGCCATCGTCACCGATCGGCTGGATCGAGACCAGGTCGCGATCGTCGGCGCTGCCGGGCAGCGCCGAACCATGCATCACCTTCAGCCGTTCGGCGGCATCAAGCGAGGTCGACAGCCCCTTGGCCATGTCCAGCGTGACATGGTTGCCGCCGATGGCGATGGCGTCGCCATGGACGAACTTGCCTTCCGAAAACACCGAGATCGTGGTCGTGCCGCCGCCCATGTCGATGCAGGCCGCACCCATTTCCAGCTCGTCGTCGACCAGCGCCGCCAGCCCGCTGGCATAGGGCGTCGCCACCATGCGCTCGACCGACAGATGCGAACGGTTGATGGACAGCTCCAGATTGCGCATCGGCGCGGCGTCGCCGGTCAGCACATGCATGTCGACGCCGAGTGCGTCGCCGACCATGCCGCGCGGATCGCGCACGCCGCGTTCGGCATCCAGCGAGAAGCCGACGGGAAGCGAATGGATCACTTCGCGCTCGGCCTTCAGCGCCTGCTTGGCGCCAGCACCGAGAACGCGCTTGATGTCGGCCTCGTCGGCCTCGTGGCCGCCAAGATTGATGGTGGCGGAGAAGGCTTCGCTCTTCAGCCGGCCGGCCGTCATGTTGACGATCAGCGAATCAACCGTCAGCCCGGCCATGCGCTCGGCTGCGTCGACGGAAAGGCGGATGGCATGCTCCGCCCTGTCGAGATCGACCACGACACCCGACTTCACGCCTTGCGACTTCTGATGGCCGATGCCGATCACCTGGATCCGGTGCGAACGGCCGCGCAGCAGCTTGCCGTCATCGCACGGCTTGAGCTTGGCCACCATGCAGCAGACCTTGCTCGAACCGACATCCAGCACCGTCAGGGTGCCAGACCGGCGCGACGCGGCATCGCCAGGACTGCCAAGCCAGCTCATATCTTCGTCTCCGGCTTGCGCTTCAGGCTCTTGGGTTTCTCGTTGAGGGCGGCTTCGCGCTGCGTCGCCGCTTCCGCCGTCAACTGCACGACCAGCCGGTCCGTCAGGCGCATGTCGACGGCGGCGATGTCGCGCGACAGCAAACCGTTGTCATGATCCATCTTCACGAGTTCGGCGAGCGCCTGATCCTCGTCGTCCTCGGGAAGCTTGATGGTGATGCCATTGTCCAGCTTCAGGTCCCAGCGCCGTTCGCCGACACGGATATAACCTTTGATCCGGTTCGCGAGCTCGGGATATTTTTCGACCTTGGCCAGGAAATCGGGCGCGCTCGCCGGCGCGCCGGTGCCGATCAGCAGCGGCAGAAGCACCTGCTTGCCGCCCGAGAACGGCGCGATCATGGCGCCATTCCTCTCGATGACCGAAAGCTCGTCACCCTGCTGCCAGAGCGCGAAAGCCTCACGCTCCTCGACACGCACTTCCAGCGTATGCGGATAGACCTTGCGCACCGCCGCGACCTCGATCCACGGCAAGGTCGCAATTCGTTCCCGCGCGGCCTCGGCATTAAAGCCGATCAGCGACGTCCAGCCGTCGAGTTCAAGCCTGTCGAGTATATCGATTTCCGAGGTCTGGCGATTGCCCACCACCTTGACCTGATCGACGGCAAATCCGGTACGGGCGGTGATGCTCTGCACGATACCGTCGACATGACCGCCGAGATAGGCGCCATAGGCACTGCTCGAGAAAATCAGCACGGCCGACATCATGGCCGCGGAAAAGCGCGGCGCCTGGAATTCCCCGACACCGAGGCGCGCCATAATGCGCACCGGGCGGCGCAGCATCCGCGGCAGCACGAAATGGTCCAACGACAACGACAGGCCGAACAGCGCCGGACCGGCCGCGCCCCTCTCCCTACCCTGTCCCCATTTCAACGCAGACACGAAGCGTCCTCCACCATCCAACTCAACAAATCGCCAAACGAGTGCCCGGCCTGGGCGGCGATTTCAGGCACCAAGGACGTCGGCGTCATACCCGGCTGGGTGTTGACCTCGAGCCAGACAATCTCGCCGTTTTCGGAATGCCGATCGTCATAACGGAAGTCCGACCGGGAAACGCCCCGACAGCCGATCGCTTGGTGAGCCTTGAGCGCCAGTGTTTGTATTTTTTGGTAAATATTCGGTGAAACTTTTGCGGGGCATTCGTGCTTTGATCCCCCGGCGACATATTTTGAATCATAGTCGTAGAAGGAATGGCCGGTCGGGATGATCTCGCAGACCCCCAGCGCCACATCGCCCATCACCGCGCAGGTCAGCTCCCTGCCGTGAATGTAGCGCTCGACCATGACGGTATCGCCATATTTCCATTCCGACGAGCCAAGAACCTGCGGCGGATGCGACTGACCTTCATGCACGATGACGACGCCGAAGCTTGAGCCCTCATTGACCGGCTTGACCACATAGGGCGGCCTCATCGGATGCTTGTTCTGGATGGCGAAGCGGCTGGCGACCTTCGATTCGGCGACCACGATGCCGACCGCCTTGGCAACCCGTTTGGCCTGCTCCTTGTTCATGGCCAGAGCCGAGGCGAGCACGCCGGAATGGGTGTAGGGAATGCCGAGATATTCGAGGATGCCCTGGATGGTGCCGTCCTCGCCGAAGGGGCCGTGCAGCGCATTGAAGGCGACATCGGGCTTGAGCTCGGCAAGCACGGAGCCGACATCGCGCCCGACATCGACGCGGGTGACCTGGTAACCTTCCTTCTCAAGCTCATCGGCGCAAGCCTTTCCGGAGGACAGGGACACGGGCCGCTCGGACGAAAACCCACCCAGCAGGACGGCCACATGCTTGTTTTTCATTCCCCGGCATCCCCTCTCTCACGGCGGACCAAAACCAGATTTTCCGCAACATTGAGTCAGAGTCTCCCGGCAGGTTGCCCCCCAGACGGAAAACGCTGAAAACGCGTCGAACGACTCAAATCAGGAAACGCTTTCGAGCAGAGAATCAGAGAGTTGATTCACTGGCAAGTGCTTACGATTCCGAGAGATTCACTTTCTGAGAAAATGGATGCGAAAAGCGTGTCGTTGAGTCTTTGCGGCAACGGTCGCGGACCGTTTTTCGCCTCGTTGAAGTTCATGCATCACATGAACTTCAACACGCGCTAGGTGTGTCGAGATTCAGGTCAGGCCGAGTCGAAAACGAAGGCTTTCGAGAACCGGAGCGGAGCATCACCTGAATATCAGCGCACCTTAAAGGAGCTGCCCGAGAAACTCCTGAACGGCATGCCCTGGCCGGAAATTGCCGATGCGCTTGATTTCCCATTGCAGCCGGATACCGGAATTCTCCAGCACCCGCGTGCGCACCGTCTCGCCGAGATATTCAAGGTCGTAGCCGGTCGCGGTTCCGGTGTTGATCATGAAGTTGCAATGCATCGGCGACATCTGCGCGCCGCCGATCATCAGGCCGCGGCAGCCCGCTTTGTCGATCTCCTTCCAGGCCGATGTGCCGTCGGGATTCTTGAAGGTCGAGCCGCCGGTCTTCTCGCGGATCGGCTGCACGGTCTCACGATGGTTCTGCACGGCCTCCATCGCAGCCTTGATGGTCGCCCTGTCCTCGGCAAAGCCTTCGAACACGGCGGAGGTGAAGATCAGCCCGGAAGGAGCCGCCGAATGGCGATAGGCGTATCCCATATCGGCATTGCTCAGCGTCTGCACATTGCCCTTGCGATCGAGTGCTCGCACTTCGATGACGCGCTCGCGCGTCTCGACGCCATTGGCGCCGGCATTCATTCGCAGCGCACCGCCGATTGCACCCGGAATGCCGTGGTAGAAATGAAAGCCGCCAATGCCGGCCTCGAGCGCCACCGCTGCGACGCGCTTGTCGGGGGTCGCAGCTCCCGCCTTGATCCTGATTGGCGAAATCACCTCGGCATCGCCGAAGCCCTTGGCCGAAAGCCGAATGACAAAGCCCTCGATGCCGCCATCGCGGACCAGAAGGTTGGAGCCGACGCCGACGACCGTCAGCGGTATCTCTTCGGGAACGGCTTTCAGGAACGCGGCAAGGTCCTCCTCATCGGCCGGCTGGAACAACGCTTCAGCCAGCCCCCCGGCACGGAACCAGGTGATCTTGTCCATCTCGGCGTTCGGCGTCAGGCGGCCACGCAGGCCGGCAAGCCGGTCGCCAAGTCTGTCGATCAGGGCCTGGCCGTGCATCATGAGACGGTCCCGCCAAGCTCCTTGGGCAACGCATAGGCCCATTGGGTGATGTTGCCGGCTCCAAGGAAGACGACGAAATCGCCCGGCTTTGCCAGATCACGGACGATGGGCGCAATCGCCGCCGGGCCCTCGATGTAGCGCGCGTCGCGATGACCGCCGGCGCGGATGCGCGACACCAGCGCGTCCGAGCTGACGCCGTCGATCGGCTCTTCGCCGGCCGCGTAGACCGGCGCCACCATTACTGTGTCGGCGTCGTTGAAGCAGGTGGAAAACTCGTTGAACAGATCATGCAGCCGGGTGAAGCGATGCGGCTGGGCAATGGCGATGACACGACCCTGGGTGGCGCTGCGCGCCGCCTTCAGCACCGCCGAGATCTCGACCGGATGGTGGCCGTAATCGTCGAATATTTCGACGCCGTCCCACGAACCGGTATGGGTGAAGCGGCGCTTGACGCCGGCGAAGGACGACAGGCCCTTCTTGATCGCCTCGGCCGACAGGCCGAGTTCGTGCGCGACCGCGATTGCTGCCGTCGCGTTGGAGACGTTGTGACGGCCGGGCATCGGCAGGCGCAGGCCTGCTATGACAGTCTGGCCGCCGGTCTTGCGGTCGCGGATCACCACGTCGAATTCCGAAATGGCACCTGACATGCGGTGATTGGTAAAGCGCACGTCGGCCTGCGCATTCTCGCCATAGGTGATGACCCGGCGGTCCTCGATGCGGCTGACCAGCGCCTGCACTTCGGGGTGATCGGTGCACATCACGCCAAAACCGTAGAACGGAACGTTCTCGACAAACTGGCGGAACGCCTCGCGCACCTTGTCGAAGCTGCCATAGTGGTCAAGATGCTCGGGGTCGATGTTGGTGACGACCGCGATCTCGGCCGGCAGTTTCAGGAAGGTGCCGTCGCTCTCGTCGGCCTCGACCACCATCCATTCGCCGTCGCCCATGCGGGCGTTGGTGCCGTAGGCATTGATGATGCCGCCATTGATCACGGTCGGATCGAGCCCGCCCGCATCGAGCAAGGTCGCCACCATCGAGGTCGTCGTCGTCTTGCCATGCGTGCCGCCGATCGCCACCGCCTGGCGAAAGCGCATCAGTTCGGCCAGCATCTCGGCCCGGCGCACGATCGGCAGCAGCTTTTCGCGCGCGGCCTTCAGCTCAGGGTTGGATTTCTTGATCGCCGTCGAGACGACCACCACCTCGGCATCGCCGAGATTCTCGGCCCTATGGCCGACGAAGCATTCAATGCCCTTGTCGCGCAGCCGCTGCACATTGGCGCTTTCGGCCTGGTCGGACCCTTGCACCTTGTAGCCGAGATTGTGCAGCACTTCGGCAATGCCGCTCATGCCGATGCCGCCAATGCCGATGAAATGCACAAGGCCGATGGTCTGCGGCATCTTCATGCTTGCGTCCCCTTCCTGAAATCCGAAACGGTTTTTTTGGACGCAATAGCCTCTGTAAGATCGGCGAGCAACCGTGCCGCGTCCGGCCTGCCGGCCGATTTCGCACCCGCCGCCATCGCCGTCAGCCGATCGGGGTCGTCCATCAGCCCGCCGACAAGCGCTGCGATGCGTTCGGACGAGAGCGAGGATTGCGGATGCACTTCGCCGCCGCCGGCAGCGGCAAGGGCCGCCGCGTTCGCCGCCTGATCGTGATCGAGCGCATGGGGGTAAGGCACCAGCAGCGCCGGCCGGCCGATGACGGCGATCTCCGAGACGGTCGAGGCGCCGGAACGCGAGATCACCAGATGAGCGGCCGCCATGCGTGCCGCCATATCGGTGAAGAAGGGCGAGACCTCGACGGCGACGCCAAGGGTGGCATAGGCCGCCTTGACCCGCGCCACGTCATCGGCGCGCGCTTGTTGGGTAATGACCAGCCGTTTGCGCTGGGCGTCGGAAAGCAGCGCAATGGCTCCCGGCACGGCATCGGAAAAGAATTGGGCGCCCTGGCTGCCGCCAAAAACCAGCAGGCGGAACGGTTGATCCCCGGCAGATGCCGCATAGGCAGTCTTGGCCGCTTCCAGCACCGCAGGCCGGACCGGATTGCCTGTCGTCACCGTCTTGACCCCGGCTGCACTGCTGTCCTGCGGCAGGAAGCCGCCGGCGATCGCGTCGACACGGCCGGCCAGCGCCCGGTTGGCGCGCCCCATCACCGCGTTCTGCTCATGGATCAGGGTCGGTACCTTGCGCCGTGTCGCCGCGTAGAGCGGCGGCAAGGTCGGATAGCCGCCGAAGCCGACGACGGCATCCGGCTTGATCCTGGCGATGACGGCAGAAGCCTGGCGCACGCCGCGCCAGATTTTCCAGAAGGCACCAAGCAGGGCAAAAGGGTTTTTCGAGCCCATCGTCGCCGACTGGATCGGGTGGACGGCGGCAGCCGGAAAATGGCCGGCGAAACGCTCGGCACGGTCGTCGGTTGCCAGGTGCACCGACCAGCCGCGCTCGTTCAGCTCATGCGCCAGCGCCTCGGCCGGGAAAAGATGCCCACCGGTGCCGCCTGCCGCGAGAAGGATGACGCCTCTGGCCATATCACTCCGCCGGCACGGCGCGTTGCGACAGACCAAAGCCCATCTGCTTGCGCTTTTCCGGCCGCTTGCGTGTCAGCGCCAGCACCATCCCCATCGAGATGGCGATGGCGATCTGCGAGGAGCCGCCATAGGAGATGAACGGCAGCGTCATGCCCTTGGCCGGCACAAGCTGGAGGTTGACGCACATGTTGATGACCGCCTGCAGGCCGAAGACGGTGACGAGGCCGCCGACCGCGTAGCGGGTGAAATCGTCATGCTCCTTCAGCGCCGTGTTGAGGCCGCGCAGCACGATGAAGGCGAATATCGACATGATGAAGAAGCACATGATCAGCCCGAACTCTTCGCCTGCGACCGAGAAGACGAAGTCGGCATGGCTGTCGGGAATGACCCGCTTGACTGTGCCCTCACCTGGTCCGACGCCAAACCAGCCGCCATTGATCAGCGCGTCGCGTCCCATATCGACCTGGAATGTGTCGCCTTCGCCGGTAAGAAACTTGTCGATGCGCAAGGCAACGTGCGGGAACACCGTATAGGCGGCGAAAACGCCGCCGACGCCGGCGGCACCCAGCGCAACGATCCACAGCCAGGGCAGCCCGGCCATGAAAAACATGATGCCCCAGGTGCCGGTCGTCAGCATGGTCTGGCCGAGATCCGGTTGCGCCACCAGCAGCGACACGACCAGTACCAGCAGCAACATGGCGAACAGATTGCCGGGAATGTCGGGCTGGCGCTTGTGCTCAGCGAAAAGCCAGGCGCACATGATGACGAAGGCTGGTTTCAAAAATTCCGACGGCTGGATCGACAGGCCGGCAAGCGACACCCAGCGGCGTGCGCCCTTCACCTCGACGCCGATGTAGAGCACCGCCACCATCAGCACCAGCATCAGGCACAGCATGATCAGCGCCATGCGCCGGATCTGCCTGGAATCGAGGAACGACACAGCCAGCATCACGCCGAGCGCCGGTACGGTGAAGATGATCTGCCTGGTGGCGAAGTGGAAACTGTCGAGGCCGATGCGTTCGGCGACCGCCGGGCTCGCCGCGAAGGACAGCACGATACCGAGGCCCATCAGCGACAGGAACGCCGCCAGGAACCAGCGATCGATCGTCCACCACCAGGTCGCAACCGGACTTTTGTCGAGACGGCTCTGCATTATCGTGCCCCTCCGATGGGTTTCACACCCTCGATAGCATTCGCAGCTTGCCTGAAGGCTTCGCCGCGAACTTCGAAATTCTTGAACTGGTCGAAGCTGGCGCAGGCCGGCGACAGCAGCACCACCGCCTCGCCGCTGTCGTCCTTAGCCGCATCATGCGCGGCGTGCTCGACCGCCGCGGCCAGCGTGCCTGAAATCTCGTAGGGCACGGCCTCGCCCAGCGTCGCCGAAAACGCCGGCGCCGCCTCGCCGATAAGATAGGCCTTGGCGATGCGCGGGAAGAAGCCGCGCAAGGGTTCGATGCCGCCTTCCTTGGGCAGGCCGCCGGCGATCCAGTAGATGCGCGCGAAGCTGGACAGCGCCGGCGCCGCAGCATCGGCATTGGTCGCCTTGGAATCGTTGATGAACAGCACATGGTCCTTGCGGCCCACCTGCTCCATGCGGTGCGCGAGGCCGGGAAAGCTTTCCAGCCCCGACTGGATCTCGCCAAGCTCCAGCCCGACCTTGAGGCAAGCGGCGACCGCAGCCAGAGCGTTCTGGGCATTGTGCTGGCCACGCAAGGAGCCGATGCCTTCGAGGAAGGCGACACGGCTGTAACGGCCGTGCACAGCTTCCATCAAATTGCTGCCATCGGCGAAATAGCCGTCGGTCAGCGGCAGGCGCTTGGAAATGCGGATGACATGCCGCCCCGCCCGCTCCAGCCGCTCGGCAATCTGCGCGCACCAGGAATCGTCGATGCCGACGATCGCCGTCTCGCTGCCGGCCACCAGCCGCTCCTTGATCGCGGCGTAGTGCTGCATGGTGCCGTGGCGGTCGAGATGATCGGGCGTCAGATTGAGCAGGATGCCGGCCGTCGGATTGATCGAGGGCGCGAGGTCGATCTGGTAGGACGAACATTCGACGACATAGTGCCGATCGGGCTCGGGCGGATCGAGCGTCATCACCGCGCGGCCGATATTGCCGCCCATCTGGGCATCGCGTCCTGCAGCCTTCAGGATATGAGCGGTCAGTGCGGTCGTCGTCGACTTGCCGTTGGTGCCGGTGATGGCGATGAAAGGCGCTGTCGGCGCGCTCAGCATCCGCTCGCGGCAGAAAAGCTCGATGTCGCCGATGATCTCGACGCCTGAGCCGCGCGCCAGTTCCACCGTCCAATGCGGCTTGGGATGCGTCAGCGGCACACCAGGCGACAGCACGAAGGCCGAGAATTTCGCCCAGTCGGCGCCGCGCAAATCAGCGGTCGCGATACCGGCAATGGCGGCCTTGGCCACACTGTCGGGATTGTCGTCCCAGGCCAGCACGTCCGCGCCGCCCTCGATCAGCGCGCGCGCCGTCGCGATCCCCGAGCCACCAAGCCCGAAGAGCGAAACGCGCTTGCCTGAAAAGGATGCGGCGGGGATCAAAGGGCTTCCTATCTCAGCTTGAGGGTCGACAGGCCGACCAGCGCCAGGATGACGGCGATGATCCAGAAGCGGATCACCACCTGGCTTTCGGTCCAGCCGAGCTTTTCGAAATGATGGTGGATCGGCGCCATCAGGAACACCCGCTTGCCGGTCATCTTGAAGTAGCCGACCTGGATGATGACGGACAGGATTTCGACGACGAACAATCCGCCGACGATGACCAGCACGATCTCATGCTTGGTGGCGACCGCGACGGTGCCGATCAGGCCGCCCATGGCCAGCGATCCGGTGTCGCCCATGAAGATCGCCGCCGGCGGCGCGTTGAACCAGAGGAAGCCGAGGCCAGCGCCGATGACCGCGCCGAGCACGACCGCCAGTTCACCGGTGCCGGGCACGAAATGGATCTGCAGATATTCGGCGAACACGGCGTTGCCGGAGAGATAGGCGATGACGCCGAAGGAGGCAGCCGCGATCATGATCGGCACGATCGCCAGGCCGTCAAGGCCGTCGGTCAGGTTCACCGCATTGCCGGCGCCGACGATGACGAAGCAGGAGAACGGAATGAAGAACCAGCCGAGATTGACGATGAATTCCTTGGCGAAGGGAAAAGTCAGCGACGACGAGAACGGCGCCTGGCCATTGTGCATGATCACCCAAGCGGCGATGCCGGCGATGACGAATTCCAGCGCCAGCCGTGCCTTGCCGGAAAAGCCGAGATGCGACTGCTTGGTGACCTTCAGATAGTCGTCGTAAAAGCCGATCGAGCCGAAGCCCAGCGTCACCAGCAGCACCACCCAGACATAGATGCTCGACAGGTTCGCCCACAAAAGCGACGAGCCGATGATGCCCGACAGGATCATCAGCCCGCCCATGGTCGGCGTACCGGCCTTCTTGAAATGTGTCTGCGGCCCGTCGGCGCGGATCGGCTGGCCCTTGCCTTGCCGCAGCCGCAGCGAATTGATGATGGTCGGTCCAAAGATGAAGACGATCAGCGCCGACGTGATCAGCGCCCCACCGGTGCGGAAGGTGATGTAGCGGAAGACATTGAAGACCGAGACCTTGTCCGCAAAATCGACGAGCAGTGTGAACATGCGCTTTCGTCCCCCGACCTAGGTCTGTTTTCTGGTTGTCGATTCAGCCGGGAATTTGCCCAGCAGCGCATCGACCAGTTTTGCAAAACCGATGCCCTTCGACGATTTGATCATCACCACGTCACCCGGCTTGAGCGCGGCAAGCAGCACCGGCTTCAGCTCCTCGACACCGGCGCGGTATTCCGTCTTGATCTCAGCGGGCAGCGCTTCGGCCAGCGCCCGCATTTCCGGGCCGCCAAGAAAAACGGTCTGCGTGCCCGTGCCGACGATGAGATCGGCAAGGGCCGCATGCAGCTTGGTCGAATGGTCGCCGAGTTCGAGCATGTCGCCGAGCACGGCGATGCGGCGGCCCTCGCCCGTCACCGGCGTCGCGTTGAGCAACGCCATCGCAGCAACCATCGATGCCGGATTGGCGTTGTAGCTTTCGTCGATCAGCGTGATCAGTCCACCGGGGTGGCTCGAAGTCGAGCCACCGGGATGGCGCAGCACATGGCGCTTGCCGCGCCCGCGCTCGGCGGAGAGATCGGCCAGTGCTGAAGCAACCTTGTCGAGATCGGCGCCGACCAGATGCGCCGCACCCAGCACCGCCAGCACGTTCTGCACCATATGGCGGCCGGGCGCGCCGATCCGCGCCGTCACTTCGTGGCCGCCGATCCTGGCGATGATGTCGGAATGATCGGCATGCAGTTCGCATTTGGTGAGCTTGAAGGTAGAGCGCGCATTCTCGCCGAAGCCGTAGACGTGCTCGACACCGGCGGCATGGGCCATCTTGTCGAGCAGCTTGAAGCGGGCATCGTCGCGGTTGAGGACGGCGGCCCCCTCGGGCTCCAGCCCCTCGAAAATCTCGGCCTTGGCCTTGGCGATCTCGTCCAGATTGCGGAAAAAGCCGAGATGCGCCGCCGCGATCATGGTGACGATGGCGACATGCGGCCTCACCATCTTGACCAGCGGACGGATCTCGTCGGGATGGTTCATGCCGATCTCGAACACGGCATAGTCGCAATCATCAGGCATCCGCGCCAAGGTCAGCGGCACGCCCCAGTGATTGTTGAAGGACTGCGCCGAGGCATGCACCTTGCCTACGGCTTGCAGCACATGGCGCAGCGCTTCCTTGGTGGTGGTCTTGCCGGCCGAACCGGTCACAGCGATGATTTTCGCGCTCGAGCGGGCGCGCGATGCAACTCCAAGCTTTTCCAGCGCGACCAGCACGTCCTCGACGACGATGATCGGCGCTGTCAGCCGGCCGAGCGACGGCAGCTTGCCTTCGGCCACCACCAGCACGCCAGCGCCAGCCTTGATGGCGGCGGTTGCGAAGTCATGGCCGTCCATCGCCTCGCCCTTGATGGCGAAGAAGGCGTCGCCCGGCTGCAGGCTGCGGCTGTCGATCGAAATGCCTGAAATGCCATCCGGCATCGGCCCGAGCGGCCGCCCGTCCATGGCGGCAACCAGCGCTTCGGAGGTCCACAGCAAGCTCATGCTGCACGCTCCGTGAGTGCCGCACGGACATCCTCATGATCGGAGAAATGCAAGGTCTCGGAGCCGATCGTCTGGCCTTCCTCGTGGCCCTTACCGGCCACGATCAGCGTGTCGCCGGCATGCAGCATGGCGACCGCTTCGTGGATCGCCTGGCGCCGGTCGCCGATCTCGATGGCACCTGGAGCAGCGGCCAAAATAGCGGCACGGATCGTTTCCGGCACTTCGGAGCGCGGATTGTCGTCGGTGACGATGACGACATCGGCAAGCCGCGTCGCGATTTCGCCCATGATCGGCCTTTTTCCCCGGTCGCGGTCGCCGCCGCAGCCGAACACGACGATGACGCGGCCGGTGGTGAACGGCCGCACCGAGGCCAGCACGTTTTCAAGCGCGTCCGGCTTGTGGGCATAGTCGACATAGACCGGCGCGCCATTGCCGGTGGTGCCGACGAGGTCGAGCCGGCCCGGCGCGCCCTTCAGTTTCTCCAACGCCATCAAGGCCTTGGCGACAGGTGTTCCCGTGGAAATGGCAAGACCCGCCGAAACCAGCGCATTCGAAATCTGGAAATCACCGGCCAGCGGCAGGTCGATCTCGTAGAGCACGCCGTCGGCCTCGACTTCGGCCCGCTGGCGGTGGCGTTCGTGCTCGACCCGTTTCAGCCTGAGGAAGTCGCCATGGCGGCCGACCGTCAGCACATTGAGCCCGGCAGCCTTTGCGGCCACGGTCGTCGGCGCCGACCATGGATCGTCGGCGAAGATCACGGCCGGCGCGCCCTTCGGCAGCAACGTGTCGAACAGGCGCAATTTGGCGCGGTGATAATCCTCGATGGTCGGATGATAATCCATATGGTCGCGGCCGAGATTGGTGAAGCCGCCGGCGGCCAGCTTCACGCCGTCGAGGCGGCGCTGGTCGAGCCCATGGCTGGAGGCTTCCATCGAGGCGTGGGTGACGCCGGCATCGGCCAATTCCCGCAGCAATTGATGCAGGGCGACCGGATCGGGTGTCGTCAGCGAACCATAGTCGTTGCGCCCAGGCGCCACCACGCCGGTGGTGCCGATCGAAGCGGCGGCATAACCGGCTTGCTCCCAGATCTGCCTGGTGAAGGCTGCGACCGAGGTCTTGCCGCTGGTGCCGGTCACCGCGACCATGATCTCAGGCTGCTTGCCGAAATAGCGTGCCGCACTCTGCGCCAGCGCCAGGCGCGGATCGTCGACCGCCAGCACCGGAACCGGGAGCCCGGCAATGGTGCTGCCCTTGCCCGCCACGATCGCGGCCGCACCGCGCGCGGCGGCATCTGCGGCATAAACGGCACCGTCGGCCTTGGTTCCGGCGAGCGCAAAAAAGACAACGCCCGCTTTTACCTGGCGGGAATCCGAAGAAATCCCTGTAACCTCCAGATCGACGGAAGCTATTCCCTCGACGGGCAGGATACCGGCTAGATCTCTGAGCTTCATCGAGTCCCGTTCACCGCAACAAAATAGCGCGCTGTTGCCGGCGCGCCCTAAGAATCACTGATAGGAAACCAGCGTTGCACCATTTTCATGGCTGAAATCTGGCTTCACGCCAAGCATGGCAGCTGAACGCCTGATGATATTGCCGGCCATAACCCCAGCATTCGCGGCCGCGACATCCGTCATGCCGGGCTTTTCCGGGTGCGGGGCATCGGCAATGGTAAACACCAGATACTGCGGATCGTCCATCGGGAAGGCGGCGACGAAGGTGTTGAAATTCAAGTCCTTCGAGTAGCGGCCATTGATGACCTTCTCGGCGGTTCCGGTCTTGCCGCCAACGCGGTAGCCGGGGACTCTGGCGTTTCTGGCAGAGCCCTTTTCGGCATTGAGCGAATAGAGGTAGCGCATGCCTTCGACGGTCTTTTCGCTCACCACTCTCTTGGCGGTGGCCATCGCTTCCGCCTGCGTCCGCACCAGAAAGGTGGGGTTCATCAGGAAACCGCCATTCATCAACGCCGCGCAGCCCACAGCCGCTTGCAGCGGCGTCGTCGACACGCCATGGCCGAAGGCGATGGTGAATGAATTGACCTGTTTCCAGACCTTCGGTTCAGTCGGACGGGCAGTCTCCGGCAATTCGGTCTGCATCCTGTCCAGAATGCCAAGGCGATGCAGGAATTCGCGATGCCCCTCGATGCCGACCATCTCGGCTTCCCTGGCCGACCCGATGTTGGACGAGTAGAGGAACACCTCCGGCAACGACAGCACACGGTTCTTGCCGTGGAAATCGTGAATGGCCTGATGGCCGACCCGGATTGGATGCGAAGCATCGAAGCGGCTCGCCATCGTCGCTTTGCCGGAATCGAGCGCCATGGCTGAGGTGAAGCTCTTGAAGGTCGAACCCATCTCGTAGAGGCCCGCCGACATGCGATTCAGCCGGTCCTTGTCTTGTGCGTTGTAGGGATTGTTCGGATCAAAATCCGGCACCGAGGCCATGGCCACCACTTCGCCGGTCTTGACGTTGAGCACAACGGCGCCGGTGCCCATGGCACGATAGCGCTCCAGGCCGGCGGCGATCTCGTCGCGCACGACATGCTGCACGCGCAGATCGATCGAAAGCTTTACCGGCTTGAGATCCTTGGCAATGGCAAGGCCCGACGCCTGCAGGTCGCTCAGCCCCTGCTCGTCGACATATTTCTCCATGCCGGAGATGCCCTGGTTGTCGATGTTGGTGAGCCCGACAATGTAGGACGAGGTCTCGCCGCTCGGATAGAAGCGGCGCTTTTCGGTGCGGAAGCCGAAACCGGGAATGCCGAGCTGCATGATGTCGGACTGTTGCTTGGGCGTCAGCTGCCGCTGCAGCCAGACGAAACCGGCGCCGCTCTTCAGCTTATGGTAGGTCTGCTCATAGTCGATGTCCGGAAGCACCGTCGACAGCTTCTCGATCGCCTCGTCGGCGTCGACAATCCGGCGTGGTTCTGCAAACAGCGACGCCGTCTTGATGTCCGTGGCCAACACTTCGCCGTTGCGGTCGACGATGTCGGGCCGCGATGCCGTCACCCGGCTCTGCGGACCGCCCGACATATCGGGGGTCTGGAAGCCGAGATAGACCAGCCGCCCTGATATGGTCGAGAAGATGCCGAAGAACACCGCCATCGTCATGACGATGCGCGTCCTGCCCTTGCCGCCGGTCGCCTTGCGGGCGCCCTCGACCACGATCGATCCATCTTCACTCGTCCTGGCGCGGCGTTTCAGCAGTTTACCGATCATTGGGCGATGCCTCCGGTCACCACGGGATCCCTGCCGTCCGACGGCGCCTTGCCGCCCGAACTATCAGCCATGCCGCCCTGGCGTCCCGACAAGATGTCCTGGATGTCAAGGGATTTGGCCGGCAGGTCGCCGACACCGCCGATCTGGCGGGCGCTGACCGGCTCGAGTTCGAGCTGCGACTTGTAGAGTTCGGCGAGCTTCTGCAGCCGCGACGGCTGGGTAAGCAGGCTCCAGTCGGCCTTGAGCAGGTCGATCGTGTCCTCCTCATAGCGTATCTGCGCATGGATCTTCTGCACGGCGGCCAATTGTTCCTCGGCCTCGCGCTTGGCCTTGTAGGTAAGGGCCGCGACCGCAACCATGACGGCGATCAGGACAATGTCGCTGGTACGAAACACTTAGCTACCTCTCCCCCGGCCGGTCGATACCGGGAAGCTTTGGAAGGCCGAAAATCGAAAAGTCGCTGCTGCGCGCCGGCGCCTCGGTGCGGACCGCCGCGCGCAGCCTGGCCGAACGGGCGCGCGGATTGGCCGCCACCTCGGCGTCGCCGGCCGTCACGCCGCCGCCAGCCTTGCGGAACGTCGCGGTGCGCGCATGCGCCTCGGGCAGGTGACGCGAGCCGGTCGCGACATCGGCCCGGTCGGCGATGAAACGCTTGACGATGCGGTCTTCCAGAGAATGGAAGGTGACCACGGCCAGCCGTCCGCCCGGCTTCAGCGCGCGTTCGGCCGCAAACAGGGCCTTGGCCAGTTCGCCAAGCTCGTCATTGACGAAAATGCGCAGCGCCTGGAAGACGCGCGTCGCCGGATGGATCTTGTCCTTCGGCGCCCGGCCGATATGCGTCTCGATGGCGTCGGCGAGTTCCAACGTGCGCTCGAACGGGCGCTTTTCGCGGCGCGCCTCGATCATGCGGGCAATGCGTCCGGCATGGCGCTCCTCGCCGAGGAAGCCGAAGATGCGGGCAAGATCGCCCGGCTTGAAGGAATTGACGACGTCGGCGGCGCTGAGGCCCGATTGCGCCATGCGCATGTCGAGCGGCCCGTCGGCGCGGAACGAAAACCCTCGCTCCGCTTGGTCGAGCTGCATCGAGGACACGCCGATGTCGAGCACGATCCCGTCGGCGCTCTCGACATGTTCGTCCAGCGTCGAGAACGGCGCCTGCACCAGCCGCAGCCGACCACCCGACTGCACTTCAAGATCGCGCCCGGCCGCAATGGCATCCGGATCGCGGTCGATCGCCACCACGGAGGCGCCTGTCGCCAGAATGGCCCTGGTGTAGCCGCCGGCGCCGAACGTGCCGTCGATGATGAGGTCGCCCTGCGCCGGCGCCAGTGCTTCGAGCACTTCGGCAAGGAGGACCGGAATGTGGCGGGCCGATCCGCCAACGGCGTGCCCATCTACGGCGCGAGGAAGGTCATCGCCGTGGCCTGCCGTCATTCCGGTCGCTCCCCAGGCTTCGTCCCCTGCCGAAGCTGCAAAAGCCGTGCCCGCGCCTGCGCCCCATAGGCGGCAAGCCGTCCCGGCTCCCAGATCTGAAAGAAATTGCCGCGCCCGACAAAGGCCACTTCCGCCGAGATGCCGGTGTGTTCGCGAAGGAAATCGCTCATCGTGATGCGGCCGTCCTGGTCGAGTTTCAAGAAGGTTCCGTCGCCATGGCAGAAGAACGACATATCGTCCGCCGTCTGCAGGAAGGGATCCTCGAGCGCTATGCGCTGCTCGTAGCGGTCGAGCAGGTCGAGCCCGCCGACGTCCATCGCCGGCAGGTCCAGGCAGCGCAGCGCATAGAGTTCCGAATAGCCGCGCTTCTGCACGACGGCACGGAAATGCGCGGGAACGGACACCCGCCCCTTCGCATCGATCCTGCTCACCGTGTTTGACAGAAACCGGTCCATTAAACGCTACAGCCGCTTGCGCCGCCGCACCCCTCTGCATCTTGTCGCACGCGCCGCCGCAGCGCGTTCCCTGCCCCGTATCAACCTCGTCCGCACAGCCAAAAACCAGCAAACGCGCAGCCGCCGCGGCTGCCCGATTGGCGTACGCTTTACCCTGACACGGAACGAAGGCTTTGATGTCTGGATGGGATATCATGGGGCACTATGGGCGTCAACGGGAATAGGCTTCACAAACACGCGCGCCCCGACCAAAGAGAGCAGCCGTGACGACACGTCTCGTCTTTATGGTCTATTAAGCCTAACGAAGCGTTTAGAGCCGCCTGGCCCAACCGGACGCGCCTTGCCGCGAGCCGCTGCCGGGCATAGCGTCTCGCCACATCCAGCCGGTCACCAACAGGGTCTGAAATTCGATGTCTGAAACAGCAAAGTCACGCGCTGCAGCGCTTCCTCACCTGCGTCGCAGCGGGCTTGCCATGGGCGATTCCATTCCCTTGCCGCTGACCATGGCCGCCATCTTTCATGCGCCCGGCGACGCCACCGGCTTCAACCAGTACGGGCGATTCAGCAACCCAACCTGGGACGCGGTCGAGCATATGCTGGCCCATCTGGAGGACGCGCCCTGCGTCGCGTTCCCTTCCGGAATGGCGGCAATCTCGGCGGCGTTTTTTGCCGTGCTCAAGGCCGGCGACCGTATCCTGCTGCCATCGGACGGCTATCACACGACACGAGCGCTGGCCGAGCGCTTCCTCAAGCCGCTCGGCATCACCTATGATGTCAGGCCGACTTCGACCTTCCTCGATGGCGGCTTCGATGGCTATCGGCTGGCATTTGTCGAAACCCCTGCCAATCCGGGGCTGGATATCTGCGATATCGCCGCCGTTGCCGATGCTGTCCACAAAACCGGCGCGATTCTTGTGGTCGACAACACGACCATGACCCCTTTCGGCCAACGACCGCTCGACCACGGCGCCGATATCGTCGTTGCCGCCGACACCAAGGCACCCAATGGCCATTCCGACGTGCTGTTCGGCCATGTCGCCAGTCGCAATGCCGATATCATCGCCGCCGTGACCGGCTGGCGCGAAGTTTCCGGCAGCATTCCCGGTCCGTTCGAAGCTTGGCTGGTGCACCGCGGCCTGGAGACACTGGATGTGCGCTTCGATCGCATGTGTTCCTCGGCGGAAGTCATCGCGCGGCGGCTGCAGGGCCACAAGGCAATCAGTGGCCTGCGTTATCCCGGGCTGGAAGGCGACCCGTCGCACAACCTAGCCCGCGCCCAGATGGAGCGCTTCGGCTTTCTCATCTCGTTCGAACTCGCCTCGGAAGACAAAGCCGAGGACTTCATCAACAATTGTGCCCTGATGCAGGCCGCGACATCCTTCGGCGGCGTCCACACCTCCGCCGAGCGGCGCCTGAAGCGAGGCGATGCGGTCTCCGCCGGTTTCGTCCGCCTCTCGGTCGGCTGCGAGCCGGTGGAAGAGCTCTGGAAAGCGATCGAGACGTCGCTGGACGGGATCAGCGGCTCCCGGCTCGGATGAACGGCCGGACAGGCTTGAATCAACAGGCGCGCCCGAGGGCGCAACCTGCTGATTTCAAGAGATTTCTCTTGATATCGGGGGAGAGAAATTGCCAGCTGGCCTGTAAGCCGGGTTCTGTATGGCCCTCGTCCCTTGCGAGGCGAGAACGTGGCGGCCATTCATCTTGGGCGCATGTTGCCATGCGCCTCACGCAACCTACCCGGACGGTGAGCCGGAAACAGCCCTCGAGGGTTTCCCCTCGCACCGTCCCTATTCGGTCTTGCTCCCGGTGGGGTTTACCGTGCCGCTCCTGTTGCCAGTCGCGCGGTGGGCTCTTACCCCACCCTTTCACCCTTGCCCCGAATCCGGCAAGCCGGATCGTGGCGGTTTGCTTTCTGTGGCACTTTCCCTGGGGTCGCCCCCGCCGGCCATTAACCGGCACCGTGTTTCCATGGAGCCCGGACTTTCCTCACCCACGACCTTTCGGCGTTTGCGGGTGCGGCCGCCCAGCCAGCTGGCAGAGCGTATAAAGGGGTTCACGCCCGAAAACGCAAACGAAAAAGCTGACTTATGCGGGCGATCCAAGCGCAGCCATCTGCACCTTGACCTTGCCGCAATAGGCTGCCGACACGGGGTTCATCCGCGTTGCGGCGTGTCCGGCATTGTATTTCAGAATGGTGCCGCAGGTCGTGCCGCCACCGAGGCTCCGTGCCATGGCAAGGTATTTCATGCCGTATTTGATGTTGGTGTCGGGATCGAACAGGCCCTTGGCGGAGCCGCTATAGCCCATCATCCGAGCCGTGGCCGGCTTGATCTGCATCAGGCCGATCTCGCCGGCGCTGCCGACGATGTTGGGCCGGTAGTTGCTCTCGATCTTGATGACCGCCGAGGCGAGCGACACCGGCACGCCTTCGATCGCCGCATAGCGGGCAACGATTGCGGAATACTGGCCGCTGCTCGCCACCGCGGCCGTCGACTCCGCCGCGTTCCTGAGGCCGATCGATGCCGTTCTCGTCATGTCGACGGTCTTGCGGCCGCGCTTCGTCTGCCTTTTGGCGATGGACTTCTTCGCTTTGGACCAGCTTGCCTTTTCCGCTTTGGCGGAAGCCCGCTTCGTCTCCGCTTTGGCGGAAGCCCGCTTCGTCTCCGCTTTGGCGGATGCCTGCTTTGTCGCCTTGGCGTCGTGGCCTGCCTTGCCGCTTTTTGCGGATACCACGGGAAACCCTTGATCGGCCCGCGGGCTGAATGACGCTGCATGCGCCGCACTGAAGGCAAAAGTCATTACGCCGGCAGCAAGAGCTGCCGTTAAAACGGTAAATTTCTGCATGTGATCCTGTTCTGTCTGAACCGCGCGAAGATGTTCACGCAGCAACGCCTAACCAACGTCGGAACAACCCGGGGGGCTTGGGGTCCGACATCTACACGTCAGCCGTTTGACGCCCGAATTGGTGTCAAACAAGGCCAGGCAAGTCACTTTGAGTGACAGCCTGTAACTTAAGGATTGGAAAGAATTGCTTGGGAGAGGTCTCCCGGGGATTAGCGCTTCACGGAAGCAAGCAGCCTTTGCAGCGTCCGCAGCGTCGAGCCGTCGGCAACGCCGTCCACCTTGCGCGGCCGGAAATGCCGTTGGAAGGCTTCGACCACCGCCTCCGTCTGCCGGTCGAAAACGCCGGATATTTCAACGCCATAGCCGTAGAGCGCCAGCATCGACTGCAACGCTTCGATATCGCCGCCGGTGTCGCCGGTTGTCAGAGTAGCGCCTCGCCTGACGGGGGCGGCCGTAACGAGATGGCCGACACCGGCCTCGAATAGCGTCCGCCACGGAAACTTCTCGCCGGGATCGATTTTGCGCCCCGGCGCAACATCGGAATGCGCCAGTACCCGCTCGGCGGCGATCGAATGCCGACCGGCGATCCCCCGGCACAGCCCGATCACGGCATCGATCTGCCGCCGGGGAAAACCGGGATAGCCCAGCGAATGCCCCGGATTGACGATCTCGATGCCGACGGAACAGGAATTGATGTCGGCGCGTCCGAACCACGAACTCTTGCCGGCATGCCAGGCGCGGTCGCTTTCCCTGACCATCTGCACGATATGGCCATTCTCGTGGACCAGATAATGCGACGAGACCTCGCTGGCCGGATCGCAAAGCCAGGCCTCGGCCCCGGCGCCGGTCGCCATGCCGGTGTAGTGCAGCACGATCATGTCGGGCCTGGGTGTCTCGCGCCGCGGGCCGAAATTCGGCGATACCCTGACTTCGGCACGTGGCTCGTCGGGCAGAAAGCCGCTCATGCGTGGCGCAGGCCCCGCTCGATCATCTCGTAGGCGGCATTGATCGCCGCCACCCTGGTGGTCGCGATCTTGATGAATTCCTGAGGCAGGCCGCGCGCGATCAGCCGATCCGGATGATTGTCGGAAACCAGCTTGCGATAGCGTTTCCTGACCTCTTCGAATGGCTTGCCGCGCTCGATGCCCAGCACGACATAGGGATCCCCGGCGCCGAGATTGACGTGCCGGGCCATGATGGCTTCGTAATGCGCTTCGTCGATGCGGAAAATCTCGGCGATGCGGTGCAGGAAATGGCCTTCGCGCTCGTGCACCAGCCCGTCGGCCTTGGCGATGTGGAACAGACCGTCGAGTATGTCTTCAAGCATCACGCAGTTGGAATGGCCCGAACCGCACATCTGGGCCATCCGCTCGGCATAGGTTTCGAAACCGGCCACGTCGCGCTGGGCGAGATCGAACAGCCGCGCCACATTGCGCGTCTCCTTCGGCGGCACTTCGAATATCTCCTGGAAGGCGCGCACCTCGTCCTGGGTGACGATGCCATCGGCTTTGGCCATCTTGGCCGACAGCGCGATCATCGCCACCGAAAAGGCGACACGCCGGCGCAAATCCGCATCGCCGGAGAAAACCGTGCGCACAGCCTCGACAACGTCGGCGACACCCGACGAGGTTGAGGATGAAACGCGGGTGATGAACTCGCCGAGGCGATCCCAAATCGACATGGCCTGCTTCTTAGAGCCACCGCTCCCTCCTATCAAGCCGGGACAGTGCCGCAGGCTTTGCGCGACAAATCGATCCGGCGCGCGAGAGGGATTGGCCCACGGCGCTCGGACGACATGAGAAAGGCCGGCGCGAGCCGGCCTTCCTCATTCATCACAAGAAGTACTGCTTGCTCACTACTGCGCGGGCGCAGGAGCTGGTGTTGCCGGAGCCGGCTCGGCGGGCTTCTCGGGTGTGATGCTCTTCGTGGTCGAATTATCCGTTGCCGGAGGCGTCGCGGCCGGCGGCGTGGCTTCCGGGGTGGCCGGTTTCATCGGTTCCTCGGCGGCCGGCGGGTTGGTGCTCTGGGTGGTGGTGTTGTCCGTACCGCTGTCACTGCAGGCGGCGACGCCAAGCAAAGCCAAACCGGAAACGGACGCGAGAATGAGCTTTTTCATTTGTCTCTCCTTCAACACACGCTCACGTTGCCGTGAGCGGTCGAAGGACAAATGCGTCAGCCGGCCATGAGTTTCGTAACGTTGCGTTTCCGCATGTAACATCGTCTGGTTCATTTGCGATTGCCGCTCAGGCCGTAGCGAACTAACAGCATGTGCCGAAACACCGATCGAACAGAAGAGCGCCAGGGGCTGTCATGACCGAAAAATGGGATTTCTGGATCGACCGCGGCGGCACATTCACCGATATCATCGGCCGAGATCCGGAGGGCGGGCTGCACCCGCGCAAGCTTCTCTCCGAAAATCCCGAAGCCTATAACGATGCCGCCATCCAGGGCATTCGCGACCTTCTTGGCTTGTCGGCCGGCGACACGATCCCGAGCGGCCTGATCGGCGACATCAAGATGGGCACCACGGTCGCCACAAATGCGCTGCTGGAGCGCAAGGGCGACCGCGTGCTTTTGCTCATCACCAAGGGCTTCCGCGATGCGCTGAAGATCGCCTACCAGGCGCGCCCGGACATCTTCGCCAAGGAGATCATCCTTCCCGAACAGCTCTACGAGCGCGTCATCGAAATCAACGAGCGTGTGCGCGCCGATGGCTGCGTCGAACAATTGCTCGATATCGCCGCCTGCCGGCCGGCGATCGAACAGGCCAGGGCCGATGGCATCGATGCGGTCGCCATCGTCTTCATGCACGCCTGGAAATACCCCGAGCACGAGAAGGCGGTGGCGAAAGTCTGCCGCAAACTCGGTTTCAGTCAGGTCTCGGTCAGCCATGAGGTCTCGCCGCTGATCAAGCTGGTCGGCCGCGGCGACACCGCGGTGGTCGACGCCTATTTGTCGCCGATCCTATCGCGCTATGTGCAAAGGGTGGCGGGAGAGTTGGGTGCGGCGCCAAGCTCCCCTCTTGTGGGGGAGAGCGATCGATTCCCCCGCCTGATGTTCATGATGTCGTCGGGCGGTCTCACCGCCGCCGACATGTTCCAGGGCAAGGACGCACTGCTGTCAGGACCAGCCGGCGGTGTCGTCGGCATGGTCGAGACGGCCAGGCTCGCCGGCTTCGACAAGGTCATCGGTTTCGACATGGGCGGCACCTCGACCGACGTCGCTCACTATGACGGCGAATATGAGCGCGCCTTCGACACCGAGGTCGCCGGCGTGCGCATCCGCGCGCCGATGATGCGCATCCATACCGTCGCCGCCGGCGGCGGCTCGATCCTGCATTACGAGGCCGGCCGCTTCCGGGCCGGGCCGGATTCCGCAGGCGCCAATCCCGGCCCGGCAGCCTACCGGCGCGGCGGCCCGCTCGCCGTCACCGACGCCAATGTGATGCTGGGCAAGCTGCAGCCCGATTTCTTCCCGGCCATTTTCGGACCCGGCCAGGACCAGATGCTCGACGTCGAGACGGTACGGGCAAAATTCGCCGCACTCGCCGCCGAAATCGGCGACGGTCGGTCGCCCGAGATTGTCGCCGAGGGCTTCGTCACCATCGCCGTCGAAAACATGGCCAATGCCATCAAGAAGATCTCCGTGCAGCGCGGCTACGACGTCACCGAATATCTCTTGAACTGTTTTGGCGGCGCCGGCGGCCAGCACGCTTGCCTGGTCGCCGATGCGCTCGGCATGGAAGCGGTGCTGATCCATCCCTTCTCAGGTCTTCTGTCGGCCTATGGCATCGGCCTGTCCTCGGTCTTTGCCTCGCGCCAGCAGGCGCTGCTGAAACCGCTTGCCGAAGAGTCCAGAACGGAGATCGGCAACCTCGTTGCCATCTTGAGGAAAGCCGTTGTCGCAGAACTCGCGGCGCAAGGCATCGGCGAGGATACGGTCGCCACGAAGCCGGTGCTGCACATTCGCTACGACGGCACCGACACGACACTGCCGGTGAATTTCGAGGCGGATTCGATTTTCCAGGCCAGGCGCGATTTTGAAATCGCCCACAAGGCGCAGTTCGGTTTCGTCTATGACGACAAGCCGATGATCGTCGAGACCGTCGGCGTCGAAGGCACCGACACCGGCGGCACTGGGCGCGACGAAACTGAATCGCGAACCGAAGACCTTGCCGTAAGCCCTTCACAGACCCGCGAAATCTTCACCGAGGGAGAGTGGCGCACTTCACCCATCTTCCGCCGCGAGGCGCTGAAGCCGGGAAACAGGGTTGCGGGACCTGCCTTGATTATCGAGCCGAACCAGACAATCGTCATCGAGCCGGGCTGGCTGGCCGAAATCACCGCCAGGAACCACGTGCTCCTGCACCGCGTCGAGAAAAAGCGCCGGCAGGCAGCGCTCGGCACCGAGGCCGATCCGGTCATGCTGGAGGTCTTCAACAACCTCTTCATGTCGATCGCCGAGCAGATGGGCGTCACGCTGCAGAACACCGCCTATTCCGTCAACATCAAGGAACGGCTGGATTTTTCCTGCGCCGTCTTCGACCGGACCGGCGCGCTGGTCGCCAATGCGCCGCACATGCCGGTACATCTCGGCTCGATGGACCGCTCGGTCGAAACCATCATCCGGCTGAATTCCGGCGACATCCACCCCGGCGACGTCTTTGCCCTCAACGCACCCTACAATGGCGGCACGCATCTGCCGGACATCACTGTCGTGACGCCGGTCTTCGATGATGCCAAGGAAAGAATCCTGTTCTGGGCCGCCTCGCGCGGCCATCACGCCGATATCGGCGGCACGGCACCCGGCTCGATGACGCCGCTCGCCACCACGGTCGACGAGGAAGGCGTGCTGTTCGACAATTTCCGCATCGTCGACCGTGGCCGCTTCCGCGAGAAGGAGCTGGAAACGCTGCTCACCGATCACCGCTATCCGGCCCGCAATCCGCACCAGAACATCGCCGACCTCAAGGCGCAGATCGCCGCCAACGAAAAGGGCGTAGCCGAACTGCGCAAGATGGTCGCCCATTTCGGCCTCGATGTCGTCGAGGCCTATATGGGCCATGTCCAGGACAATGCCGCCGAAAGCGTGCGCCGCGTGCTGGAGCGGCTGCCGGATAGTTCTGAGTACGAATACCCGACCGACACCGGCCAGATCATCAAGGTGAAGATCACGGTCGACCGGCAAAAGCGCGAGGCGACGGTAGACTTCACCGGCACCTCGCCGGTGATGAAGAACAATTTCAACGCGCCCGAGCCGGTGGCCCGCGCCGCCGTGCTCTACGCCTTCCGCGTCATGGTCGAGGATATGATCCCGATGAATGCCGGGTGCCTGCGGCCCATCAACATCATCATTCCCGATGGCTGCATGCTGAAACCCGCCTACCCCGCCGCCGTCGTCGCCGGCAATGTCGAGACCTCGCAGCATGTCACCAACGCGCTGTTCGGCGCCATGGGCGCCATGGCCAACGCCCAAGGCACGATGAACAACCTGACCTTCGGCAACAAGACGTATCAATATTACGAGACGATCTGCTCCGGCTCGCCGGCCGGCCGGATGAACTCGGGCCGCGGCTTTGCCGGCACCTCCGGCGTCCACACCCACATGACCAATTCGCGCCTCACCGATCCCGAAGTGCTGGAGCTGCGCTTTCCCGTTCTGCTCGAGGATTTCCACATCCGGAAAGATTCCGGCGGCAAGGGCAGATGGAGCGCCGGCGACGGCACCAAACGCACCATCCGCTTCCTCGAAAAGATGGAATGCGCGATCCTGTCCTCGCACCGCAACCGGCCGCCGCAAGGGCTGGACGGAGGCGGCGACGGCGAGGTCGGCTCGACCAAGATCCGCCGCAAGGACGGCACGATCGACCTGCTGAAAGCCTGCGACCAGACCATGTTGCAGGCCGGCGACGCCGTCATCCTGACGACGCCGACGCCGGGGGGATTTGGTAAACCGTAAGAAGAGGCGTCAACAGGCTGTCACCGGCCTGTCATGGCCCTGCGCTACCCGCTTGCGGCAAAGCAAATGGGGAATCACTTTGCCATGACGGACGTTTCCGCAGATCTGGTTTTTCGCCGCGGCAAGGAAGTTGGAAAGGCCGTCTACCAGAACCGCCCGCTGTCGAAGGCCGGCATTTCGGAGCGGCTGTTTGCCTTCCTGTTCTCCGGACTCGTCTATCCGCAGATCTGGGAAGACCCCGATGTCGACATGGAGGCGATGCAGCTCGGCCAGGGCCACCGCGTCGTCACTATCGCCTCCGGCGGCTGCAACATCCTGGCCTACCTCACGCGCTCGCCGGCCCGGGTCGACGCCGTCGACCTCAACACCGCGCATATCGCGCTGAACCGCATGAAGCTGGAGGCGGTGCGCCATTTGCCATCGCAGGGCGACCTGTTCCGCTTCTTCGGCGCCGCCGACACCAGCCACAATTCGAGAGCGTATGACCGTTTCATCGCGCCGCATCTCGATCCTGTCAGCCGTCACTACTGGGAGCGCCGCAACTGGCGCGGCCGCCGTAGGATCACTGTGTTCGACCGCAATTTCTACCAGACCGGCCTGCTCGGCCTGTTCATCGCCATGGGCCATCGCACGGGAAAATTCTTCGGCGTCGACCCAGCCGGCATCATGCAGGCCAGGAACATCGGCGAGCAGCGCCGCTTCTTCAACGAGGAGTTGGCGCCGGTCTTCGACAACAAGCTTTTGAGATGGGCGACGTCGCGCAAGGCTTCGCTGTTCGGCCTCGGCATTCCACCGGCGCAGTACGATTCGCTGATCACTTCTGGCGACGGCACCATGGCCAGCGTGCTTAAAGCCCGGCTGGAAAAGCTCGCTTGCGATTTTCCGCTGGAGAATAACTACTTCGCCTGGCAGGCCTTTGCCCGCCGCTATCCGAACCCCGGCGAGGCCGCCCTGCCCGCCTATCTCGAAAAGCAGAATTACGAGACCATCCGCGGCAATGTCGGCCGCGTCGCCATCCACCATGCCAATCTGATCGAGTTTCTCGCCGGCAAGGATGCAGGCGCGGTCGACCGCTTCGTCCTGCTCGACGCACAGGACTGGATGACCGACGATCAGCTCAACGCGCTGTGGGCGGAAATCACCCGCACGGCTTCGGCCGGCGCCCGCGTCATCTTTCGCACCGCCGCCGAGCCCAGCCTGCTGCCGGGTCGCGTCTCCAGTTCGCTGCTCGACCAATGGGACTATCAGGACCAGGCTTCGCGGGAATTTTCGGCCCGCGACCGCTCGGCCATCTATGGCGGCTTCCATCTCTACGTAAAGCGCGCGGCATGAGCACCAGCGAGCTGCCGGCCAGCCCCGAATTCAAGGCCAGCCATGCCGAACTGATGGACGGCGTCTACCGCTGGCAGCGCCACATCTACGACCTGACCCGCAAATACTACCTGCTCGGCCGCGACCCAATGATCTCGGGGCTCGACGTGCCTGTCGGTGGCACCGTGCTGGAACTCGGCTGCGGCACCGGCCGCAACGTCATCCTCGCCGCCCGTCACTATCCCGACGCGCGCTTTTTCGGCCTCGATATTTCGGCCGAAATGCTGGAGACGGCCGGAAAGGCGATCGACCGCGAGGGCCTGTCCGGTCGCGTCATATTGGCTAGGGGCGATGCCACCGATTTCGATGCCCGGGCACTCTTCGATGTCGAACGCTTCGACCGTGTCTTCGTGTCCTATTCGCTGTCGATGATCCCCGGCTGGGAAAAAACAGTATCGGCGGCACTTGCCGCCCTGTCGCCGAACGGTTCGCTGCACATCGTCGATTTCGGCCAGCAGGAAGGGCTGCCCGGCTGGTTCCGTGCGCTGCTGCGCGGCTGGCTGAAAAAATTCCACGTCGCGCCGCGTGAATCGTTGCGCGAAGTGCTGGAATCGGAATCTCGGCGAACCGGCGCAAGCTTCCGTTTCCGCACGCTTTATCGCGGCTATGCCTGGCTGGCGGTTATCGGGCCGCGCGGCTAGCCAAGGTGAAACCGCCATTTGCAGGCCGACCTCACCTGAATGTCAATGCACCTTAATGAAGTGCCTTCACCAACGCCCCCACCATCGTCTGCGGCCGATAGCCAAGCTTGGCAGGCGTCAGCCCCAGCCGCACCACCACCAACTGCTCCGAGGGAATGATGGCAACCGTCTGCCCGTCATGGCCTTCCATCCAGTACGTGTCCTTGGGCAGGCCTGCCGCGACGCCGGCGCCGGGGTTTTCCTCATCGCCCGGGGCCTCGATCCACAATTGGCCCTTGCCGTAGACCTTCGAGGCGGATGCCGGCTCTCGCATCCAGTCGACGAAACCGGCCGGCAGGATCTGGTTGCCGTTCCACACCCCGCCTTGCAGCAGGAACTGGCCGAAGCGCGCCCAGTCATGCGCGGTCGCGTAGAGATAGGACGAGCCGACGAAGGTGCCCTGCTCGTCCGTTTCAAGCACCGCGCTGTGCATGCCGAGCGGCTCGAATAGCGCCGTGCGCGGCCACGTCAGCGCCCTGGCCTTGTCGCCGACCGCGTCCTGCCAGAGGCGCGACAGCATCACCGCCGTGCCGCTCGAATAGGAAAACTGTTTGCCGACCTCTGCAGCCAGCGGCTTGGATTCGGCAAAGCCCGCCATGTCAGGTTCGAGATAGAGCATGCGCGTGACGTCGGCGACGTCGCCATAATCCTCGTTGAACTCCAGCCCGCTCGACATCGCCATCATGTCGGCAAGGCTGATCGCGGCGCGGCCGTCCGCCTTCCACGGCGCGAACAGGTTTTTGTTGTCGAAAGCCATCTTGCCGTCCTTGACCAACGTACCGACGATGGCGGCATTCACCGTTTTGGTCATCGACCAGCCGAGCAGCGGCGTCCTGGCGGAAAAGCCATCGCCGTAGCGCTCGGCGACGACACGGCCATTCTTGACCACCACCACCGCGCGCATGCCGGTGCCGATCAGCGCCGCATCATCCAGCAGCTTGGCAACAACCGGATCCTGTGATGCCTCGACCCGTTCGCCTTCCGGCCACAGGTCGCCCATGGTGACTGCGGACGGCTCCGCTTGGATCGCGGTCCGCCGCACCTTTCCTACGTCGCCGTCCGGAACCGAAGCGCAGCCAAGCCCGTCGCGGGCTACGGCGACGCTCTTGCCGAGGAAACCGAACAGGCCGGCAGACACCGTTCCCCTGTTCTTGTCCACCGAAACCCGCATTAACCGCAGCAGGGGATGCCCGGGTGCCTGCACGTCGACGGCCAGCACCTCATTGGGATCGCGGCCGGCGATAAAGACGTTCGAACAGACGATCTTGGCCGAGTAGCCCGAGCCGACCCTGATCAACTCCGGTGGCGCGATATAAAGCCAGGCAAAAAGTGCTGCGACCGCCAGGACGATCAGGCCAAGCAGCCATTTGACGATCTTGACCACGATCCGCATTTATTTCCTCCGGGCCCTGCGCGACCCTTATGTCATCGATTTGCCGCCATTGCTTCCGCAAATCACAATGCTTGTCGAGCGCCATCAACGGATTATCAACCATGATCGGCGATCACAGGATATGCTGAGCGATGCTGTGGGGCGATCGTTCGGAGGGGGCCCGATCACAAAGCAGGCCATCAGTGTAGAGACCCATCAGCGACCGGCTGAATCCGGCTCGGGAATTGCGATGCGCCGTCTTGCGGGCCTGATCATGCTAGCGCTGCTTGGTGCTTGCTCGACCGTCGACGATCTCTCGCCGCTGTCGCCATCCGCTTCGAGCAGCCCGACGGTTGCCGTGCGCGCGCCGCGCTTTGCCGACTCCAAGCCGCATGAATGGGAGAGCGGCGCGCCGTGGAACTATGCCGTCCACGGCACCGATGTTTCCAAATACCAGACCTCGGTCGACTGGCCGGCTGCCAGGGCCAGCGGCATCTCCTTCGCCTTCATCAAGGCGACCGAGGGCGGCGACCGTTTCGACGAGTATTTCAGCGAGCATTGGGCGCGCACGAAGGCCAACGGGATTCCGCGAGCCGCCTATCATTTCTATTATTTCTGCACCCCGGCTGCCGTTCAGGCGCGCTGGTTCATCCGCAACGTCCCCGTCGATCGCTCGGCGATGCCGCCGGTCCTCGATATGGAATGGAACCCGCAATCGCCGACCTGCAGGCTGCGTCCCGACGCCGCCACGGTGCGCGCGGAGATGACCACCTTCCTCGAAATCGTCGAACGCCATTACGGCAAGAAGCCGATCATCTACACTTCCGTCGACTTCTTCGACGACAACGGGCTGTCAGGGTTCCGCGGCTATCCCTACTGGCTGCGTTCCGTCGCCGGCCATCCGCGTGAGAAATACGGCAGCCACCCCTTCACCTTCTGGCAGTACACCGGAACCGGCATCGTTCCCGGCATGACCGGCAAGTCCGACATCAACGTCTTCAACGGCAGCGAAGCCGCCTGGAACAAATGGCTGCGGCAGAACACCCGTTGACGTCAGGTTCAACGGCAGCACCGCCCTGGATCAAAAGCACTCCAGCAGAGCTTCCGTTGAACCGGTTCAACGGCAGCACCGCCCTGGATCAAATCACTCCAGCAGAGCTTCCGTTGAACCGGTGCAACGGCAGCACTGCCCTGCATCAAATCACTCCAGCAGAGAAGCTGCCGCAGAACACCGTTGACACCGGGCCTGCCGCCTGCTTTTCGACACAGCCAGCGGGAAAGAGTGCAACCGCCGGTAATTCAGGGCGTTGGGCTTCCCGGGGGGAGCACAACAAATGACCCCCTGTTCGTTTCGAAAGGAAGCTGATGCGACTGCGTTCCAAAGTCCTCGCGGCTGCGCTGACCCTGTGCGCCACGGCCTTGCCGGCGATGGCGCAGGAATGCGGCGGCGACTTCGAATCCTGGAAGCAGGGCGTCGCCGCGGAAGCCAAGGCGGCCGGCGTAGGTGCAGTGGGTCTCGACGCCCTTGAAGCGGCAACCTTAGATGACAAGGTGTTGGCGCGCGACCGCGCCCAGGGCGTCTTCACCCAAACCTTTGTCGAGTTTTCCAACCGGATGATCTCGGCCTATCGCCTGAAGCAAGGTGCGGCGAACATGAAGAAATACGCGGATGTCTTCGCCCGCGCCGACCAGCAGTTCGGCGTCCAGGCGCCGATCATCGCCGCCTTCTGGGCGCTGGAGACCGATTTCGGCGCCGTGCAGGGCGACTTCCACACGCTGAGCGCCCTGGTGACGCTTTCCCATGATTGCCGCCGGCCGCAGCTCTTCCGGCAACAGCTGGTGCCGCTTCTGGAACTGATCGATCGCGGCGTGCTGCCGGCCGATGTCAGGGGCGCCTGGGCCGGCGAGATCGGCCAGACGCAGATCCTGCCCTCCGACTATCTGGCACGCGGCGTCGACGGCGACGGCGACGGCAAGATCGACCTGCGCGGCAGCGTGCCTGATGTGATCATGACCACTGCCAACAAGGTGCTGTCGCGCGGCTGGAAACGCGACCAGCCCTGGATCCAGGAAGTCCGCGTGCCCGAAGACATGCCGTGGGATCAGACCGGTCGCACCAACAAGCTGCCGCTGTCGCAGTGGGCGCAATGGGGCGTCACCTACCCCAGCGGCGCGCCGCTGGTCGATAACGGCCTGAAAGCAGGCCTCGCGCTGCCGATGGGCCGCAAGGGGCCAGCCTTCCTCACCTACGACAATTTCGACGTTTATCTCGAATGGAATCAGTCCTTCACCTATGCGCTGACGGCAGCCAACCTTGCCGCACGGCTGGCAGGCGCGCCGCCGCTGGACCCGCGCAATCCCGAGACCGGTCTCAACAATGAGCAGATGAAGGCGTTGCAGACCAAGCTGGAAGCCAAGGGCTACGATGTCGGCACCGTCGACGGCATTTTGGGTACCAACACCCGCGAGGCGATCCGCAAGGAGCAGACGCGGCTAGGTTTGCCGGTGGATGGCTGGCCGACGCCGGAGCTTTTGGGAAAATTATAGGGCAGTAGGGCAAATTAGCCCGAAGCAGTGACTGCCGCCACCCCTATTCCCCTATTCCCCTATTCCCCTACTGCCCTATTCCCCTCAATCCGCCATCGTCTCCAAACTGGCAAAACCCTGTGGCGCGTCGCCCTCGTCGAACGGCGTCGTCACCTCGACGAAGGTGTCGGGATAGAAGCCGTTGAAGCGGGTCCTCAGCGACAGCGAATACGCGCCGATATGGCCGATCTCGATCCAGTCGCCGGTATCGACCGTTTCCGGCAGCCAGAACGGCCGCGACAGGATGTCGACGGAATCGCAGGTCGCGCCGCAGACCTTGAACGGCACGATGTTCTTCTCCTCGCCATTGCGCGAGCGGATCGCCGGGTCGGGAATGAAGCGCGCCGGCAGCGTGATCTTGCCGGTCCATGAATCCGACAGCGATGCCCAGATGCCGTCATTGATGTAGAGCCGCTTGCCCTTGCGCAGCAGCACCCGCACGATCAACGACAGGCAGCGCGCCACGATCACCCGGCCGGGCTCAGCCACCAGCGGCATCTGGTCGAACTGATACTCCTTCAGATCGCCCGACAGCCGCGACATGATCTGGCCAAGCGAGGGCATCTCGATCTGCTTGCGGTTAGGGTCGTGGCCGTATTCGGCGGGGAAACCGCCGCCGACATCGAGCCCGGCAATATCGAAGGTCAGCCGGTTGCGCACCCAGTCGGCGGAAGCCAGCGCCCGCTCATAGGTATCGGGATCCTCGATCTGGCTGCCGACATGGAAGCACAGGCCGACCTTGTAGCCGGTGCGGTTCAGCCGCTCGGCGAGCTCGACGGCATAGGCCGGCCCGGCGCCGAACTTCTTCGACAGTTCGTAGGCGGCATGCCCCTTGGTCTGCACCCGCACGAACACGCTGATCGAGCCCGGATCGATGTCGAGAGCCCGCACCACACGCGTCAGCTTGGTGATCTCGTCCTCATGATCGAGCGAAATGACGCGGATGGCGTATTTCTCCAGCGCCAGCTTGATGTCCGACTGCGCCTTGACCGGGTGCATGTAGAGCATCTCGGCATCGGGGGAGACGGCACGCACGGCAGCGAATTCGCCCGGCGAAGCGACGTCGAAAGCCTTGACGCCGGCTTCGACCAGCGTCTTCAGCACGATCTGCTCGCCATTGGTCTTGACCGCATAGGCGGTCTTGCCGGGGAACATGCCCATGAACTGCCTGGCATCCGCCATCAGCACTTGCGGGCGGAAGCAATAGACCGGATCGTCCGGACGAAGCGCCAGTGCCGCCTCGCGGGCATTCTCGAATCGCTGCATGGACGAATCCTCACTTCGGCTGCGCACAATTAATCCAAGCTAGCGGCTAATGAAAACAATTCTGTGTCTCGTGCGGCTGACGCTGGGGCGCTGGGTCTTTGCCAGCAACGTTTGCCAGCGATCAGGTTTCGGGTGGCTCTTGTCACTGAGTCCGATATGGCTTCTGCCTGACTGACTGGCATTCAGGCCGTCTGGGAGGGCGACTCACATGGCAATAGCCGCGACATCAGCACCGCGCGGGCCGATGGTGCTCAAGGACTGGGGGCAGCTCCTGCTGCTCGGCGCGATCTGGGGCGGCTCGTTCTTTTTTGCCCGCATCGCGGTGGCGGAACTTCATCCGCTGGTGCTGGTGCTGTTTCGCGTCGCCATCGCGGCGATCGCGCTGCAGATCTATCTCGGTCTGCGTGGCCCGTCCTTCCGCCTCGCCCTTCCCCATGCCGGCCTGTTCTTCCTGCTGGCGCTCACCAACAATGTGGTGCCCTTTTCGCTGATCTTCGCCGGCCAGACGGAGCTTGGCGCCGGCGTCGCCTCGGTGCTCAACGCCACGACGCCGTTCTGGACATTGATTCTCGCCAATGCGCTGACATCGGACGAAAAGCTCTCCTGGAACAAGCTCGCCGGCATTGCGCTCGGCATCGCCGGTACGGCCGTCATGATCGGCCCCGGCCTGCTTGCCGGGCTCGGCGGCCCGGTCTGGGCCAAATTCGCGCTGATCGGCGCTTCACTGTCCTATGGCATTGCGCTGATGGTCGCCCGCCGCTTCAAGGGCGTGCCCTCGCCGGTCGTCGCCACCGGGCAGTTGACCGCATCGACCATCATCATGATCCCGATCGTGCTCTTCACCTACGGCCCATCCGGCCTGTTCTCGGCCTCGCCGCCGGTCTGGGCGGCGGTGCTGGCGCTGGCACTTCTGTCCACAGCCGTCGCCTACATCCTCTATTTCAACCTCGTCGCCTCGGCGGGCGCTACCAACGCCTCGCTGGTCACGCTTGTTGTGCCGGCCAGCGCCATGCTGCTCGGCTTCCTGTTCCTAGGCGAGCGGCTGGAGCTGTTCGAAATCGGCGGGGTGGTGCTGATCGCGCTCGGCCTCATCACCATCGACGGGCGCGTCCTTGGAAGACGTTAGCGCGTCCTTTGAACCCCCACATCGCCGCGCAAGTGGAAATGGGCATT
>NZ_JAIUGP010000014.1:0-197497 GCF_020164655.1 Mesorhizobium sp. AD1-1
CGGCTGCGCCGAGACGGAGTGGGGGTCGACCTGGCTCGGGCGTCGTCAGTTCGGGCCGGGTTCGCCGCCTGCCATGTTATAACCCCACCTCGATCACAGCCTTGATCAGGCCGGATTTCTCATGCGCCCAACGAGCCAGATCGCGCGGCGTGGCGGCGAGTGTGGTGCGGTGTGTGACGAGCTTGGCCAGTGGTACGGCCCCGTTGCGGATCGAGGCGGCGACATGGTCGAAGTCGGCGCGCAGCGCGTTGCGGCTGCCGATCAGCGTCATCTCGCGCTTGTGGAATTCCGGATCGGAAAAGCTGATGTCGTCCTTGACGACGGAGACCAGCACCAGCGTTCCGCCATGCGCGACATGGGCGAAGGCCGACTGCACCGACTGGGTGTTGCCGGTGGCGTCGAAGACGACATCGAAGCCTTCGCCTGATGTCGCTTCCCTGACCAGATCGGGCACCGCGCCGCGCGAGCCGTCTAGGGTCTGGAAACCAAGCTCGTTTCCAGCGAAGGCGAGCCTTTCACTGCTCATGTCGAGCAGCGTCACGTCGAGCCCGGCGATGCGGGCGAAGATGGCGGTGCCGAGCCCGATCGGGCCGGCGCCGATGACCAGCGTGCGGGCGCCGGGGTCGGCGCGGGCGCGCCGCACGGCATGCGCGCCGATGGCCAGGAACTCGACGGCAGCGGCGTCGGCCAGCGACAGGCCGTTGGCCGGATAGAGATTTTGCGCCGGCACCAGGATGCGTTCGCACATGGCGCCGTCGCGATGCACGCCAAGCACCTCGATCCTGACACAGCAATTGGGCTTGCCGTGCCGGCAGGCGATGCACTTGCCGCAGGAAAGATAGGGGTTGACGACGACGGGCTCACCAATGGCCAGTTCGACGCCTTTGCCGGCCTCCATCACGGTACCCGAGACCTCATGACCCATGATGCGGGGATAGGCGAGGAACGGGTGCTTGCCCTCGAAAATGTGGTAGTCGGTGCCGCAGATGCCGACATGGCTGACCGCCACCAGCGCCCAGCCGGGAGGCGGTGCCTCGGGTGCGGGCCGGTCTTCAAGGACAAGATCGCCGGGCGAACGGCAGAGGACGGCTTTCATGCGCTAATCCAGTCATGAAATCGCTGGCCCGTTGGTGTGGCGGACCGGCGGTTGATTGCGGGGTCGCTACTTGCCGCGGCGGCGCAGGCCGTCGAAGTAGACGATGATGATGATCAGCGCGCCGGTGATGATGCGCTGCCAGAACGAGTTGACGTTGAGCAGGTTGGCGCCGTTGTTGATGGTGGCCAGGATGAAGGCGCCGAGCAGCGGCCCATGCACCGAGCCGACGGCGCCGAACAGGGAGGTGCCGCCGATGACCGACGACGCGATCGCCTGCAGTTCCCAGCCCTCGGCCTGCGTCGGGTTGCCGATGCCGATGCGGGCGGCCAGCAGCACCCCGACGAAGGCGGCGCACAGGCCCGACAGCGTGTAGGCCATGTAGATGGTGCGCTGGACATTGACGCCGGACAGGCGCGAGGCCTCGGCGTTGGAGCCGACCGAAAACAGGTATCTGCCCCAGCGGCTGTGGTGCAGGAAGATATAGGCCGGAATGCCGACCAGGATCACCATCCAGAACAGGTTGGGGATGCCGATGAAGGAATTGCGCGAGAAGGCGGTGAAGGTGTCGCTGTTGATGTTGATCGAATTGCCGTTGGTCATCAAAAGGCCGATGCCGCGCAGCGAGGTCAACGTCGCCAGCGTGATGATGAAGGGCGGCAGGCCCATCTTGACGATACCGAAGCCGTGGAACATGCCGATGGCGACACCGACCAGCAGCGTCACCAGAATGGCGAGCCAGATGGGGAAGCCGGCATTGATCATCATGGCCACGACCACGGTGGCGAAGCCGACCACGGCGCCGACCGACAGATCGATGCCGCCGGTGATGATGACGAAGGTCTGGCCGACCGCCATGATGGCGATCATCGAGCCCTGGCGCAGGAGATTGGCTATGTTGTTGGCCGAGGCGAAGCTCGTCGTCGTCACGGAGAGGAGGATCCAGAGCAGAACCAGCAGCGCCAATAGCGTCAGCCCGAACAGGACATTATAGTTGCGCTTCGGTTTTTCGACGGCGATCGCCTCGGTGCTCATATCTGTCCTCCCAGCTTTTCTTGTTTCTCGGCGAGCGCCTGAGTGAGAATATCCTCGTGGCTGGCGGCGTGAAAACCGTGCGTCGCCACCAGTTTGCCGCGCCGGAACACATGCAGCGTATCGGCGAGTTCATAGACTTCCGGCAGATAGGACGAGATCAGGATGATGCCGGCGCCCTTTGACAAAAGCGCGCCGAACAGGCGGTAGATCTCGGCCTTGGTGCCGACATCGACGCCGACGGTCGGTTCGTCGAAGATGAACAGCTTGGCGCCGTGCGCCAGCCATTTGCCGATGACGATCTTCTGCTGGTTGCCGCCCGACAGGCTGGATGCCAGCGCCCCACGTGTCGGTGTCTTGATGCGCAGATCGGCGATCTGGCGATCGGCCTGCGTCTTCTCCTGCGTGCTCGAAATCAGCAGATTGTTCGAGATGCGCTTGTAGATCGGCAGGTTGAGGTTGAAGCCGACCGGCAGGTTGAGGCAGAGGCCCTGGTCGCGGCGGCTCTCCGGCGCCAGCGCCATGCCGAGCTTGATCGCGTCATGTTCGGAATTGACCTGTACCTCCTTGCCTTCCCAGAGGATCTGGCCGGCGGATTTGCGGTGGCGGCCGTAGAGCGTGGTGACGAACTCGCTGCGTCCGGCGCCGATCAGCCCATAGAGTCCGACGATCTCGCCGGCCCGGACCGTCATCGAGACATTTTCGAAGCCCTTGCCGGACAGGTTTCTCGCCTCGATGATGGCGGCGCCCGGCGTGAAATGCTCCTTGTGATAGACCTGCTCGATCGAGCGGTTGATCATCATCTTGACCAGTTCGGCATCGTTGGTCTCTGCGATGTTGCGGGTGCCGACCAGCGTGCCGTCGCGCAGCACGGATACCCGGTCGGCGAGTTCGAACACTTCCTCCATGCGGTGGCTGATGTAGATGATCGTCACGCCTTCGCCCTTCAGACGGCGGATCAGCGTGAAGAGCTGGTCGGCCTCCTTGCGGGTGAGGTAGGCGGTCGGCTCGTCGAAGATCAGGAATTTGGTGCCGCGCACGGTGGCGCGGGCGGCGGCTATCAGCTGCTGCTGGCCGATGGTCAGGTCGCCGAGCGTGACATGCGCCGGCAGGTCGAAGCCGAGGTCGTCGATGATCGTCTGCGCCTGCCTGACCATGGCGCGCTGCTGCAGGATGCCGAAGCGCGAATTCTCCTCGCCGAGGAACATGTTGGCGGCGACCGTCAGGTGACGGCACAGCACGACTTCCTGGTGCACGGCATTGATGCCGAGCGCCATCGCCTCGTGCGGTGTCGCCAGGGCGGCCGGCTGGCCCTCCCAGACAATCTCTCCGGAGGTGCGCGGCATGACGCCGGTCAGAAGCTTGATGAGCGTGGATTTGCCGGCGCCGTTTTCGCCGACGATGGCGTGGATCTCACCGGACTTGAAGGCGAGGTCGACCGGTTTCAGCGCGTGGGTGCCGGGATAGCGCTTCTCCAGCCCACGCAATTCGAGGATAGTCCGCCCCTGTTCCAGAACGGGTGCGGGATGCAGTTCCTGCGCCGTCGAAATCATGACAATCCTCCCAGATTGGCCTCCCGGATTGGCTTCCCAGGCTGGCCTCACGATTGGCACGCGGCGAGGCAGGGATATGCCTCGAAAACAGCCTGGCTCAGGCGTGCGGATTGCCAAGCCGTTCGTGCGGCAGTTTGTGTCTCCGGGGCGAGGTGCCCCGGAGACGATTGCGGATGCGACGGCTCAGAGCTTCGGATTGAGCAACGCGTCGATCTTGGGGTCTTTCATGTTGTCCTTGGTCACCAGATTGGCGCCGGTGTCGACATTGGCTTCGACCTTCTCGCCCTTGGAGGCGGCGAGCGCGGTCTTGATGCCGTCATAGCCCATCCGGTACGGATCCTGGACGACGAGGGCGGAAATGACGCCGTCGTTGAGGAACTTGATCAGCTTCTCGTCGCTGTCGAAACCGACCAGCGCCAGCTTGCCGCCTAGGTTGTTTTCCGCGACGGCCTGGCCGACGCCCTGCGCCATGATCAGGTTGGAAGCGAAGATGCCTTTGAGGTTCGGGTTGGCGGTGATCAGGTCGGTGGCGATGTTGAGGCCGGTGGTGGCCTGGCCGTCGGCATATTTGTCGGCAACCAGCTTGAGGCCCGGATATTTGGCGGCCAGCTGTTCGGTGAAGCCCTGCTTGCGCTGTTCGAGCGAGCCGGCGCCCGGTGCGTTGGTGATCAGGGCGACGTCGCCCTCGATCTTGCCGCCGTTGGCGGCGCCGATGGCGGCGGCGAGGCCGTCGGCAGCGACGCGGCCGCCCTGCACATTGTCAGTGGTCAGGAACGAGGTGAAGGCCTTGGAGTCGGCACCGGAGTCGATGCCGATGACCTTCACCTTGGCAGCGGCTTCATCGATCGGCTTGCCGAGCGCCTTGAACTCGGTCGGCGCAATGACGATGGCCGCCGGGTTGCTGGCAACGGCGTTCTCGAGGATCGAGACCTGGCCGTTGACGTCGGTTTCAGCCTGGGCGCCGAGTTCCGGCACGTTGACGCCGAGATCCTTGCCGGCCTTGCGGGCGCCGGCCAGAACGATCTGCCAGTAGAAGGACGTGGTGTCCTTGACGATGATCGGAATGGTGACGTCCGCCGCCGAAACCGGCGCCGAATGCATGACGCCGGCGAGCATTGAAGCTGCTGCCAGCGTCATGACGGCGCGGCGGTTGAGAATGCTGGTCACGAATTTCATGAGGTTTCCTCCCTAAGTCGCCCGGTGAACGATACGGAAGCTCCGTTCGGATAGGCGCGATCCCAAACAGAACTTTATCAATAAAAAACAGTTGCCCTGTTTTGATAGTGCATCGAACAGATCGATGCAAGCGGTGTTTGATCAGTCGTTGCGAGGTCTGGCAGAGGCAGATCCCCAGCCCTGTTCTCCCATTGGCGCCGTCACGCTTCCGTTCCGTTCTGGGAATGTATGGAATATTAATTCCACCAATTCGTCAATATGGAATATCCATTCCTCCATGTGCCGCAGGAACATGAAGTTTCACACCAGCTCCTGCACCAGCGTGTAGGGACGATATTTGGCGTATTCCGTTTCCGGTACGTCGATGTCGAGCAGCTCGAGGTTGCGCGTCAGATTTGCCAGTTTGGCGGTGCCGGTCAGTACGGTGGCGACGGCAGCTTCATGCAAGGGGAATTGGAACGCTGCGGCGGCGAGCGGATAGCCACCCTCGGCGGCGATCCTCTCCATTGCGCCGACGCGGTCGAGCACGTCATGGCTGGCGGGGCGGTAGTCGAAATGTGCGCCTTGCACCGGGCCGGTCGCCAGGATGCCGGAGTTGAACACGCCGCCAATGACCAAGGAGGTCTGCTGTGCCCGGCATAGCGGCAGCAACTCGGCTTCGGCACTGCGGTCGAGCAAGGAATAGCGGCTGGCAAGCAGGATGCAGTCGAGCGGCGCCCGGCGCATCACGTCCAGGCAGATCTGCACCTCGTTGACGCCAAGCCCATAGGCAGAAATGACGCCAGTCCGTTTCAGCTCTTCGAGTGCCTTGAGGCCGCCATCCATCAGGTCGCGAAAATGCAGCTTGGTCTTCTCGATACCATGGGTGTAGGCGCCGATGTCGTGGACAAACAGGATGTCTATCCTGTTTAGGCCAAGCCGCGCATAGCTGAACTCGACCGACCGCATAATGCCGTCATAGGAATAGTCGTAGTCGAGCGCGAAGGGCAGCGGATCGACATAGGAGTGATCGGGAACCTGATCGTCCGGCACCGGGCGAAACAGCCGGCCGACCTTGGTCGACAGCACATAGGAATCGCGCGGCTTGTAACGCAGGAAGTCGCCGAAGCGGCGCTCCGACAGTCCGAAGCCGTAGAAGGGTGCGGTGTCGAAATAGCGCAGGCCGGCATCCCAGGCGCCCTGCAGCGTCTCCATCGCCGCTTCGCGCGAACAGGCGCGGTAAAGGCCGCCAAGTGCGGCGCCGCCGAAACTGACTTCGGTGACCTCCAGAGCTGTCCGACCGATACGGCGTTTTTCCATGCAAAACCTCCCCGTTGCCCGCCGCTGACCGGCGCGCAATCTACTTTATATCAGTAAAATCTAAAGTGTTGCGCCCAGATGCCAGGGCACGAACTCGTTGTCGCCGTAGCCGAAGTCCTCGCTCTTGGTCTTGCGGCCGGAAGCCGTTTCGACGATCAGTTCGAAGATCTCGCGGCCCATGCCGGCGATGGTTTTTTCGCCGGAGGCGATGACGCCGCAATTGACGTCCATGTCCTCTTCCATCTGGTGGTACATGGTCGAGTTGGTGGCGACTTTGATCGACGGCGTCGGACGGCAGCCGAAGCAGGAGCCGCGGCCGGTGGTGAAGACGATGACGTTGGCGCCGCCCGCCACCTGGCCGGTCGCCGAAACCGGGTCGTAGCCAGGCGTATCCATGAACACGAGGCCACTGCCGGTGACTTTTTCGGCGTAGCCGAAGACGCCGTTGAGCGGCGTCTGGCCGCCCTTGGCGACCGCACCGAGGGACTTCTCCAGGATGGTGGTGAGGCCGCCGCGCTTGTTGCCGGGCGAGGGATTGTTGTCGATCGAGGCGCCATGCTTGGCGACGTGGTCCTCCCACCACTTCACGAAGCCGTCGAGCTTCTGCGCGATCTCCGGCGTTGCCGCGCGGTAGGCAAGCAGATGCTCGGCGCCGTAGATTTCCGTGGTCTCGGAGAGGATGCCGATACCGCCGACGCCGGCCAGGATGTCGACAGCCGCGCCCAGCGCCGGATTGGCCGTGATACCCGACATGCCGTCGGAGCCGCCGCATTGCAGGCCGACGACGATCTCGCTGACCGGGATCGGCTCACGCTTCAACTGGCCGACTTCCTCGGCGATCTCGGCCAGCACGCCCATCGCTTTTTCCACCGATTTGCGCGACCCGCCGGCGTCCTGGATGTTGAAATGGCGCTTGCCGGCAGCGACGCCCTTCTGGCCGTAGAGGGTGAGCTGGTTGACCTCGCAGCCGAGGCCGACCATCAGCACGCCGCCGAAATTCGGGTGCCGGGCATAGCCGGCAAGCGTGCGGTGCAGCACCATCATGCCGTCGCCGGTGCCGCTCATGCCGCAGCCCTGGCCGTGCACGATCGGCACGAAGCCGTCGATGCCGGGGTATTTCGGCAACAGCGTGCGGTTGGCGGTATCGGCGATGGAATGGCAGACGGTGGCCGAGCAATTGACGCTGGCGACGATGCCGATGAAGTTGCGCGTGCCGGCGCGGCCATCGGCGCGGCGATAGCCCATGAAGGTGCGGGCGCGGTCGGCCTCCGTCGCGTGCTCGGCCTCGCTCGGCGGCACGACCGGCAAGCGGCCGGATTCGAAAACCAGATTGTGCGAATGCACGTGCTCGCCGGCTGCGATGTCCTGTGTCGCGCGACCGATCGCCTGGGCGTATTTCACCACGGCCTCGCCGGCGGCGATCGGCTTGATCGCCACCTTGTGGCCGGGCTCGATCAGCGCACTGGCGACGGCACCGCCCGGCAGCGCGGTGCCGATCTCGATGCGGCCGTTGGCGACGGCGACATTGTCGGCGGGGGACAGAAGAATGCAGTTGGAGGCGTTCACGGGCGGTTTCCTGGGTGATCCTGGGTTGCGCGGGGCGGATTGACACGCGCCTGTTTAGAGATATTGTCTTTTATCGTGAAAAAACAGTTTTGCGTCAATTGTTTTTTCGTGGGGAGTTCCGCATGTCTCCGGGTTGTTCCGGGAAGCAATTTCGCTTCTCAGAGCCATGCGAACGTCATATTGCGCTTCAAACCGTCCGCTGCAAGCGACGGCGTGCAACGGGTCAGGGATGTCGAAGAGCAACAACGTCTACAAGGATGCCTACAACCGCTGCCTGCGGCTGCTCGACGAAACGCGCAGCCTGCCTTCGGAGCCGGAACTGGGCACCTTGCTTGGCGTCAGCCGGACCACGGTGCGCACCATTCTCGCGCGCATGGAAGAGACCGGGCTGATCGCCTGGAACAAGCGCGCCAAGACGGTGCTGCGCGAACCGCTTCCCGATGATTTCTTCCCCGAGGAAGAGACAGACACGCTGGCCGAGATCATCGAACGGTCGTTCATGCGTCGGCTGCTCGCCGGCGGCGCCGAAGCCGGCATGCAGATCAACGAACTCGAACTGGCGCGCGAGATCGGCGTCGGCACCACCAGCGTGCGCGAGTTCCTGATCCGCTTCTCCCGCTTCGGCCTGATCGAGAAACGTCGCAACAGTCATTGGGTGCTGAAGGGCTTTACGCGCGCTTTCGCGCTGGAGCTGACCGAAATCCGCGAGATGTTCGAACTGCGCTCGGCGGCCGCCTTTGCCGCTTTACCGCAGGACAGCGCAGTCTGGACCGATCTCGACCGCCTGGAAGACGAGCATCGCCAGCTGGCAAACGACATAGCCGCCCGCTTCACCGAGTTCTCCGAACTCGACGAGCGCTTCCACCGGCTGATCCACCGGGCATCGCGCAATCGCTTCATCGTCGATTTCTACGATGTCATCGCCATGATCTTCCACTACCATTACCAGTGGAACAAGGCGCAGGAACGCGAGCGCAACGAAGTCGCGATCGGTGAGCATCTGGTCTACATAGAAGCGCTGAAATCACGCGATCTCGGCAAGGTCGACGCCGCTTGCCGCAAGCATTTGAAATCGGCGCGCCAGACATTGCTGACCTCGATCCCGGAGAGCCGGTCGCTGCAAAAACACTGAGCCGCATCGCGGCTCGGAGCCTTGTTTCATGCATGTCGTTGTCCCAAAACCGCTATACACTTCTGGGCGACATGCCTTGGGCCTGCCGCGTTGCCGCCGCGGCGATTTGGCGATTTTCCACCCGCCGGCCCCGTGCTAGATATGGTTGGTTGCTGCGAAGAGGCAGGGCTTTGGGCGTATCGAGGAGACGATGGAGCATGCCGGTCGCGCTTGTCGCGGCCTATCTGCTGTTGCTCCAGTCGACGCTTGGTGCATTCGCCTTCGGCGCCGGTCCCAATGCATCGCAACTCGACGCTTTTGGCAACGTCATCTGTACCCATGAAGGCGCAACCCAGCTTCCGGGCGGCAACCAGCCGCCGTCCCATCTGCCGGCATGCTGCGTGCTCGGCTGCAGCATGGTTTCGGCGGCCTTTGCGCCGCCGCCCAATGCCGGTCTGGCGCCGGGCAGCCTTTCCTTTGAAACGGTCGCCTTTGTCTTCCCGGCGGCCATCCATCTCGACTTTGCGCGTGAGCGCTCGCCGTCGAACCCGCGCGCGCCGCCGCTGACGGCCTGAGCCTGTTTGCCCGGCGGAACCTTTCGTGGGCGTACCCATCCAAAGATCTAACTGCTCGCGACCGGCAACGGCGCGACCTTCACTTCATGGAGCAACCATGTCCTATTTTTTCCCTGACGCCGCGCGTCCTATGGCCGGCAGCATTCTACGCGGCATCGAAGAGCGTGTCGGCATTGCCGTGCTGGCTCTTGCGCTGCTGTTCACAGGCGCCCAGTCCGTCTTCGCGCATGAGTTCAAGGTTGGCGATCTTGAGATCGGCCACCCCTGGTCGCGCGCCACGCCGGCCGGCGCCAAAGTGGCCGGCGGTTATTTCACCATCACCAACAAGGGCAGTGCGCCGGACCGGCTGGTGTCGATTTCCTCCGATGTCTCCGAAAAGGCCGAGCTGCATGAGATGGGCGTCAAGGACGGCGTCATGACCATGCGGCCGGTTGCCGGCGGCTTGGAAATTCCGGCCGGCGGCAAGGTAACCCTTGCACCTGGCGGCTATCATTTGATGTTCATGGGCCTGAAGCGGCAACCCAAACAGGGCGAAAAGTTCTCCGCCACCCTGACCTTCGAAAAGGCCGGCGCCGTCAGCGTCGATTTCGCCGTCGAAGGCATGGGCGGCGGCGCCGTGGACGATCACGCCAATTGACCGCGCCAGCTCGACAAATCTTGAAAATCCGAGGGACCATCATGAACAAATATCTTTTGTCGGCCGGCGCACTTCTCGCGCTCGGAACCAGCGCCGCCTTCGCGCATATCACGTTCGAAACCCAGGAGGCGGCGGTCGGCTCGACCTACAAGGCCGTTTTGCGCGTGCCGCATGGCTGCGACGGCAAGGCGACGACCGCCGTGCGCGTGCAAATTCCGGAAGGGGTGATCGCGATCAAGCCGATGCCGAAGCCCGGCTGGACGCTGCAGACCAAGAAGGGCAAGTACGAGAAATCCTACCAGCTCTACGGTCAGGCGGTGACCGATGGGGTCAAGGAGGTCGACTGGAGCGGCGGCAACCTGCCCGATGAATTCTATGACGAGTTCGTTTTCCGCGCGACGCTGACGGCGGATCTCCCCGTCGGCCAAAAACTCTATTTCCCGGTCGTGCAGGAATGCGACGGTGCAGCCGATCGCTGGATCGAGATTCCAGCGGCAGGGCAGGATGAAGACGCACTGGAAAGCCCGGCACCCGGTATCAAGCTGCTGCCGAAGAAATGATCTCCCAGGCGGCGCGCTCTTTCGAGTGCGCCGCTCTTTTTCGTGGCGGTGACATGAGCACGACCTCCCTCCTGCAAACGGCTTGCATGACCGGCAAACGCACCGGCCGGCTTGCCGTCGGCCTGTTGGCTGTGATCGTGTTTCTTGCCAGCCTTGCCGTGTCAGATCAGGCCTTTGCCCATGCCGCGCTGATCAAGACCGACCCGGCCGACGGCGCGGTGCTGGCACAGGGACCGGCGCAGTTCTCGCTGACCTTCAGCGAGCCGGTCTCGCCTCTGGTGCTGACGCTGGTGAAGCCCGACGGCAAGCCGGTTCCACTGACCGCCTTTCGTCTCAGCGACCAGACCGTCGAGATCGACAATCCGCAGCCGCTCAAGTCCGGCACGCATGTCTTGAGCTGGCGCGTCATCTCCGCAGACGGTCATCCCGTCGGCGGATCGCTGCTGTTTTCCATCGGAGCGCCCAGCGAACCGCCGGCCGTATCCGAAGCCGTCGACTGGCCGTTGCGGTCGGCTATCTGGGCGGGCAAAATCTTTCTCTACGTCGGCCTCTTCCTCGGCGTTGGCGGCGCCTTCGCGCTTGCCTGGTTGGCCGGAAGTGCCCGTGCCGGGCAACGCTTCGTTGCAGCTGCAATCCTGAGCGGGCTGGTCGCGTCGTCCCTGTCGCTCGGATTGCAGGGGCTTGATGCACTCGGGGCGCCGCTCTCCCATCTGGCACAATCGGTCATCTGGCGGACCGGGCTCGGCACCAGCTTCGGCTGGACGGTGCTGGTCGCGCTGATCGCGCTGGGGCTTGGCCTGCTGTCGCTGGCCGGTCCCCGTGCCACCGCCAAGCCATTGGCGCTGGCCGGCCTGGCCGGGGTGGGGATTGCACTTGCCGCCAGCGGCCATGCCAGTGCCGCCGAACCGCAATGGCTGACGCGGCCGATGGTGTTCCTGCATGGCGTCTGCATCGCGTCGTGGGTCGGCGCATTGGTCCCACTCGGGCTGGCGCTCAAGGGGCAATCGGCGGAGGCCACGCCATTCCTGCGGCGATTTTCTTGGGCGATCCTGCCCGTGGTGGCCGTGCTTGCCGCTGCCGGCACCGTGCTTGCCGTCATCCAGGTGCAAACGCCCGCGGCATTGGTCGACACCGCCTATGGAAGGCTGCTGCTGATCAAGCTCGGGCTGCTGGTCTTTCTGTTCACGCTCGCTGCCGTCAACCGCTGGAAACTCACGGCATCGGCCGAGGCGGGATCGACGGAAGTTCAACGCAGGCTGGTCCGCTCGATCGGCGTCGAGATGTTGATCGTGTTGGCGATTTTCGGCGTTGCCGCAGGCTGGCGCTTCACACCGCCGCCACGAGCCCTGGCGATCGCGGCAGCGCAACCGGTGTCGGTCCATATCCACGCGCTGCAAGCGATGGCCGATCTCAACATCACTCCCGGCCATGCCGGCCCGGTCGTTGCCTCGATGGTCATCATGAGCGGCGATTTCGGCCCGCTCGACGCCAAGGAGGTAACGCTTGTGCTGTCAAAGCCCGATTCCGGCATCGAGCCCTTGAAGCGCGCGGCAACCAAGCCCGGCGACGGCAGCTGGCGCGTCGACAACCTCGTCATTCCGCTGCCCGGCCGGTGGACGGTGCGCATCGACATACTGGTCTCGGATTTTCAGATGGTGAAGATCGAGGCGCCCGTCGACATCAGGCCGTAGGCGGGACTGCCAGGTACCTCTACACGGGCACGACCGACAATCCGGGCAACACAATTCGGCGAGGCGGTTGACGCAGGCGTCAAGGCCCGTCAATCATCGCCCGCAAAATCGCGGTCTCAACAAACGATCCGAGAGCAGGGAAGAAACGATGGAAAAAGCCGAAATCGGCCTGATCGGCCTTGGCACGATGGGCTCCAACCTGGCGCTCAACATCGCCGAGCACGGGCACCGCATCGCTGTCTTCAACCGCACCAGGGCGCGCACCGATGCCTTTGTCGAGAATGCCGGAGCGCTCAGGGACATGGTCGTGCCCTGCTACAGCCTTGAAGAGCTCGCCGCCGCGATCCGGCCGCCGCGCCCGATCATCATCATGGTGCTGGCCGGCAAGCCGGTCGACGAACAGATCGCGGCACTGCGCGGCGTGCTGTCGGCCAACGACATCGTCATCGATGCCGGCAACGCCAATTTCCGCGACACGATGCGGCGCTTCTCCGAGCTTTCCGGTTCGGGTCTCACCTTCATAGGCATGGGCGTGTCCGGCGGCGAGGAGGGGGCGCGCCACGGGCCGTCGATCATGGTCGGCGGCACGGAGGACTCATGGAAGCGTGTCGAGAAGGTGCTGACGGCGATCTCCGCCAAATTCAAGGACGAACCCTGCGCGGCATGGCTCGGCACCGACGGCGCCGGACATTTCGTCAAGACCATCCACAACGGCATAGAATATGCCGACATGCAGATGATCGCGGAGATCTACGGCATCCTGCGCGACGGCCTGGGCATGGGTCCGAAAGAGATCGGCACGGTGTTTGCCGACTGGAACAAGGGCCGGCTCAACTCCTACCTGATCGAGATCACCGCCAAGGTGCTGGCCGCCGACGATCCGAAGACCGGCAAGCCGGTGGTCGACATCATCCTCGACCGCGCCGGCCAGAAGGGCACCGGCAAATGGTCGGTCATCGAGGCGCAGCAGCTCGGCATCCCGGCCACCGCGATCGAGGCGGCGGTGGCGGCGCGCGTTCTGTCGTCGATCAAGGACGAGCGGCTGGCGGCGGAAAAGGCCTATGGCAACATCGGCGTGACGAAGATTTCCGGTGACAAGGACGCCTTGCTGAAAGATCTGGAACTGGCGCTGTTCGCCGGCAAGATCGCCGCCTACGCCCAAGGTTTTGCGGTGATGAGCGGCGCGTCGAAGGAATTCAACTGGAACCTGCCGATGCCGACCATCGCCAGGATCTGGCGCGCCGGCTGCATCATCCGCTCGCAGATGCTCGACACCATGGCGGAAGCCTTCAGCAAGGGCGGCGCCTCGACCAACCTTCTGATGGCGCCGGCCTTCATCTCGCTGATGCAGGGAGCGCATCCGTCGCTGCGCCGCATCGTGGCGAGGGCTTCGGAGGCCGGCTCGCCGGTTCCGGCGCTGTCTTCCGCACTTGCCTATTTCGACAGCTATCGCCAGGGCCGCGGCACCTCGAATCTGATCCAGGCGCAGCGCGACTTCTTCGGCGCGCACGGCTTCGAGCGTATCGACGACAAAGGCGCGTTCCATGGGCCGTGGGGAAGCGGTGCGGCTGGCTGACAAGCCGGCCCAAGAGCCTAAACGGAAACCGGCGGTCTGAACGCCTGAACCTCGCTGGTGGCGACCAGGCGCTGCAGCGAGCCGGGTGCGGCGCCGCCGATCCAGCCGAGCACGGAGCGGGCGAGATCGGAGCCGGCCAGGCGGAAGTTCTCGTTGACGACGAGCAATTCCGGCCGGAACAGGTGCAACAGGTCCGACGATTGCTTGGACACGACATCGACGTCGCGGCCAAGCTTGAGGCCGGCATCTTCGATGCCGGCGACGATAGCCAGTGTCGCGGCGGCGGCGCTGCTGACGAAGCCGTCCGGCCTGTTTTCGCGGCGCATCACCTGCGCGGTCCTGGTCCTGATCTGCTCGATCGTGTGATCGATGGAAACGGTGTTGAACGGAATTTCGCTGGCGCCGACCTCGCTCAGCGCATCGGCAAAGCCGTTCAGCGTGTGGCCATAATAGGTCAGCCCGGGTGGCGGCGACAGAAGCGCCAGCTTGCGCCTGCCCATGCTCGCCAGGCGGCGCACGGCTTCCATCGCGAATACATGGTTGTCGAAGTCATGGTAGGGGTGGACGAGGCCCATATCGGTGCGGCCATGCGTGGCAAAGGGCATGCCGTGCTCGAGCATGTAGCGGGCGCGTGGATCGTTCGGTTGGGTGCGCGAGATGATGACGCCATCGGCCGAGCCGGTCTCGACGAGATAGCGGATCGGCTCCATCGGATCCTGCGAGCGGGAATAGGGCGTGACGATCAGGTGATAGGGCGTTTCGGCGAGCACTTCCGAAACGCCGTAGATGATGTCCGAGACGAAGCTCATGATCTCGCGGTCGGTGTTGAGCACGAGGCTGATGACATTGGTCCTGCCGGTGCGCAGACGCACGCCGGCGCGGTTCGGCCGGTAGCCGATCTGCTTGGCGACGAGTTGGACGCGGCGCCTGGTTTCGGCGCCGATTTCCGGGGCATCCTTCAAGGCGCGTGACACGGTGGTGACGCCGAGCCCGGTCATGAAGGCAAGCGTCTTCAACGTCGGCCGTCCCTGTGCCGAGTTCTCCCCGTTCTTGTCCGTACGCTGTCTGTCCATTCGTCCCGCCCGTCAGGCGCATAGCAGCCGCGGGCCATGTCGGCAATCGCCGCCATAGCGACACGATATGCGTCCCAGCCCCGGCAAAGCGTCAATATACTGAAACGTTACAGATTGCCAGTATCGAGATATATATGTGCTCGTCACGAGGTGGATGGTACTTTTTGCGAAACGCATTGGGATTCCAGGAGAAACCGCCCCTGCCGCGGCCCTTTGCCCGTATCAGGCGGCATTTCGGTGTTTGCGCCGCAGCAAACCATGCTGCAGTGCATGAGAAGCGCGATCATTCAGGCGAATTTGTTCGCGGCCCGAAAAAATATCGAGGGCGCTTCGTTGATGGGTTGCACAGCCCGCGCAATTGCCGTATCGAAAATCTGTAACGTTTCAGATTCTGGGAGGAGCCGAAATGCGATACAGATTTTTGACCGCTGCCCTGGCGGCGACGGCTGCACTGCAATTTGCCGGTCAGGCGGCCGCGACGGACCTGGAAGTCACCCATTGGTGGACTTCAGGCGGCGAGGCCGCGGCGGTTGCGGAACTTGCCAAGGCATTCGATGCGACCGGCAACCACTGGGTGGACGGCGCCATTGCCGGCTCCGGCGGCACGGCGCGGCCGATCATGATCAGCCGCATCACCGGTGGCGATCCGATGGGCGCCACGCAGTTCAACCATGGCCGGCAGGCGGAAGAGCTGGTGCAGGCCGGCCTGATGCGCGACCTCACCGACGTCGCCACCAAGGGCAAGTGGACTGATGTCGTGCGGCCGAAGAGCCTGCTCGACGGCTGCACCATCGACGGCAAGATCTATTGCGTGCCCGTCAACATCCATTCCTGGCAGTGGCTGTGGCTGTCCAACGAAGCCTTCGCGAAGGCCGGCGTGCCGTTGCCGAAGGACTGGAATGAATTCGTGGCGGCAGCGCCGGCACTGGAGAAGGCCGGCATCATCCCACTCGCCGTCGGCGGGCAAGCCTGGCAATCCTCCGGTGCCTTCGACGTGCTGCTTGCGGCTGTGGGCGGCACGGACACGTTCCTCAAGGTCTACAAGGACAAGGATGCCAAGTTCGCCGCCGGGCCCGAAGTCGCCAAGGTCTTCAAGGCCGCGGACGATGCCCGCAAGATGGCGAAGAACACCAATGTGCAGGACTGGAACCAGGCGACCAACCTGGTCATCACCGGCAAGGCCGGTGGCCAGATCATGGGCGACTGGGCACAGGGCGAGTTCCAGGTTGCCGGCAAGACCGCCGGCAAGGATTATACCTGCCTGCCGGGCCTTGGGCTGAACGAGGTCATAGCCACGGGCGGCGACGCCTTCTACTTCCCGCTGCTCAAGGATGCCGACAAGAGCAAGGCGCAGGAGGTGCTGGCCGAGACGCTGCTCGATCCCAAGACGCAGGTTGCCTTCAATCTGAAGAAGGGTTCCCTGCCGGTGCGCGGCGACGTCGATCTCAACGCGGCGAACGACTGCATGAAGAAAGGCCTCGCCATCCTCGCCAAGGGCGCCGTCATTCCATGGACGGACCAACTGCTTTCACAGGACACCCAGAAGCAGAAGGAAGACCTTTTCGCCGAATTCTTCGCCAAGCCGGAATTGACCGTCGAAGACGCACAGAAGCGCTTCGCCGACCTCATCGCTTCGGCGGACTGACGCTGGCGGCAACCCACCTCGCTCCCGGCCTTGCGAATGCAGGGCCGGGAATGCACCGCCCTTACCCAGCCGGCTGACGAGATGAGCAAGAGCGAACGCCCCAACCTTCTGTTCCGCAACCTCAATGCGAAGGTCGCCTCGATCCCGATGATCCTCACCGCCATGGTGGTTTTCGTCGGCGGCACCGTTTGGACGGTGCTCTATTCCTTCACCAATTCGAAGCTTCTGCCGCGGCTGAATTTCGTCGGGCTCGACCAATACTACCGGCTGTGGGCGACGCCGCGCTGGCTGATCTCGATCGAGAACCTGCTGATCTACGGCGCGATCTCGCTGGTGTTCTCGCTGGTCATCGGCTTCCTCCTTGCAGCACTGCTCGATCAGAAGATCCGCTTCGAGGACACGTTGCGCACCATCTTCCTCTATCCTTTCGCGCTCTCCTTCATCGTCACCGGCCTGGTCTGGCAGTGGCTGCTCAATCCGGATTTCGGCATCCAGCATGTGGTCCGTGACTTAGGCTGGACGAGCTTCAGCTTCGACCCGCTCTACAATTCCAGCATCGTCATCTACGGCATATCGATCGCGGCGCTGTGGCAAGGCACAGGGCTCATCATGTGCCTGATGCTGGCTGGCCTGCGCGGCATTGACGAGGACATCTGGAAGGCGGCGCGGGTGGATGGGATCCCGATGTGGAAGACCTATCTGTTCATCGTCATCCCGATGATGCGGCCGGTCTTCATCACCACGCTCGTCATCATCGCTGCCGGCATCGTCAAGGTCTATGACCTCGTCGTGGCCCAGACCAGCGGCGGCCCAGGCATCGCCTCCGAAGTGCCGGCCAAATACGTCTACGACTATATGTTCTTCGCCCAGAACCTCGGCCAGGGCTTTGCTGCCTCGACCATGATGCTGCTCTCGGTGGTGATCGTCATCGTGCCCTGGGCCTATCTCGAGTTCGGGCGGCGCAAATGAGCATGGCAGACATCACCGCTCAAGCAAGCACCGCCGCCGGCGCGCGCCAGGGCATCACCGATCCCTACGGCCCGAAGCCGCGCCGCGTGATTTCGCGCCGCAACGTCTTCCTATACGGCACATTGTTCGTCATGGCGGTCTACTACCTCTTGCCGCTCTATGTCATGGTCGTCACCTCGCTCAAGGGCATGCCGGAGATCCGGCTCGGCAACATCTTCTCACCGCCGCTCGAGATCACTTTCGAACCGTGGGTCAAGGCGTGGTCGACTGCCTGCACCGGCCTTAACTGCGACGGGCTCTCGCGCGGCTTCTGGAATTCGGTGCGCATCACCGTGCCGTCAGTGCTGCTGTCGATCGCCATCGCCTCGGTGAACGGTTATGCACTGGCCAATTGGCGCTTCAAGGGCGCCGATACGTTCTTCATCATCCTGATCGTCGGCGCCTTCATTCCCTACCAGGTGATGATCTATCCGATCGTCATCATCCTGCGCGAGATCGGCCTCTATGGCAGCCTCAGCGGGCTGGTGATCGTCCATTCCATTTTCGGCATGCCGATCCTGACGCTGCTGTTCCGCAATTATTTCTCCTCGATGCCGGAGGAGCTGTTCCGGGCGGCACGTGTCGACGGTGCCGGCTTCTGGGGCATCTTCCTGCGCATCATGCTGCCGATGTCGCTGCCGATCTTCGTCGTCGCCATCATCCTGCAGGTGACCGGCATCTGGAACGACTTCCTGTTCGGCGTCGTCTACACCCGCCCCGACACCTATCCGATGACGGTGCAGCTCAACAACATCGTCAATTCGGTGCAAGGCGTGAAGGAGTACAACGTCAATATGGCCGCAACCATCCTGACCGGGCTTGTGCCGCTCATCGTCTACTTCATCTCCGGCAAGCTTTTCGTACGCGGCATCGCCGCCGGCGCGGTGAAGGGGTGATGGCGATGACGGCAGCCAACGATACCAGCGTTTCGATCCAGGACCTGTCGCTGAATTTCGGCGCGGTGACCGTCCTGGAGACGCTCAATCTGGATGTCGCCGATGGCGAGTTCATCGTGCTGCTCGGGCCGTCCGGCTGCGGCAAGTCGACCTTGCTCAATTGCATTGCCGGCCTGCTCGACGTTTCCGAGGGCCGCATCTTCATCAAGGGCAAGAACGTCACCTGGGAAGAGCCCAAGGACCGCGGCATCGGCATGGTGTTCCAGTCCTATGCGCTCTATCCGCAAATGACGGTGGAGAAGAACCTGTCCTTCGGGCTGCGTGTCGCCGGCACGCCAAAAGAAGAGATCGCCAAGCGGATCACGCGGGCGGCTGAAATCCTGCAGATCGAACCGCTGCTGCAGCGTAAGCCGGCCGCACTTTCCGGCGGCCAGCGCCAGCGCGTCGCCATCGGACGGGCGCTGGTGCGCGATGTCGACGTGTTCCTGTTCGACGAGCCGCTGTCCAATCTCGATGCCAAGCTACGCGCCGAACTGCGCGTCGAGATCAAGCTGCTGCATCGCAAGCTGCAGAACACCATGATCTACGTCACCCACGACCAGATCGAGGCGATGACGCTGGCCGACCGCATCGCGGTGATGAAGGGCGGCGTCATCCAGCAGCTCGATGCGCCGCAGACCATCTACAACCGTCCGGTCAACCGCTTCGTCGCCGGCTTTCTCGGTTCGCCCGCAATGAACTTCATCGATGGCCACCTGGAAGACGCCGACGGCGGCTGGCGGTTCGCGGCCGGGGATATCAAGATCCCGCTCGGCACTTACGACTTTGCCAAGCCTCCGGCTCCCGGCCCCGTCACATTCGGTATCAGGCCCGAGCATGTCAGCCTGAACAGCGGCACCGGCTGGCCGTTCTCGACGGCCGCCAATGTCGAGGTGGTCGAACCCATGGGCTCCGACACGCTGGTCTGGCTGAAGCTTGCCCAGCAGAATTTCAGCGTCCGAGTGACCTCGGAACGCACGCCCAAGAACGACGAGGCGGTGACGCTTGGCTTCGATCCGATGCGCGCCTCGCTTTTCGACACCGCAACCGGCACACGCATCTAGCTTCCGAGAACCAACCTTCCAACGACGATCCCCAAGCAAAACGGACAGAGACGATGAATTGGTCATTCCAACTTTACAGCGCCCGCAATTTCCAACCCTGGGACGGTGTGCTCGCCATGCTCGGCAAGCTCGGCTACGCCCAGGTCGAAGGTTTCGGCGGCGTCTATGATGATCCCCAGGCATTCCGTGCCGAGCTCGACAGGAACGGGCTTGCCATGCCGACTGGGCATTTCTCGATCGACGCGCTCGAGAACGATTTTGACGGCGTGCGCAGAACCGCCGACGCACTCGGTATCACGCTGCTCATCTGCCCTTTCCTGATGCCCGACCAGCGGCCATCCGACGTGGCCGGCTGGCGTGGTTTCGGCGAACGCCTGGCCAAGGTCGGTGATGCCGCGAAAAAGGCCGGCTACGGCTTTGCCTGGCACAATCATGATTTCGAGTTCAAGAAACTTGCCGACGGATCGGTGCCGCAGGACCACATCCTCTCATCCGCGCCCGATGTCAGCTGGGAGATGGACGTTGCCTGGGTAGTGCGCGGCGGCGATGATCCGCTGCCGTGGATCGAGAAACACGGCAAGCGCATCAGCGCCGTCCACGTCAAGGACATGGCCAAGCCCGGCGAGGGGCTGGATGAGGATGGCTGGTCGGATGTCGGCCATGGCACCATCGACTGGGCCGGCCTGATCAAGGTGTTGCGTGCCAGGAGTGCTGCCCAATACTACGTCATGGAACAGGACAACCCCAACGACATCGAGCGTTTCGCCCGCCGCTCCATCGCAGCCGCCAAAACCTATTAGGAGCAATCAGCATGGCAAAGAAACTTGGCATCGGCGTCATCGGCTGCGGCAACATCTCGAAGGCGTATTTTTCGCTGGCGCCGCTGTTCCGCGGCATCGAGATGCGTGCCTGCGCCGACATCAACATGGAGGCGGCCAAGGCGCGGGCGAAGGAGTTCAAGCTGCGCGCCGAAACCGTCGAAGACCTGCTCAAGGCCGACGACATCGACATCATCGTCAATCTGACCATCCCGGCGGTGCACTATGAGGTGTCAAAGCAGATCCTCGACGCCGGCAAGCACGTCTATTCGGAAAAGCCGTTCGTGCTGTCGGTCAAGGAAGGGCTCGACCTTAAGAAGCGGGCGGAGAAAAAGGGTCTGCGCATCGGCTCGGCGCCAGACACTTTCCTCGGCGGCGCGCACCAGCTGGTACGTAACCTGATCGACACCGGCAAGCTTGGCAAGGTCACGAGCGGTACCTGCCATGTCATGGGTCACGGCATGGAGCACTGGCACCCCAATCCGGATTTCTTTTTCCAGCCAGGCGCGGGGCCGGTGCTCGACATCGGACCATATTACATCACCAATCTGATCCAGCTGATCGGGCCGGTGAAGCAGGTCGCGGCCTTCGCCACGACGCCAGCCAAGGAGCGCACGATCAGTTCAAAGCCGCGCGCGGGTGAAAAGATACCGGTCAACACACCGACGACCATCCATGGCCTGCTGGAGTTCGAGAACGGCGCCGTTATCACGCTCAACACCAGCTGGGACGTCTGGGCCCACGGCCACGCGCCGATGGAGCTTTATGGCGAGGCGGGTACGGTGTTTGTGCCGGACCCGAACTTCTTCGGTGGTGACGTTCGCTTCACCGTCGCGGCCAAACCGGTCAAGAAGCTGCCGAACTGGCCGCATCCGTTCGGCGTGCCCAACGAGATGCATTCGCAAGGCATGATGGCCAACTACCGCACGTCAGGCCTTGCCGATATGGCGGTGGCGATCGCGGAAGGCCGGCCGCACCGCTGTTCGATGGAGCTGGCGCTGCACGCCGTCGACGTGATGACCGGCCTGCTGCGTTCCGGCGAAACCGGCAAGTTCGTCGCCATGCAGACCACCTGCGAACGGCCGGCCGCACTTGGCGTCAAGGAAGCCAAGGCGCTTTTGGCGAAGAAGAAATAGGGCAGCACACCTCAACCCTCTCCCCGTTTCGACGGAGAGAGGGTAAGGGTGGGGGGCAGAGCCAACTCGCCGCGTTGTGACGAATGCAGCCGACCGGCTCGTTTCCATTCGAGGATTTTCCGATGCCCTACACGCCCGCCGAAAACCGTTACGAGAAAATGGTCTACAACCGCTGTGGCCGCTCCGGCCTGAAGCTGCCGGCGATCTCGCTGGGCCTGTGGCACAATTTCGGCAACGACACGCCGCATAAGACCAAGCAGGCGATCGCGCGCAAGGCCTTCGACCTCGGCATCACGCATTTCGACCTCGCCAACAATTACGGTCCGCCGCCCGGTTCTGCCGAAACCGCCTTCGGTGAGATACTGCGCACCGACTTCGCTGCCTACCGCGACGAATTGATCATCTCGACCAAGGCCGGCTACCAGATGTGGGCCGGGCCCTACGGCGAATGGGGTGGGCGCAAATACATTCTGGCCAGCCTCGACCAGAGCCTCAAGCGGATGGGGCTCGACTATGTCGATATCTTCTATTCGCACCGTTTCGATCCCGACACGCCGCTGGAAGAAACGATGGGTGCGCTCGACCATGCCGTGCGCTCGGGCAAGGCGCTCTATGCCGGCATCTCGTCCTACAATTCGCAGCGCACGCGCGAGGCGGCCGATATCTTGAAGCAGCTTGGCACGCCTTGCGTCATCCACCAGCCGAGCTATTCGATGCTGAACCGCTGGGTGGAGGAAGACGGCTTGCTCGACACGCTCGAAGGGCTCGGCGTTGGCTCCATCGTGTTCTCGCCGCTGGCGCAAGGCATGCTGACGGACAAGTATCTCGGCGGCATTCCGGACGGCAGCCGTGCGTCGCAGGGCAAGTCGCTGAAGACAGCCTTCATCAACGACAAGACCATCGCCAACATCAAGGCGCTCGACGCCATCGCCGGCAGGCGCGGACAGACGCTGGCGCAGATGGCGCTGGCCTGGGTGCTGCGCAAGGGGAGGGTGACCTCGGCACTGATCGGCGCCAGCCGGCCGGAGCAGGTCGAGGACTGCGTCGGCGCGCTCAAGGCGCTCGACTTCAGCGATGCCGAACTCGCCGAGATCGACACCTACGCGCGCGAATCCGACATCAATCTGTGGGCGGCTTCTGCCGAGCGCAAAGGCCCGCCGAGGAAATAGGTCCGCTCGATAAGCCGGCAAAGCGAAAAACGGCGGGCAACCTGCCTGTTGCCCCGCTCCGATCGATGTTCTCGGCCGCCTTGCGGGCAGAATGCTGGAAACAGTAGCAAAAATGCCTGTTCGTCGCTATCTGGATGGGACATGGATCGTTTGTGCGCGGCGCAAGCGACGCAAGGCGAGTTGGAAACAGGATCATGGCGGCAAGGGATGTGCTGACGAAAAACCAGCTGTGCGTGCTCGAGAAACTCGAGACCGCCAGCGGACCGCTCAGTGCCTACACCTTGCTCGACCAATTGCGCGAGCGCGGTTTTCGCGCACCGCTCCAGGTCTATCGCGCGCTCGACACGCTGGTGAAGTCAGGTTTCGTGCATCGGCTTGAAAGCATCAATTCCTTCGTCGCCTGCGCCGAGCCGCATGACCACAGCCATTCGATGACTGCCTTCGCCATTTGCGACACATGCGGGCAGGTCACCGAGATGTCCGACCACGATGTCGGCCACAGCTTGGACGAATGGGTGCGCTCCACCGGCTTCGCCGCCAAGAAGGCGGTGATCGAGTTTCGCGGGACATGTGCCAAGTGTTTGGCTGAGGCGGCTTGAGGTGAGTTGAGATTCAGATGATGCCGGCCTGCAAATGGCGGCTTCCTGCCGCTTCCGGTGCTCACGTACGAAAAGTACGCTCCGCTCCGGTTCTCGGAATCCACCATTTTCGGCTCGGCCTGATCTGAATCTCAACACACCTTGCGTTGGTGCTAATGCGCCTCGTCCCAATTGTTGGCGGCGCGCGCGTCGACATGCAGCGGCACCGACATCGAGACCGCCGGCATCGCCGCGTTTTCCGTGACATGACGCACGACCGGGATCGTCGCCTCGACTTCCGCCTCGACGGTCTCGAAGATCAGCTCGTCATGCACCTGCAGCAGCATGCGTGCCGAAAGGCCTGCTTTTTCCAGCGCCTCCTCCATGCGGATCATGGCACGGCGGATGATGTCGGCGGCGGTGCCTTGCAGGCGGGCATTGATCGAGGCGCGTTCGTTGAAGGCGCGGAGCGAGGGGTTGGACGATCTTATGTCGGGGTAATGGATGCGGCGGCCGAAGATCGTTTCGACAAAGCCGTGCTCGCGGGCATAGGCCTTGGTCTCCTCGATGTAATCGCGGATGCCGGGGAAGCGCTCGAAATATTTCTTGATGTAGTTGCCGGCTTCCTCGCGCGGGATCGACAGCTGGTTGGCGAGACCGAAGGCCGAAATGCCGTAGATGATGCCGAAATTGATCGCCTTGGCGCGGCGGCGAACCTCCGAGGGCATGCCTTCGACCGGCACGTTGAACATCTCCGACGCGGTGATGGCGTGGATGTCGGCGCCGTCGGCGAAAGCCTGCCGCAGTTGCGGGATCTCGGCGACATGGGCGAGCACCCGCAATTCGATCTGGCTGTAGTCGGCCGAGACCAGCCGATGGCTCTTGTCGGTGATGAAGGCGGTCCTGATCTTGCGGCCCTCGGCGGTGCGCACCGGGATGTTCTGCAGGTTCGGATCGGAGGATGACAGGCGTCCCGTCGTCGTAGCGGCCAACGCGTAGGAGGTGTGGACGCGCTTGGTGTCGGGGTGGATGAAGCCGGGCAGCGCATCGGTATAGGTCGATTTCAGCTTGGTCAGCTGGCGCCAGTCGACGATCTTGCGCGGCAGTTCGTGACCTTCGGCAGCGAGATCTTCGAGAAGCTGCGCCGAGGTCGACCACTGGCCGGTCTTGGTCTTCGAACCGCCGGGCAGGCCCATGCGCCCGAACAGGATGTCGCCGAGCTGCTTTGGCGAACCGATGTTGATGCGTTCGCCGATGAGCTGGTAGATTTCCTCTTCGAGGCGAGCGGCGCCCTGCGCCAATTCGCCGGAGAGCCGCGACAGGATCTGCCTGTCGACCGAGATGCCGCGCTGTTCCATGCGCGCCAGCACCGGCACCAGCGGCCGCTCCAGCCGCTCATAGACAGACACCAGGCCCTTGGCGGCAAGCCGCGGTTTCAGCACCAGCCAGAGCCGCAGCGTGACATCGGCCTCTTCGGCGGCATGAGCGGTCGCCTTGTCGATGTCGACCTGATCGAAACCGACCGAGCTTTTGCCCGAGCCGGTCACGTCCTTGAGCTGAAGAGGGGTATGACCGAGCCACTTTTCGGCAAGCGCATCCATGCCGTGACCATGGGGCGTACCGGCATCGAGCACGTAGGAGATCAGCATGGTGTCGTCGAACGGTGCGACATCGATGCCGTAGCGGCTCACGATGACAAGATCGTATTTCAGGTTCTGCGCGATCTTGAGAACCGATCTGTCTTCGAGCAGCGGTTTCAGCACCGCCAGCGCCTCGCGCAGCGGAATCTGGTTTTCGAGCGCGCCACCACCGAGCAGGTCGCCATTGCCGCTCATGTGGGCGAAGGGAATGTAGGCGGCGCGTCCGGGAGCCGTGGCGATAGCCATGCCGATCAGTTCGGCCTGCATCGGATCGGCGGATGTCGCCCTGACGTCGAAGGCGGCGATGCCAGCCTCCCGTGCCTCAGCCACCCAGGCTTTCAGGGTCGAGACATCGCGAATGCAATGATAGGCAGAAATATCGATCTTGCCGGTGGCCGCGCGCTCCAGCCTTAGTGCCGCGAGCAGGGAGGGGGTATCGCCTTGTTTTGACGTCTCCGCCGTCCCGCCGGCTTCGTCCGGTTCAGTGCCAGGCGCGTTCCGGGCAACCGGCGGCAACCCGGCCCCAACATCCGGGCCATGAGCATGATCGGCGCGTTCGACGGTGACCGCGACGGCCTGGACGTCGCCGGCCTCGGTGCTGGTCGCTTCCGCGACACGGCGGGTCAGCGAGGTGAATTCCATGGTCTTGAGGAAACCGATCAGCTTCGGGCCGTCGGGCGCGTGCAGGACGAAATCCTCCAGACCCTCGGTCACCGGTACGTCGTTCATCAGCGTCACCAGCTGACGAGAAATGCGCGCCTTGTCGGCGTTGGCGATGATCGATTCCCGGCGCTTGTCCTGCTTGATCTCGCCGGCCCGGGCTAGCAGCGTGTCGAGGTCACCGAACTGTTCGAGCAGTTGCGCCGCCGTCTTCGGCCCGATGCCGGGCACACCAGGCACATTGTCGACCGAATCGCCGGTCAGTGCCTGCAGGTCGACCATCTTCTCCGGCGGCACGCCCCATTTCTCGATGACCTCCGGAATTCCGATCTGGCGGTCCTTCATCGGGTCGTACATGGCGACCGTATCGCCAACCAGTTGCATCAAATCCTTATCGGAGGAGATGATGGTGGTATCGCCGCCGGCTTCGCAGGCGAGCCTCGCATAGGTGGCGATCAGATCGTCAGCCTCGTAGCCTTCGATCTCGACGCAGGGCAGGTTGAACGCCCTGGTCGCCTGGCGGATCAGGCCGAATTGCGGGATCAAATCTTCCGGCGGTGCCGAGCGGTTGGCCTTGTATTCGGGGTAGAGGTCGTTGCGGAAGGTTTTTGACGAATAGTCGAAAATGACGGCGAAATGCGTCGGCACGATGCCTACATCGGTATTGCGGGCGTCGAGCATCAGCTTCCACAGCATGTTACAGAAGCCGGAAACGGCGCCGACCGGCAGGCCGTCGGATTTGCGGGTCAGCGGCGGCAGCGCGTGATAGGCACGGAAGATGTAGCCGGAGCCGTCGACAAGGAAGAGATGATCGCCTTTTTTCATGCCGGCAGGGATAGCGCGGCGCGGCGGCTTGGTCCATGCCAAAGGCAGCCTCGACTATCGGTTCCGGCAACACCCTGACAGATCGCCGTCACCCTGCTCACGCCCATGTTACAAAACTGTAATTTTCGTGCCCTTGAATCGCCACGTTCAGAGACCCAAATACACGTCATCGGCAGTTTTCGCCGAGTCCGGAGCAAGGCCCGTCCCCCGCCTATCCCGGACACCTGCGGCAGCCTATCCCCCCTCTCCGGGCTGCCGCATCGTTTCGAGTAGAAGGCCGCCGTGGTTCCCCCTCCACCACGGCGGTCTTTTTTTGCCTCGGAGAGACGTTTGCAGCCCGTGGTCCAATGATCGCGGGCTTTTCGTTTTCCCGTCATGCCTTTACGGTTCCGGTTCTGAATCGAAAGGCTTCACATATGTCCGCAGTTTCCCCCGTCCTCGACCGTCTCGACAAGAATCTCGACCAGAGCCTCGAGCGCCTGTTCGGCTTGCTCAGGATCAAGTCCATCTCCACCGATCCAGCCTATGCCGCCGACTGCCGCAAGGCGGCGGAATGGCTGGTGGCCGAACTCGAGCTGATCGGCTTCGACGCTAGCGTTCGCGACACGCCCGGCCACCCGATGGTGGTTGCGCACCATGACGGCCCGGCCGGTTCGCCGCATGTGCTGTTTTACGGCCATTATGACGTTCAGCCGGTCGACCCGATCGAATTGTGGGAAAGCGATCCGTTCGCGCCTGCTGTCAAGGAGGTCGGGCCGGACCACAAGGTGATCGTCGGTCGGGGGTCGGCCGACGACAAGGGCCAGTTGATGACCTTCGTCGAGGCTTGCCGCGCCTGGAAACAGGTGCATGGCAATCTACCTTGCCGCATCACCATCCTGTTCGAGGGCGAGGAGGAATCCGGTTCGCCTTCGCTGAAGCCGTTCCTCGAGGCCAATGCCGACGAACTCAAGGCCGATTTCGCGCTGGTCTGCGATACCGGCATGTGGGATCGCGACACGCCGTCGATCTGCGTCGGATTGCGCGGGCTGGTGGGTGAGGAGATCACGGTGAAGGCCGCCGACCGCGACCTGCATTCGGGCCTCTATGGTGGTGCCGCCGCCAACCCGATCCGCATCCTGGCCAGGGTGCTGGCCGATATCCACGACAAGGACGGCCACATCACCATTCCCGGCTTCTATGATGGCGTCGAGGAAACGCCGTCGCAGATCCTGAAATCATGGGAGACGCTCGGCGAGACTGCCGAGACGTTCCTGGGACCGGTCGGCCTGTCGATCCCGTCGGGCGAAAAGGGCCGCTCCGTGCTGGAATTGACCTGGGCGCGGCCGACGGCCGAGTTCAACGGCATCATCGGCGGCTATACCGGTAAGGGCTTCAAGACGGTGATCGCGGCCGAAGCCTCGGCGAAGGTCTCGTTTCGCCTCGTCCACAAGCAGGACCCGAAAAAAATCCGGGCCGCGTTCCAGAAGTTCGTCAAGGAGCGCATTCCGGCCGACTGTTCCGTCGAATTCCATCCGCATGGCGGCTCGCCGGCAATCCAGCTTTCCTACGACTCGCCCTTCCTGGCCAAGGCCAAGAATGCGCTGTCCGACGAATGGCCGAAGCCGGCGGTTACGACGGGCAGCGGCGGCTCCATTCCGGTTGTCGGCGATTTCCAGACCTATCTCGGCATGGAATCGCTGCTGGTCGGGTTCGGCCTCGACGACGACCGCATCCACTCGCCCAACGAGAAATACGAGCTCAGCTCCTTCCACAAGGGCCAGCGCTCGTGGGCGCGGATTCTCGATGCCTTGACGCGCTGAGCAGCGGAACCCCTGTTTTCCTGTTGATTTTTCAGCCGATCGCGGCGAGGACGGGCCACAAGATAAAGCGCTGCAGCATCCCCTGCGGGTCAGGGGGCACTGTAGGGCTCGACCGGAGAAGACAATGGCCGATATCCGTTTCCATAAAAACGACCTGCCCGACCTCTCGCACTACAATGTCGGGGCAGTGGCCATCGACACCGAAACGCTCGGGCTCAATCCGCATCGCGACCGGCTGTGCGTGGTGCAGATTTCGCCTGGCGACGGCAGCGCCGACGTCATCCAGATCGCGCCCGGCCAGAAGAAGGCGCCGAACCTCGTCAGCCTGCTGAGGAACCGCGGCGTAACCAAGCTGTTCCACTACGGCCGCTTCGATCTTGCCGTTCTCTACAATGCGTTCGGCGTCATGCCGGAGCCGGTGTTCTGCACCAAGATCGCCTCGCGGCTCACCCGCACCTACACCGACCGCCACGGGCTCAAGGACATCTGCTTCGAGCTTCTCGGCGTCGGGCTGTCCAAGGCGCAGCAATCGTCGGACTGGGCGGCCGAGACGCTGTCGCCCGAACAGCTCGAATATGCGGCTTCCGACGTGCTCTATCTGCACCGGTTGCGCGATGTACTGGCCGGACGGCTGGCGCGCGATGGGCGGACCAAGGAGGCCGATGCCTGCTTCCGCTTCCTGCCGACGCGTGCCAAGCTTGACCTGATGGGCTGGGGCGAAGAGGATATCTTCGCCCATAGCTGAGGGCCGTTGGCGCGCTCCGCGGGCCGGTGACCGTTTGGAACCGGATACAGGCCGTCGCGTTCTGTCGGCTCAGTTTGTCGGTGCAATTGGGGATAATGACATGGCGGACAGAAAGCCGATTGCGACCGCGCCGACAGACGGCTCCAAGGTCTCCGTGACCTGGAAGGACAGCGACGGCGTCATCAACGAATCCATCGCGCAATATCGCGACGACGGCTGGTGGGTCTATATCGACAGTCACACGCAAAAGAAGGTCGAGCCGACCAGCTGGCGCCCTGCCGCAAGCGACGACGACGATCAATAAGCGCGCCGCTGGTGAGGCCGGCTGCTTTCGAATAGCCTGAAGCCGTTGATATCGAGGCCGATTCGGGGCTTTCCGGTCCGCGGTCGCCCTCTTGCTCGGAGGAAATCGCTATGGGTGTCGAAAGCCTGCTCGTCTTCATCATCATCGGTGCCATCGCCGGCTGGCTCGCCGGTCTCATCGTTTCCGGCTTCGGCTTCGGCCTGATCGGCAACATCATCGTGGGCATCGTCGGTGCGTTCATCGCCGGCTGGCTGTTTCCGCGGATCGGCTTTTCCATCGGCGGCGGCACTCTCGCCGCGATCATCCATGCCACGATCGGCGCCATCATCCTGCTGGTGCTGGTCAAGGTTCTGAAACGAGCCTGAGGCTCGACAACGCAAAGAGCGCGCCATGAAACAGAATACGCTCTATCTCGTCATCGGCGCGCTCGTCGTCGTGGTCATCGCGCTCGGCATCTATGTCTATCGCGAGCAGACCAAACCCAAGGGCGTCGAGCTCAAGATCGACGACAAGGGCATTTCGATCCAGCAGAACTAAGCTATGCGGGGGCGCGACATGGTTGCTTCTGACGCCCCGGAAGACGTCGATCGGCCCCCGATCACCGTGGCGGAATGGGAGAGGCTGAACAGGCCGCCAAGGCGCGAGGCGCTGCTGCGCTATCGTTGGCGGGTGTTTCGCTTTCTGAGGACATCCGCACCGGTCAGCGAATTGCAGGGGCAAGAGCAGGTGTTCCGCGATGCGGTCGTCGCCACCGTGGCCTTCAACCGGCCCGAAATGATCGAATGGCAGATCCACCTGGTACGCCGATACCTGGCCGAGCACGAAAGCTACATCGTTTTCGACAACAGCAACAAGGGCGAGGCAAGGGAAGCAATCCGCGATCTCTGCCGTCGCCAGCATGTCCCCTATGTCGCATTGCCGAAGAACAGGCTGGTCGTCAGCAGATCGCACGGTCAAGCGCTCAACTGGATCGTGCGGAATTTCTTGCCCAGGTTCGGGCCGAAGCTGTTCGGCTTCATCGATCATGACATCTTTCCGACTGAACCGTTTTCGATCCGCGCCCGGATGGAGGGCAAAAGCCTCTACGGCAGCGTGCGGCGCGATACGCCGACGCCAGGCGGCTGGTTCCTGTGGCCCGGCTTCTGTTTTTTCGACGGAAGCTTGTTGCGGCGACGACTGGATTTCGCCCCGAGCTACAAGTTTCATATGGATTCCGGCGGTGGCAACTGGCCTGTGCTCTACAGGTCGATCGATCCGGCGCTGATTCGATTCGCTGAAAACAAATCGCTTCGCTTCGGCGCCGGACATGATCAATCCGAGGATTTTTTCATGATTGTCGATGGCTGGCTGCACGTCACGAACGCCTCGAACTGGAGGCGACAGCCGGTCGACAGGGGCGAACACATTGTCGCGCTGTTGCGGCAAGCCGGCGGTCCCGACCAGCCGGATGTGAAGTTCGAGCCCATCTGAACGAGACAGCGAACAGCGTGGCGTCAGTAACCTGCAAAGAGCAGACGCTGGCCTTTTTGGCTGCCCAACCCCAAGGCCGGCATTCGAACACGACTTAACCCGCCCTTAAATCGCCGCATCTACTCTTCAACCCGAACGCCATAGGCATCGGGGACATCAAGCACAGCGCATGGCGAACCGCAGAGACAGTCGCATCGAACCCAGTTTCGAGGGGCCGCCGCAGGCGCGGTCCTCGGCGGGTCTTTCGGTGAACGAGGAGGATCGCGTCGTGCCGAGCAATCGCAAAGCCTCCGCAAAACGCAAGCCGGCCAAAGGGAAATCGTCGCGGGTCAAGCGCGGCAGAAGCCGGCGCGGCCTGTTCGGCGTGCTCGGCCGGCTATTCTACTGGTGCTTCGTGCTCGCCATCTGGGGCGGCATCGCCGTGGCCGGCATCGTCATCTACTACGGTGCCAAGATGCCGGCGGCGACGACCTGGTCGATTCCCGACCGCGCCCCCAACATCAAGATCGTCTCGGCAGATGGCCAATTGCTCGCCAATCGCGGCATGAGCGGCGGCGAGGCGGTCGGCCTGCACGAAATGTCGCCCTATATCCCGGAAGCCGTCATCGCCATCGAAGATCGGCGCTTCTACTCGCATTTCGGCATCGACCCGATCGGGCTTTCCCGCGCGATGGTCACCAATGTGCTTGGCGGGCATTTCTCGCAGGGTGGCTCGACGCTGACCCAGCAATTGGCCAAGAACCTGTTCCTGACACCCGACCGCACGCTGGAGCGCAAGGTGCAGGAAGTGCTGCTGGCGCTATGGCTGGAGCACAAGCACACCAAGGACCAGATCCTCGAAATGTACCTGAACCGGGTCTATTTCGGCTCTGGCGCCTATGGCGTCGAAGCCGCCTCGCGCCGCTATTTCGGCAAGAGCGCGCGCGACGTCACCCTGTCGGAAGCCGCATTGCTTGCCGGCCTGCTGAAGGCGCCGTCGCGGCTGTCGCCGGCACGCGATCCCAAGGCCGCCGAGGAACGCTCACAGCTGGTGCTTGCCGCCATGCGCGACGAGGGCAAGATCAGCGCCAAGGAACTGACCTCGGCGATGAGCGCGCCGGCAACGCGTGCGCCTTCCTATTGGACCGGCTCGGAGAATTACGTCGCCGATACCATCATGGAGGAACTGCCCGACCTGATCGGCGACGTACGCGGCGATATCGTCATCGACAGCACCGTCGACCTGAACCTGCAGAAGCTCGCCGAGCAATCGATCCGCAGGCTGATCGACGACAGCGGCAAGAAACTCAACGTCAGCCAGGGCGCCCTGGTGTCGATCGACGATTCCGGTGCGGTGCGCGCCATGGTCGGCGGCTACGACTATTCGACCAGCCAGTTCGACCGTGCTTCGGAGGCACGTCGCCAGCCGGGCTCGGCATTCAAGCCGTTCGTCTATATGGCCGCTCTTGAAGCCGGCCGCACGCCCGACAGCATCCGCAACGATGCGCCGATCAAGATCGGCAACTGGACGCCCGACAATTACGGCGGCAAGTATTTCGGCAAGGTGACGCTGGCCACCGCGCTGGCCAAGTCTTTGAATTCGGTGGCAGCGCAGCTGACCATGGAGGTCGGGCCGAACGCGGTTGTCGAGGCGGCGCATCGCATGGGCATCCAGTCCGACCTGACAGCCAACACCTCGATCGCGCTCGGCACTTCGGAAGTGACGCCGCTGGAGTTGACATCGGCCTATGTCCCCTTTGCCAATGGCGGCTACAAGCCCGACATCCATTTCATCCGGCGCGTGACGACCACCGAGGGCAAAGTGCTTTACGACAGCGGCGGCGGCAGCGCGCCGCGCGTCGTCAAGCCTGAGATCGTCGGCATGATGAACTCGATGATGACGGGCACGGTTGAGATCGGCACTGCCCGGAAAGCGGCTTTCGCCTGGCCATCGGCCGGCAAGACCGGCACCAGTCAGAATTCGCGCGACGCCTGGTTCGTCGGCTACACCGCCAATCTCACCACCGGTGTGTGGTTCGGCAATGATGATGGCAGCCCGATGAAGAAGGTCACCGGCGGCGCACTGCCGGCGCAGGCCTGGCACGAGTTCATGGTTGCGGCCCACGAGGGTGTGCCGGTGCGGCCGCTGCCCGGCACCTGGAAGTCGACGCCGGCCGACACAATCGTCCCCGACGAGATACCCTCGGCGAACAACACGGCGCCGGTTCCGTCCACGTCGGTCGGTCAGCAGGCACCAGCGCGGCCAGCAGCGCCGGTTGCCCAAGCGCCAGCGCCGGTCCGCGCGGCTCGTCCCGCCCAAACCGTCGATGCCGATGGCCTTTCCATGCCGGAGGATGACGGCGCCACCGCGTCGATCAAGCACCCGGTGCCGCCAGGCGACGTTGGCGGCCCGCGCAAGAAGCGGCAGACCTCGATCCTCGACCTCCTTGGCGGCTGAGTAGACCTGCTAATTCGCCTTTGGTTTGGCGCTGCCCAGCTTCTTGCTGTCAAAGGTCAGTTTGTCGCTGTGAATTTTGCCGTCGCTGATGGTGAGGTGCTTGGCGCAGGAAAGCGCGCCGGACGACTCTGTCATCAAGTCATACATTAGCAGCGCCTGGTGGTCGTCTCCGAAGGCCGCGATCATGCGCACACCGGTCACATCCTGTGAAAGTTTGGTCAGGCCCTCGAGGTAGGGGGCCTTGCCAGTCGACTGTTGCATCGGCCCATCAAAAACGACGTCGTCGGCGACATAGGATGCTGCCTTTTCGAGGTCGTGTCCTGTCCACGCTTTGGTGAAGGCGGTGGCGATGTCGAGGGGTGCTGTCTGTGTCATGACTTTGTCCTGATAGATTGATTCAGAACCCCGCACCCTTTCCGCATTCAAGGACCAACGGCGAGCCGGCTTCCCGGTTCCTCCTTTGAGGTGAATGGTGACATTTCGGCCTCTCGCCACCTCGGCGGCGTTCGGCTACATCTGCCGGCTGGAGACCTGAAATGACTGAGCTCGACACCCGAAAGACCATCGTGCTGACCGGCGCCAGCCGCGGCATCGGCCACGCCACCGTCAAGCGTTTTTCGCGCGAGGGCTGGCGCGTCATCACCTGCTCCAGGCAGGCTTTCGCCGAGGACTGCCCGTGGCCGGCCGGGCCGGAAGACCACATCAAGGTCGATCTCGCCGATCAGGAGGATGTCGGCATCGCCGTCTCCGAAATTCGCCACCGGCTGGAAGCGCATGGCGGCCAGTTGCATGCGCTGGTCAACAATGCCGGCATTTCGCCGAAGCTCAAGGACGGCAACAGCCGCATGAATTCGATCGACACGCCGATGCATGTCTGGCGCGACGTGTTCCAGGTCAATTTCTTCGCGCCGATCATGCTGGCGCGCGGGCTGTTCAAGGAACTGGCGGCGGCCAAGGGCTCGATCGTCAACGTAACCTCGATCGCCGGAACCCGCGTGCATCCTTTCGCCGGCACGGCCTACGCGACATCGAAGGCGGCACTCGGCTCGCTGACGCGCGAGATGGCGCATGATTTCGGTCCGCACGGCATCCGCGTCAACGCGATTGCGCCGGGCGAAATCGATACCGCGATCCTGTCGCCGGGCACGGACAAGATCGTCGAGACCATTCCTCTCAGGCGCCTTGGCACCACGGCCGAAGTCGCCGACATCATCTTTTTCCTATGCTCGCAGCAGGCGTCGTATGTGACTGGCTCGGAAATCCACATCAATGGCGGCCAGCACGTGTGACAAAACAGGATGCTCATCCTGTTATGGTGAGAACAGCCTTGCCGCTGAGGCTGCGCTGGCGCAGTGCGTCCAGCGCTTGAGCGACGTCTGTCCACGGCGCCGTCAAGGCCACGCGCGTTTCGAGCCGGCCGGCTGCGACCAGAGCGAGCAGTGAGGCGATGTCCTCGCCGATGCCTGGACCAGACGTGTAGTACGCAAAAGTCTGAAGCCTTGCCCCTTCATGATCCGGAACGAACTGGCGGAATCCGACGGGCGTCAGCTCGCCGCTGCTCGAACCGAACATGACGATGGTCCCGCCAGGTGCGATACGTTCGATCGCGCGTGCGAGGCTTTGGCCGCCGACCGACTCGGTGACCAGCGAGAACGGCCCCTCGGCCAGATCGATCGCTTCGACAACCTGCTCGGCTCCCAGACCGCGGAGATCGTCGGCGTGCCGGGCCGCGGCGATTGCCGTCACCGAGGCGCCTTGCTCGCGGGCGATCTGGATCTGAAAACGGCCGACCGCTCCGCTTGCACCGGTGATCAAGACCTGCTGGCCGGCGAGGTCGCCGCCATGGCGTAGAGTCCTTAGTGCCGTCGTACCGGCGACAGGAAGCGTGGCTGCGGAAACGAAACTGACGTCATCCGGCAGGACGGCGAGACGGTCGATTGGGACTGCGATGCGTTCGGCCCAACCGGCCTCGTCGACCAAAGCAACAACCCGGGCGCCGACGGCTGGCCCGGAACCATCGGCTGCTCTTCGTTCGACAATCCCCGCGATGTCCTGGCCGGGTATCCAGCCCTCGGGGCGTATGGCAAGCAGGCGCAGTTCGCCCCGGTTCAACGAAGTTGCGTGGACAGAGACAAGCGCTTCGTTCGAAGCCGGTTGAGGCTCGGCGATGTCGGCGAGCCTCAACCCGGTCGCGCTTTCGGGAGAGATGACCAGGGCGAGCATGGCGTACCTTGTTGCTGGCTTGTCGGTGCCAGCTTGCTGTGGAAAGCACGGCAAGCTGAGTACGAGCCGGAGCTTATCGACTTTCGCTGTTAAAGAATTTAGCTATCGTGGCGTTTAATCGCTAATAACAGTCAACCATGAGACAACCCCTCAGCTACCCCTGGCTCGATCTCGATGTGGATGACCCTGCCGCGCCGGCGATTGTCGTGCGCGTCGACATCCCCGAGACCAGAGCGGAAGTCCCCGCCCATCGGCACCGCAAAGGCCAACTCGTCTTCGCACTCGGCGGTGGCGTCACATGCCGCGTTCCAAGCGGTCTATGGATGGTGCCGCCGCATTGCGGGGTGTGGATCCCCGGCGGCATGGAGCACAGCAATGTCGCAACCGCCAACGCCCGGATTTTTTTCGTCTACATAGAGCCGGGAGCCGCCGATCTGCCGGAGCGGTGCTGCACGTTTTCAATCTCGCCCCTGCTGCGCGAATTGATCATCGAGCTTTCCGATCGGGTGGAGGGTGACGGGGCGAGGGGCGAACTCTTGACCAAGATGCTGCTCACCGAATTGCCACGCATGCCTGTCCAGCAATTGCACCTGCCGATCTCGTCCGAGCCACGCTTGAACAGGATCGCCGAAGCGTTGGCGCAAGATCCTGCCGACCGCAGCACACTGGCGGAATGGGCCAACCGCATCGCGCTCAGCGAGAGCAGCCTCGCCCGCCTTGTGGCAAAGGAGACGGGGCTGAGTTTCGGGCGCTGGCGCCAGCAATTGCACTTGATCGTTGCAATTCGGGAACTGGCTTCCGGCAAGAGTGTCCAGCAGGTCTCGGGCGATCTCGGCTATGGTTCCGTTACGGCCTTCATCACCATGTTCAAGAAGGCGCTTGGGAAGCCGCCGGCCAAATACCTCAGCGGTATCGCGCAAAATGGCGGCTCTGCATTCGTGGCGTGATGCTCGCTTGAAAGGGTGGTCGAGCCGATCACGTTGCCAGCGTGCGAGAGTGCAGCTTGGGCTTTGGGACTCAGGCCACCGACGGCTCGGCGGTTTCGCGCCTCAACTCCGGTTTGGAACCGAGAACTTCTTCCACAATCCCGCGCGCAATCTCGCGCTCGCCCATGATCACCGTATCGGCGCCCAAACCCTTGAGATGTTCGACCTCGGCATCGGAATGGGCACGGGCGATGACATTGATAGCGGGATTGGCGGCGCGCGCGCGGAGCACGATCTGGCCGGCTTCGAAGGCATTGGGGATCGCAAGGATCAGCCGGCTGGCGCCCTCGGGGTTGGCGGCGGCGAACACTTCGGCATTGGCCGCATTGCCGGCGACGGTCTCGACGCTGTCCGCTTTCAGTTTCGCCAGCGTCTTGTCGGCGTCCTCGATAACCAGGAAGGGCAGTGCCGCGTCTTTCAGCGCCGAGCCGACCAGGCCACCGACACGGCCGTAGCCGATCAGGATGGCATGGCCGGTGAGTGCCGTCCTAGGCGGCGGCCCGTCCTCCTTTTTCATCGTTGCCGCGACAGAGGCTACCTGGCCCGGCTCCGTCGCTGGACCAACCGGTTTTGCCTCGACCGGTGGTGCCGTCCTGGCGGCGCGTCGTTCCAGCCACGGCTTCATCCAGTCGATGGCCAGGAACATCAGCGGGTTGAGGACGATCGACAGGATCGCACCGGCCAGAATGAGGTCGCGGCCCTGTTCCGGCAGCAGCTTCAGCCCGACGCCGAGTTCAGCCAGGATGAAGGAGAACTCGCCGATCTGGGCGAGGCTTGCCGAGATTATCAGCGCCGTGGCGATGGGATAGCCGAAGGCAACAACGATGGCGAACGCGGCCAGTGATTTGCCGATGACGATGATGGCGAGCGTCGCCAGGATCGGCCAACCATTGCTGATCAGGCTGAACGGGTCGAACAGCATGCCGACCGAGACGAAGAACAGCACGGAGAAGGCATCGCGCAGCGGCAGCGATTCTTCCGCCGCGCGGTGGCTGAGTTCGGATTCGCTCATGATCATGCCGGCGAAGAAGGCGCCCAGCGCCAGCGAGACACCGAACAGTTTGGCCGCACCGAAGGCGACGCCGAGCGCGATGGCCAGAACCGCCAGCCGGAACAGTTCGCGCGAGCCGGTATGGGCGACATAGTGCAGGATCCAGGGAATGACCCGGCGGCCGACCACCAGCATGACGATGACGAAAGCGGTGACCTTGGCCAGTGTGATGCCGACGACGCCCCAGATGCCGTAGCTGGCCGGCAGCGACAGCAGGCCGCTGGCATGGGCGTCGGCCTGCTCCTGGCCGCCGAGCACGCCAGCGAGCGCCGGCAGCAGCACCAGCGCCAGCACCATGGCCAGATCCTCGACGATCAGCCAGCCGACGGCGATGCGGCCGCGCTCGGTCTCGATCATCCGCCGTTCCTGCAGGGCACGCAGCAGCACCACGGTCGAGGCGACCGACAACGCCAGGCCGAACACCAGCCCCGCGCCCATCGACCAGCCGAGCATCCAGGCAAGACCAGCGCCAAGCGCGGTGGCAAAGCCGATCTGGACGATGGCGCCCGGCACGGCGATGGCACGCACCGACAGCAGATCCTTGAGCGAGAAGTGCAGCCCGACGCCGAACATCAGCAAGATGACGCCGATTTCGGCCAGTTCGTTGGCAAGCCCGGCATCGGCGACGAAGCCGGGCGTGTTCGGCCCGACCAGCACGCCGGCTATGAGATAACCGACCAGGGGCGGAATGCGGAAGCGGTTGGCGAGAGCCCCGAAGACGAAAGCCAGCCCCAGACCGGCGACGATGGTGGCGATAAGGGGCGTGTCATGCGGCATTGTCTATGGAGCGCCTTTCAAGTCAGCGATGTTGGATGAGCGCCGCCCAAGGCCGCCGCCTGTTTGCAATATGGTGGATGGTATGTCGGCGATGCAACCCGCAAAGCCGTGAAATCGACGGCGCTGCCGCGAAAATTTGACAGGCAGCTGAGAAAGCTGCCGGCCGGATCGGAATTTGTGCGGAGCTATTCGTCTCGATTCGTCAGGGCCGATCGATGATCAGGCTGCCCGCAGCAAGGCCTCGATTTCCGGTATGGCATGGTTGGTCAATGTCTTGGGAATTTCGGCGGTCACCTTGTCCCCGACCTCCTTGTGCAGCTTTTTGCGCATTGTCCCAAGCACCACCGGCGGCGCGACGAGCACGATCTCGCTGAACTCGCCGTCATGCGCGAGCTTGTAGAGCCGGGCGGCGATTTCATCGGCAAAACGCTCCTTGCCGATGCGGTGCCAGTCCGTATCCTCGACTGCGCTGCGGTGTACGGAGGGACCATCACTGTATCGGCCGGGGCTGTCACTGCCTTGCTCGCGGGTGGGCGGGTTGTCCTGCTGCATTTCCTGCACCACCTCGAGATTCGGATATTTGTTGTCACCGGCGTTCCTGAGGAAAAGCGCCTTCTCGCCATCGGCCACGATCACCCAGATACCGTGCTTGAGTATGATTGTGTTCATGATGACAGGGCTCCTTTTTAGCCGCGTGGCGACCTTTAGTTGGCATTCCGCAGCCGGATTTCGATCCGACATGACGGGCCTTTTGAGAACGCACCTCGAGCCGGTAATGTTCCAGTCGGCAGCCAAGTCGGCGTCGGACATTCTGGCTATCCCGAGGTCGCGACTTTAATCTACTAACTTGGTAGAATTTAGAAAAAACAGTTTTGCGGCTTTTCTCGCCGGGCGCTAAAAGAGCTACAAATCAAGGCCTGCGACAGCAGCTTGAATCCGCTCTATCTGTAAATGAGAAATATTTTTCTCTTGGCCGGGATGCTTTCAGAAAAGCAATTGCATCCCGATAAGGGATGCGCGAGTGCGTTCCTTCTGGTTTCTCGCGCTCGCGCGTAGAACTGCAAGCTCATTGAGGATTCCGCTCGCGTCCATGTCGCACACTGCTCCCAAGCTCAACGCCTTCCCCGTGTTCATGCGGGTTGAGGGCGAAGCTGTGGCCATCGTCGGGGGCGGCGAAGAGGCGCTGGCCAAGGCGCGGCTGATGGGACAGTCGAGCGCGGTCCTGCGGATCGTCGCGGAACACGCCGAGCCCGACCTGCTCGCCTTCGTCGCCCAGGCCGGCGCGACGCATTTTGCCGCGGCTTACGAGGCGTCGCAGCTCGAAGGCGCGGTCATGGTGTTTGCCGCCAGCGGCGACGAGGAACTCGACCGCCGGGTGGCCGCGGATGCGCGCCGCCTAGGCATTCCGGTCAATGCCGTCGATCGGCCTGAGCTTTGCGATTTCTTCACCCCGGCGCTGGTCAACCGCGCGCCGGTGGCCATCGCCATCGGCACCGAGGGTGCAGGCCCGGTGCTTGCCCAGATGTTGCGCGGCCGCATCGACCGCATGCTGTCGCCGTCGCTCGGGCCGCTGGCAATTCTTGCAGCTTCGTTTCGCGGGGCTGCCGAGAAGCTGCTGCCGAGAGGCAATGCCCGCCGCCGCTTCTGGCATGATTTCTTCTCTGGCGCTCCTGCGCGCGCGGCTGAAGCCGGCCAGCTTTCGCAGGCGCATGACGCCGCCGTCGATCTTCTGCTGTCGAACACGCCCGCTTGCGGTCACATCGCGCTGGTTGGCGCCGGTCCGGGCGCCGAGGATCTATTGACCTTGCGAGCCCATCGTCTGCTGATGGAAGCCGATGTCATCGTCCATGACGCCCTTGTGCCCGAGGCGGTCGTTGCCATGGGTCGCCGCGATGCCGAGCGCCTGCCGGTCGGAAAGCGCAAGGGCTGCCACACCAAGAGCCAGGCTGAGATCAATGCGCTGCTGGTCGAGCTTGGCCGTGAAGGCAAGCGTGTCGTGCGGCTGAAGTCGGGCGATCCGCTGGTGTTCGGCCGGGCCGGCGAAGAGATGGCGGCACTTCGCGACGCCGGCATCGCCTATGAGGTGGTCCCGGGCGTCACCGCGGCCTTTGCCGCCGCCGCCGATTTCGAACTGCCGCTGACCTTGCGCGGTGTCTCCTCGTCGATGGTGTTCACCACCGGCCACGACCTCAAGGGCAATTCGCTGCCCGACTGGGCCAAGCTCGCGATTTCCGGCGCCACCGTCGCCGTCTATATGGGCCGCTCGGTGGCGGCCGAGGTTGCCGGGCGGCTGATCGAGGCCGGCCTGTCGCCGGACACTGCGGTGGCCGTGGTCGAGAATGCCAGCCTCGCCAACCGGCGGCGCTTCCACGGCACGCTTGCCGACCTGCCGTCGCTGGAAGCGCGCGCCGATCTTTCCGGCCCGGTCATGACCATCATCGGCGATGCGGTCGCCGGCGCCAACTTTGAACGGTCCGAGCCGCTGGCGGCACACAGGCATGAAGGCGCGTCCAGTTCGGTCGCCGAAGGAGTTCAGCAATGAAGATACTGACCGCCAACCGCCTCACCGACGGCATCGCCGTCTGGTACGCCGATGGCGGCTGGGCCGAGACGGTGGATCATGCCGACCTCGCCCATGACAAGGCAGCCGATGACAGGCTCGAGGCGATCGGCGCCAAGGCCTATGCTGCCAACGAAGTGGTCGACGTCAATTTGATCGACGCTGAAGTCGTCAACGGCGTCGTCCAGCCGGTGCGGCTGCGCGAGAAGATCCGCGCCGCCGGCCCGACCATCCGCAACGATCTCGGCAAGCAGGCTGCGCGGGCAGCATAACCAAGACACCAGGCATGGGCGGACGCGCCCTGAAAGACCAAGCATGTACCGTTACGATGAGTTCGACCACGATTTTGTCCAGGCCCGCGTCGCCGAGTTCAGCGACCAGGTGCAGCGCCGTCTTGCCGGCGAGATCACCGAGGACCAGTTCCGGCCATTGAGGCTGATGAACGGCGTCTATCTGCAGCTGCATGCCTACATGCTGCGCATCGCGGTGCCCTATGGCACGCTGAACGGCAAGCAGCTGCGCATGCTCGGCCACATCGCCCGCAAATACGACAAGGGCTACGGCCATTTCACCACGCGCCAGAACATCCAGTTCAACTGGCCGGCGCTGTCGGACATTCCGGCGATCCTGGCCGATCTCGCAAGCGTCGAGATGCATGCCATCCAGACCAGCGGCAATTGCATTCGCAACGTCACCGCCGACCACTTCGCCGGCGCTGCCGCCGACGAGGTCGCCGATCCGCGTCCCTACGCGGAAATCCTGCGCCAGTGGTCGTCGGTGCATCCGGAATTCTCGTTCCTGCCGCGCAAGTTCAAGATCGCGGTGACGGGGGCCGAGCGCGACCGCGCCGCCATCCAGACCCACGACATCGGCCTGCACCTGAAGAAGAACGCCGCCGGCGAACTCGGTTTCGCCGTCTATATCGGCGGCGGCCAAGGCCGCACGCCAATGGTTGCCCGCAAAATCCGCGACTTCCTGCCGGAAGCCGACCTTTTGTCCTACTGCACGGCGATCCTGCGCGTTTACAACCTCTATGGCCGCCGCGACAACAAGTACAAGGCGCGCATCAAGATCCTCGTCCATGAGACCGGCGTCGAGGAGATCACCCGCCAAATCGAGGCCGAGTGGCAAGAGTTGAAAGACGCCCAGCTGAAGCTGCCGGAAGCCGATATCCGCGCCATCGAGGCCTATTTCGCGCCACCGGCACTCGCTGAGCGGCCGGAAGGCGACCAGGCGGTCAAGCTGGCGCGGCTCGATTCCAAGGGGTTCTCGGAGTGGCTCGACCAGAATGTCGTGACGCACCGCCATCCCGATTATGCGGCTGTGACGATCTCGCTGAAGGGCATCGGCGAGGTGCCCGGCGACGCCTCGGACAGCCAGATGGACGCAATCGCCGACATCGCCGAGACATATGGCTTTGACGAGCTGCGTGTCAGCCATGAGCAGAACCTGATCCTGCCGCATGTGGCCCGCGCCGACCTCAAGGCGGTCTATGATGCGCTGGTCGGCATCGGCCTGGCGACGGCCAATTCCAACCTGATATCGGACATCATCGCTTGCCCGGGCCTCGACTACTGCGCGCTGGCCACGGCGCGCTCGATCCCGATCGCGCAGGAAATCTCGCGCCGCTTCGCCTCGCTTGAGCGGCAGCGCGAGATCGGCGAACTGAAGCTGAAGATCTCCGGCTGCATCAACGCCTGCGGTCATCACCATGTCGGCCACATCGGCATCCTCGGCGTCGAGAAGAAGGGCTCCGAACTCTATCAGGTGACGCTGGGCGGCTCGGCCGACGAGAACACCTCGGTCGGCGAGATCATCGGCCGCGGCTTCTCTTCGGAAGAGATCACCGACGCCATCGAACAGATCGTCGAGACCTATCTCGGCCTTCGGCTCGACCCACAAGAGAAATTCATCGACGCCTACCGCCGAGTCGGTCCCGCGCCGTTCAAGGAGGCGCTCTATGCTGGCGAAGCCAAGGCCGCTTGACCGTATTGGAGACGTCGATGACGGCATCGCCGCCAAAGCGGCAGGGCTCGATGCGCTCTATGGTCATCTGAAGCCGCTCGAGATCATCGAACGCTCGGCCCGCGAACTGTTCCTCGACGAGATCGCGGCGGTGTCGTCGTTCGGCGCGGATTCGGCTGTGCTGCTGCACATGATCGCCAAGATCGACCGGACCCTGCCGGTCATCTTCCTCGACACCGGCAAGCATTTCGAGGAGACGCTCGGCTATCGCGATGCGCTTGCCGCCGATTTCGGGCTGACCAACATAAGGGTGATCAAACCCGAGGAAGCAGCACTCGAACGGATCGATCCGACGGGCAATCTGCACCAAAGCGATACCGATGCCTGCTGCGACGTGCGCAAGGTGGAGCCGCTGGCGCGCGGTGTCGCGCCATTTCGTGCCTGGCTCACTGGCCGCAAGCGTTTTCAGGCCGCGACGCGGGCAGCGCTGCCGGTGTTCGAGGCGGTCGGGCCGCGCATCCGCATCAATCCGCTGGCGCATTGGACGACATCGGATCAGGCCGACTATATGCGCGCGCATGCGCTGCGCGAAAATCCGCTGGTCGCTTATGGCTATCTGTCGATCGGCTGCTTTCCGTGCACGCAGCCGGTGCAGCCGGGCGAGGACGCGCGCAGCGGCCGCTGGGCCGGTCATGCCAAGACCGAGTGCGGCATTCACCTGTCGGGGCTGGAGAAGTCGCTGACCGACGCATCCCTTTAGGATATGCTGATATTCAGGTGGGGCTGGCCTGCAAACGGCGGCTTCCTGCGCTTCCGGTGCTCACGTACTTCAAGTACGCTCCGCTCCGGTTCTCGGAAGCCGCCATTTTCGGCGCAGCCTGACCTGAATCTCAACACATCCTTGGTTCGTTTGACTGTTTAGGAACTTTTTGATGACTGGACCGACGACACCGGAGACCCGGCTCTGGACCCCTGCGGGTTTTCAGGAGGATGAGTGGACGCATGCCGAAAGCGCCGATGCGCTGTCCGGCAACGGCCGCTTTATCCTGCCGTTGCAAGTCTTCCTCAATCTCGATCCGGAGGTGCGCCGCTCGGCCAAGGAACGGCTCGGCGTCTTGCTGCAGCCGGGTGATCAGCTCGAGAAGATCGCCGACCTGCTCGACCAGCTGTCGCTGGTGGCGCTGGCCTTTCCGGCCTTCAGCGACGGCCGCTCCTTCTCCAAGGGAGAACTGCTGCGCGGCCGCTACCATTTCGAAGGTGCCGTTCGCGCCACGGGCCAGGTACTGGTCGACCAACTGCCGCATATGCTGCGCCTGGGCTTCGACGAGTTCGAGATATCGAACCCCGTGCTGTTGAAGCGCCTGGAGGAGGGCCGCATCGGCGGATTGGGGCTCTACTACCAGCCAGCCGCCGTGCCGGAACCAAAAGGCCCGAAATACTCCTGGCGGCGCGTCCGCAGCGGCTGACGTTGCGGTAATTCCGCGCGTCTTTACAACGCCCCCTGTTCAAGCCTTCTCTTGAGCTTCCGGATGGAAAATCTGGAATGATCGGGGAGGGGTCTTCATGCGTTACGACTATGTCATAGCCGGCGGTGGGTCCGCCGGCTGTGCGCTTGCCGCACGGCTTTCGGAAGATCCCTCGAAAACGGTCTGCCTGATCGAAGCTGGCGGCGAGGGCAGGGATATGCTGATCCGCGCTCCGGCTGGCATTATCGGTATGCTTTCCGGCCGGCCCAGGATCAACAACTGGGCCTTCGAAACCGTGCCGCAGCAAGGTCTTGGCGGCCGCAAGGGCTACCAGCCGCGCGGCAAGGCGCTGGGCGGCTCCAGCGCCATCAATGCGATGCTCTATGTCAGAGGCCATCGCAGCGACTATGACGAATGGGCCGATCTGGGCTGTGAGGGCTGGTCGTGGGATGAGGTGCTGCCCTATTTCCGGCGCGCCGAAGGCAATGAGCGCGGCACTGATGCCCTGCATGGCGGGGACGGCCCGCTGAAAGTGTCGAACCAGCGCTCGCCGAGGCCAATCGCCAAGGCCTTCATAGAGGCTTGTGCCGAAAACCAGATTCGCGCCTCGGACGATTTCAACGGACCGGAACAAGAGGGCGCAGGCTATTTCCAGGTGACCCAGTTCGCCGGTGGCGCCCGCAATGGCGAGCGCTGTTCGGCTGCCGCCGCCTATCTCCATCCGGTGATGCAGCGGGCCAATCTGACCGTGATCACGCGGGCGCACGCCACAGGCATCGTCCTTGACGGCAAGCGGGCCACCGGTGTCCGCTACCGGACACGCAAAGGCGAGGCAGTGGCGCAGGCGTCGTGCGAGGTGATCCTGTGTGGCGGTGCCTTCGGTTCGCCGCAGCTTCTGTTGCTGTCGGGTATCGGCCCAGCGGCCGAACTTGCCGTGCATGGCGTTCCCGTCGTCCACGAATTGCCGGGCGTCGGCAAGAACCTGCAGGACCACCTCGATTTCATCGTCGGCTGGAGATCGAAGGACACCGATATGCTTGGCATGAGCCCGCGCGGCGCGTTGGGTTTCCTACGGCATATCGCGCAGTGGCGGCGGGATGGGACCGGGCTGATCGCCTCGCCGGCGGCCGAGAGCGGCGCTTTCGTCAAATCCGACCCGGCGCTTGAGCGCCCTGACCTGCAGCTGCAATTCGTCATCGGGCTGGTCGAAAACCATGCGCGCACGCTGCACTACGGCTTCGGCTTCTCCTGTCATGTCTGCATATTGCGGCCGCACTCGCGTGGCGAGGTTGGGCTGGCCAGCGCCGATCCACTTGCCGCGCCGCGCATCGATCCGCGCTTTCTCAGCGACCAGCGCGATGCGGAGCTGCTGTTGAAAGGCGTGAAGATCACCCGGCAGGTGCTGGCTTCACCGGCGCTGACGCGCTACCGGCACAAGGAAATGCACATCGCCGGCGAGCCAAGCGATGCCGATCTGATGACCCATATCCGTACCCGCGCCGACACGGTCTATCACCCGGTCGGCTCCTGTCGGATGGGGGTCGACGAGATGGCGGTGGTCGATCCGCAACTCAAGGTGCGCGGGCTTGAAGCCTTGCGTGTCGTGGACGCCTCGGTGATGCCGACACTGATTGGTGGCAACACCAATGCGCCAACCATCATGATCGCCGAAAAGGCCGCCGACATGATCAGGGCTGCCTGATAGGAGCTCCAGGCCGCGGTGCCTATAGACTGGCGGTCGTTTTATTTTTCTTGGTTTGACGCAATTGCCCAGGGAAACGCTACGCGCTTTCCCTGGAAACCGTTCACCACTTCTGCTGGAATTGCTTAAGCCGCCGCCCGTGCCTCGCGGAACGACACCAGCTTGCGGCGGTTCTCGTCCCACAACGCCAGTTTAACGCAGCGCAGGCTTTCCAGCAGCGTGACACGGCCGATGTCGCGCAGTTCGGGATAATCCCGCAGCACTTCCTGCAACCGGTAGCACGGCACCTTGGCGGAGAGGTGATGGACGTGATGGACACCGATGTTGCCGGTGAACCAGTTCAGCACCGGCGGGAGGTCGTAATAGGACGATCCGTGCAAGGCAGCGTGCTGGAATTCCCAGTCGACATCCTTCGCCCATTCCGTTTCCTCGAACTGGTGCTGGACATAGAACAGCCAGATGCCGGCCGAACCGGCGAGGATGACGATCGGCAGGTGGACCACCAGGAACGCGCCGGGACCGACGAACCAAATGAGGATGGCTGCTGCGACCGCGATGCCAAGATTGGTGGTCATCGACGACACCCAAGGGGTCAGGCCGCCGCGCATCATGCCGACGGGCAGCCTTTGCTCGAAGATGAACAGCCAGATCGGACCGAGCCCGAACATCACCAGCGGGTGGCGATAGAGACGATAGGCAAGGCGGCCTCGCCACGACATCTGCCGGTATTCTGCAACGGTCAGCGTCCGGATGTCGCCCATGCCGCGTTCGTCAAGATTGCCGGCGCTGGCGTGGTGCGTCGCGTGGGCGCGCCGCCAGCAATCGTAGGGCGTCAGCGTCAGGATGCCGAGCGCGCGGCCGATCCAGTCGTCCGCGTAGCGATTGGCGAAGAAGGAGCCGTGGCCGCAATCGTGCTGGATCATGAAGATGCGCACCAGAAACCCGGCCGCGGGGAGGATGAGGATCAGTCCCCACCAATGGCCATAGGCATAGGCCGCCGAGGACAGGCCCCAGAGTATGGCGAATGGAATGAGGGTGATGGCGAGTTCGACGGTGCTGCGCCGCCTGTCAGGCTTCTTGTAGCGGGCGAGAATCTTCAGCCAGGCGCGCTTGCTGTTGGCGACCGTCTCAGGGGAAATCATGTTCATCAGGAAGCATAGGCGGGGTGCCTTGCCGCCGCAAGGCGACATCACGCAAAATTACTGTGCGTAATTGTCGCGTGGCCCGGCGGTCGAGCCAGCCAACCGCCGGTTCGACCTGCTGATGATTCTGAGCGTAGGTTTTCCGCTGAGGTCGATCGCTATTCGCGATCGAGGATGGGACAGCCGCGCTCGGTGCCAAAAGTCACGCGCACGCGGTCGCCACCCTGTCTGCCGCGGACTGTGATCTCCCGGCGGCCGACGGACTCTATCCTTGCGCGGCGGATGCCCATTCGGTCTGCCTTGTCGAGGGCCCGGTCCTCCGTGCAGCCTCGTTGACGGCGGTCGCGCCGGTCGTCGCGACGGGGGCCTTCGCAATCGTCATAGGCGGGGTCGCAATCTTCCATGAGCTTCAGCCGCGGGCCATGTTTGCCCAATTGCAGCTGCAGATTGTCTGCTTGTGCCGGAAAAGCCGCCAAGGTGATGGCGCCGAGGCCGACAAGCGCCATCAGCGATGAGGTGATCGAAACCTTGCGCACTACGTCCTCCATTTTGAACCACAACACATCTATCCTTAGATGGTTCGGCTCTCCCCGGCTATTGCCGATAGGAGGTTTGCTGCCAAGATCGATTGTTGCGTTAACGCCGGCGCCAGCCGATGTCACCGCGCTCCGCCCCATCGAGGCGGTCGAGCAGTTCTCGGAGCCGGTCGGGAATGTCGGCCTCGGTGCGGAAGGCCGGCAAGGTGCGTAGAAAGCGGGTCACCGCCTCGGCACCCAACTGGCGCCTGACCTCGATGGCCAGCCCTTCTGCCTTTTCGCCCGTGTTGCGGGTCATCGTCTCAATCCTGTGTCGGCTTCGAAACTCCTCCAGTAAGGGAATGGTTCCCCCATCCTGCCTGTGGGGCAAGCAAAGCCGGCAGTTAAGGTAAAATTTGAATTAAAATCGAAATGCCTTGCCTGCCATTGTCCGGCCTTGCCGGTGGCTTCCATAATCGCTTACCCCTTGATTTTTGGCTGCCAAACATCGATATCGGGCACAAAATCCACATCATTCGAGATTGACGGGAAACGGCGATGAGCGACCAGGCAAAAGACGAACGCGCGCCCGATGAAGTCGAGGCGACCGAGCCCGCAGCCGAGCGCACGGAAGGCAGCACCGACGGCGACTATGAAGCCCTTGTCCGGCTGCTGAAGGAAAATGAAGAGCTGAAGGACCGCGCGCTGCGCGTGGCGGCCGAGATGGAAAACCTGCGTCGCCGCACGGCGCGCGATGTTCACGATGCGCGCACCTACGCGGTCGCGAATTTCGCCCGCGACATGCTTTCGGTGTCGGACAATCTGCGCCGCGCGCTGGATGCGATTCCCGCCGAGGCCAAGGCATCGGGTGACGCCGGCTTCAAGGCGCTGATCGAAGGCGTCGACCTCACCGAGCGCGCCATGCTGTCGGCGCTGGAACGGCATGGGGTCAAGAAGCTCGCGCCGGAAGGCGAGAAGTTCGATCCCAATTTCCACCAGGCGATGTTCGAAGTGCCCAATCCGGACGTCCCGGCCAACACCGTGGTCCAGGTCGTGCAGCCGGGCTATTCGATCGGCGACCGCGTGCTGCGCCCGGCTATGGTCGGCGTCGCCAAAGGCGGTCCGAAGTTTGCCGCCGCTGAAGCGCCGGTCGAGCCGGGGCCGGTAAACGAGCAGGCCGAGAAGGATGCATAGTTAAGGCAGTAATGGAATAGGGGAGTAGGGGAGTAGGGGAGTAGGGGAGCGTACCAGCGGTGCGGTTTCGTGATAAACATACTCCCGTATTCCCCTATTCCCTTACTCCCCTGGCCTGCAATGAACCCCATCGCGCTTCTCGACTATGCCGGTGTCGCCGTCTTCGCGGCGACCGGAGCGCTTGCGGCTTCGCGCAAGCAGCTCGACATTATCGGCTTCCTGTTCCTGGCCAGCGTCACCGGGATAGGTGGCGGCACGCTTCGCGACGTCATCCTCAACCTGCCGGTTTTCTGGGTCGCCAACTCCGGCTATGTGCTGGTCTGCGCCGCGGTTGCGGTGCTGGTCTTCTTCAGCGCGCATCGTGTCGAATCGCGCTGGAAATGGCTGCTCTGGCTCGACGCCATCGGGCTCGCTGCTTTTTCGGTGATGGGCGCGGCCAAGGGGCTTGCGATTACCGGTTCGCCGGTCGTCTCCGTCATCACCGGCGTGCTCACCGCCACTTTCGGCGGCATTCTGCGCGATCTCCTTGCCGGCGAGCCATCGGTGCTGCTCAGGCCCGAAATCTATGTCACGGCGGCCCTTGCAGGTGCCGGCCTTTACACGCTTGGCGATCTTGCCGGACTGCCGCCGCTCGCCTCGGATTTTGCCGGTTTTGCGGCGGCGTTCCTTGTGCGTGGCGGCGCGCTCAAATTCGGCTGGTCGTTTCCGTCCTACAAGAGCCGGCCCGGCAGGCGGCCGGAAGATATTTTGTGAAAAGGAAGCGAATAGCGAATAGGGGTTGAACGAGATAGCTCCCGCTACTTTCTATTCGCTAGCCTCACGCAGCGAAGCGCTGGGCTTCCCCGCCATAATAGTTGACGTAGCGTGCGCCGATCTCCTTGACCGGCATCACGACGAACACATCGACCGTCGAGAATTCGCGATCGATGACGCAGCCATCGCCGATGCGGGCGCCGACACGCAGATAGCCCTTGACCAGAGGCGGCATCGCGGCGATCGCCGCCTTGGCATTGACCGCCTCGATCGGCATCAGGTCCATCGAGCAGTAGCGCCCGGAGACCGCGCGTACATCCCAGGCCGAATTTGTGCGGCAGTGGTGGGCGAGGTAGGTGAGCGCCTCGGCATGCGCCGCCGGCACGGTGCCGTGAAAGGAAGCGCAACCGGTCATCACACCGATTTCATAATGGTTGATGTAAGCCCAGATGCCTTGCCACAACGCTTCGATGGTGCGCTTCGAGCGGTATTCCGGCAAGACGCAGGAGCGGCCGAGTTCAAGGAAACGCTGGCCGGGGTGACGGGCAATGAGCTTGGTCAGCTCGAATTCACCTTCGGAATAGAAACCGCCGGCCGTGGCCGCGATTTCTTGCCGCAGCAGCCGATATGTGCCGACGATGCGGCGATGTTCGGGACCGGAAAGCGTGGTGTCCAAAACCAGCAGATGGTCGCAGAGCGGATCGAAGCGGTCGGCGTCACGGCGGTCATGGGCCTGGAACAGGTCCTTCCTGGCGCCAAGTTCGTCGTAGAACACCCGGTAGCGCACTTCCTGCGCGGCCGCGATCTCGGCCTCGTTGCGAGCGAGCCGCACTTCAAGATTGCCTATACGGCCCAGCGCCGCGCCCTTTATGACGGAATCGACGTTACGTCCGGCAAGCAAGGCGCTGCTGGCGTTCGGCCGAGTGTCACATTCCGGCATAACTGTATGCACGAGTGATTCTCCTTCGAGCCATCCCTCTTGGCACGGGGATACGGTGTAGGTGCAACAGGATTGTGACAGTACCGTGATACGACGTCGTGGGCAATACTTCGTCGGCTGGCGAATACGATCAACCGGCTACGTTTAAGTGATCGCCCGGTGCGGAATGGGCGGTGGAAAGCTCAGGCCGCGACGACCTGGCCCTCGACGGCATTGACCAGCGCCTCGGGGTCGAGCGGCTTGGTGACAAAGCCGCTGGCTCCATGGGCCAACACCGCATGGCGGGTCTTTTCCTGGCTGTCGGCCGACAGCACCATGATCGGCACCGGCCGCACGGCACTTTCTTCCTCATGGCGGCGGATGGCGGCAATCGCGTCCAGCCCGTCCATGACCGGCATGTGCAGATCCATCAAGACCACGTCGAAGCGGTCCTTGTGCGCGGCGCCGGTGACAGCCTCGACGGCCGCCTTGCCGTTGCCGACCACCCTGACGCGATGCCCGGCCTTCAGCAGCGTGGCGCGGGCCAGCATGGCATTGATGTCATTGTCCTCGGCGATCAGCACCGACAGGCCGCGCTGGCGGTTGCCGACGGCGCGCTGTGTCGGCGCGCCGCGCTTTTCCGGCTGCGGCGGGCCGAGGCTCGGAGCATGGCTGCTCAACAGTACACGCAAAAGTGTTCCGCCGCGCACCGGCCTGGCCAGGAAGGTTGCGTAGCCGCTGGCGCGGAACTCGCCAAGCATGCCGCGATCTGTCGGCGCGATCAGCGTGATCGCCTCACAGTCGGAGAAACCGCTCTGGCGCAGGCGCTTGAGCAGCCTTCCGTCGCCTTCCTCCATCGCTGCATCGACCAGGATCGCGTCGCAGCCGGCGGCGAAAGGCGCGGCCTGTGCGGCGGTGGTGGCGATGTCGACCGCGCCGCCGTTGGCACGGATGGTGCGGGCGATGGCGTCGGCCTCGACGGCGTTCTTCGACAGGATCACCACGCGTCTGCCCGAGAGAGCATTCTGGCGGCCCTGCGGCGCTTCGGTGGCCGCTGTCGCAGGGACTTCGAAGACGAACTCGGATCCCTGGCCGAGCCGGCTGGATACCGAGATCGTGCCACCCATGGCGGCCACCAGGCGCCTGGAGATGGCAAGGCCGAGGCCGGCCCCGCCATGTGTGCGTGTCGACGTGCCGTCGGCCTGCTCGAACTCCTCGAAAATGCGCTCCAGGTCGGCATCATGCAGGCCCGGACCGGTATCGGCGATGGTAAAGCATATGCGGTCGCTGGTTTCGGTGCGTGCGCGTGCAATGCTCACCAGCACGCCGCCGCTGTCGGTGAACTTGATGGCGTTGCCGATGAGGTTGAGAAGCACCTGCCTGACCTTGCCTGGATCGGCGGTGATCAATTGCGGCACGTCGGGTTCGACATGACAACCCAGCCCGATATCCTTGGCGAAGGCGCGCGCCGCCAGCAATTCGATGATGTTGTCGGCGATCTCGCGCACCGACATCGGCTGCGGCTCCGGGTCGAAACGCCCGGCTTCGATCTTGGAATAGTCGAGAAGATCCTCGATCAGGGCAAGCAATGCGCTGGCTGAGGTCGAGACGGCGCCGACATAGGTCTGCTGCTCCGGCGACAGGCTGGTGTCGGCGAGCAACCTGGCCATGCCCATGATGCCGTTCATCGGGGTGCGGATTTCATGGCTGACGGTGGCGAGGAAGCGCGATTTGGCCTGGCTGGCATATTCGGCCCGTTCGCGTGCGGTGATCAGCGAGGATTCGGCGCGTTTGCGGGCGGTGATGTCGCGGGCGATGGCGCGGTGCGAGACCGCGCCGCTGTCCTTGTCGCGCACCGACAGTTCGATCCAGGAGAACCAGCGCTGCCCGCTCGGCGTGCTGATAGAGACATCGGTGGAACTCAGGCACTCATGGTCGGAAAAGGCGGCATCGGGAACCATGCCGACCTCGATGCCGAGTTCCGCCAGGGTCTTGCCGGCAAGATCGCGCTGGTCGATCTCGACGAGATCGGCGAAGACCTTGTTGGCATAGACGATGTAGCCGTCGCGGTCGCGATGGATGACAAGATCGCCAAGCGCGTCGATCAGGCCGCGAAAGCGCTCATCGCTCTCCTGCATCTCCCACATGCGGTCGGCCAGCGTCTCGATCTCGGCGCGGCTGCGGGCCGTGGTTTCGTCAAGAAGGGCGGCGGTGCGATGTTCGCTCCGCCTGGCGCGCAGATGCATGGCAAGGCCGGCTAGGCCGGTTGCGAGCAATGCAACGCTGATGAACATCGGTGCCCCGGTCAGGTGCGCCAGCCCGGCCATCACCACGATGGCGACGAATGTCAGAAAGGACAGGCCTTCGCGCCTGGAGAATTCCGGCTCGGGCACCAGCGGCGGCGCGGCGACGAAGCGCCGCGTCGACGCCGGCGGCAGCACCGCATCGACATCGTCGCCAGTGTCCGCCTGTTGGCTGCCGGATTGCGCGATCATGCGAAATTCTTGCCAGACAGAGCTTATGGAAAATTGCGGCGGATCGTTCCAATTTTAGCGGATGAGCGCTTTTTGCCGAGGCGCGGCGGGTTTGCCACCAGATCTGGCGATTGCATCCGCCCTTCCGGCAGTTGGGCGGAGTCACATATCCACGACGACGCGGCCGCGGATCTTGCCCTCGACGATATCGCGCGCGGCATCGACGATGCCGTCGAACCCGATGGTGCTGGACAGGCTGGCGAGCTTCTGCAGATCGAGGTCGGTGCCGATGCGGCGCCATGCCTCGAGGCGGACTGCTTTCGGCGCCATCACTGAATCGATGCCGAGCAATGAGACACCGCGCAGGATGAAGGGCGCGACGCTGGCCGGCAGGTCCATGCCGCCGGCCAGGCCGCAGGCGGCGACCGCGCCGCCATAGGAGGTCATCGAGAGCACATTGGCCAGCGTGTGGCTGCCGACAGCGTCGATGCCGCCCGCCCAGCGCTCCTTGGCCAGCGGCTTGGCCGGCTGGGCAAGCTCCTCGCGCGAGATCACCTCGGCGGCGCCAAGGTCCATCAGAAAGGGGCTTTCGGCATTGCGGCCGGTGGAAGCAATGACATGGTAGCCGAGGCTGGACAGGATGGAGACTGCGACCGAGCCGACGCCGCCGGCTGCCCCCGTCACCACCACCGGGCCGCGATCGGGCAGGATGCCGTGCCGCTCCAGGGCCATGACACAGAGCATGGCGGTATATCCTGCGGTGCCGACGGCCATCGCGTCATGCGGGCTGATGCCTTGCGGCAGCGGCACCAGCCAGTCGCCCCTGACGCGGGCACGGCCTGCATAGGCACCGAAATGGGTTTCGCCGACGCCCCAGCCATTCAGCACGACCTTGTCTCCGGCGCGCCAGTCGGGATGCGAGGACGAAATGACGGTGCCGGCGAAATCGATGCCCGGCACCAACGGCCAGCGGCGGATCACCGGCGCCTTGCCTGTGATCGCCAAGCCATCCTTGTAGTTCACCGTCGTTGCCTCGACCGCGACGGTGACATCGCCTTCCATCAGGTCGGCCTCGGTGAGATCGGTCACGGCGACCGACTGCTTTTTCTCGGCGTCACGCGAAACGAGGATGGCTTTGAAGGTTTCGGACATGTCTTTCTCCGCGATCTTGACGACATGAACTGTGCGGCGATGGCCGCACGGGGTCAATCCTTGGAAGGACTGGCTTTGGGTTCGCGCCGCCAGCCGACCAGCTCGTCGAAGACGACCAGTGCCGCACCAACCGAAATGAAGGCGTCGGCAAGGTTGAAGACGGCGAAGGACCAGACCGGCGTGTGGAACAGGATGTAGTCGATGACGTGGCCGTAGACGGCGCGGTCGATCAGATTGCCGAGCGCGCCGCCGACGATCAGCGCAAAGCCGGTGCGGGCAAGGATCTGGGACGGCGCGATCCGGGTCGCCAGGAACAGCACGAAGGCAACGACGGCGAGCGAAATGACGATCAGCCCGGTGTCGCCGAAGGACGAGAACATCGAGAAGGCGATGCCGGTATTGTAGGTGCGAAACAGCGCCAGGAAGGGCAGCAGATCAACCTTCTCCTGAAAAGGCAGATCGGCCTCGACCAGGTATTTTATCCACTGGTCGAGCGCGATGGCCGCGACGACGAGCAATGCGTAGGGAGACCATGATCTCACGGGCAGGCAACCTTCATTGCTGGTCCAGGATTGGCTCGAGCTTCAGCGCGCCGCGCCGGATCTCGAACAGCATGATGCCGGTGGCAACGGCCAGATTGAGCGAATCGGCACGGCCCGCTTGCGGAATCCTGAGCAGCCTGTCGCAACTCGCAGCCAGGCTTTCGGGCAGTCCCTGCTGCTCGTTGCCCATCATCAGCAGCACGGGCCCGCGGGAAAAATCGACCGAGCGGTAGTCGACGGCGCCTTTCAGGTGGGTTCCGGCGACGAGGCCTGAAAACCCGCCTCGCCAGGCGAGGAAAGCCTCGGTTGTCGCCTTCGCCACCGGCACGGCAAAGATCGAACCCATGGTGGCACGCACCGTCTCCACGGAGAATGGATCAGTGGTATCGCCGACCAGGATGACGCCTTTGGCGCCGACGGCATCGACGGTGCGGATGACGGTGCCGAGATTGCCGGGGTCGCGCACCCGGTCGAGCGCCACCCAGACGTCGCCATTGTCAGCGCGGACATCCTTCAAGGCGAGGAATTTCTGCGAAAAGACGCCGACCACCATTTGCGGGTTGTCGCGACGGGTGATGGCGACCAGCACCTTCTCCGACACTTCGAGCACCATGCCGCCTGCCGCAACCGTGCGTGCGGCCACCTTCTCCACGGCAGCGTTGCCGCGCCCGGCCTTGGCGAAAACCAATGTCCTGATCTGCCAGCCGAGATCGAGCGCATCGATGACCAGCTTCAACCCCTCGGCCATGAAGGCGTTCTGCTGGTCGCGGAATTTCTTCTGAGCGAGCGCCTTGATGTCCTTGACCAGCGGATTGGCGAGGCTGGTGACCTCCTTCACCTGGCCGGGTGCGCCTGCATGCCGCTCGTTCATTCAGCCACCCAACGCGAAAACAATGAGGTCGATAGCGCCCGGCCGGCGGACTTTTCGCGGATGATCAGCTCACCCGATTCAACCTTGCCGCCCATGCCGGCAAAGGTATCGCGCATCAGGGCGTGGATGGCGAAGAAGGAGGCGCGGATCGAGTAGGCGGTCAGCACCACGGCAAGCGGCTTCGGCGTCAGGATCGCCCGGCAGAGGTCGGTCAAATCGGGCAGGTCCTCGAACAATTGCCAGACCTCGCCCTTGGGGCCACGGCCATAGGCCGGCGGGTCGAACAGAATGATATCGTAGCGGCTGCCGCGGCGCTCCTCGCGCTCGGCGAATTTCACCGCGTCGTCGACGATCCAGCGGATCGGCTTGCTGCCGAGGCCGGCCATCTCCTGGTTTTCGCGGGCCCAGCCGATCGCCTTCTTCGAGGCATCGACATGGGTGACCTCGGCACCGGCGCGAGCCGCCACCAAGGAAGCGAGACCGGTATAGCCGAACAGGTTCAGAACCTTGACCGGCCGCTTCGCCGCCGCGATCAGCCCGGCCATGTGGTCCCAGTGGGAAGCCTGCTCGGGAAAGACGCCGACATGACGAAACGAGGTGAAACGGCCGAGATAGTCGATGCCGTCATGCTTCATCGGCCAGGTCTCGCCGAGCGGCAGCTTCGGGAAACGCCAGCGGCCGATCCCCTCCTCGTCGGTGTCTCCGGTGAAGACGGCGTCGGCGCGCTCCCATTCCTTTGCCGGCAAGGCCTTTTGCCAGATCGCCTGGCCCTCTGGCCGCACGATCCGGTAGGGGCCATATTGTTCGAGCTTCTGGCCGGTGCCGCTGTCGAGCAGCGCATAATCGGCATTGGGCGCCACTTCCAGGATCACGGGAAGATGTTCAGTGGGCAGAGCGCCTTCGCGGCGGGCCAGGATGCGCGGCGCCGAGTTCGGTTCGGAACGATTTTCCGTCTTCGCCTCATGGCGCTCGCGCGGTGGCGCTTCCGGTCTGGCAGGAGCCTGGCCGGGACGCGGGCGTGACACGTCCGCCGCACTCTTGGCGGATGGATGTGGACGGTTGTCGCGGCGTTTGTCGCGAAAAGACTTCAAGCGGGGGCAACTCCGAACGGCGTGGCCGCTTTTGACATAGGGCAACCGGCTTCGCAACCAAGTCCGACAGGTCGGCCTCTCCGGTTTATGTCTGCCGGCGATGGACCAATGTCAAAGAAACAGGCAAATCTGCTCGATGTCCCGCTCCGAACGCCTACTCGACCTCATACAGTGCTTGCGCCGGCATCGCCGGCCGGTGAGCGGGCACATGCTTGCCGACGAGACGGGCGTTTCGATCCGCACGCTCTACCGCGACATCGCCACGCTGCAGGGCCAGGGCGCGCCGATCGAAGGTGAGGCGGGGTTGGGTTATGTGCTCAAGCCCGGCTTCATGCTGCCGCCGCTGATGTTCAGCGACGAGGAGATCGAAGCCATTGTGCTCGGCTCGCGCTGGGTCGCCAGGCAGCCGGACCAGCGTCTCTCGGCCGCCGCCGCCAACGCGTTGGCCAAGATCGCAGCCGTGCTGCCCGACGATCTGCGCGAGGATCTTGACGCGAGCACACTGCTGGTCGGGCCTCCTGCCGCGGCCACCGAGGGCATCGATCTTGGTCTGGTGCGGCAGGCCATCCGCAACGAGCGCAAGCTCGGCTTTCTCTACCGCGATGCCGGCGGGGCCGTGTCCCAGCGCGTCGTCTGGCCATTTGCGCTGGGCTTCTTCGACAAGGTGCGGGTGGTGGTGGCGTGGTGCGAGATGCGGCAGGATTTCCGGCATTTTCGCGCCGATCGCATCGCCGAACTCCAAGCAATGGACACGCGCTATCCGCGTCGTCGCCAGGCGCTGCTCAAGGAATGGCGAACGACGCTCGACAAGCCGCGTGGTTCGCGATGACTGCTGCCATATTCTGACAGTAGCCTATCGTATGTTCGTCAAGTCGAAACACCGAACCTTGGAGAGCAGATATGGCCACCCCGAATTTCGTCATCCTCTATGTCGACCAGCCGCAGCAGAGCGGTGCCTTCTACAGCGCGCTGCTCGGTCGTGAGCCGGTCGAAAGTTCGCCGACCTTCGTGCTGTTCGTGCTCGATGCCGGCTTCAAGCTCGGCCTGTGGTCGCGCCATACGGTGGAGCCGGCAGCCGCCACGTCAGGCGGTGGCGCCGAAATCGTGTTTGCGCTGGATACGCCCGATGCGGTCGATGCCGCCCATGCCGACTGGTCCGGGCGCGGGCTGAAGATCCTGCAGACGCCGACCGACATGGATTTCGGCCGTACTTTTGTCGCGCTCGATCCCGATAATCATCGCCTGCGCGTCTACTGGCTGTCCGACGGGGAACAGGCCAATGGGGAACAGAAATGAGCGCGTATTGGATAGCGGTGGCGTCGGCCGAGCATGTCCGGCGTGGTCGCACAGCCGGCTTCATGCAGGTCAACCACGGCAAGGCGGCACCGCTGCGTCGCGTCAAGCCGGGTGATGGCGTCGTCTACTATTCGCCGACCACTGTTTTGGGCGAGAAAGACGGCCTGCAGGCTTTCACGGCGATAGGCATCGTGCAGGAAGGCGAGCCTTATCAGGGCGATATGGGCGCCGGCTTCACGCCGTTCCGCCGCGATGTGGCGTGGGCCAAGGCCGAGGAAGCGCCGATCAAGCCGCTGCTCGACAGGCTGGATTTCACCGCGGCCAAGTCGAACTGGGGTTATCAGCTTCGCTTTGGCCTTTTTGAAATCGGGGATCACGATTTTCGTGTGATCGCTGAGGCGATGGGCGCCGAAATGGGTGCAGCGGTAAACTAGGCCGTGAGCGCCTTGTAGACGGCAATGCCGGCGGCAAGATCCTCGAGCGCCGCTCCGACCGACTTGAACAGCGTGATCTCACCGGCGCTCTCGCGGCCCTTCTTCCGGCCGCGCGCCAATTCGTGCAGATCGGCGACGATGGCTTCCGGTTTCAGCACGCCGGAGGTCAGCGGTTGGACGATGTCGCCGGCTTCCTTGGTGGCGCCGGCGCGGGTGTCGACATAGACGCGGGCAAGCCTGATCGCATCGTCATCGCTCTCGCGCATCGTCGGCGTAAAGCCGCCGACCAGGTCGACATGGGTTCCCGGCCGCAACAATGCGCCCTTGATCAACGGCGTGGTCGTGATCGTTGCCGAGGAGACGATGTCGGCCTGCCCAAGCTCCGTATCGAGATCGCTTGCCGCACTGGCCGCGAAGCCCTGGGCGCACAGATCGGCCGCGACTTTCTCGGCATTGGCCGGGGTGCGGTTCCAGATGCGGATGGTCTTGATGGGCCGCACGGCCGAGTGCGCCTTGGCGAGGAAGGGCGACAGCGCGCCGGCGCCGACCACAAGCAGCCGCGAGGCATCGTCGCGGGCGAGATAGGAGGCCGCAAGCGCCGAAGCACAGGCGGTGCGCCATTGTGTCAGCCGCTGGCCGTCGATCAGGGCCTCGGGTTCGCCGGTGGCGCCGTTGAGCAGAAGATAGAGCCCCATCACCGCGGGCTTGCCGATGGCATTGTTGTCGGGCGACACGGTGACGATCTTGACGCCGACGTGACCGCCGGCCGACGTGCCGGCCGCGTTGAGATCGGTCCAGGCCGGCATCAAAAGCAGTGTGGAGGCGGCACCATCGGGCCGCTCGATCGTATGATGATGCCTGACCGGCTGCACCGCACCGTCGCGAAACGCCATGCGCAGCGTCTCGACCAGTCCGGGAAAGGTCAGCGCATGGTCGACCTCTGCGGCCGAAATGGTCAGCATGAAAAACTCCGTGAGGACAAAACCGCCGATTGGCGGCTCAAGCGGTCGGCTTCGGCAATGCTGCCTCTTGGGCGGACCCCGGTGCCTGGCTTTGTGATACCGCCGGCGCACGGCTGACCGCCTGGCGCAGGTTCTCGGCTTCGACGCCGCGCTGGCGCGCCAGCTTGCGATAGCGACCCTGTTTGACCCACGTAGCCAGACTGCCGACGATCATGCCGATGGCGAGCGCCAGGAACAGGAAGATGAACAGCGGCAAAGTCAGGGTCAGCTTCGGATTGCCGGGATTGAACGGGTCCAGCGTGAAGGCGACCAGTTCGCGGTTGGCGACAGCGAGTGCGATCAGGATGATCGCCAGGGGCACGAAGATCGCGATAAGGATGAAGCGATTGAACATGATGTTTTCCGTCGGAAGCTGGCCTGTCCGAAAGGCCGTCAGGCGCTGACGTCGCGCCTACTTGCCGCCGTTCAGCCTTTCACGCAGTTCCTTGCCGGTCTTGAAGAACGGCACCCATTTCTCCTCGACCTCGACGGATTCGCCGGTGCGCGGATTGCGTCCGGTGCGCGCGGGACGATTTTTCACCGAAAAAGCGCCGAAGCCACGCAACTCGACCCGGTTGCCTTCGGCAAGGGCGTCGGTGATTTCATCAAAGATCGCGCCGACGATGTTTTCGACGTCGCGCAGGAAAAGATGCGGATTGCGCGTGGCAATAATCTGCACAAGTTCGGACTTGATCATGAGACGGGTCCCCGTGAAAGCAGTGCGGTCAAAATTATGAGGATGATTTTATTTGCTTTTTTCACTTGCCCCAAACGGCTTCTCAAGGGTGCCAGACGGAAACGAGACCGTCAAGAAACAAGCGGTCGGCTCCGAGTTCATGGATGACGTCGCTGCTGTAGGCGGGCAGGCCGAGCGCACTGCCGATCGTTTGCGCCATCGCTTTCGAGAACAGGAAGCCGCCGCGCCGTTCGGTATCCTTCCACTCGACGACCTTGAGCTTGGCATCGACGCCCTTGGTCGCCAGCCAGTCGACCGCCACGGCCTCGCCGCCGACGGCGTCGATCAGCCCGTTGGCAACGCCCTGGCGACCGGTGAATATCGAGCCGTCGGCAAGCGCCAGCGCTTGTTCGCGGCTCATCTTGCGGCGTTCGGCGACGATGTCGACGAACCAGTTGTAACTGTCGAGGATGAGCTTGCGAACCATGGCGCGCTCGTCGTCATTGGTCGGCTTGAAGGGAGAGGGCGCGGCTTTCAGCGGCGAGGATTTCACCTCCTCCAGCTTGACGCCGAGTTTGTCCATCAGGCCGCTGACGTCGGGATACTGGATCAGCACGCCGATCGAGCCGACGATCGAGGTCTTGCGGGCAACGATGTGATCGGCGGCACTGGCGATCATATAGCCCGCCGATGCGGCGAGCGTGCCGACTTCCGCCACCACCGGCTTGTCGGCGGCCAGCTTGCGCACTTCTTCATAGATGGATTCACCGCCAACGGTGGTGCCGCCAGGCGAATCGATCGACAGGATCACGCCTTTCACCTTCGATGAAAGACGGATGGTTTCCAGCCGCTTGATCAGTTCCTCGTCCTCGGTGATCGTGCCTTCGATCTTGACCTTGGCAATATGGTCGACCGTCGAGCCGCCGAAATCGTCGCCATAGAACCAGGTTGAAAGCGCAATCACCCCAAGGGCTATGATGCCTATGGCGACGACGCGCCAGAATGTCAGCTTGCGCCGCAAACGGCGGCGGTCGATCAGGTCGTCGGCTCTCAGTGCCATGGTCAGCCTTTCAGTCGGCGGGAGGAGACGCTTTTAGACCATGATCCTCCCATCTGGAAGCAGTTCTCTTTTGCGCATGGCGAGACAAGTCGGCGCCTGGACGTGAGGTGGCTATCCGCGTCGGCAGTCGACGGGGCCGGGTCGGGCCCTCTCCAGGCGTCGGTCTGCTCACATATTCGTGCAATCGCCACCAGGTCGGGCGACGAGACCGATGGCTGATAAATTTTACGCCGCGTGTCTGTTTCTGCTATGGAGAACACGCAGTTGTGCGGACTTCGTTTTCGTCTGTACAAAGGCGGCTGTCACATTTTTGCAGTTTTCGTGGGCTTGTGCTTGCTTGAAAGCGCCGGCGTCCCACCTATAGGCGGTGCCCGAGGGCGGGCAAGGTTAGAAGAAAGCAGTGAATGTTAGCGCGACCGATTGAACCGACCGACGCCGAGGCGGTGTTGGCTCCCCCGGCGGACGGCCGGACGCGCGGCGATGCTTTCGACCGTGCACAGCGTCATTCGCGCCGCGTGCGCGTTCTCAAATTTGCCGTGCCGGTGGCCGCAGCACTGATAGCGGTCGCTTTCCCGGTTTACTCCTATCTCGCCGCACCCGTCTCGGTGAAGATTCAGGCGGAAGGCACTGCCTTTTCCAACGGCAAGCTGGTGATGGCCAATCCCAAGCTCAACGGTTTCACCAAGCAGAAGCAGCCTTATTCGATGACGGCGCTGCGTGCCATTCAGGATGTCAGCACGCAAGGTATCATCGAGCTGGAAGGCATCGACGCCAAGGTGCCGATCGCGTCCGACAATGTGGCGGCGGTCAAGGCCTCGCACGGCACCTACGATCGCGACGGCAATACGATGAACCTGACCAGCGACGTCACGATCACCACGACCGACGGCATGCAGGCCAAGTTCAAATCGGTCTTCCTCGACATGGGCAAAGGCACTATGAAGACAGGAGATCCCGTCGATGTCAGCCGTGGCGGGTCGCGGATCACGGCGGATAGGATGTCGGTTCAGGACAATGGCAAGATTCTGGTTTTCGAGAACAAAGTGCGCGTCAACATCGATTCCGCCGCCCTGAAGGCGGCACAGGGAAACAGCGGAGAAACCAATGCGGCTCAGTAGTTCGACGCGGCTCGCGGCTGCAACTTCAGCGTTGCTGCTGCTCGGACTCGTGCCGTCATGGGCGCAGACGACCAGTCAATCAGGCCTCAAACTGTCCGGCGACAAGCCGATCCAGATCGAGAGCGACAAGCTGGAAGTCCGCCAGGCCGACAGTGTCGCCATCTTCACGGGCAATGTCAGCGTCGTCCAGGGGCCGACATTGATGAAGGCCGGCAAGATGACGGTCTACTACGTCAAGGACCCCAACGCCGCTGCCAAGGGCACGGAGGCCGCAGGTGCTGCGATGACGGGCTCGGCCAACATCGACCACCTGGAGATCTCCGACAAGGTCTATATCAAGTCGGATGCGCAGATCGCGACCGGCGATCAAGGCAGTTTCGATATGAAGAGCCAGGTGCTGGTGCTTTCGGGCAAAAAGGTCGTTCTGTCGCAAAACGACAACGTTCTGGTGGGCTGCAAGCTTACCGTGCAGATGAAAAGCGGGCTGGCTCAGGTGGATCCATGCGCTGGGCAACGTGTCCAGATGTCGATCACGCCGCCGCCGAAATCGGGAGCGACGAACCCCTGATGGCCAGCCTGTCGTCGCTGACGGCGCGTCTTCCGGGACGGGCCGCCGGCAAGCTTTCGGCGCCGGCCACGGTGACCGTCGATGCGGGAAAGTTCAAGGGAACCCTGATCGCCAAGGGGCTGACCAAGAGCTACAAGGGCCGCAAGGTCGTCAGCGGCGTCACCATCGGCGTGCGCGCCGGAGAGGCCGTTGGACTGCTCGGCCCCAACGGCGCCGGCAAAACGACCTGTTTCTATATGGTTACCGGCCTGGTGCCGGTGGATGAAGGCACGATCGAGATCGACGGCTTCGATGTCACGTCGATGCCGATGTACCGTCGCGCACGCCTCGGCATCGGCTATCTGCCGCAGGAAGCATCGATCTTCCGCGGCCTCAATGTCGAGCAGAATATCCGCGCCGTGCTGGAAGTGGTCGAAAAGGACCGCAAGGTGCGCGAGCGCAATCTCGACGAACTGCTCGAGGAATTCCACATCAGCCATCTGCGCAAGGCGCCATCCATGTCGCTTTCGGGCGGCGAGCGGCGACGCTTGGAAATCGCGCGAGCGCTGGCGACGCGTCCGGCCTACATGCTCCTCGACGAGCCTTTCGCCGGCATCGATCCGATCGCCGTCGCGGATATCCAGCAACTGGTGCGCCACCTGACGGCGCGCGGCATCGGCGTCCTCATCACCGATCACAATGTGCGCGAAACGCTCGGCCTCATCGACCGCGCCTACATCATCCATGCCGGCCAGGTGCTGACCCATGGAAGGGCCGACGAAGTGGTGGCAAACCCGGATGTGCGGCGACTTTACCTCGGCGAGGGTTTCACCCTCTGAGCGTGAAATTTGTTTCCTGACACGATTTTTGCGGTTCGCGCGGCGCTTTTTCCTCGATTTTGCTCCGAGATAACGCTCCGGTAAGCGAGTTTTGCTACCAATTGCCTTGACAAGCAAAAGCCGGGCCAGTTTCTATGGCCGGCTGCAAAATTCCTTTCCGGAAGTCCGGATGCGTAGACGAGGCGTTTGAAACCGAACCATGGCGTTGGCGGCCAAACTACAGCTACGACAATCGCAGTCGCTGGTGATGACGCCGCAACTGATGCAGTCGATTCGGCTGCTGCAGTTCACCCATGTCGAGCTCGAGCATTTCATCGACGAGGAAATCGAGCGCAATCCGCTGCTGGAGCGCGCCGAGCCGCAGGACGATGCCGCCAGCGACCAGGCGCAGAAGATCGAGGCGGAGCCGCAAGCCGCCCCCGAAGGCGACTGGTTCGAAAACGAGACGCAGTGGAGCGCCGAGGCGATCTCGGACAAGCTCGACACGTCGCTGGAAAACCTGTTTCCCGACGACCCGGGCACCAGCGAGCGGCTCGGTCCCGACCTGACGGCGCAATGGAAATCGGCTTCCGGCAATGGCGCGGGTTCCTCATCCGAGTGGTTTGACGCCGGCGACATGGCGACTGCTGCGATCACGTTGCGCGACCATGTCGGTGAACAGGTGGCGCTAGCCTTCGCCGATCCGGCTGCACGTCTGATCGCCGCCGACCTCGCCGACGGCCTTGACGAGACCGGCTATCTGCGTGCCGATCTGGCCGAGATCGCCGCTCGTCTCGGTGCGGATGCCGCCGCCGTGGCGAAGGTGCTGGCGGTGTGTCAGACCTTCGAGCCGGCCGGCCTGTTTGCCCGCGACCTGGCCGAATGCCTGTCGCTGCAGCTTGCCGTGCGGAGCCGGCTCGATCCGGCGATGAAGGCGCTGGTCGCCAATCTCGAACTCCTGGCACGGCGCGATTTTCACGCATTGAAACGGATCTGCGGTGTCGACGAGGAGGATCTGCTCGACATGCTGGCCGAAATCCGGGCGCTCGATCCCCGGCCGGGCATGGCGTTTTCGGGCGGCGCCAGCGACGCGATCGTCGCCGATGTCGAGGTGCGCGCGGCCAATGACGGCAGCTGGACGGTCGAACTCAATGCCGAAACGCTGCCGCGGGTGTTGGTCGACCATATCTATTTCGCCCAGGTCTCTCCGCAGGCCAAGAACCAGGCGGAAAAGGATTTTCTGGCCGAATGCCTGCAGAACGCCAACTGGCTGACGCGCAGCCTCGACCAGCGGGCAAAGACCATCCTCAAGGTCGCCTCGGAAATCGTTCGCCAGCAGGACGCCTTCCTCGTCCATGGCGTGCGGCAGCTGAAGCCGCTCAATCTGCGCACTGTGGCCGACGCCATCGGCATGCACGAATCGACCGTCAGCCGGGTCACAGCCAATAAATACATGCTGACGCCGCGCGGCGTGTTCGAGCTTCGCTACTTCTTCACCGCCTCGATCGCCGCATCGGGCGGCGGCGATGCGCACTCCTCGGAAGCCGTGCGTGACCGCATCAAGCAGTTGATCGACGAGGAGAAGCCCGTCGACGTGCTTTCCGACGATGCAATCGTCGACATGTTGCGCGAAAGTGGCGTCGACATTGCAAGGCGTACGGTCGCCAAGTACCGGGAAGGCATGAATATCCCCTCCTCGGTGCAGCGCCGGCGCGAGAAACGTGCGATGGCCAGCGCCGGGCGCTGAGGCGGGTCGATTTTCCACAAGCCAGCACTTCATTGACAAGCCGCGGTGAACTGGCTAGAAGCCCGCCCGCATGAGACGGGCTAGATGCCCGCATGCGGATGGTCCGTCACGACGTTGGCCTCGGGACGGTCAAAGGGCGGCTTGTGATCAACCGGAAAGTCTGGATTTAAAATCGGCGCAAGTGACGCCGCAAAGCTTGTGCGCACGGATCACGAGTATAAACTCGGGCCAGTTTGAAGCCTGAGCAAGGAAGGTCAGTTTTCAGATGAATCTGCGCATATCGGGAAAACACATGGACATCGGCGATGCGTTTCGGACACGCATCAACGATCGTGTCGGCGAAGCGATCGGCAAATATTTCGATCGCGGCTTTGCCGGACATGTCACGGTCATCAAATCGGGTTCGCGCTATTCGGCGGATTGCATGATCCGGCTGGATTCCGGCGCTTCGCTGCAGGCCACCGGCGATGCCCAGGATCCGACGCTTGCCTTCGAGGCGGCGGCGGACCGTCTGGAAACCCGCCTGAGGCGCTACAAGCGCCGGCTGAAATCGCACAATTCGGGCGCCGCCAACGGCCAGCCAACCGACATAGCCTACACGGTGATGGCGCCGCTTGCCGATGACGACGAGGACATTCCGGAGAATTTCGCGCCGGCCATCGTCGCCGAATCAACCATGACGCTGAAGACCATGTCGGTGGCGTCGGCGGTCATCGAGCTCGACACCAAGGACAGCCCGGTCTTCGTCTTCCGCAACGCGGGAACCGACCATCTCAACATCGTCTATCGCCGACCCGATGGAAATATCGGTTGGATCGACCCGTCGACGACCAAGGTCGCACAAGCGTGACGACAACGGTCGCACGGTGACGACAAGGGTCGCACGGTGACGACGAGGTCGCACTGGGATAAGAGCCGGCCGCACGAGGGGTGAGGACTGGTGACGGCAGGCGAACAAGGGATTTTCAAGCATGGATCTGAGCGATCTTATCAACGTTCCGGCGATATTGCCGGCGTTGAAGGCGAACTCCAAGAAGCAGCTGCTGCAATTGCTGTCCGAACGGGCCGCGGCGATTTCCGGCATTCCGGAGCGGGAGGTGTTCGACACCATCCTGCAGCGTGAGCGGCTGGGTTCGACCGGCGTCGGCAACGGCATCGCCATCCCGCACGGCAAGCTAGCCGGCGTGAAGCGCATCGCAGGTGTTTTCGCCCGGCTGGAGACGCCTGTCGATTTCGAATCGCTGGACGATCAGCCCGTCGATCTGGTGTTTCTGCTGCTGGCGCCGGAAGGGGCGGGCGCCGATCACCTCAAGGCACTGTCGCGCATCGCGCGAGTGCTGCGTGACGCCGACACGGTGGCCAAGATCAGGGGTACGCGCGACGCCGCGGCTATCCACGCGCTTTTATCGGACACCCAGGCCTCGCACGCGGCCTAATTTTTCTGGTGAGACGACATTCAAGGGCCGCCACGGGCGGCCCTACGCGTTTGAGCCTGCTGGTCGCGCCTAACAGGGCGGCGCGCTGGGTCTTAGTGGATGGCGACCGTGGTCAGGTCGTTTTCCATGGCACCGGCCAGTGCGCGGTCACGCGCGTCGGAAAGCAGGATCGGCTGGCCATTGGCGGCAAACAGCGCCCACAGTTCCATGCCGGGAGCGATTTCGCCGAGATTGGGGAAACGGCCGAGCAATTCGTCGCTCGAGACCTTTCTGAGATAAGCGACCGAGCCCTCGCCGAGATGAGCGAATTCGCCATTGGTCATGGTGATATTTTCAGTTCTGGTCATTTCAAAGCCTCCTTGGCGCGAGGACGCCGCTCAAGGCCATCCCGCATGAGAGCCATCGGTAAAGATCAGTCTTTCACCGATATGTTTATTTTCCGTACCAGCCGTTCGGACTCCGGCCGATCGAGGTCGATCGCCAAAAGGCCGTTCTTCAACTCCGCTGCGATCACCCGCATGCCGTCGGCCAGCACGAAACAGCGCTGGAACTGGCGCGCGGCGATGCCGCGATGAAGAAATTCGCGCTCGGTGTCGTCGGTCTGACGGCCGCGCACGACCAACTGGTTTTCCTCCGTGGTGACATCGAGATCGCTTTCGGCGAAACCGGCGACCGCCAATGTGATGCGCAACCTTTCGGTTTTGCCGTCGGCGCCGCTGAGGCGTTCGATGTTGTAGGGAGGATAGCTGTCACCGGACTTCGCCAGGCGTTCCAGGGTCTTTTCCATGGCGTCGAAACCAAGCAGAAGCGGGCTGGAAAAGGGCGTCATTCGGCTCATGTTACACTGTCCTCTCAAGAGCGACATAAAGTGGAAAAACCCAGATGGCATTTTTCCCGATGGCCTTGATATGGTCCGCCCCGCGACCAAGTTCAAGCCGTCAACAGACCCGCCCAGAAAGACCAGGCCGTGGACTCACAGGAATGACAGACATGGCGCTTGAAACGGCGAGCAGATGCAAGGAAAAGCGCGCGGGTCGGGATTGTCTTCCCTGGTCGAGCGGTTCGGCCTGGCAGCTCGCGGCCGCTTCGGCGTCATTTGGATGTTCCGATCGGATCGACGCAAGTCCACGACCTCGCCAAACAAGGAATTGAAATGCCCCAGTCACGCAAGATCATCATCGACACGGATCCCGGCCAGGATGATGCCGTCGCCATATTGCTGGCGCTCGGCAGCTCCGAACTGGAGATCGTCGGCATATCAGCCGTTGCCGGCAACGTGCCGCTGAAGCTTACCGAAAAGAATGCCCGCAAGATCTGCGAGCTGGCCGGCCGCCCGGACATCAAGGTCTATGCCGGTGCCATCCGGCCCCTGACGCGCGAACTGGTCACCGCCGAGGAAGTGCATGGCAAGACCGGCCTCAACGGTCCGCAATTGCCCGAACCGACGATGAAGCTGCAGGACCAGTACGCGGTCGATTTCATCGTCCAGACGCTGATGAGCGAAGAAAGCGGCACGATCACGCTTTGCGCGCTCGGCCCGCTCACCAACATTGCGCTGGCGCTGATCCGCGAGCCGCGCATTGCACCGCGCATCAAGGAAATCGTGCTGATGGGCGGCGGCTTCTTCGAAGGCGGCAATGTCACCCCGACCGCCGAATTCAACATCTATGTCGACCCGCAGGCCGCAGATGTCGTGCTCAAATCCGGCATTCCGATCGTCATGATGCCTCTCGACGTCACCCACAAGGCGCTGACCACCGCCAAGCGCACGCAGGCCTTCCGCGCGCTGGGCACCAGGGTCGGCACCGCCACCGCGGAGATGCTGGAGTTCTTCGAGCGCTTCGATGAAGAGAAATACGGCACCGACGGTGGCCCGCTGCACGATCCTTGCGTCATCGCCTATCTGTTGAAGCCGGACCTGTTCAAGGGCCGCAACTGCAACGTCAGCGTGGAAACCGCCTCGGAACTGACCATGGGCATGACCGTGATCGACTGGTGGGGCGTCACCAAACGGCCGAAGAACGCCATGGTGATGCGCGACATCGACCATGATGCGTTTTTCGCCTTGCTGGTGGAGAGGCTGGGGCGGCTTAACTGACCGTCAGAACAGAACTGAACTTGTGAGCACGCGTCTTCACTCATTGAGAAACCGATAGGTGTCTCCGCCGCGCTTATGATGTTGCCGCTCGATGGGGATGACCGAACCGACAAGGTGCGGCATCCCCACTTCATCATCGATGGATGTCACCGCGCTGTTGCCATCAAGGCGGACATCGTATGTGTAATACAGCCCGCGCCCGGCAGCCATCTTCGGATTGATGGGCATTAACCTCACATACTCGATAGTGCCCATCACACTCTGAGTTGCCACAACCGGATTGTCCTGGTTCATCGCAATCGGGATCAGCGCCGCCAGGGGCAGTGCGCAGAAGAATACGACACCAATGACTGCGTCTCGGTATTCTGCCTGAAACAGAAGCAGGCGGTTTCTGAGAGAAGATACTGTTGCCATGATTCAATTCACGAATCGGTAGAAGACGAAGCCATTGTCGCGCGTGACGCGTTCGATGTTTGTGCGCGAGCCGATCAGATGCGGGTGATCGTCATCGATAAGGACAGACGAACCGTTCTCGATAGAAACCAGATATATGCCGCGGCCATGGTCCAACCGGACACTTTCGACGTTTGCCTCGACTGTGTCGACCGATCGGATCGGGCTGGCGTCGTTGATCCATTTGTTTGCCGCCAACATGATCATAACCGCAAACGCACCAATAAAGAGGATCACGCCAGGCGCGTTCCTCTTCAAACCATCCCAAGTCCAAAAGACAGACATGAATCCCTCAAGCCAGATTCATGTGGTGGTGGGACAGCACACTTTCAATCTGTTGCCATTCCAGGGTGCTGCAACTCCTTGCGGCGCCGGCTCGGCCGCCTTTACTTCGACCGCGAAAACGCCAGCCACAGGCCGCCGCCGACCATGAAGCTGCCGCTGATCCTCGACAAAAGCTTGATGCGGCCGGCCGACAGCAGGCGCCCGGCGCGGCCGGCGGCCAGCGCGTAAGTCGAATCCGAGAAGGCGGCGAAGATCATGGCGGTCAGACCCATGACGGCGATCTGCAGCGAGTAGTTGCCTTGCGGCGAAATGAACTGCGGAAAGAAGGCGCCGAAGAAAATCAGCGTCTTGGGGTTGCTCAGCGCCACCAGCAGGCCCTGCAGGAAGAAGCCGCCGCGCGGCTTTCTCGCTGTTCCATCGGCATTCAACGTGCCCTTGGAACGGAACATCTGCACACCCATCCAGATCAGATAGGCGGCACCGATCAGCCGTACCCATTCGAACCAGTGGCCCATGCCTGCGATCAGCGTGTTGAGGCCGATGCCGACGATGGCGATCATCACGGCAAGCCCGGCCTGCGTGCCGGCGACGTTGGCGAGGCCGGCGCGCGAGCCATGGCGGATGCTGTTGGCAATGATCAGCGTGACCGTCGGACCGGGCACCAGGATAATGACGATGCAAGCGAGGACATAGGCGGCGTAGAGTTCGAGCGACATGCTTTTTCCCCAGGAATACCGCCGAGGCGGCGCGGCTGAGGATAATCAATGCATGGCGGCGATAGCGATGCAAGCCGGTGCGCGAAGCGCCGCGGCACGCCAACGCGTGCGATTCAGGCGCCGACCGGCCAGGGCAGCGTTGCCTCATAGGCGGCCGCCGCCTTGAGCACGGCAAGGTCGCCGCGTGGCCGGCCGATCAGCTGCATGCCCATCGGCCGCCCTCTATCGTCGAAGCCGACCGGCACATTGGCCGCCGGGCAGCCGCCCAAGGTCGCGAAGGCGGAAACCTGCATCCAGCGGTGATAGCTGTCCATTGTGCGTCCGGCGACCTCACGCGGCCAATGCGTACCGATGTCGAAGGGGAAGACCTGTGCTGTCGGCAGCGCAATCAGATCATAGCGGGCGAAGATCGACAGAAGCGTGCGATGCCAGGACGTGCGGATGACCGAAGCGGCGCGGATCTGCGGCGCCGTCAGCCGCGTTGCGTTCTCCACTTCCCAGATGGCTTCCGGCTTGAGCAGGCGGCGCTTTGCGGGATCGTCATAGTGGGTTTTGAGCGCGCAGCCGCTGCTGGCCTGGCGCAGCGTCACGAAGGCCTGCCACAGCGCTTCGAAATCGAAATCCGGCAGCAGGGGCTCGGTCGCGAAGGACGCCTCCGCAAAGCGGCCAAGTGCCGCCTCGCACAGGCCGAGAATGCCTGTTTCAACCGGCAGATGACCGCCGAGGTCACCGAGCCAGGCGATGCGGCCACCAGTTGCGGGTATTCCAAGCCCTTCGAGGAACGAGCCGGGTTTGTCGTAGGACAATGGCGCGTGCGGGTGGTAACCGGCCTGCACATCGAGCAGCAGCGCCATGTCACGGACGTTGCGGCCCATCGGCCCGTCGACGCCCATCTGCGCATGGAAGACTTCGAAATCGGGTCCACCGGGAACAAGTCCTTGCGACGGGCGGAAGCCAAAAACATTGTTCCAGGCGGCCGGGTTGCGCAGCGAGCCGCCAAAGTCGCTGCCATCGGCGACGGGCACCATGTCGAGCGCCAGGGCAACGGCCGCGCCGCCGCTCGAGCCTCCGGCGGTCAGGGCCGGATCGAAGGCGTTCAGCGTCGGCCCGAACACGGCGTTGTAGGTGTTGGAACCAAGCCCGAATTCGGGGACGTTGGTCTTGCCGATGATAATGGCGCCGGCATTGCGGATGCGCTCGACGAAGAAATCGTCCTCCTGCGGCACGAAATCGGCGAAGATCGGCGAGCCGAAAGAGGTCCTGAGGCCCGTGGTCGAGGCGAGGTCCTTGATGGCCATCGGCAGGCCGAAGAGCGGGTTGGTTTTGGCTCGCGTCGGGCTGGCATCGGCCGCATCGGCTTCGCGCAGGATATCGGCGCGATCGCGCAAGGAGACGATGGCGTTCACCAGCGGATTGACCGCCTCGATGCGGTCGAGGAATGCCGCCACCACCTCGTGCACGGAAAGCTCTCTCTCCCGGATCGCGCCGGCGAGTTCGACTGCGGACAGGCGGCAGATGTCGCCTGCCGGCGGCACGGCATGTTTTGTTTGAGGACGCAGCATTCTAACGGGTTTCCTGCAGCGCCTGATCGACGTCTTTGGCGAGCGGGATCGCCGGTTGGGCGCCAGGCTTCAGGCAGGCCAGCGAGCCGGCCGCGCCGGCGCGCGCCAGCGCCTGTTCGAGCGTGAGGCCCGACGACAGGCTGGCGGCGAAATAGCCGCAGAACGTATCGCCGGCGCCGACCGTGTCGACGGGGACGATCTTGCGCGCAGCAACGGCCAGGAACTCGGTCGGTGTCGCCGCCATCACGCCATCGCCGCCGAGCGTGACGACGACGGTGCGGCCGGTCTTTCCGGCAAAGTCCCGCATGCGCGCCGCCCGATCGCGGCCTTGCAGCGACAGCGCTTCGCCATACAGGTCGAACTCGGTTTCGTTGGCGACGACATAGTCGGCCTTGCCGAGAAAGCCGGCTGCTTGCGCTTGGAAAGGTGCTGTGTTGAGCACCGCGATGGCGCCGGCCGCCCTTGCCTGGTCGAGGGCGGCATCGACGGTGGCCAGCGGAATCTCATTTTGCAGCAGCACGACGTCGCCTTTTTTCAGAAAGGCCTTGGAGAGATCGCCGGGCACCACGGAAGCGTTGGCGCCCGGCACCACGGCGATGATGTTCTCGCCGTCGTCGGCGACCATGATCAGTGCCGTGCCGGTCGAGGCGTGAGTCTCGGCAACGCCGGACAGGTCGACCTTGCCGTCGCGCAGCAATGCCAGTGCCTCGGCGGCGAAGCTGTCCCTGCCGACGGCGCCGACCATGCGCACCGAGGCGCCGGCGCGTGCGGCGGCCAGGGCCTGGTTGGCGCCCTTGCCACCAGGCGCGGTGGTGAAGGCCGAGCCGCCCACCGTCTCGCCGGGGCTCGGCAAGCGGTCGACCTTGGCGATAAGGTCGAGGTTGATCGAGCCGATGACGATAATCAAGCAGGGCCTCCTGGCAACGCAAATTCAAAATGCCGGAGCGTCTTCGTGCGTCCGGGCGAACGCAGATCGTTCCGATTGCGTGGAAGCTAACCTGTAAGGCCGCGGCTTGCCAGACCACGCGCATGGTCCAGCCCGATTTGAGTTGTCGCGGCCTTATTCGCAGCGCACGGTGACCGTGCCCTGATAGTTGCCGGCGGGAAAGATACCGCTCGACTTGGTGGCGGTGAGGTCGACCTGCATCGCGTGGGTGCCGTTGGCAACCCTCTGCGGCACACTTCCGTTGACATCGGCCCCCGAGCCATCGAGGCGGAAGACCGAAGCGAACGTCACGTTGGTGCCACCGCCGCTCGGCGCGGACGAGAATGCGGCAGGCGCCGGCGCCGAAACCGAATAGCAGTCAAGCAGGTTGAGTATTGAGCATAACAGGGAGCTTGCCACCACGGTGGCGCTGGCGCTCGATCCGCCTGCCTGTTTGGAGCCCAGTATGCTGATGGCGGGACTGGCCTTCATCGTTCCGGACGCCCCGACCATGATGGTGCAGGTGCCGATGATCGCCGCCTGCATCGGAAGGCAGGAACCGGCAAGTGCCGCCATCGCAAACAGCGCGCGGCTACTGCTTCTTCTTTTTCTTGCCATCGCCATTTCCGGTTCTGATGCTCCAGCCTTCGTTGGCCCACCCCGGTGATGCGGTCGCGGGAGCGGTGGCGGCAATACTCGCCGTCTGGCCGTCGGTGCCGAGGCCCATTTTGAGGAGCTTCAGCTCCAGCTGAAGGCGCTCGACCTCAAGCTCGTAGAGACGGCTGCAATCGACGCGCTTGGGCGTACGCCCGATGGGGATCACCACGCGGCCGTAAGTGGCGACATCATTGTCGGACTGGCTGTTGCCTCTGATGACGCCGAGATCGACATAGGCGCCGGAGCCGGAGACGGCGGAACGGCAAGTGGTGCCATCCGCGGCATGGACCTCGTCCTGGCCCTGGGGCAAGGTGACGCCGGGCAGGTTGAAGCCGCTTTCGTTCTGGTTGAGGTTGTAGACGTCCTCGGCCCCGGCCGGCGAGGCACCCGCCCAAACAGCCGCGAGCGCCAGTGTCAGGACTTGCGGCGCCCAAAAAACTTTCCGCATATCTGTGCCCTTATCTGCGTCTGTTGATTGGGAAAGGGGATGCTTTCGGTACAGATACGCACTTTACGCTCGGCAGCGCCGCCGAAAGGCACAACCACAAGGACAGAACGGGAGGCCTGGGAGGCCAGTTGGAAGACATTTGGAGAGACCCTGGCATCTACCGGCTGGAAATCCTGATCGTAGACGTGAATTTCGACCCGGATGTTGCGGTCGTAGGGATTGGCGGGGAAGACGCGAACCGCAAAGACGTCGGTGAAGCTGTTGATCTCGCCACGCATCGGCGACATCGACTGAGCCTTGGCGGCAACGGGCGCCAATCCGACGGCCAACGCCGTCGCCAGGATTCGAGCATGTTTCACGACCCCTCCTTCGCTCGCGTCATTCGCAGCGCAGCGTTACCGTTGCCTGATAATTGCCGTTGGCGAAGCGATTGCTGCCGCCCTTGGTTCCGGCAAGGTGAACCGAGACGAGATCTGCGCCGGGGGTGGTGATGCTGGTTGTCGAGCCGGTCTCGACGATGGAATGCGCGCCGGCGGCGGAGTAGGTGGGTGTCCAGGTCGTCGACGTGCTGTCGGCGGATGGCACCGTCATGGTGGTGACCGGGTCGACGCTCAGCGACACACCTCCGGTCGTCGTCAGCGTCACGGTTCCAGCCGAGCCGCCGCTGTTGTGGGAGCTCAGGGACTGGAGATCGGGACTGGCCGTCATCGTACCGTTGGTGGCAACGACCAGCGTGCAGGTGGGCGCGATCGTGCCGTTGAAGATGACATTCTGCGTCGTGGCCAACGCGGCCTCGTCGACGCTGGCAACCAGCAGAGCTGCGCCGCAGGCGGCGCGAAACAATGTCATCGAGACCTCCTATCAAGCCGGATCGTCCGGATTAATATGAGAGCATCATCACTTTATCGTGGTTAATTTAGAGTTACCTAAAATAACGCCTCAAAATAACAACTACAGGAACCGGAGGTTGCCCTCGGTTGCAAAAGCGGAACCACAGCGTAAATAGCGCTTATACTTGATAGCGCCGATATAACCATGTTTTTCTTCGCAATATCGAGAAAAATCGATATTACGATACCTGCCCGGCTTCCCAACCCAGAATGGCGCGCTTGCGGGTCAGGCCCCAATGATAACCGGTGAGGTCGCCTGATTTGCCGATGGCGCGGTGACAAGGCACCACGAAAGAGAGCGGATTGGCGCCGTTGGCCGCACCGACCGCACGGCTGGCGGACGGTGCGCCGATGCTGGCCGCAATCGAGGAATAGGTGCGGGCCTTGCCCATCGGGATCTTGAGCAGCGCCTCCCAGACGCGAACCTGGAAGTCGGTGCCGATCATGACGACATGCAGCGGCTGGTCGGGGCGCCACAGCGTCGGGTCGAAGATACGGGCGGCATAGGGGCCGGTGGCAGTCATGTCCTCGACATAGATGGCGTTCGGCCAGCGGCTGGACATGTCGGCGAAGGCGGCGCGTTCCTCGCCGGGGTCGCTGAAGGCGAGGCCGGCGAGCCCGCGCTCGGTGGCCATGATCAGGGCGGTACCGAACGGCGAGGAATGGAAGCCGTAGCGGATGGTGAGCCCGGCGCCGCGTGTCTTGTAGTCGCCCGGCGACATCGCCTCGTGCGTGACGAACAGGTCATGCAGCCGGCCGGGGCCGGACATGCCCAGTTCGAATGAGGTCTCGAGCAGCGGCATGCCGGAATCGAGCAGCCTGCGCGCATGGTCCAGTGTCACCGCCTGCAGGAAGGCCTTGGGCGACAGGCCGGCCCAGCGGGTGAAGAGTTTTTGCAGGCCGGTCGGCGTCTCGCCGACCTCCTCGGCCAGCTCTTCGAGGGAAGGCTGATCACGATAGTCGAGACTGATCTTCTCGATGGCACGGCGCACGATCTCATAATCGCTGCCCTCAGGCGTGATGTCCTTTTTGAGGACTGCGGTGTGTGTGCTCATGGAACTGTCTCCTTGAGCCGGAATATCGCCCCTCGGGGCGTCGATCGCCACCCGAAACTTGCCTTCTTGCGGCGCATACCCAGATAGGCACCGGATTCGAGTCCAGGAATCGCTCGCGGCTGCCTCAGCGTGTCTTGGCGGTCGCCAGCGCGCGCGAAAAGGCGGTGGCAAAACTCTCGCGGGAATCGGGGTCCAGGAACGATCCGATCGGCACGTTCTGGCCTTCACCTTGCACCGTCATGCCTGTGATGCCGATCTCGGCGTGACGGGCCACCGAAAACCGCGCCCAGAACGGATTGAAGCGATGCGCTTCCGATTTCCCGGAGGGGGCTGTCTTGCGGATGTCGAGGCTGGTGCGCGAAACCGAGACTTCTTCGCGTGCGCGAGCGGCACGATAGTTGATGCGAAAGGCGATGTAGACGGCGGCCACGTCGAGGCCGAAGAAGCCGAACACCGGCCAGGCGCCGCGCGACAGGAAAAACGCGCCTGTCACCAGCCAGCCGAACAGCAGCGCGCCCATCAGGACGAAGAAGCCTGTCCGGCCCAGAGACCGGTGCGGGGTCAGTAGCGCCTGAAAGAATGGCTCGTCGGCCTGAAACGAGGCGTTTGTGTCGCTCATGAGGGGATATTATAGGAGGGAAATGGCAAGCCCCAAGTCCAAAGATTCTTCCCTGTCCAAAAAAGAGCCGTTGCCCGCACGACGCGATGGTTCGAACGCAAAGCCGCGCCCGAGGCCGGTGCGACGCGCGTCACGCTACAGCCCGGCCGAAGTTAACGAGATATTCCGGCGCTTTTCCGTCCAGCGGCCCGAGCCGAAAGGCGAACTCGAACATGTCAACGCCTTCACGCTGCTGGTCGCGGTGGTGCTGTCGGCGCAAGCGACGGATGCCGGCGTCAACAAGGCGACGCGGGCGCTGTTCAGGGCCGCCGATACGCCGCACAAGATGCTGGCGCTGGGGGAAGCAAGGGTCGGCGAATATATCCGCACCATCGGGCTGTGGCGCAACAAGGCGAAGAATGTGATTGCGCTGTCGCAGGCGCTGATCCGCGACCATGGCGGCGAGGTACCCGATAATCGTGATGAATTGGTCAAGCTGCCCGGGGTGGGGCGCAAGACCGCCAATGTCGTGCTCAACATGGCCTTCGGCCAGCACACGATGGCGGTCGACACGCACATTCTTCGCATAGGCAACCGGCTCGGATTGGCGCCCGGCAAGACGCCGGAACAGGTCGAGCAAGGATTGTTGAAGATCATTCCGGACGAATATATGCGCCATGCACATCACTGGCTGATCCTGCATGGCCGCTACGTCTGCAAGGCGCGCAAGCCGGATTGCCCGGCCTGCGTCATCGCCGACATCTGCAAGGCCGAGGTCAAGACGACCGATGTGCCGGCACCGCTGGTGCCGATCGCACCGCTCGACCCGGTCGAAGAGGTTCAGGACCGAGGCGGAACGGCGGCGTAGTTCAACTCTCCTCCACAAACACCTCTTCGCGCTTTTTCTTGACCGCCGGCAGGAAGACGACGGCGAGCACGGCGAGCGCTATGAGCAGCAGGCCGGCGCTGATCGGTCTGGTCACGAAGGTGCTCGGGTCGCCGCGCGAGAGGATCATGGCGCGGCGCAGGTTTTCCTCGAGCAGCGGGCCGAGCACGAAGCCGAGCAGCAGCGGTGCCGGTTCGCAGCGCAGCTTGGTCAGGAGGTAGCCGAGGAAGCCGAAGAAGGCGACGGCGTAGAGATCATAGACGTTGCTGTTGACGCTGTAGACGCCGATCGAGCAGAACGCCATGATGATCGGGAAAAGCACGTAATAGGGGATCGTCAGCAGCTTCACCCAAAGCCCGATCAGCGGCAGGTTGAGGATGATCAGCATCAGATTGCCGATCCACATCGAGGCGATGATGCCCCAGAACAGCGCCGGCTGTTCGGTTGCGACATTGGGGCCGGGCACGATGCCCTGGATGATCATGGCGCCGATCATCAGCGCCATGACAGGGTTGGCCGGAATGCCCAGCGTCAGCATCGGGATGAAGGAAGTCTGCGCACCGGCATTGTTTGCCGATTCCGGTCCGGCGACGCCTTCGATGGCGCCTTTGCCGAACTCCTTCGGGTTTTTCGAGACGCGTTTTTCGACCGTGTAGGAGGCAAAGGCTGCCAGGATCGCGCCGCCTCCCGGCAGGATGCCGAGCGCCGAACCGATGATCGTTCCGCGCACGATGGGCGCTGCCATGCGCCGAAAGTCCTCGCGGGTCGGCATAAGGCCCGTGACCTTGCGGATCATCACGGAGCGCTCATCCTCGTTTTCGAGGTTGCGCAGGATCTCGGCGATGCCAAAGACGCCGACCGCCACCGCAACGAAATTCAACCCGTCGGCATATTCCCGGATTCCAAGCGTGAAGCGCGGCGTGCCGGTGTAAATGTCGGTGCCGACAATGCCGAGCAGCAGGCCGAGCACGACCATGGCCAGCGCCTTGACGATCGAGCCGTGGGCGAGCGCGACGGACGAAACCAAGCCGACGATCATCAGCGAAAAATACTCGGCCGCGCCGAATTTCAGCGCGATCGCCGTCAGCGGCGGGGCAAAGATGGCGACGAGGAACGTCGACACGGTTCCGGCAAAGAACGAGCCGATGGCCGCGATCGCGAGGGCCGCCCCGGCGCGGCCGTTCCTGGCCATCTGGTAGCCGTCGATCGCGGTGACGGCGGACGAGGATTCGCCGGGCATGTTGATGAGAATGGCGGTGGTCGAGCCGCCATATTGCGCACCGTAATAGATGCCGGCGAGCATGATGAGGGAGGAAACCGGGTCGCCGATCTGGAAGGTGATGGGCAAAAGCATGGCGATGGTCGCGGTGGCGCCGATGCCGGGCAGGACGCCGATCAGCGTGCCGAGAAGGACGCCGATCAGGCAGAAACCGAGGTTGGTCAGCGACGTCGCCGTCGAAAAGCCGAGCGCAAGGTTGTCGAGCAGATCCATGCTCATCGCCTTACGATACCAACCACGGGGCCAGCCACGGGCCGAAGCGGCGGAACGGCAGGCCGAGCGCGTAGCTGAAGACAAGGAATGCAAACAATGTCAGGCCGGCCGACAGCGCGAGCGCGGTCAACGGCTTCATGCGGCGGCTGGCAAACGACGCGATCAGCGCCGTCAGGAAGATCGACGGGATGAATCCGAGGCCGCGCACCGTCAGGCCGAAGAAGATCGGAGCAGGCAGGATGAGCAGCATGCCGCGCCACGCAATATGCCCGACCGCTTCGCCCTCGACGCGTACAGCCTGGACGAGAATGACGGCGCCAAGCAGGATCAGCACGATCGCCAGGACCAGCGGAAAATAGCCTGGCCCCATGCGCAACGCGGTGCCGATTTCGAGGCCGAGCGATTGCAGCGCGAACCATCCGCCGAAGCCGATGAACAGGGCAGCGCACAGGCCGTTGACCCTGTCGATCGCGAAAGGTTTCATGATGGTTCTCCCAAGCGCGGTGCGTAGCGGATGCCGAGCGAACAGGGGCGCCGGCGGCGCCCCTGTTCAAACCTCAGTCGGCATACTGGCCGGCGGCTTCGATGATCGGCTTCCAGCGCGCGATCTCACTTTCCAGCTTGGCCTTCAGTGCGGCGGGCGTCGCATCGGCCTCGGGCGATGGCTTGGTGCCGAGTTCGGCGAAGCGGGCCGCGACGTTCTGGTCCTTCAGCGCGACCTGAAGCGATTTCGACAGGCGTTCGGTGATCCCGGCCGGTGTGCCCTTGGGTGCATAGAGACCGTGCCAGATGCCGACCTGCACTTCGGGAAGGCCGCCTTCCACCGTCGTCGGCACGTCTTTCAGCACATCGAGGCGCTCCGGCGAGGTGACGGCATAGGCCTTGATTGTGCCGCCCTGGATCTGCTTGGTGGTGTTGGTCGTCTGGTCGCACATGATGTCGACCTGACCGCCGAGGAGATCGGTCATGGCCGGGCCGGTGCCCTTGTAGGGCACGGTGACCAGCGGCGTCTTGATGGCGCTCATGAACAGCATGCCGCACAGATGCGAGGCCGCACCGATGCCGGCATTGGCGACGGTTATGGAATCCTTGTTGGCCTTGGCGTACTCCACCAACCCCTTGAGATCGGCCGGCTCCAGGTCCTTGCGGCCGACGATGGTCATCGGCACCTCGGTGACGAGGCCGACATATTCGAAGGCGTTCAGCGTGTCGTAGGCGAGCTTTCTGTACAGTGTCGCACTTGTCGCCATGCCGATATGATGGAGCAGCAGCGTATAGCCGTCAGGCTCGGCGTTGGCGACGCGGCCGGCACCCAGCGTGCCGCCGGCGCCGCCGACATTCTCGACGATGACCTGCTGGCCGAGATCCTTCGACATCGCTTCGGCGACGAGGCGCGTGACCGTGTCGGTCGGACCGCCGGCGGCAAACGGCACCACAACGGTGATGGTTCGTTCAGGATAGGTCTGCGCGCTGGCCGCGAACCCATAAAGCGTGACGGCCGCGGCAGCAGCCAGAGTGGCGACAAATCTTCTCATCGTGATCTCCTCCCGGGATATGAATCTCCAACGCCGCGCGGAACTCCTCTCAACACCGGCTGCGCATGAAGCAACAACTAGGGCAAGCTAGCAAATAGCAACTGGGCGGCAAACTGCCGATATCCGCAAACATCCGCACTCGATGGGTGGATAATGTCGGAGGGTGATCGCCACCCTAGTAGCCGTAGCCGCGCGCCATCGCCGCGGCGAAGACCGGGATGAGCAGGAAGATGAAAGCTTCGGCGCGGATATAGGTCTTCACGGACGCAAGTTCGGTCGCCGGCACCTGGAACGAGGCATTGCCGCTCGCCTGCCTGTTCCAGGATATGAAGCGGACGGTCGGGATGATCGACAGCAGGCCGACAGCGCCGAACGCCGCTATCTTGGCCCAGAACACCCAGTTGTAGACGTAGAATTCCCAGCCCTTGAGGCCATAGAAGACACGGCCGATGCCGACGACGATGATCAGCGCGGCGATGACGCCGTAATGGCGGTCGATGCCGGCGAGCCTCTTGAGCGTCGCAGCACCCAGGTCGCCGCGGATCAGGACGAATTCGGCGCCGATGATCCCCGCCAGCGAAAACACCAGCAGATGATGGAAGATCGCAAGCACAAGATCGGTGGTATCCATGCTCTTTTCCCTGGGTTTGACGCCACCAATGCGCGCCTGAAAAAAGGTCGCGCTGGCGGGTGTTGAATCAGCCTGCGGTGAAAAATAACATCGTCGCGCAAAATTCCCATAGCGGCGCCTGGATGATGGGCCGTGTTGCCCTGGCCCCTTGCGCAGCACCGGCGATTTGCTAAGCGCTGGCGATCCGTGCGAGGCAGATCCCATGAACAATCCGCAAGCGACCAGTGCTCCTGTCATCGAAACGAAGCGAACCATCCTGCGGGCACATCGGCTGGATGATTTCGACACCTATGCCGCGATGTGGACCGATCCCGTCGTCACCCGCTTCATCGGCGGCAAGCCGCGCACGCGCGAAGAAAGCTGGATGCGCTTCCTGCGTCACGCCGGCCTGTGGTCGTTGCTTGGCTATGGCTTCTGGGCGATCGAGGAGAAGGCGACCGGGCGCTTCATCGGCGAGGCCGGGTTTCACGATCTGAAGCGCGACATGGAACCATCGATCGAAGGCATTCCCGAGGCCGGGTGGGCGCTGGTTCCGGCCGTGCACGGGGCGGGCTTCGCCACCGAGGTGGTTGGCCGCGTCCTGGCATGGGGCGAAGTGATTTTCGGGCGCGAGAAGACCGTCTGTATCATCGATCCGGAGAATGGCGCTTCGCTGAGGGTGGCTGCCAAGTGCGGTTACCGGGAAGTGGTAAAGACCACCTATCACGACGCTCCGACCATCCTGCTGGCGCGGTGACCTGAGCGGCGCGATTGACCGCTGCAGGCGCCGGCATGATGGCACCTGTCGCCAGCAACGATGACGAGGCGGGCCGCGCCAAGAACCGCCGTGTGGTTCTGGTCAAGTTGAACTGGGCGAGCCTTCCAATCAGGCCGCATTCTACGGCAGGGCGTCCGCTGCCAGGCTTGCCTGCTCGAGCATTGAGGCGTCCTCGCCGAAGGCGCGGGTGGCGCGGGCCGCTGCCTCGAGCAGCGGACGCTTCATGCGCTGCAGAAAGGCCGCGTCGACGCGCGTGCTTGGTCCAGCCAGGGTCAAGGCGCCGAGCAGGACGCCCCCTGGCCCGAATACCGGCGCCGACACGCCCCCCGTCTCGGGGTCGCGGTCGCCGACGGCGAGACAGTTGCAGGTCTTGCGGATGGTCTCGTAGGGTTCGCCCTGCTGGCCCGAAAACGCTGCGAGCACGCGGCCGCCCGAGCCGAGCAGCAAAGGCAATACGTCGCCTTCACGTATCGTGTAGCGGATCGGGTGCTTGGATTCGACGCGGTAAAGACAGGTGCGGACATCGCCCGAGCGAACGTAGAAGGCAACGCTTTCCCAGCTTCGCTCGGAAAGATCGCGCATGATCGGCAGCAGGATGTCGACCGCCACGACCGAACGCTGGTAGAGCGCACCGAGCCGAAACGTCGCGGGTCCGACGCGGTAGCGCCCATTGTCGAGGCGCTCGAGCAATCGCCCGCGCAAAAGGGAATTCGCAAGCCGCAGGATGGTGCTCTTGTAGAGGCCGGTGCGCGCCGCGATTTCGGCCAGGCTGAGCGACCGGTCCTCCGTGCTGAAGGCATCGAGGATGGCAATCGCCCGATCGAGTGCTGCAACACCTTCGGCGCGGTCGATTTCCGCATCTGCCGATTTGCTTGGCGAGTCCATGGCGGTTCCAGTTTGAAGAAAGCCGAGCGACGCGACTGTGTCGCGCCGCCAAATCGTTCTGTCCAGCAGAATATCGTTTCCGTTGACAGAACTCCGTAACATCTGCTTGAAATCGATGACGGGTCTGGATGCAGGCGCGTTTTGGCGGGCACCGGAGGAGGTGTCGTGATTTGGAGGAATCCCATGCTGGACAGACGCAGATTTTTGATGAGCACCGTAGCCGTGGGTGCCGGGCTGATGACGTCGCATCTTTCTCCCGCTTTCGCCGAAGGCGCGCCCCAGATACAGCTCTTCGTGCCTGCCGCACCGGGTGGTGGCTGGGACCAGACGGCGCGCACGATCGACCAGGTGCTGCGCAGTGAAAAGCTCATCTCGGGTTCGCAGATCACCAATGTCGGCGGCGCCGGCGGGACTGTCGGGCTGCCGCAATTCATCAGCCAGTGGAACGGCAAAGGCAATTCCCTGATGGTTGCCGGCATGGTCATGGTTGGCGCCATCATTGCCAACAAGGCCGCCAACAATCTGACGCAGGTCACCCCGATCGCCCGCCTTACCGGCGAGTTCGAGGCCTTGGTCGTGCCGGCGGAGTCGCCGTTCAAGACGGCCGCTGATTTCGTCGCCGCGCTCAAGGCCGATCCGACAAAGGTTCCTGTCGCCGGCGGCTCCGCAGGCGGTTCCGATCACATCCTGTTCGGCCTGATTGCCAAGACCGTCGGCGTGCCGGCGACTAACCTGTCCTACGTGCCGTTCGCCGGCGGCGGTGAGGCGTTGTCGGCGCTGCTCGGCAACCAGGTCGCGGCCGGCATATCCGGCTTTGGCGAGTTCTCCGAGCAGGTCAAGGCGGGCGCGCTGCGGCTGCTCGCCATCTCGGCAGACAAGCGCCAGGACGGCATCGATGCGCCGACGCTGAAGGAGGCCGGCATCGATGTCGAACTGTTCAACTGGCGCGGCGTCTTCGCACCGCCGGGCATTTCCGACGCCGACAAGGCAGCGATGATCACCCTGATCGAGACCATGGCCAAGAGCGACGCGTGGGCGACCGAATGCAAGAACCGCAACTGGACGCCGATCCTGCTCACCGGCGACGACTATGCGAAGTTCGTCACCGAGGATTCAGCCCGCATCGAGGCGATCCTGAAGGATCTCGGGCTCGCCTGATCCATCGTCATAGGGGCGGCGCAGGTCGCCCCTTCTCGCATGAAATGCAAGCCGGCATGACCCTGCGGTGGGGAGCAAGCATGCGGCGCCGGGCATTTCCGCCAACCATACTTGGCCAGCTCTCCTGGGGAGGACAATCATGAGCACCAGCGACCAGCAGGCGGCGCCGTCGCGGCTTGCCGTGCCGGAATTGTTGATAGGCATCGGGCTCCTGGCCTGCGCCGGCGCCGTCGCTTGGCAGACGCTGGCGATCCCGGTGTCGCCGCTCTACTCCAAGGTCGGCCCGACCGTCTTTCCCTACCTCACCATGGTTGGCCTGGTGGTTCTTTCGCTGTTGCTCATCCTTGCCGCGCTTCGCGGCGGGTGGCAGCCGGAGGAGGAAAAGGAGACGCCGACCGACTGGAAGGCAATGGGCTTCGTCGTCATCGGCCTGATCGCCAATCTGCTGCTCATCCAACCGCTCGGCTTCACGGCGGCATCCGTCATCATGTTCGTGCTCGTCTGCTACGGCTTCGGCAGCAAGCGTACGCTGCGGGACGTCGTGCTCGGCCTTATCCTGGCGCTGGCCGCCTATTTCGGCTTCGCCAGGGCGCTCGGCGTCAACATCGGTGCCGGTTTCATCGAGAACCAGCTGAACACGGTCATCGATGCGTTCATCACCATGTTGAGGGGCTGACGCCATGGAAACGCTCGGACATCTCTCACACGGCTTCTCGGTCGCCTTCACCCCGGTCAACCTTCTGTGGTGCCTGCTCGGCACCACGCTTGGCACCGCCATCGGTGTGCTGCCCGGTCTTGGGCCGGCGCTGACCATCGCGCTGCTTTTGCCGATCACCTATCAGGTGGCGCCGGAGGCATCCTTCATCCTGTTTGCCGGCATCTATTACGGCGCCATGTACGGCGGCTCGACGACGTCGATCCTGCTCAACACGCCCGGCGAAAGCGCCACCATCGTCACCGCGCTGGAAGGCAACAGGATGGCGCGTTCCGGCCGCGGCGGTGCGGCACTCGCCACTTCGGCGATCGGCTCGTTCGTCGCCGGCACGATCGGCACGATGGGCGTCGCTTTCCTGGCGCCGGTGGTGGTCAAATTCGCGCTGGCCTTCGGCCCGGCCGAATATTTCTCGCTGATGGTGCTGGCCTTCATCACCGTCTCGGCGGTGCTCGGCTCGTCTTCCGTTCGCGGCCTGACCAGCCTGTTCGCAGGCTTCGTCATCGGCATGATCGGCGTCGACCTGCAGACCGGCCAGCCGCGCTTCACCTTCGGCATGACCGAACTGCTCGACGGCGTCGACGTCATCATCGCCGCCGTTGGCCTGTTTGCGGTCGGCGAGACGCTGTACATGGCCTCGCGCCGCTATGCCGGCAAGGACGAGATCGTGCCGCTGAAGGGCTCGCTCTACATGACGGCGGCCGAGTGGGGGCGTTCGTGGAAACCCTGGCTACGCGGCGCCGCGATCGGCTTCCCGATCGGCGCCATGCCGGCCGGCGGCGCCGAAATCCCGACGTTCCTGTCCTATGCCATCGAAAAGAAGCTGTCGAAGCACAAGCAGGAGTTCGGCACGGTCGGCGCCATCGAAGGCGTTGCCGGCCCCGAGGCCGCCAACAATGCGTCCGCAGCCGGCGTGCTGGTGCCGATGCTGACGCTTGGCCTGCCGACCTCGGCGACGGCGGCGATCATGCTGTCGGCGTTCCAGAGCTACGGCATCAATCCCGGACCACTGCTTTTGACGACCCAGGGCGACCTCGTCTGGGGGCTGATCGCCAGCCTGTTCATCGCCAACGTCATCCTGGTCATCCTCAACCTGCCGCTGATCGGGCTGTGGGTGCGGCTGCTGAAAATCCCGGCGCCGCAGCTCTATGCCGGCATCCTGGTGTTCGCCACGGTCGGCACCTATGGCATTTCGCAATCGCCCATCGACCTCGTCATCCTCTATCTGCTGGGGGCCGCCGGTTTCCTGATGCGGCGGTTCGATTTTCCGACCGCGCCTGTCATCATCGGCATGATCCTTGGGCCGCTCGCCGAAACCCAGTTCCGCCGGGCGATGACCATCTCGAATGGCGACTGGTCCGTGTTCTACACCCACAAACTGTCGCTGACACTGCTGACGCTCGCCTTCATCGGCCTCGCCGGCCCGCATATCTGGGCCTTCATCGAGCATCGTCGTCGGCGCGGACCGGAGCATGTGCCCGGCGATGCCTGATCGATCCATGATGCCATGACAGAACTGCTTTCCGGTATTCGCGTCCTCGACCTGACCAATGTCCTGGCCGGTCCCTACTGTGCCTATCAGCTGGCGCTGCTGGGCGCCGACGTGATCAAGGTCGAGGCGCCGCAAGGCGGCGACCTCGCCCGCCAGCTCGGCGGCTCGCCGAAGCTGAACAGCGCCGGCATGGGCGCCTCGTTCCTGGCTCAGAACGCCGGCAAACGGTCGGTTGTGCTCGACCTCAAGAAGCAAGCCGATCGCGAGCGCTTTTTCGATCTGGTGGCCAGCGCCGACGCACTGGTGGAGAATTTCCGCCCCGGCGTGATGGATCGGCTGGGGCTTGGCTACGAGGCACTGAAGACGGTCCGTCCGGGCCTCGTCTATTGCGCGATATCGGGTTTCGGCCAGACCGGGCCAATGCGCGATAATCCCGCCTATGACCAGATCATCCAGGGCCTGTCTGGGATCATGAGCATCACCGGCACACCGGAAACGGCGCCGCTGCGGGTCGGCTATCCCGTCGCCGATACGCTTGGCGGACTGGTCGGCGCGTTCGCCATCGCCTCGGCGCTGGTGCGGCAGAAGACGAGCGGCGAGGGTGCCTTTCTCGACGTTTCGATGCTCGAATGCACACTTTCCGCACTTGGCTGGCCGGTTTCCAACTATCTGACCGCAGGTATCGACCCCATGCCGATGGGCAACGAGAACATGACGGCGGCACCCTCCGGTGCGTTTCGCACCGGCGACGGGCTCATCAACATCGCCGCTAACAAGCAGGAGCAGTTCGTGGCGCTGTGCCGGCTGATCGGCCGGCCGGAATTGGCTTCCGATGTCCGCTATGCAGAGCGCGAGACGCGCAAGCGCAACCGTGCGGCGCTTAAAGTCGAGATCGAGGACGCCCTGGCGGGCGCCTCGGCGGCGGCCTGGGAAGAGACGCTCAATCGCGCCGGCGTGCCTGCCGGCAGGGTGCTGACGATCCCGCAAGTGCTGGCCGAGCCCCAAGTCCTCGAGCGCCAGGTGACCGCGCATTTCGACGATGTGGCTGGCATGGACAAGCCGCTGACCGTTTTGCGCGGCGGCTTCATGGTCGATGGCGAGGCGCCCTTGCCGACAAAGCCGCCGCCGGCGCTCGGCGAACATATGGGTGAGGTGTTCGCCGACCTGCCGCCCCACGCCAGGACAAAGGCACGCGCATGAGCGGCACGGAGAAGAAGACGGGCCGTGAGCGCGGCGAGGAATGGTGGCAGACCGATATCATCGAGATGCGGCCTGGTGTCATCCGGCTGCGCGGCTACGAGATCCAGGATCTGATCGGCCGCGTCAGCTTTCCGGCTGTCATCTGGCTGATGCTGCGCGGCGAACTGCCCAGCGAGGACCAGGCAGAATTGCTCGGCATTGCCTTGGCTGCCGCCGTCGACCATGGACCTCAGGCGCCATCGATCGCCATCGCGCGCATGGCTGCAACCTGCGGCGTCGGTATCAACAGCGCCATGGCCTCGGCCATCAACGTTCTCGGCGACGTGCATGGAGGCGCCGGCGAGCAGGCGCTTTCCTTCTATGGTGACATTGCCGAGGCGATCGATGCCGGGATGACGCTGAATGAGGCGGTCTCGGCGCGGCTCGACCGGTTCTTCGCCGAGGAGAAGGGGTATGTGCCGGGGCTCGGACATCGCTTCCATCCCGTCGACCCGCGCGCGCCGCGCTTGCTGGAACTGACCCGCGAATTTGCCGCACGCGGTGCCGTCAATGGGCGTTTCGCCGATATCGCCGAAGCGGTCGAGGCGGACGTCGAACGCCGCAAGGGGAAAAAAATACCGCTTAACATCGATGGCGCCACCGCCGTCATCTATGGCGAACTCGGTTTTCCGCCGCCGCTGACGCGAGGGCTTTTCGTGCTGTCGCGCTCGGTCGGCATCCTGGCGCATGCCTGGGAGCAGTCGCAGCATGGCGAGCGAAACAAGGGGCCGCTGCCGCGCGAGTGGCTGTGGGCCTATACCGGCACGCCGGTGCGGCCGTTTCCCGAAAGCGATGACCCCGGCGAGTGAGGCTCTACGCCTGATCCACCTGCACGGGGATCTTCAGCGTCTTCACCAACGTTGAAAGATCCGGCTCGTCGATGAGCATGGCCGCATCGGCTGGCGCCAGCCAGGCCCGCTGGCGTCGTTTGGCTTCCTGCCAGTCGGCCAGTTCCTCGCTCACCTCGAGCAGGTAGACGATGACGTCGACGCGGACAAAGCGATTGGCCAGCCGCTTCCAGTAGGAATAGGTGCCCGCCGGCTGCTTCAGCGTCTTGCCGAGCACGCCGGCCTCCTCCTGCGCCTCGATGGTGGCCGCCTTGCGTCCGCTCTTGCCCTTCATCGGCCAGCCCTTGGGGACGATGAAGCGCCTGGTGGTACGCGACGTGACCAGCATCACCTCGATGTCGCCACGCGCGGTCAGCCGGAAGGGAATAGCCGCCACCTGGCGGATTCTCTCGCCCTTCTTTGCCTTGCGTACGGCCTTTTTCTTGGTGGCTGCCATTCGTCAATCCAGTCGATGCAATGCCGCATAGCGCGACAAGGCGTCGTTGCAAAACCAAAACTTTCGCATGTGCCAACGACACTCGAAATACATAAGTCGGCTAAATAAACGAAAAAGGCCTTGATGTCAGCGGCAATTGCTCACGGCGGTGGTGCCGATTATCTGGGTCTGGCAGCTTGGCTTGAGCTGCTGCACGACCGGTGGCGGTTGCTGAAAGATCTGGCGGTCCTGGGCGCGATTCTGCTGCTGTTGCTGTTGATATTGCTGCCGCTGTATCCTGTTTTGCAGGATTTGCAGGTCGTTCTGCCGGATCAGCGCATTGTTGCCGGTAGCGGGATTGAGCGCTTGCGCGGAAGCCGGCAGGCAAACGCCCGCCAGCACTGCCGTGGCCAGCATTGCCACTGTGAAGATCGTTGATGGCCGAAGTGCCGACATCCGTTCATTCCCGCGCAAAAACTCTGTCCTTTGATATAGGGCGTTTGCGCGTCGATGCCATGGCCAGCGGGTCGAGTATCACGAAATCGGGCGGTCCAATCGCTTTGTTCTGCGATTTCGGCCGCGAAACGGCAGATAGTCATCATATGATGACTATGAAACGTCGGTTGCTTTGGTCAGTGTTCCCCACGTAAATTTTTGGTTTCATCCGGCATAAGTTAATGTATTCTAATTGAGTCAGAGCTCCGCAAGTGGGAATACGGATGCCCTGTTTTAATGCATTGAACCTTATTGCACAGTGCCGGCATCCTTATTGCAATTGCATGAGCAGAGCATAGCGGTGGCGTCGGACTCAAGCAGGCATTGAGGCGCGCCCCCGTAAAACGGGGGGTAAGTGCATGGCTTTGTTCACAGAGCGCGTTGCCGTATTGTCGTGCGCATCGGCCGACGACGGTTCAGCCAGGGCATGGTCTGAGGAAGTTCTTCGTGATGCCGCGGCGACTCAGAAGGGTTTGCCCGGCCGGCCGAATCAATGTCTCGCCACTCTGCCCAAACTGATAGCTCGATTGCTTTGCGCTACGGCACTGGTGGGGCTGGTCTTTCCTTACGCTCAATCTCCGGTCCATGCGCAGCAATTGTCCATCAATACGGATGGTGCACCAGGCGACAATGGTGATGACGGAATCGGTACTGCTGACGCCGGAGATGGCCATTCGCCGGTGGCGCCGGCTACGGGAACGAATAGTGTCGGCCGCACGACCTCCGGGGAGGCCGCTTTCGTTGGCAGCGCCCGGGGTGGGCGCGGCGGCGATGGCGGCTCGGCTGTCCATGCAACAGCCGTCCCGCCTTTTGTGGAGATCAAGGGTGGTAAAGGCGGCGATGGCGCCAAGGGCGGAACCGTCGATATAACAAACAACGCATCTGGCGCCCTCGAAACATCGGGGGACAATGCTCCCGGCATATCGGGCGACGCCGGCGGTGGGGATGGTGGTAACGGCGCATGGGCATTCGCCATCGCGGTAGGCGGTAAGGGCGGCGTCGGCGGGCGGGGTGGCGATGGCGGCACGGCGACCGTGACCACTACGATCGAAAGCAATATCATCACGCACGGGGTTAATTCGAACGGCATCACCGTCAATTCCAGCGGAGGGCGCGGCGGCAATGGCGGCTTGGGCGCTGCGATCGGTGCCGGCAAGGGTGGCAATGGCGGCAATGGCGGTTTCGGCGGTGACGCGAAAGGCGATAATGCCGGCTCCATTTCCACGGACGGGGCTTTCTCGAAGGGTATGCTTGTGCGGTCGGCGGGCGGCGTTGCCGGTGATGGTGCAAGTGGTTTCGGTATCGTGGGTAACGGCGGCAATGGGGGCGTGCCGACAATCGGCGGCAATGCCGAGGGGATAAATTCCGGGACCATCACAACTCGGGGAGATTTTGCCAGCGGCATGGTCGTGCAGTCGGTGGGCGGTGGCGGCGGCGACGGCGGTGGCGGTCTAGGTCTGTTCGGCGGTGGCGGCGCGGGTACGGATGGCAATGACGGCCGGGCAGCCACGGGGACCAACACCGGCAACATCACCACCAGTGGCCTGGGCGCCATCGGCATGCTGGTCGAGTCGGTGGGCGGCGGCGGCGGCGATGGCGGCGGCGCTATAGGTCTCGTGTCGATCGGTGGCAAGGCAAGCGGTGGCGGCCAGGGCGATACGGCGACCGGCAATATTGGCGGCGTCATCAAGACCGGCGTCGATGGAAACGGCGGCGACGGCGCGCATGGCATTCTGATCCAGTCGGTCGGCGGTGGCGGCGGCAATGGCGGCTACGCCATCGGCGTAGCGCCTGCAATTTCGGTCGCCATCGGCGGTGGCGGCGGCACTGGCGGCAAGGGTGGCGTGGTCAACGTCAATCAGGCCGGCAACGGTGTGACCGTCGAGACGAACGGCCGTTCCGCTAGCGGCATCATCGCACAGTCGGTCGGCGGCGGCGGCGGCAATGGCGGCGGCGCCATTGCCATTGGCGGCCTGGTGGGTGTGTCGGTAGGCGGATCAGGCGATGCGGCGGGTGACGGCGACAAGGTGAATTACAACGTTGCGAACGCCAAGGTCACCACGCTCGGGGACGATTCCATCGGCGTGCTTATGCAGTCGGTGGGCGGCGGCGGCGGCAATGGCGGGTTTGCACTTTCCGGCTCGACCGTCGCAGCAGTGGGCGTCGGCGGCAGTGGCGGCAAGGCGGGTAAAGGCGGCGTGGTCGACGCGACCGTCGGCGGCACCGTCAACACCTCCGGGGATCGGTCGACCGGCATCGTTGCCCAATCGATCGGCGGCGGCGGCGGCAATGGCGGCTTTTCCGGCGCTGCCAGCTTCGGCGCCAGTGTGGGTGTCGGCGGCAGTGGCGCAGGCGGCGGCGATGCCGATGCCGTCACGCTGCGCACGGCTGATGGCGCGATGCAATCGATCACCACGGACGGCGCGGATTCGGCCGGCCTGATCGTGCAGTCGGTCGGCGGCGGCGGCGGCAATGGCGGCTTTTCCGGTACACTGTCGGCGATTGCCGGCTTCGGCATGGGGGGAAGAGGCGGCGCGGCCGGCAAGGGCGTGGCGACGGAAGCCACCTATAATGGTTCGGTCGAGACTTTCCGCGAAAGGTCGGCCGGTATCATCGTGCAGTCGATCGGTGGCGGTGGTGGAAATGGCGGCGGCCAGTTCGGCCTGAGCGTCAACGCAAGCGTGGGCATCGGTGGTTCGGGCGCGGGGGGCGGCGAAGCCGGGACGGCAAAGTTCTTCTCGACGACAACACTTGACGTCACGACCCATCAGTCGGACTCGGCCGGCGTCATCGTGCAGTCGGTCGGCGGCGGCGGTGGCAATGGCGGCTTCTCGTTGAACGGCGCGGGTCTTGTGGCTGCTGTCAGCATCGGCGGCAAGGCCGGCACTGCCAGCGACGCCAAGGCAGTGACGGTCGGCATCAATTCAGGGCTGATTCACACGCTTGGCGACCGCTCCACGGGTATCATCGCCCAGTCGATCGGCGGCGGCGGCGGCAATGGCGGCGGCACGGCTTCCGCCGGCCTCGGCGCCAACGTCACAATCGGTGGCAAGGGAGGTGGCGGCGGCACGGGCTGGACCGTCGATGTCACCAATGGCGCGGCGGTACACACCGAAGGTGTCCAGTCTCATGGCATCCTGGCGCAGTCGATCGGCGGCGGTGGCGGCTCAGGCGGATTTGCCGTCTCGGTTGGCGGGCCGTCCTTCTCGCTTGGCGGCGATGGCGCGTCGGGCGGCGGGAGCAAGAAGGTCTATGTCGAAAACACAGGCCTGATCAGCACGGACAAGGATATGTCGATCGGCATCTTCGCGCAGTCGGTCGGCGGCTCGGGCGGCGACGGCGGGTTTGCGATGGCGGCCGGCGCCTTTGCCGCGGTCGGCATCGGTGGCAAAGGCGGGGCCGGCGGCGCGGCCGGCGAGGTAGAGGTCAAGAACACCACCAACATCACGACCGTGGGCTCCCTCTCACACGGCATTCTCGCCCAGTCGGTCGGCGGCGGTGGCGGCAATGGCGGATCTGTCGGAACGTTTGCCGTCGGTCTGTTCGGCGCCGCTTCCGTGGCGATCGGCGGCGGTGGCGGCGATGGCAATCTCAGCAACCAGGTCACGGTCACCCACAAAGGTGACATTCATGTCGGCGGCATGGGCTCGAAGGCCATCCTTGCGCAATCGGTCGGTGGCAGTGGCGGCAACGGCGGTTCGGCTTATTCAGGCGCGGTCAGCGCTGGTCTCTACGTGTCCACTTCGGTCGGGGTTGCCGTGGGTGGCGAGGGCGGCAACGGAGGCAATGGTGGAAAGGTAACGGTTCGGGCTGATGGCAACCTGATTGCCGACACCGACGCAGCCGGTTCCGGCGGCATCGTTGCCCAGTCCATCGGCGGCGGCGGCGGCAATGGCGGCCGCGCTGCCACGATTTCGGGTGCAGCCAGCACGGGAGTCAGCGTTTCACTCGGTGTCACTGTTGGTGGCTGGGGTGGCGACGGTGGCAAGAGCGACCTCGTCATCGTCGACAGCGGCATGAATGGCGGCGGCAGCATCGTTACCAAAGGCGCCAACGCGATCGGCATCCTCGCGCAATCGGTGGCCGGTAGCGGCGGCAATGGCGGCGATTCCTGGGGAGCTGCAGGCGGCTTCGGGGTCAACGCCAGCATCAATGCGACGGTCACCATCGGTGGCGGCGGCGGCAAGGGCAACATCAGCGGCGATGTCGCCGTTCACAACGCCATGACGATCAAGACGGGTGGGGACATGAGCGCCGCGATCGTTGCCCAGTCGATCGGCGGCGGCGGCGGCAACGGCGGAGCGACCAATGGCGCGACGGCCGATCTCGGTACAGAAAACGGCGTCAACGTCGCCGTCAACGTTGGTGTTGGTGGGGCGGGTGGCACAGGCAACAAGTCCGGTGCCGTGGATGTTACGAATTCCGCCAATTTGACCACCGACGGCGACTATTCGTCCGGCATTGTTGCCCAATCGATCGGCGGCGGTGGCGGCATGGGCGGTGCGACAAACACGCAGGCCTTCCACGTCGGCGGCACCGCCGGCACGAGCGTTACCGCAAATGTCAGCATCGGCGGCAATGGCGGCGAAGGCAACGATGCCGCCTGTGCCGCGGACGCAGGTGGCAATGCCACTTGTTTCGATGGCAAGGTCGGTGTCGCAGTCGATAATTCGGGCGAGATCCGCACAAGCGGGTTCAACTCGGTCGGCATCCTCGCCATGTCCATCGGCGGCGGTGGCGGCGGCGGCGGCTCGGCTTCGACCAAAGAGGATATCGTCGGCCCAGGCGATGCTGGCGAGACTTCGGTCGGTATCGGCGCGGCGATCGCCCTCGGTGCCGGCGGCGCCGGCAATGGCGGCACGGTTTCGGTGACCAACCGCAATCTGATCGTCACGGACGGCGCCGATTCCTATGGCATCAGCGCCAATTCGATCGGTGGCGGCGGCGGTGTCGGCGGCTCGTCCAGCTCTGGCGTGCTTGGCACTTACGCAATCGGCGGCTCGCTTGGCGGTGCGGGTGGCAAGGGCGGCAATGGCAACCAGGTCGATGTCGCCAATATGGCCGGCGCAACGATATGGACCAAGCAGGAGCGCTCGATAGGCATCTTCGCGCAGTCGGTCGGTGGCGGCGGCGGCGCAGGTGGTGCCGGCGAAAGCAAGGGCAAGAGCGATGGCGGTGAGGTCGCGGTAAACCTGTCGCTTGGCGGCTCGGGTGAGGTCGGCGGCAACGGCGGCAAGGTCAATGTCGAAAACAGCGGCATAATCCAGACCGACAAGGCCAATTCCCACGGCATCCTGGCGCAGTCGATCGGCGGCTCCGGTGGCGTCGGCGGGGCGTCCGGCACGTCATCCACCGACTCGAAGATCGCCATCACGCTGAGCCTCGGCGGCGCCGGCGGCGCTGGCGGTACCAGCGACAAGGTTCACGTCCAGAACTTCCAGAGCGGTTCGATCCTGACGCAGGACGACAACTCGCACGGCATCTTCGCACAGTCGGTGGGCGGCGGCGGTGGTGCGGGTGGCGCTGGCTCGACGGAGACCGGTAAGGCCGAGACGGCCGTTACCATGTATATCGGCGGCCAAGGCGGCAGTGGCAGCATCGGCGGTGAGGTCGAGGTCAACAACTTCGGCAAGATTGAAACACTGGGCTATATCTCGCACGGCATTTTTGCGCAGTCGATCGGCGGTGGCGGTGGTGCCTCGGGTGCCGCGACCGGCGCATCGGAAGCAGACATGACAATCGGTGGCGGTGCCAGCATACCCAACGGGATTCCGATCCCGGTGGTCGGCGACCCCAACGACCCCGACAACGAGGCCGATGGTGGCAAGGTCACCGTCACCAACAATGGCGAGATCATCACACACAAGGATGGGTCATACGGCATCTTCGCCCAGTCCATCGGCGGCGGTGGCGGATATGGCGGCACGGTTTCGTCCGACTTCGCCGGGTCCGACTCTTTTGCCCTCAGCCTGGGCGGCAAGGGCGGCAACGGCGGCGATGGCGGAGATGTGAGGGTTGAGGTTTCCGGATCGATCGAAACCTTCGGCGCCCGCGCGCATGGCGTCGTGGCGCAGTCGGTGGGCGGCGGCGGCGGTGTCGGCGGCGACGCAAAAGGTAAAACCTCGAACGCGCTCGGCATCGGCGGCCTTGGCGGCAATGGCGGCGATGGCGGCGACGTGACCGTGATCCGCACCGGCACCATCACCACGCATGGTGTCGATGCGGTCGCCATCATCGCTCAGTCGGTCGGCGGCGGTGGCGGCATCGGCGGCGCCGGCTTTGGGCGCTTCGGCGCCACGGCGGATGGCGGCAGCGGCATCGACAACAACACCATCGGCTTCAACACATTTGCGGGTGCCAAGGGCAATGGCGGCACGGTGACCATCCAGCAGGACGGCGAGATCGTCACCGATGGCGAGCGGGCGCACGGCATCGTGGCCCAGGCGGTGGGCGGCGGCGGCGGCCTGGCCGGCACGCTCTCCACCGGCGCTGCCGGTTCCGGCGGTGGCATCGGCGATGCCGCGGCGGCGACGGCGACGGCCATGAGCCAGGTCTGGGTCAAGGGTGCGAGCTCGTATGCCATGTTCGGACAGAGCGCGACCGGCATCGGCGACGCGCACGCGGTTACGCTGACCGCGGGCGACAGCCTGTTCGCGCAGGGTGCTGGTTCCGTGGCCGCCTACGGCGAAAGCACAGCCAACGGCGCGAAAGGCAACATCACCATCAATCTCAACGGTCATTACACGATTGGCGGCGCCGGAACCGGCGTTGCCGCCATGCTCGTCGGCGGCGCCAACAACGCGCTGACCAACCACAGCCTGCTCTACGCAATGGGAGCGACGCCGACATTCGAGATCCAGGCAGCGGATATCCAGGCATTCCAGACCTTCCTGTTGGCGCCCGGTCCCGTCGTGCCGACCAATGCGATCCTGGAATCGCTGCTCGATGACTTCAGTCCGCTGGCCATTACCGGCACGTCGGGTGATGACCATGTCGACAATTCGCCGCTGGGCGACGCGCTGGGACGCGTCGTCGGCAACATCGATCTCGGCGGCGGCAACAACAGCTTCCACAATTTTGCCGATGCCTCGATGGTCGGACTGAAAACCATCGATCTCGGCGGCGGGCTGTTCACCAATGACGGGCTCTATACCAACCAGGGCATCGGCGTGGTGGCGAAGGTGGATGTCGGCGGCGGCTTCAAACAAAACCTCTCCGGCGATTTCGTCACCGATGTGGATCTCAACAACCAGATCACGGATGCCCTGGCACTAACGGCGGCCGGTGACTTCAACGGCGAAGCGCCGCTGAATTTCCTGTCGATCGATAAGCTGTTCACGGAATATGTGGTCGCCAATGGCTCGGGGATGACCGACTCCGGCATAGCAGCGAAGACCTTGCATCCGGCAGTGGGCTTCAACTTCCAGTTCCGGGTGGATGGCGGCACCGATCTCGTTCTTTACGCCGACAACCCGACATTCCTGGAACTGGCGCAGGATCCGGGGTCCGGCACCACCGATCCCGGCGTGTTCCAGATGGCGCAGTACCTTGACGATGTCGAGGCAGCATCGACCCCGGACAACCCGATGGCCAGGCTGATCAACATGCTGCGCTTCCTGCCCAATGAAGAGGAACTGGGTGCAGCATTGACCCGGCTCACACCGCATTATGCCGTGCATACGTTCGACATGATCAACCGCGAAGCCGACATGATGCTGGAAGCGGCGCGTGAGTGTACTGGCGTACCTGCCTACAAGAATCCCGACGGCCGCTGCGTCTGGGCAACGATCAGCCCGCAGGCCGAGTACGGCCGCGACGCGGGCGCTGGCACTACAAGCCGCGACGACGTCCTGAAGACGATGTCGCTTGGCGGCATTGGCGAGATCGGCCAGAACTGGTCGCTTGGTGCCACCATCGGCCGCACAGAGTTCGATTCCAAGATCGGCTTTGATGGCGACCTGCTGTCGGAGACCACCGGTGAGGCCTGGCAGGCCTATGCGCTGGCCAAATATACCAACAAGAATTACTTCGTGGACTTTGCACTCGGTGGCGGCACGGGCTCGTTCAAGGGCGAACGCGACACCCATATCGACCCGGCATTCTACATTCCGGGCGAAACGTTGGCGGGTGATTATCTCGACGAGGTAATGCTGCCTGGCATCGGCAGCAGCGTCACCTACACACAGAAGACCGCGATGTTCGGCGGCTCGGCACGGTTGGGTTTCACCCGGGAGATGGGCGCGTTCTATCTGCAGCCGACAGTGCAGTTCGACGCGCGCTGGCTGCGTGTCTCAGGCACGGAGGAGGGTTCGGTCGCCGCCTTCAACTTCGATGGCTCGGCCAACACCTACTATTCTGCAACCCCTGCAATCGAGATCGGCACCGACATCGCGCTCAGCGACATTGCCAGCCTTCGCGTCTACGGCAAGGCCGGGGCGGAGTTTTCCAACAAGGAGTGGGAAATCGAAGGTCGCTTCGCGGCGGCGGAGAATCTGCCTGGCAACCCCGCATTGCACTTGACGGAGGCCGTCGATTCGCCGCTCTATCGGGTCGGCGCCGGCCTTGAACTGAATGGCGTCAATGGCGTCGGCATGTCCGTCAGATATAATGGCGCCTTCGGCGAAACGGTTAAACAGAACGCGATCAGCGCGTCTCTCAAGGTCAACTTCTAGCTGGCCCGAGGCGGAGCCGGGCGGGAGGGGTCTTGATGAGGAAGTTCGCGTATTTCTTGGCGATGCTGGGTGTTGCCTGCACCGTCGGTGTGCCGGCCGTGGCGGCGCAAACCAAGAGCGACAAGGCGGTCGCGGCACCGGCTGCCGCCGATGCGCCGCAGTTGCCCGGTGGCGCGTCGGCACTGTCCGAAACCCACGGCGACTGGACGGTCAATTGCCAGATATCAGGCGCGACCAAAACCTGCAGCCTGTCGCATCAGCAATTCAACAAGCAAAACAATCAGCGCCTGCTGGCGATCGAGCTGTCGAGCAAGACCGGCGAGGATGCCACGGGAACGCTTGCGCTGCCGTTCGGCCTGGCGCTGGCCAAGGGGGTGAGCCTGACCATCGACGATCAGAAGCTGGACGGCAGCCTGGCGTTCAACACCTGCCAGGTCGTCGGCTGTCTGGTGCCGGTGGTGTTCGATGCGACTGTCACGCCGCTGCTGAAATCAGGCACCACGCTGAAGATCGACGCTTTCGCGGCAGACACCGGACAAGCGGTGAGCTTTTCCATTCCGCTCAACGGCTTCGCCGGCGCACTTGCCCGAACCGCGGAGCTTTTGACCAATTGATGTGAGCCGCAGGACTTAAAGCGCGCGCCGCCTGAACGCAGTCTCGCGGCAGGGCGGTGCGTCACTGCAGCAGAACATTTTTCAGTCAAACGACGATTGTTTTAAGCCGTTCGGCGATCAGGGCGGCAAGCCGAGCCGCCACTTCGTCCTTGCTCATCTCCGGCCATTCCTCGACACCGGCCTTTGACACGATCCGCACCCGGTTGCGATCGCCGCCCATCACGCCCGAAGAGCCGACGCCGCTTCCCTGCGACACGTCGTTGGCAACGATGAGATCGGCGCCTTTCTTCTTGAGCTTGGCCTCGGCGTTGCGCAGGAGATCCTGTGTCTCGGCGGCGAAGCCGATAACCAGGCCGGGTCGCTGGCTGTGATGGCCGACGCCGGCGAGGATGTCGGGATTCTCGACCATGCGCAGCACCGGCGGCCCTTCGCCCGCGACCTTCTTGATCTTCTCACCGGCCGAGTTCTCGGTGCGCCAGTCGGCCACGGCGGCGACGAACACCGCCGCATCTGCGGGCAAGAGCCGTTCCACCGCGTCGCGCATCTCCTGCGCCCGCTCGACGTGAATGGTCTTCACTCCGGGGGGATCGGCGATGCCGACAGGGCCGGAGACGAGGCGCACATCGGCGCCGAGCCTGGCCAGTGCTGCCGCGATGGCATGGCCCTGCTTGCCGGACGAGCGGTTGGCGATGTAGCGCACCGGGTCGATCGGCTCATGGGTCGGGCCGGAGGTGACGATGATCTTGCGCCCCGACAGCGGCTTCGGGCCGACATCGAGCAGCGCCTCGACCGCGGCAACGATCTCCAGCGGCTCGGCCATGCGGCCTTCGCCCGCCTCATTGCTTTCGGCCATCTCGCCCCTGGCCGGACCGACGAAGGTGACGCCGTCCTTCTGCAGCGTCGCGCGGTTGCGGCGGGTGGCCGGATGCGCCCACATTCTGGGGTTCATGGCCGGCGCCATCAGCACCGGCTTGTCGGTGGCGACAAGCACGGTGGAGGCCAGATCGTTGGCGTGGCCGTTTGCGAGCTTCGCCATCAGGTCGGCGGTGGCGGGCGCCACCACCAGCAGATCGGCCTCGCGCGACAGCCTGATATGGCCGACATCGTGTTCGTCATTGCGGTCGAACAGCTCGGTGAAGACATGGTCGGCGGAGAGCGCGCCGACCGACAGCGTGGTGACGAATTCCTGCGCGGCCGATGTCATGACCACCCGAACCGCGGCCCCGCGCTCGCGCAGCCGGCGGATCAGATCCAGCGCTTTGTAGGCGGCGATGCCGCCGCCGATGATGAGCAGGATGCGCTTGCCGGAGAGGCTCATGCACCCTCCCAAGGATTGACTATGCTAATACCGCAATCGGAAAAGTCAGCAACATTTCTAGTCACCATCGCAAAGCCCCGCGAGCGAGCAACCGAGGCGATCTGTGCGTCAAATTCGCGTATAGGACGTCCCAGAAATCGTCTGTTCGAAATAATCTCCGCGTATGCTTCGGCTTCGCGGTCACCGAACGCGAGCACTGGGGTCTTGAGCCATTTGGTGAAAAAGGCCCCGATGACACTACCCAGTGCAGCCTTACGCGTTCCGTCCGGCATGTTCGCAAGCCCAACGAGCAGCTCTGCCTTGGTCATCGCCGTGACATATGAGCGGGTCGCGAGCGAGCTATCCATCCAGGTAGCCACCCCTGCATCCGGCCGTGGTTTGAAGGTTTCCGAGATAACATTCGTATCCAGCACGAACATGGTTAGTCAAATTTCAGTGGCTCGCGCGTAGGGCCGCGCTCCGGCAACTCGACATCGAAACCGCCATGGGGCTCAACCAGCCTACGAATCGCGGCATAGAGTGACTCTCCCCGAGGGTCTTGGTCCACACCGTCCGAAAGAACACTCTTGGCAAGAACGCTACGCGCTTCCTCTTCCATTGAGACTCCCCTCACGGCAGCTCGCTCACGCAGTTTCTGCTTCACGTTGGTGTCGAGATTGCGGATGGTAAGTGTGCTCATGTTTTTGCTCCTTACCTCAACCTAGTCCATGAAAGCGTTGCTTTCAATGATAGCAATGCCGGCACTGCTGTCACCGAGAACTCAGATGATCTTCCAGGCGATATAGACCAGCGTCACGGCAATCACCCAGAGTGCCCAGCGGCCGGAGCGGCTGTAGCGCGCTTCGGCCTTGCCGATGGCGTGGGCGGTGGTCTCGTCGAAGCGCAGGCCATGCTCGGCCATCAGGTCGATCTCGCGCGACAGCCGGTCGGTGCGCGCCGCAAGCTCGGGCACCTGGCGGGCCAGCGTCAGCAGCGCCTTGGCGCCATCGCGCGCATCCATCATCATGCCACGCGGCCCAAGATTGCCTGATATCCAGTCGCCGACCACCGGCTCGGCAGTCTTCCACATGTTGAAGGCCGGGTCGAGCGTGCGCGCCACGCCCTCGACCACCACCATGGTCTTCTGCAGCAGGATCAGTTCGGGCCGCGTCGCCATGTCGAAGAGCTCGGTAACCTCGAACAGCAGCGTCAGAAGCTTGGCCATCGAGATGGTCTCGGCCGGCTGGCCATGGATCGGCTCGCCGATCGCCCGGATCGCCTGCGCGAAGGCCGCGACATTGTGCTGGCGCGGCACATAGCCGGCCTCGAAATGGACCTCAGCGACGCGCAAATAGTCGCGCGTGATGAAGCCGTAGAGGATTTCGGCGAGGAAGCGGCGCTCCTTCTTGCCGAGCCGGCCGGCAATGCCGAGATCGACGGCAACGATGGTGCCGTTCGCCTCGACGAACAAATTGCCCGGATGCATGTCGGCGTGGAAAAATCCGTCGCGCAGCGTGTGGCGCAGGAACGACTGGATCAGGTTTGTGGCGATGGTTTTCAGATCGTGGCCCGCCGCGACCAGTCCGGCAATGTCGTTCATCTTGACGCCGTCGACCCACTCCATGGTCAACACGTCGCGGCCGGTACGCTCCCAGTCGACGGACGGCACGCGAAAGCCGGGGTCGTGCCTGGTGCTTTCACCGAGCTCCGAGAGGGCCGCCGCCTCGAGGCGAAGATCCATCTCGATCTTGGTGGTCTGAGCCAGCGTCTGGGTGACCTCGACCGGCCGCAGCCGGCGGGACGAGGGGATGTATTTCTCCTGCAGGCGAGCGGCAAGGAAATAGCTTTCGAGATCCTGGAAGAAGCGGCGGCGCACGCCGGGCCGGATCACCTTGACCGCCACCTTGGTGGCAACGCCGTCATGCATGGCATCGGCGGCATGGACCTGGGCGATGGAGGCGGCGGCGACCGGATCGCCGAATTGCGCGTAGAGATCGCCGACTTTGCGCCCGAGCGAGGCTTCGATGGCCGCTATGGCTTCGGCCTTCGGAAAGGTGTGCATCTTGTCCTGCAACATGGCGAGATCGAGCGCCATGTCGTTGCCGACGACGTCGGGCCGCGTCGCCAGGAACTGGCCGAGCTTTACATAGGAGGGGCCGAGCCGGACGACCGCCTTGGCCAGCCGGTCGCTGCGCTCATAGGCCAGCGCGCGGCGGCGCGTGAACAGCCGTGCCATCCGCCAGCCGAACTTCGGCAGGCCGGACAGTTCCTCACCCGGCAGAGCGGCGACGACACCCTCGCGGACCAGCACCCAGCCGGCCCTTACGAGCCGGAATCCTGCACTGACATTGCTCATGGCAGCGCCAACCCTGCCGGCTCTTTGAACCGGCATAGCACGCGTCGATTGTGAGAAATGCGGTCCGGCCTCAAAGCTTCCAGCCCGAATGAAGTGCTGCAATACCGCCGGAATAGTTGCGGAAGGAAACGCGGTCGAAGCCGGCGCGGGAAATCATCGTCGTGAAATTCTGCTGGTTGGGAAACCTGGCGATCGATTCGACCAGATAGGAATAGGGCTCGCCGTCGCCGGTGACCATCTTGCCGATCTTTGGAATGGCGTTGAACGACCAGGCTTCATAAGCCTTGTCGAGCAGCGGCATCTCGACCTCGGAAAATTCCAGGCACAGGAAGCGCCCACCGGGCTTCAGCACGCGAAACGCTTCGCCCAAGGCCACCTCGATGCGCGGTACGTTGCGGATGCCGAAAGCGATGGTATAGGCATCGAATGTGGCATCAGGGAAGGGCAGTTCCTCGGCATTGGCCTCGACGAAATCGGTGTTGCCGGACAGGCCCTTCTTTTCGGCCCGGTCGCGGCCGACAGCCAGCATCGAGCCATTGATGTCGAGCACGGTGGCATGGGCATTGCCGTGGCTGGCATCGACGATGCGAAAGGCAATGTCGCCGGTGCCTCCGGCAACGTCGAGCACCTTCCAGCCCGCCCGTTTAGGCGGATTGAGCCAGGTGACCATGGCGTCCTTCCACAGCCGGTGCAGGCCGGCCGACATCAGATCGTTCATCAGGTCGTAGCGGTTGGCGACCTTGTGGAAAACATCGTTGACCAGGGACTGCTTGTCGCCAGCCCCTACACGCTTGAAACCATAGGAGGTTTCCATGCCGCCCGCGGCCGTGGTTCTCTCAACTGACATTTTTTTGATCCGTCATAAAACCGGCGGGACCATAGCCGATCGATGGTGCGGGCGCTATTGTTTAAGGCGCGGTGTTCAGCCGCGCTTCCAGGTGGCGGGTTTTCGAGACCTGGACGGACCGACGGGATGATTGAATGCCTTTGAAAGCGGAACTGCACTGCCACATCGAAGGGGCAGCGGCGCCCGAACTCGTCATCCGCCAGGCGCAGAAATACGGCAAGGACACCTCGCCCTATATCCAGAACGGGTCCTTCGTCTGGCACGATTTCACCTCCTTCCTGGCGGCTTATGATTTTTCCGCCGATCTGTTCCGGACCGAGGAGGACTATGCGCGGCTGGCCGACCACTATCTGACCAGCCTTGCCCGCGATGGCGCCATCTATTCCGAGGTGTTCACCTCGCCGGACCACGCTAAAAAAGCCGGCCTGTCGCCCAAGGCCTATACCGACGCGCTCGGCGAAGGCATGGCCCGCGCCAAGGCCAAGACCGGCATCGAGGGCCGCATGATCGTCACCGGCGTGCGCCATGTCGGCGTCGAGTCGATCGAGCAGGCGGCGCGCTTCGCGGCGCGCTGCGGGCATCCGCTGGTCACCGGTTTCGGCGTTGCCGGCGATGAGCGGATCGGTGATATGGAGGACTATGTCAGGGCTTTCGAGATCGCTCGCGAAGCCGGGCTCGGCATCACCATCCATGCCGGCGAACTGACGGGCTGGGAGACCGTCCAGGCGGCGCTGGATCACATCCGTCCGTCCCGCATCGGCCATGGCGTGCGCGCCATCGAGAACCTGGACCTCGTCCGGCGCATCGCCGACGAGGGCATCGTGCTGGAATGCTGCCCCGGTTCCAACATCGCGCTCAAGGTGTTCGACAGTTTCGCCGATCATCCGTTTCCGGCCCTGCAGGCGGCAGGCTGCAAGGTGACGCTCAATTCCGACGATCCGCCCTATTTCTGGACCTCGCTCAAGCGTGAATACGATATCGCTGCCGAGCATTTCTCGATGAACGACAAGGCGCTGACCGCCGTCACCAGAACGGCCATCGAGGCCGCTTTCGTCGATAGAAAGACAAAGACGGCACTTCTTGCCCGGTTGAACAGCGCGGCACGCTGATTTCCGCCGACAAAGCTGTGGTCGGTGCGGGCCAAGCGGTTCCTTGGCCGGCGCATTGCCGCTAGGGTTCGCCCAGGCAGCTTGAAGCGGCGCGTCCGAAAGGGCGATGCGCGCATTTTCGGGCGCAGGCATCAGGAGAACACCATGCAGGGCGTCACCGTCGTCGACCACCCGCTTGTCCAGCACAAGCTGACCATCATGCGCAAGAAGGAAACCTCGACGGCGGGCTTCCGCCGGCTGCTGCGCGAAATCTCGCTGCTGCTCGGCTACGAGGTCACCCGCAATCTCGAACTGACGACGACGACCATCGAAACGCCGATGGAAACGATGGAAGCGCCGACGCTCGAGGGCAAGAAACTGGTCTTTGCCTCGGTGCTGCGCGCCGGCAACGGCTTGCTGGAAGGCCTGCTCGACCTGGTGCCGGCGGCGCGCGTCGCCCATGTCGGTCTCTACCGCGATCACGAAACGCTGGAGGCGGTCGAATATTTCTTCAAGGCGCCGAGCGACCTCGCCGACCGGCTGGTGATCGTCGTCGATCCGATGCTGGCCACCGCCAATTCGGCGATCGCGGCGATCGACAAGCTGAAAGAGCGCGGCGCCACCAACATCCGTTTCCTTTGCCTGCTGGCGGCGCCCGAAGGCATCGAGCGCTTCATCAAGGCGCATCCGGACGTTCCCGTCTTCACCGCTTCGATCGACCGCCAGCTCAACGAGAAGGGCTACATCATGCCCGGCCTCGGCGACGCCGGCGACCGCATGTACGGGACCAAGTAATATCAGACCAAGTCGCCTGGTACGATTTACCAAATATTTACGCAAAGGCGCGGTTTTGGCGCGCGTTAAAGCGGCAAACACCATCCGGGCTTAACGATCGGCTGTCACTACAGCGCCGCGCGTCCGTTTCGGACGCGCAAAGGACGCTGTAGCACTTTGATTTTGTGCATGAGCCTTTCCGAAAATCGTTCCCGATTTTCGGGGTCATGCGGCGAGGCCGATCCATGCTGCGCAAACTTCTGATCCTCGCCGTTTTCGCCGGTACATCGGCATCGATACCGATTGTGTATCAGTCGAATCCGCAACTCGTCGAAAACCTGCTGAGGTCGGCGGTGCCGGGCAAACAAGCGGTCGAAGCCCAGCCGAACGTCAACCTGGCATCGGTGCCCAACAAGCCCGCGGCACCGCTGCCGATGGGCCGCAAGGTCCTAGTCGCGGCAGACGAACGCGGGCATTTCTCGTCACCCTTCAAGCTCAACGGACGTCAGGTCGACGGCATGATCGACACCGGCGCCACATTGGTCGCCATCAACATTTCGACGGCACGCAGGATCGGCCTGTCGCTGAACGCTTCCGACTTCAACCGCGAGGTCAACACCGCCAACGGCACCATCAAGGCGGCCGTGGCCATGATCGACCGCCTGCAGATCGGCAGCATCACCGTCAATGACGTCCAGACCATCGTGCTCGACGACAGGGCGCTGCGCACCAATCTGATCGGCATGAGCTTCCTCAACCGGCTCGACAAATACCAGGTCGAGAACGGCACGCTGCTGCTCGTCCAGTAAGGCTATTCGTTTTCCAATTTCCCAAGGGAAAGCGCTATGCGCTTTTTCCCAGGGAGAACCGTTTCACACTTTTCCTGGAATTGCTCTAGCCGCGCGGCAGAATCCGCCGGATGACCGACTTGTCGGCGGGCGGCTTCGAGGCGCCGACCATATAGGCCGAAAGCACGGTTGCCGCGGCGGCCTCGGCATCGGCCGATGAGCGGGCATGGATCAGCGCCAGCGGCTCGCCGATCCCAACCTCCGCACCGACCGGCAATAGTCTGGTGATGCCGACCGCAGGGTCGATCTGGTCGTCCGGCCGCGTGCGTCCACCTCCCAGGCCGACCACGGCGAGCCCGATATCGCGGGTGACGATGCCGGTGACGAAGCCATTTGCGGTCGCCTTGACGGCAAGTTCGATCGCCGCCGCAGGCAGATATTTTTCCGGTTTCTCGATGAAATCGGCGGGGCCGCCAAGCGCGGCCACCATGCGTGCGAAAGTGGCGGCGGCGCGGCCGCTGGCGAGCGTCTCGGTGGCGCGCCGCATGCCATCCTGGTTGGACGACACCAGCCCGGCCGACTGCAGCATTTCGGCGGCCAGCGCCAGCGTCACATCTTCGAGCCGACGGTCACGATACCGGCCGGTGAGGAAATCGACGGCGTTGCGCACCTCGACTGCGTTGCCGGCGGCCGACGCCAGCGGCTCGTTCATGCCGGTGATCAACGCCGAGGCCTTCAGTCCGGCGCCGTTGGCGATCTCAACCAGGCTGTTGGCGAGTGCGGTGGCGTCGCGCGATTTTTCCATGAAGGCGCCGTTGCCGACCTTGACGTCGAGCACCAGCGATTGCAGCCCGGCCGCCAGCTTCTTCGACAGGATCGAAGCGGTGATCAGTGGCACCGATTCGACCGTGCCGGAGACGTCGCGGATCGCATAGAGTCGTCGATCGGCGGGTGCGAGGTCGGCGGTCTGGCCGATGATGGCACAGCCTGTTTCGAGCACCGCCTTGCGAAACAGCGCGACATCGGGCTGGCTGACGTAGCCCGGGATGGCATCCATCTTGTCCAGCGTACCGCCGGTGTGGCCAAGGCCACGGCCCGAGATCATCGGCACATAGGCGCCGCAGGCGGCGACGATCGGCGCCAGCATCAGCGAGACATTGTCACCGACGCCGCCGGTCGAATGCTTGTCGGTGACCGGGCCAGGCAGGTCAGACCAGTCGAGCACATCGCCGGAATCGCGCATCGCCAGCGTCAGCGCCACGGCCTCGTCGCGGTTCATGCCGTTGAAGAACACCGCCATGGCGAAGGCGCCGGCCTGGCCGTCGGTAACGGCGCCTGACGTCACGCCCGCGACGAAGCCGGCGATCTCCTCCTCCGACAGCCTGAGGCCATCGCGCTTGCGGCGGATGATTTCCTGGGGAAGCATCAGATCTCCAGCAGTCCGTCGCGGAACACGCGCTGCAGGACCGTCGCCAGCCGCGCGCCGCCGACCGGCGCCATGTCCTTGGTCTCCTGGTGCGAAAGCTCGGCCCCGGTCATGCCGGCCCCCAGATTGGTGATGACCGAACAGGCGGCGACGCGCAGTCCGAGGAAGCGGGCGAGAATGACCTCCGGTACGGTCGACATGCCGACCGCATTGGCGCCCATGATGCGCGCCATGCGGATTTCGGCCGGCGTTTCGAAGCATGGGCCGGAGAACCACATATAGACGCCCTTGTGCAGGGTGGTGCCGGTCGCTTTTGCCGCCCGCTCGATGGCCTGGCGGATGCCGGCATCATAGGCTTCGGTCAGGCCGACGAAACGCCGGTCGCTTGGTTCGCCGATCAGCGGGTTGGTGCCCGAGAAATTGATGTGGTCCGATATCAGCATCACCGAGCCCGGCGGCATGTCCGGATCGACCGAGCCGGCGGCATTGGTGAGGATCAGTTTCGTGATGCCGATGCCGGCAAGCACTTCCAGCACCGGCCGCATCGCCGCGGCGTTGCCGTGCTCATAGTAATGGGCACGGCCCGACAGCAGCAGCACCGGCACGCCGGCAAACAGCCCTGCCACCACTTCGCCGGCGTGCCCGGTGACACCGCTTCTGGGAAAGCCGGGCAGGTCGGCATAGGAGATGCGGATCGGGTCCTCGATCTGGTCGACCAGACCGCCGAGGCCCGAGCCGAGCACCAGTGCCGTGGCCGGCGCCAGGCCGTCCAGCTTTTCGACGAGATGATCCAGGGCTTTTTCCGTCATCGTTGCCAGCTGTTCATTTGAGCCCGTTGCTCATTTCAAAATATCGCCACGGAAGCCGTAAGGCAGCATGTCACCCATGGTCACGGTTTCGGCCACACCCGCATTGTCGCAGAGATAGAGCTTTGTTTCCGGCCGGCAGAATTCGGCAAGCCGCTGGCGGCAGCCACCGCAAGGCGAGCATTTGGCCATGCGTTCGGCAAGCACGGCGATTTCCACGATCTTGCCGCCGCCGCCCATAATGTAGTGGCCGAGCGCCGTGGTCTCGGCGCACCAGCCTTCCGGATAGGAGGCGACTTCGATGTTGGCGCCGGTAAAGACGCGACCGTCCTCGGTGCGCAAGGCAGCGCCGACCGGAAACTTAGAATAGGGCGCGTAGGCCTTGGCCATGGCGGCCTTGGCGGCCTCGAACAGATCATGCGACATTCAGCGTTCTCTCCGATGATCGTGTTCAAAACCCGGCGCAAAGCCGACCCGTCGCTCAACGTTCCTTGACGTAAGGCACGCCGCCGGCGCGTGGCGGGATTGCCTTGCCGATGAAGCCGGCGAGCAGGATGACGGTGAGGATGTAGGGCAACGCCTGCATGAACTGCGCCGGCACCTTGCCGATGATGGGCAGCGGGGATCCCTGCAGGCGGATCGACGCAGCGTCCAGGAAGCCAAACAGCAGGCAGGCGAACATGGCGTTGACCGGCTTCCACTTGGCGAAGATCAAGGCTGCCAGCGCGATATAGCCCTTGCCGGCAGTCATGTCCTTCACGAAGCCGCCATTTTGCACCATCGACAGGTAGGCGCCGGCAATGCCGGTGAGGATGCCGGTGCAGATCAGCGCCCGGTAGCGCAGCCAGGCGACCGAGATGCCGGCGGTGTCGACGGCGGCCGGGTTCTCGCCGACGGCGCGAAGGCGCAGGCCGAAGCGGGTGCGAAACAGCACCCACCAGGTGAACGGCACCATCAGGAAGGCAAGATAGACCAGGATCGAGTGGCCCGACAGGAGTTCGGCATAGACCGGTCCGATGATCGGCACGTCGCGGATGGCCTCGGCGCCCGGCAAGGTGATGGCCTCGAAGCGCTCGCCCGGTTGCAGCGCCGGCGTGCGCCCGCCCTGCTGGAACCAGGCCTGGCCGAGGATGATGGTCGAGCCGGCGGCGATGAAATTAATCGCCACGCCGGAGACGATCTGGTTGCCGCGATGAGTGATCGAGGCAAAGCCGTGGATCATGGCGAAGGCGACCGAGATCACGACCGCCATGCCGAGGCCGAGAAAGGCCGAATGGAACACGGAAGCTGCGGCCGCTCCGGCGAAGGCGCCGACAAGCATCTTGCCTTCCAGGCCGATGTCGAAGATGCCGGCGCGTTCCGAATAGAGCCCGGCGAGGCAGGCAAGCAACAGCGGCACCGAGAGGCGGATGGTGGAGTCCAGTGTCTGGATGATCGCGTTGAACACATCCATCTCAGGCACCTTTCCCCTTGACCGCTTCCATGCCGACCGATCGCGGACTGAACGAGGCAAACAGCGCCTGAATGTAGGGCCGGAACATGTGCTCGAGGGCACCGGCAAACAGGATCACCAGGCCTTGAATGATGACGATCATGTCGCGGCTGATTGCCGGCATCTCGAAGGCGAGTTCGGCGCCGCCTTGGTAGAGCATGCCGAACAGGACCGCCGCCAATACGATGCCGACAGGGTGCAGGCGGCCCATCAGCGCCACGGCGATGCCGACGAAGCCGGCGCCGGAAACGAAGTCGATGGCGACATTGTGCTGATCGCCCATCACCGGATTGAGCGCCATCATGCCGGCCAACGCGCCCGAGATCATCATGGCGGTGATGATGATGCGGGTTTCGGAAATGCCGGCATAGCGTGCCGCCTTCGGGCTGTGACCGTAGGTGCGCATCTCGTAGCCGAGCTTGGTGCGCCAGATCAGCAGCCAGACCAGGAAGGCCATGACCAGCGCCAGCAGGAAGGTGACGTTGAGCGGCGCCGAACGGATCTTGGCGCCGAACAGCTCGATGATCCAGTTGAGTTTGGGCAGTTCCGCGCCGGCGAGGAAGTTGCGCGTCTGCGGCGCTTGCGAGGCGGCTGGCTTCAACGGGCCGACCAGCAGGTAAACCATGATCGAGGCGGCGATGAAGTTGAACATGATGGTGGTGATGACGATGTGCGAGCCACGCTTGGCCTGCAGATAGGCCGGGATAAGCGCCCACAATGCGCCCACCGCCGCCGCCGCAATGATCGCCAGCGGGAAGGTCAGCCACCATGGCAGTGTGCTGTCGAAGCTCAGGCAGACGATGGCGATGCCAAGGCCGGCGATGTAGGCCTGCCCCTCGGTGCCGATGTTGAACAGGCCGCAATGCGCGGCCACCGCCACCGAAAGCCCGGTGAAGATGAAGGTGGTGGCATAAAACAGGGTAAAGGCGATGCCTGTGCCTTTGCCGAAGGCGCCTTCGACCAGGATGACGGCGGCGCGCAACGGATTCTCGCCGACCAGAAGCACGACGAAGCCGGCGACGACGAAGGCGACGAACAGATTGATCAGCGGGATCAGGCCATAGTCGGCCCAGGCCGGCAGTTTGGCGTAAGGCGTGCTCAAAGTGCTGCCTCCTGGTGCTCGATGCCGGCCATCAGCAGGCCGAGCTCGCCCTCGGTCGCTTCGGAGCCGCGCTCGCCGACGATGCGGCCGGCAAACATCACCAGGATACGGTCGGACAGCGAACGGATCTCGTCCAGCTCGACCGACACCACCAGCACCGCCTTGCCCTGATCGCGCATGGCGATCAGGCGCTTGTGGATGAACTCGATGGCGCCGACATCGACGCCGCGTGTCGGCTGGCCGACGATCAGCACGCCCGGGTCCTGTTCCATCTCCCGTGCCAGCACGATCTTCTGCTGGTTGCCGCCGGAGAAATTGGCGGTCTTCAGCCGGCAGTCGGCCGGGCGGATGTCGTATTTGGCGATCTTGTCCCTGGCATCGTTGCGGATGGCATCGATGTTGAGGAACGGCCCTTTCAAATAGCGGGGATCATCGTGATAGCCGAGGATCGAATTCTCGTTCTCCTCGAAGGCCAGCACCAGCCCGACGTGATGGCGGTCCTCCGGCACATGCGCCAGGCCACGGTCGCGCAACTCTCCGGGGTCGGCGGCACCGGTCAGGTCGATCGGCTTGCCATCCAGCATGACCGAGCCGGAAACGGCACGCCTGATGCCGGAAATCGCCTCGAGGAGTTCGGATTGTCCGTTGCCGGCGACACCGGCGATGCCGACGATCTCGCCGGCCCTGATATCGAAGGAGATGTCGTCGACCATGGTGACGCCGCGCGTATCCCTGACCGTCAGGTTCTTGACTGCGAGCTTGACGGCGCCGGCCTCTGCCTCGCCCTTCTCGACCCGCAAGAGCACGCGCCGGCCGACCATCAGCTCGGCCAGTTCCTCGACAGTCGTCTTCCTGGTCTCGCGCGTCGCCACCATCGTGCCCTGGCGCATGACCGACACCGTGTCGGTGATGGCCATGATCTCGCGCAATTTGTGGGTGATCAGCACCACCGTCTTGCCCTGGTCCTTCAACTGCCGAAGGATGCGGAACAGATGGTCGGCTTCGGCCGGCGTCAAAACGCCCGTCGGTTCGTCGAGGATCAGGATCTCGGCGCCGCGATAGAGCGCCTTCAGGATCTCGACACGCTGCTGCAGGCCGACCGGCAGTTCCTCGATGATTGCATCGGGATCGACTTCCAGCCCGTATTCACGCTCCAGCCGCTCCAGTTCGGAGCGCGCCTTGGCGATGCTCTTCTTCAAGAGCGCATCGCTTTCGGCGCCGAGGATGACGTTCTCCAGCACTGTGAAATTGTCGACCAGCATGAAGTGCTGATGCACCATGCCGATGCCGAGCGCGATGGCGTCATTGGGGGTCTTGATCGAAGCCGGCTGGCCGCCAACGCGGATCTCGCCGCTGTCGGCCTGGTAGAAGCCGTAGAGGATCGACATCAGCGTCGACTTGCCAGCGCCGTTCTCGCCGACAATGCCGTGGATCGTGCCGCGACCGATCTCGAGATTGATGTCCCGGTTGGCGCGCACCGCACCAAAACTCTTGTTGATGCCGATCAACTCGATTGCGGCTTGCGCCATGCAGCCTGTCCCACTCTTATTTTTTTATCGCTTGGTCAAAACGCCTAGCATGACGCTCCGCCCGTGCCAATTGGCGGAGCAGGTTCACTCTCGACAAATCCCGGTGCGCTTGTCAATTTGCAACGTGGCCGGGGCCTTCACATTCGCTAGTATGGCGGAGCCGAAATTCGCATTGCGGCGCAAGACATCGCGGTGAACGACATCGCGGTGAAGACTGGGGAATTCACATGACCATACCCGCCGACCGGCTGACGACGCTGGAAATCCGCGCCGCCGAGCAGGAGAAGACCATCGAGGAACTGTCCGGCCAGATCGCCGAGCAGTGGAAAGTGATCGAGCGCATGCAGCGCAAGCTCGACGCGCTGACGGATCGTTTCCTGGCGCTGGAGGAGCAGACGGGAGATGAAGTGCCTGTAACCAAGCCGCCGCACTGGTGAGGAAAAAGGGAAGGGCGCATGCCATGGCCAGTGAAAGCGATCGCATTGCACGGGCCAGCGACTATGTGCGTGGCCTGATGAACGATGCGGAGCGCGAACGGGCCGAACGTGATCTGGAGATCGACCCGGCCTTCCGCGACGAGGTCGTGCGACTTGCCGAGCGCATGCACGTCTTCGACCGTGCCGAACCGGGGGATGGCGAAGAGCGCTGGAAGCAGATCACGCAGCGCATTGGCGAGCTGCCGCAGATGCGTAGTTCTGGCCTGAGCGACGCCAGGCCGCCAACCGTGATCCGAAGCCTGTCGCAGCGGCCATACGGCGTGGGCGTCCACGCGCTGGGCGGCCGGCGTGGATTTGTGGTTGCCGCCGGACTGATGGTGGCGTTCGTGCTCGGTTGTCTCGCCGCGAAGCTGCTATAGGCGAGGCCGGCGAGACATCAGAGCCATCGTCTCGCCGTCCGAACGGCATATCTCAACGATGTTCCAGCCGAGGGCCGCGTAGAAACCACGCGCATCCCATGTGTAGAGATAGAGCATCTCGACGCCCCGTGACGCCGCATGGGCTTCCGTTGCCTTGACCAGCGCGGTGGCGATGCCTCGGCGTCGATACCTTGCATCGACAACCAACCCGGCCAGCCATGGCGTCAGATCATGCGCGGGCTCCAGTTCGTGGCGCACCAGCAGGCATGTCCCGACCGGGGTGTCGCCGATCCGGGCCACGAATGCCGCCTCGAAACCGTCACCGGCGATCAAGTCGCGAAGCCCTGCCGCATCTTCCCCGAGAGTCCTTCCGGTTCCCTCGAAAAAGGCAGACAGGCGCAGTTGCGCGACCGCTGCTACGTCGTGCTCGCCCATGGGTCCGATCGTCGGCTGCATCTGTATCTCGAAACGGTGTCCGGCACGGAGCGAAGGTTTCGCTCGATCCGGTAAAGGCAAAACCGCCGGGCTGGCGCCCGGCGGTTTGCAGATCATGGCTGTGTGTTCGTGCCGCTCAATAGGGGCAGGCGTTGTCAGTCGTATAGTCGTGTACTTCGACCTTGCCGGCAATGATGTCGGCCTTGGCTTTTTCGACGGCCGCCTTCATCTCGTCCGTCACCAGCGCCTTGTTGTTGTCGTCCATGGCGTAGTCGACGCCGCCTTCCTTGAGGCCGAGATTCTCGACGCCGCCCTTGAAGGTGCCGTTCTTGCCGTCCATGAAGGCGGTGTAGACGGCGACGTCGACGCGCTTCAGCATCGAGGTCAGCACCTTGCCGGGCTGCAGGCCGTTCTGGTTGGAATCGACGCCGATGCCAAGCTTGCCGGCATCTGCCGCCGCCTGCAGCACGCCAACGCCGGTACCGCCTGCCGCGGCGTAGACCACGTCGGAGCCCTGGTCGATCTGCGTCTTGGCGATCTCGCCGCCCTTGGCCGGATCGTTCCAGGCAGCCGGCGTGTCACCCGTCATGTTCTGGATGACATCGGTCGCGCCGGCCGATTTGGCACCGCCGACATAGCCGCATTCGAACTTGCGGATCAGCGGGATGTCCATGCCGCCGACGAAGGAGACCTTCTTCGACTTCGAGGCCATCGCCGCCATGATGCCGACGAGATAGGAGCCTTCGTTTTCCTTGAATACCAGCGAGCGGACATTGGGCATGTCGACGGCGTCGTCGATGATGGCGAAGTTGAGATCGGGATATTCGGCCGCGACCTTCTTCAGCGCATCCTCCCAGGCGAAGCCGGCCATGACGATCGGGTTGTGGCCGTCCTCGGCGAAGCGGCGCAGCGCCTGCTCACGCTGCGAGGCGTTGGAGACCTCGAATTCGACGTAGGCCGTGCCGGTTTCCGTCTTGAATTTCTCGGCGCCGTGATAGGCAGCCTCGTTGAAGGATTTATCGAATTTGCCGCCGAGATCATAGAGGATGGCCGGCTGGACATCCGCGGCGAAAGCCGGAAGAACCATTGCGGTTGCGGCCAGGAGGCCGAGAACGATACGTTTCATGTGATCCACACCCTGTCGGTTATTTTTTCCGTTACGCACCGCATGCCGGCCCGGTTCGCCGGCAGGCATGCGACGTCAGCCAGGAGTGTATTCCCTCCCGCTCGGCGGCAATCTGGCATGGCCCGAAACAAAATTCACGCGGAATTTTGACCTTTTGGAAAAGCTTGGTGCGGGCAAGCCGCACCTCAGCTTGTCCTTGCGCCGGAGGCGGCGGCAGGGATGGCGCAAGCGACACCGGTGCCTTTGAGGTTGCACGTGCCGTAAGGGTTCTTCGCCAGATATTGCTGGTGATCGGCTTCGGCGAAGTAGAATTCGGCCGCCGGGGCGATCTCGGTGGTGATCCTGCCGTGGCCGGCACCACGCAGCGAGGTCTCATACGCATCGCGTGAGGCGCTCGCCGCCAACAATTGCGCCTCGTCGCTCGTGTAGATCGCGGAGCGATAGGCGGTGCCGACATCATTGCCCTGGCGCATGCCCTGCGTGGGATCGTGGCTTTCCCAGAACAGCTTCAGAAGCCCAGCATAGGAGACGATCCCGGGGTCATGGACCACCAGCACCGCTTCGGCATGACCGGTTAGCCCGGTGCAGGTCTCCTGATAGGTCGGATTGGGCGTCAAGCCGCCGGCATAGCCGGCCGCGGTGACCCAGACGCCTTCGATCTGCCAGAACAGCCGCTCCGCAGTCCAGAAGCAGCCGAGCCCGAACATGGCCGTCTCCAGCCCCTCGGGATAAGGACCCTTGAGCGGTCTTTTCAAGACCTTGTGCCTGGATGCGGTCGGGATCGCCCTGGCGCGGCCCGGCAGGGCCTCGGAGGGCTTCGGCAGATTGAGCTTCTTGTTCAGCATGTCGCTGAGAAAGAACATGCGCGGGTTTCCCTCTCTTCGCGGAAAGCGGATCAGTTTGCGACGAACTGTCCGGCGCGACGTTGCCGCCTGTAGCCTATCGCATAGAGCAGGAAAGCCAGCACCGCGAACACGGCGAAGCCCGGCTGGTTCAGCACCCAGGCGATGGCGCCATCCCACAGCAGCGGGCTGGTCTTGGTTCGGATGAAGGTCTCGAAGGCGGCCCGCGTGTCGGGCGAGACCGCCAGCCAACTGCTGTTGAGCGGGGTCAGCACCAGCACGGAGGCCGCCACTGTGCGTGTCGCGTCGAGCACCGCCATGATGACGGAAATCGACAGCGCGATCATTGCGGCAAGACGAAAGACGAAGCGAAACATCAGAACCCTCCTCCGGGCTGGTCCTCTCCCGAGGGGCTTTTCAGAAATAGAATGCGCATGGCTGGATCGCAATCGCCATACGCGAATTTGCAGACTCCAAACTCAGGTCAACGGAGGGCCGGACGACAGTCAGTCGGGTCGCTTTTCATTGACATGTGAGGGCAGCTATGCTAATAATTTCGGTATGGCGTTGACTTGCGCCGAGGACCCGCCGCACAGGCGGGTTTTTGCGTTTGGTGCTCGCAAGCCGACGCGCCGGCGAAGTCTCCAAAGACCGTGTGAACCCGGATTTGTTGCCCGCGCGAATTATGCGGCCGGCTTCCTTTTGTGCCGGTGGACACGCCAGACAGCAAAAACGCCGCCGCCGATGGCGCCGATCACCAGACCGGCCAGGCCGGTGAACACGGCGAAATAGCCGCAGGCGCCCTCGAAACAGCTCATCTCGGTGGCATCGGCGATCACCGAGCCGATGGCGAATCCGCCCACGGCGCCGATGACCGCGCCCAGGACGATGCCGAGCAGCGCGGCGATGACCGAGACGAAGGCCGATGGGCTCTCGGTTTTCGGATTGACATAAACGGCATCGGCTTCGGATCCATGGCGCAGCAGATAGATGCAGAGCGCACCGATGGCGATTTCGGCGCCGGTGATGACAAGCGCCTGGCCCGAGAAGACGAATCCCGGCACCGTAGGGGCATAGGCATGGATGACCAGCAGCCCGACGATTATGGCAATCTGCCAGATCGTGAACTGGCGCGGGAAGCGGGCCGAGCGGCCGAAGGCGAGGCCGAGCAGGTAAAGCCCCCACAGGATGGTGACGATGTCGACGACGAGCCCGCCATAGATAAGGTAAAGCACGCTGTCTGGCAGGCCGGTGGCGCCGACCGCGGGCCAGACGGAGATCAGGCCGTAGACCGACCACGCCATGACGAAGACAAGCCAGCCCACCGGCACGAAGGACAGCCCGCTGTCCGGCCGCCTGACTGGCGTCTGTCCATTGCTCGATGTCATCTCCGCACAATGCCCCCGCAAAGCCTCGGCACCCGACAGGCAACTCCGGGGGAAGTCAAGGGCGGCCGTCCCTGCGGTCCTGCCTGTGCACACCATTGCAGCGGCGGCGCCCGCAAAAACGGGCATGCCGGCGGCCTCGTGAAAGACTGTGTGGCCGGCAAAGCGAATAGACTGCCGTTATGGCTTGGCATTCGCCGTCGGATCGACTAGATGAGCCCCGCGCCTGTTGCTTCGACGGCTCAGGTGCAGGGGAAGGCGTTTGCTGGTTGGCGACGCCGATGGCGAAAGTTCCGTCTTGCCCCAAGGGAGGTGCATCTCCCCAACCCGCGCGGCAAAACCGGCCGACGCGACATGCATGGACGGAGAGGTGGCCGAGTGGTTGAAGGCGCACGCCTGGAAAGTGTGTTTACGGGAGACCGTAACGCGGGTTCGAATCCCGCTCTCTCCGCCATCCTGCTTCGCTCTACGAGCTTCGCAGGACAAGCCCGAGCCTTTGCGCGAAGCAGGGCGGTAAACATCCCGCCGCGCTCTGCCCTAAAAACCTGCCAATCACAGGAGATGGCATGCCGAACGATGTAATCGTGCGCGACAGCAATGGCGCTCAATTGAATGACGGCGATTCCGTCACGCTGATCAAGGACCTCAAAGTCAAAGGCACTTCGGAAACGATCAAGCGCGGCACGTTGGTGAAGGCTATCCGCCTGAACGGCAATCCCGGCGAGATCGAATGCAACACCAAGCAAGTGAAAGGCCTGGTGCTCAAGACCGAGTTCGTGAAGAAGGCGTGAGCCTCAGGGCGGCAAGCGATCTCGATGGCTCCTTCGGGATTTTGGAGAGCCTGCCGTCGCCAAGTGGAAGCGGAGCCGTTGAGCGTCCGGCACATGATCGTTGCGCTGCGAAATTGATAATTTCGCCGACCAGGCACAATCAAAAACCGCCAAGACCCAAGTCTGGAACCTCCGGCCTCATTGCGCGTTTCAGGGCGTCCCGTTCGCGGACCCGCCGGATATCTCTCCAAGCGCGCAAAAAAACCAGGAGCCCGCTTCATGCACGACAAGCTGTTTCATTCCCCGGTCGCACTCTCGGTCGGCCTTGGCTTCAAACGCGAGATTGCGTCGCTGGCCGAAATGCACGACTTCCTCACCAATTGGACGACCTCCCGCCGCGGCCCGCTCTACCGCAACGCGGTGGAAGCATGTGAACTCGCCATCCCAGGCTACGTGACCATCGAGCAGGCCCGCCACGCGCTCGTCCAGTTTGCGCAAGCTTCTTGTATCCTGTGGCCGGACCTCGAGCCGGTGGCGGGCGTGCACGCCGTTGCGCGTGGCTATGGCGGCTACGCCGCCTGAAGATCGATACCCTCCGTGGCGGCTAAAGCCACACCACCATAGAAGGCCCGGCTGGCCCCAGCCGGGCTTTCCCGTTTCCGGCAGTTCGCAAGGAAATCGCAATCCTGTGGCTGGCCGCGTGTCTTGCGCGACAATCCCTGCGTGTCGGGAAGAGCCCGCGCTAAAATCTTTATGAAATTCCTATTTCTTTCCACTGCGCCCCGTCTCGAACCTTTATGGCGATCGGGTCCATATTCCCCTCAGAAAACACAGCCGGTTCCGTCGTCAAAGATGCGACGGGCCACTTCCGATATATTGCGAAATCCCCTGTCAAATTCGCAAAGTACAAAAGAACAACAGGAATAAACACAATGGATATAGCCGTTATCGTGATCGGAATTTTGTTCTTCACCCTTTGTTTCGCCTACATCAAAGCTTGCGACGCGCTCTAGAGCGAGGCTGAAAAAATGATCGTCGACTATATTCTTGGTGGCGGCGTTACGCTGTTCCTGCTCGCCTACCTGACATACGCCCTCGTTCGTCCAGAACGCTTCTGAAGGCACGGAAAGCCACAGCCATGACACTGAACGGTTGGATACAGATCCTGGTCTATTGCGGGATCGTCATATTGCTGGTGAAGCCGCTCGGCGGCTACATGCACCGCGTCTTCAACGGCGACCGGACGCTGCTCTCGCCCGTCTTTGGCCCGCTCGAGCGCGGGCTGTACCGTGTTTGCGGAACCAGCGAACGCGAGGAACAGCACTGGACCACCTATGCGGTCGCCCTGCTGCTCTTCAACCTTGCCGGCTTCCTGGTGCTCTACGCCCTGCAGCGCCTGCAGGGCAGCCTGCCCTACAACCCGGCCGGCATGACAGCGGTTGAACCAGGGCTCGCCTTCAACACCGCCGCCAGCTTCATGACCAACACCAACTGGCAGAACTATGGTGGCGAGAGCACGATGTCCTATCTCGTGCAGATGGCCGGGCTGACGGTGCAGAACTTCGTTTCGGCGGCCACGGGCATTGCCATCGCCATCGCGCTGATCCGCGGCTTTGCCCGGGCTTCGGGCAAGTCGATCGGCAATTTCTGGGTCGATATGACCCGCTCCACACTCTATCTGCTGCTGCCGTTCTGCGTCGTGCTGACGCTGGCCTATGTCTGGCTCGGCATGCCGCAGACGCTGGGCGCCTATGTCAACGCCACGACGCTCGAAGGCGCGCAGCAGACCATCGCCGTCGGCCCGGTCGCTTCGCAGGTGGCCATCAAGATGCTCGGCACCAATGGCGGCGGCTTCTTCAACGCCAATGCCGCGCACCCGTTCGAGAACCCCGACGCGATCTCCAACCTGATCCAGATGGTGTCGATCTTCGCCATCGGCGCCGCCTTGACCAATGTCTTCGGCCGCATGATCGGCAACCAGCGCCAGGGCTGGGCGATCCTCTCGGCCATGGGCGTCATGTTCATCGCCGGTGTCGCCATCTGCTACTGGGCGGAAGCCGCCGGCAACCCGCTGGTGCATGCGCTGGGCATCGACGGCGGCAACATGGAGGGCAAGGAGACACGTTTCGGCATCGCCTTGTCGGCGCTGTTTGCCGTCATCACCACGGCCGCTTCCTGCGGCGCCGTCAACGCCATGCACGGCTCGTTCACGGCGCTCGGCGGCATGATCCCGATCATCAACATGCAGCTTGGCGAAGTCATCGTCGGCGGTGTCGGCGCGGGCCTCTACGGCATCCTGATGTACATCGTCGTCGCCGTCTTCGTCGCCGGCCTGATGGTCGGTCGCACGCCCGAATATCTCGGCAAGAAGATCGAGGCCAAGGAGGTCAAGATGGCGATGCTGGCCATACTGTGCCTGCCGCTGGCGATGCTGATCTTCACGGCCATCGCCGTCGTGCTGCCGACCGGCGTGGCGTCGATGGGCAATGCCGGCCCGCATGGCTTCTCCGAGGTCCTCTATGCCTACACGTCGGCGGCGGCCAACAACGGTTCGGCCTTTGGCGGCCTCAGCGGCAACACGCCCTGGTACAACATCACCATCGGCATCGGCATGCTGATGGGCCGCTTCCTGGTCATCATCCCGGCGCTGGCCATTGCCGGCTCGCTGGTGGCGAAGAAAACGGTTCCGGCCTCCGCCGGCACCTTCCCGACCGATGGCCCGCTGTTCGTCGGGCTGCTGGTCGGTGTCATCCTGATCGTCGGTGGCCTCACCTTCTTTCCCGCGCTCGCCGTCGGGCCGATCATCGAGCACCTGGCGATGGCTCACGGGCAGACCTTCTGAGGCCGCCATGTCGTGGTTCAATGCCATGCGCCGCAAGGTCGCCCACAGGGACGATCACGGAAAGGAGGAGGGACCTCCTCCTTTCCCGACCCTGTCGACGTTTCTCGGCCTTGCGGCAGTCATGCTCGTCCTCTGGCTGCTGGCCTACGGGCCGCCCCATCTCTTTTCGGCATCCGATCATCCGGTGCCGTCCAACAACACCGAAGCCGGAGCTTCAAAATGAGCAACTCGAAATCAGCCAGCATCATGGATGCCAGCATCCTGGTTCCCGCCATCGGCGGCGCCTTCCGCAAACTCGACCCGCGCACGCTGGCCAGGAACCCGGTGATGTTCGTCGTTGCCGTCGTCTCGGCGCTCACCACGGTGCTGTTCGTCAAGGACCTGGTCTCCGGCGGCGGCAATCTCGGCTTCACGCTGCAGATCATCATCTGGCTTTGGTTCACCGTGCTGTTCGCCAACTTCGCCGAAGCGGTCGCAGAAGGCCGCGGCAAGGCGCAGGCGGATTCGCTGCGCAAGGCACGCACCGAGACCAAGGCCAAGCTTTTGACCGGTGAAGACCGCACCAAATACAAACTTGTGCCCGGCACCAGCCTCAAGGTCGGCGATGCCGTGCTGGTCGAGGCCGGCGACATCATCCCGTCCGACGGCGAAGTGATCGAAGGCGTCGCTTCGGTCAACGAGGCCGCGATCACGGGCGAATCCGCGCCGGTGATCCGCGAATCCGGCGGCGATCGTTCGGCGGTCACCGGCGGCACGCAGGTGCTGTCCGACTGGGTTCGCGTGCGCATCACGGCGGCTTCCGGCCACACCTTCCTCGACCGCATGATCTCGCTGGTCGAAGGTGCGGAGCGCCAGAAGACGCCGAACGAGATCGCGCTCAACATCCTGCTCGTCGGCATGACGCTGATCTTCGTGCTGGCGACCGCGACGATCCCGAGTTTTGCTTCCTATTCGGGCGGCTATATTTCGGTGACCGTTCTGGTGGCGCTGTTCGTCACCTTGATCCCGACCACGATCGGGGCGCTGCTTTCGGCCATCGGCATCGCGGGCATGGACCGTCTGGTGCGATTCAACGTGCTGGCCATGTCGGGTCGCGCCGTGGAAGCCGCAGGCGACGTCGACACGCTGCTGCTCGACAAGACCGGCACGATCACGCTCGGCAACCGCCAGGCGACGCAGTTCCGCCCGGTCAAGGGCGTCACCGAACAGGAACTGGCCGACGCGGCCCAGCTTGCCTCGCTCGCCGACGAAACGCCGGAAGGCCGTTCCATCGTCGTGCTGGCCAAGGAGAAATACGCCATCCGCGCCCGCGACATGGCAACGCTGCACGCCACCTTCGTGCCCTTCACAGCACAGACCCGTATGAGCGGCGTCGACATCGATGGTTCGTCGGTGCGCAAGGGCGCCGTGGATTCCGTGCTTGCCCATGTCAACCAATCGACGGTCGCAGCCCATGCCACGCGGCCCGGCAGCGATACCGTCAGGGATCTCCAGGCCATCGCCGACGAGATCGCCAAGTCCGGCGGCACGCCGCTGGCGGTCGAACGCGACGGCCGCCTGCTCGGCGTCATCCACCTCAAGGACATCGTCAAGGGCGGCATCAGGGAGCGCTTCACCGAACTGCGCCGCATGGGCATCCGCACGGTGATGATCACCGGCGACAACCCGATGACGGCGGCGGCGATCGCCGCGGAAGCCGGCGTCGACGACTTCCTCGCCCAGGCCACACCGGAGGACAAGCTGAAGCTGATCCGCGACGAACAGGCCAAGGGCAAGCTGGTTGCCATGTGCGGCGACGGCACCAACGATGCGCCGGCCCTCGCGCAAGCCGATGTCGGTGTCGCCATGAACACCGGCACGGTCGCCGCCCGCGAGGCCGGCAACATGATCGATCTCGACAGCGATCCGACCAAGCTCATCGAGATCGTCGAGATCGGCAAGGCGCTCTTGATGACGCGGGGTTCGCTGACGACCTTCTCGATCGCCAACGACGTCGCCAAATATTTCGCCATCATCCCGGCGATGTTCGCCGTCTTCTACGTCGCACCGGGACAGACGACCGGTCCGCTGCAGGCACTCAACGTCATGCATCTGGCGACGCCGCAGAGTGCCATCCTGTCGGCCATCATCTTCAACGCGCTGATCATCATCGCGCTGATCCCGCTGTCGCTGAAGGGCGTCAAATATCGGGCCATCGGCGCCGGCGCGCTGCTCAGCCGCAATCTTCTCGTCTACGGCCTCGGCGGCCTCATCGTGCCTTTCGTCGGCATCAAGGCGATCGACATGATCGTCACCACGCTTGGCCTCGCTTAACTCTTTGTTTTAACGCAATTCCCTAGGGAAAACCGCTTCACACTTTTCCTGGAATTGCTTTGAGGAACATCTCCATGCTCACCCAGATAAGACCCGCGATCATCATGATCGTCTTCTTCACGGTCCTGACCGGCCTGATCTATCCCCTGGGCATGACCGGCATCGCCCAGGCGCTGTTTCCGCGGCAGGCCAATGGCAGCCTGGTCGAGAGGGACGGCAAGATCATCGGCTCCGAATCGATCGGCCAGGGGTTTGCCAGCGACAAGTATTTCCACGGCCGCCCTTCGGCTGCCGGCGACGGCTACAATGCAGCCTCCTCGAGCGGCAGCAATCTCGGCCCGACCAGTCCCAAGCTGATCGACCGCATCAAGGGCGACGCCGAGAAGTTGAAAGCGGAAAACCCGAACCAGCCTGTTCCGATGGATCTGGTGACGACGTCCGGCAGTGGCCTCGATCCCGACATCAGCCCGGAAGCCGCCTACTTCCAGGTCGCTCGGGTGGCCAAGGCCAGGGGCATCGAGGAAGCCAGGGTCAAGGCGCTTGTCGATGCCCAAGTCGAGGGCAGGGAACTCGGCTTCATGGGCGAGCCTGTGGTCAATGTGCTTGGCCTCAACCTTGCGCTGGACGTAGCGAAAGAGTGAATGGCGGCGGCCGGGGATCGACAGTACCCCCGGCGCCATCCATGATCGATCCCGATGCCTGACGACAGAAGCAGCGACACCAGACCCTCGCCCGACGCACTGCTTGACCATGCCGAGCGGGAGGGTCGCGGCCGCCTGAGAATTTTCCTCGGCGCGGCACCGGGCGTCGGCAAAACCTATGAGATGCTGATGTCGGGCCGCGCCAGGCTGGCCGACGGCGTGGATGTGGTGATCGGCGTCGTCGAGACGCATGGCCGCAAGGAAACAACGGCCCTGGTCGAGGGCTATGAGGTCATTCCCCGCCGCAAGGTCGACTACAAGGGGCGTATCCTCGACGAGATGGATATCGACGCCATCCTCGCCCGGCGCCCGGCGCTGGTTCTTGTCGACGAGCTCGCCCACACCAACGCGCCCGGCAGCCGCCACCCCAAGCGCTACCTCGACGTCCAGGAGATCCTGACGCACGGCATCGACGTCTATACGACGCTTAACATCCAGCATGTCGAAAGCCTGAACGACGTCGTCGCCCAGATCACCAAGGTCAGGGTTCGCGAGACGGTTCCCGATTCCATCATCGACCAGGCCGACGATGTCGAGATCATCGATCTCACCCCCGACGACCTGATCAAGCGGCTCGAGGAAGGCAAGGTCTATTTCCCCAACACCGCGCAGCGCGCGATCGAGAACTATTTCTCGCCGGGCAATCTGACGGCGCTCAGGGAACTGGCGCTGCGCCGCACCGCGCAGCGTGTCGACGACCAGTTGCTCATCCATATGCAGGCGCACGCCATTCCAGGACCGTGGGCGGCAGGCGAAAGGGTCCTCGTCTGCCTCGACGCGCGACCTGGAGGAGCGGCCCGCGTGCGCTATGCGCGCAGGCTGGCCGACCGGCTGCGTGCTCCTTGGACGGCGCTGCACGTCGACAGCACGCGCTCGGCCAGCATGCCCGAGAATGACAAGGACCGGCTGGCGACGAACCTGCGCCTTGCCCAGCAGCTTGGCGCCGAGGTGACGACCATTCCGGGTCAGAATGTGGCGCAGGACATCGTGCGTTATGCGACGGCGAACAATTTTACCCATATCGTCGTCGGCAGGCCGACCCGGTCGCGCTGGCGCGAATTGATCGAAGGCTCGCTCACCTACGATCTCATCCGCAATGCCGGCGATATCAGCGTCCATGTCATTTCGGGAAGCGAACGCGGCACCGAGGCGGCGTCGCGGAGCGTCAAGGCGGCCGACGAGCAGTGGCAGTTCGAAATCTGGCCCTATCTCAAGGCGACGGCCTTTGTCATCGGCTCGCTCGCCTTCGCCGTCCTTCTCGATCAGTTTCTCGACGTTCGCAATCTGGCGATCATTCTGCTCATCGGGGTGCTGGCATCGGCGGTGACCGGCGGCCTGTGGCCGGCTCTGTATGCTTGTTTCGTCAGCGCCCTTGCTTTCAATTATTTCTTCCTGGAGCCGCGCTATACGCTGACGATCAGGGATCCGGAGAGCATCGTCGCGCTTGGCGTCTTTCTCGTCGTTGCGGTCATTGCCAGCAATCTGACGGCGCGCGTGCAGCGCCAGGCGGTCGCCGCCCGCTCGCGGGCGCGGGCGACGGAGGATATCTACCTCTTTTCGAAGAAGCTCGCCGGCGCCGGGACGCTGGACGACGTCCTCTGGGCCACCGCCTTCCAGATCGCCTCGATGCTGAAGCTGCGCGTGGTGCTGCTTTTGCCGGAAGACGGGACGATCACCGTCAAGGCCGGCTATCCGCCTGATGACACGCTGGCCGAAGCCGACATCGCCGCCGCCCGCTGGGCCTGGGAGCACAATCGTGCCGCAGGTCGCGGCGCCGACACGCTTCCGGGTGCCAAGCGCCTCTATCTGCCCTTGCGGACCGGGCGCACGGCCATCGGCGTCGTCGGCCTCGACAACGACAAGCAGGGACCGCTGCTGACGCCCGAGCAGCAGCGGCTTCTCGACGCACTGGCCGACCAGGCGGCAGTCGCCATCGAGCGTATCCAACTGGTCGCCGACGTCGACCGGGCCAAGCTCGCCGCCGAGGCGGACAGGCTGCGCTCGGCGCTGCTCACCTCCATTTCCCATGATCTGAAGACGCCGCTCGCCGCCATCATGGGCGCCGCCGGCACGCTGCGGGATTTTTCAGCAGCACTTCCCGAACCGGATCGGGCCGAACTGCTGTCGACGGTGCTCGACGAATCCGAGCGGTTGAACCGCTTCATCGCCAATCTGCTCGACATGACCAAGATCGAGTCCGGCGCGATGGAGCCGAACTGCGCCTTTCACTATGTCGGCGACATCGTCGGCTCCGCCCTGCAAAGGGCCAGGAAAATCATCGGCGAGCACAAGATCGAGACGGACATCCCCAGGGATTTGCCGATGTTGAAGGTCGACCCGGTGCTGTTCGAGCAAGCGTTGTTCAATCTTCTCGACAATGCGGCGAAATATGCCCCGGCCGGCTCGACGATCCGCGTCCAGGGCTGGACCGACAATGGCTCCGTCCTGCTGCAGATCATGGATGAAGGGCCGGGCATTCCTCCCGGCGATCTGGAACGGATTTTCGACACCTTCTACCGGGTGCGCAAGCGCGACCAGATCCGCGCCGGCACCGGGCTCGGCCTGTCGATCTGCCGCGGCTTCATAGAGGCGATGGGTGGCACGATCACGGCGGCAAACCGGACCGACGGTTCGGGCGCGGTCTTCACCATCAAAATGCCCAAGCCGGCAAATCCGCCCAACTTCGACGCTTCGAATACCGACGATGTGGGTGACCTGGCATGACAAACTCGAACGTCAGGATACTGGTCGTCGATGACGAGCCGCCGATCCGCAAGCTGCTGCGCGTCGGCCTCGGCAGCCAGGGCTACGCGATCAGCGAGGCGCCGAATGCCAGGGCGGCCATCGAGCTGATGGAGGCGGAGAAGCCGGACCTCGTCCTGCTCGACCTTGGCCTGCCCGGCATGAGCGGCCATGAGTTGCTGCGCAAATGGCGCGACGACGGCCTCGACATTCCGGTGGTCATCCTGTCCAGCCGGACCGACGAGGCCGGTATCGTCCAGGCCCTGGAGCTCGGCGCCGACGACTATGTCACCAAACCCTTCGGCATGAACGAACTGGTCGCACGCATCCGCGTGGCGCTCCGCCACAAGTTCCAGCAGCAGGGAGAGAAGCCGATTTTCCAGACCGGCGATCTCAGCGTCGATCTGGTCAAGCGCATCGTCAAGGTCGAGGGCAAGGAGGTAAAGCTGTCGCCGAAGGAATACGACATCCTGCGCATGCTGGTGCAGCACGCCGGCAAGGTGCTGACCCACCATTTCCTGTTGAAGCAGGTCTGGGGCGACTCGTCCGACGTGCAGTATCTCAGGGTCTATGTGCGCCAGCTCAGGCAGAAGATCGAGAAGAGCCCCGACCAGCCACGCTACATCACCACCGAGACCGGCGTCGGCTACCGCCTGCGCGAGGTCGAATGAGCGGGTTGGGCGCTTCTAGCCAGTAGCTTCCAGCTGCTGGCCAAGCGGCCTGGAAACCCGCAAGGCCGCGAGACAGCCGACAATGCCGAGCGGGACGAAGGCAAGAAACAGCCAGGACGCGACATTCGCCGCCGCGTCGTGGTTCAAACCTTGCGAAAAGCCGCTGGCATTGGCGACGATGCCGGCAAGGGCTGCACCCACGGCGTAGCCGATGCGCTGCATGGTCGGCACCGCCGCCGAGGCGATGGTCTGCTCGCTCTTCGGGGCGGAGGCGACGATGACGCGTGTCAGGAACGGCCAGGCGATGCCGAAGCCGCCGCCTTGCAACAGGGCACAGATCAGGATGAGCGGGATGGAGCCCAGGGGTATCGTGTAGGCAAAGCCGGCGATGCCGGCCGCGATCATCACCGCGCCGCCGATGATGATCAGCCGCTCGCGCCGCGGCGGCGCGTTGGCGACCAGGATCGACAGGATCGACCAGGCGATCGATTCGGCGGCGATGATGTAGCCGGTGGTCAGCAGCGGAATGTCGTGAAGGCTGGTCAGCAGCAGCGGCCCGTAGACGCCGAAGGAACAGGTGGCCACCGAAAAAGCGGCAACCATGGTCATGCCGGCGCCGACCGGCGTGCGCCATGAGAACAGCCGCGCCGGGAACAGCCGCGAAAGCGGCTTCAGCGCGTCGATGGTGAAGAACAGCAGCAGGCCGATGAGGCCGAAGGCCATCAGCAGCGAAGAGCGCAGCAAGGCGATGTCGACGCCGGCCGAGGCGATCAGCACCACGGCAACGGCAAGGCAGGCAAGGGCCGCGAACGGGAAGGGCGGCGCCCCGCCTGCGCTCGCCTTCGGCCTCGTCGCCTCCGGCGTGTCGAGCACGATGAAACTTGCCAGCGCCATGGCTGCGCCGCCGAGGGTGAAGATGCCGAAGGCCCAGCGCCATGACAAAAGCTCGGTCATGATCGCGCCGAGCAATGGTCCGCTGAAGGCGGCGACGCCCCAGATCGCCGACATGATGCCGAAAAGCTGCGGCCAGATGGCGCGCGAGAACAGTCGTTCGACCGAGACGAAGGCCAGCGACACCAGCGCACCGCCGCCAAGTCCTTCGATCAGGCGGCCGGCGAGGAACAGTTGCATGGAAGGCGAGGTGGCGCAGATCAGGGCGCCTGCTGCGTAGAGCAGGGCTGCGACCACCATGTTGGTGCGCAAGGGGACATAACTCACCAGCCGTCCGGCGGCCGCGCCGGCAACGATGGCACCGAGTTCGTAGATCGCCAGCGACCAGCCGACGAGCTGCACGCCCGCCAGTTCGCCGACCATGGCCGGCATCACCGTTGCCACCATCGTCTCGTTGGTGGCGTGCAACAGGATGCCGAGGCTGATGAAGCAGAAGCGCGCCAGGTCGCCGCTTGCCCATAATCCGCGCCAGTCGACCTTGTTTGTGCTGATCTCGGTCATTTCCACCCCTGTCTTGCATATCTCGACGCCAGCGCAGGACGCCAGAAGCCAGTGCGGCTTTCCGGCAGGACCATGCGGTTCGACAGCGCCGGATCGGGCGCCGCATCGAGGCGTTGTTTCGTTCGGGGCAGGCTTGTAAAACCTCAACCGGGGTTGAGCTCAAGCGGTTTTTTGAGGACCGTTCGCGCGGCAGCCTTTCCGATTGGCGGGTTCGTTGCGCGATCAGTTCTCGGTGCTGCGCAGCTGGAACTGGCTGACGCCGATCGCGAGGTTCATGCCGGTCTGCGTCTGCAAGCTGAGCGGCTGCAAGGTGAAGGCCTGAGCGGAGCCGCCGACCAGCAGATTGGCGCCGGCGCCGACGGCGGCCGTCACCTCGGCGCTGGCGCCGATGTAGTCGCCGGCCAGCGCACCCGGCGCGTAGATGTTCTTCAGCGGCGTCAGCACGATCCACTGCATGACCGTCTGCTTCGTCGTGCCGATGTCGAGGCCGTATTTGTTGACGGCGCCGAAATAGGCTTCCGACGCGAAGCTCTTGTCGGCGGGGTTGAAGGTGCAGCTCAGATCCTTGCTCGAGCCGAAGATGAAGCCGGTGCCGCCGCCAATGGCACAGTCAAGCGTACCGAGCTCTATGCCTCGGTCCTGCGCCTGCGCTGCTCCGACAAACACGGTAGCGAATATGGCAGCGATGGCTGTCTTCAGCATGATGGTCCCCTCAAAAATCAACGGCGCGGAACCATCCTATCTGGTTCCGCGCCGCGGGGTGAGGGGTCATGGAGCGCACGGCTCCATGCGATCACTTGAATGAATGGATCAGCTGGAGCGAGGTCACGGCCACGGCAAGGTTGACGCCGGTCTGCGCCTGGACGCTGAGCGGCTCCAGCATGAAGGCGCTGTCCAAGCCGCCAACCAGCAGATTGGCGCCGCCGCCGGTCACCACGCTCGCCTCGGCGTTGACGCCGTAATAGCTGCCGGCGAGATCGCCTCCGTCACGGTCCCGGGTCGCAGCCAGCACGGCCCAAACGAGCTGGCCCTGATGCGTCTGGCCGACATCGAGGCCGATCTTGGAGATGACGCCTGTGTAAACCTCGGACGGCCCGTGATGATGAGGCCGGAAGACACAGGACACGCCCTTGTTGGAAGCGACGATATAAGCGGTGCCGCCGTCGATGGTGCAATCGAGCGTGCCGAGTTGCAGCTTGCCGGCGCTGGCTGGAGCCACCGCGAACATCGTCGTGGCGAGGGCAGCGGCGCAGGCGAGTTTCTTGATCATGGGAGGGTCCTTTCGCAAATTGCTTTTCGATAACGGCTTGGGAGGCCAGACCGTTCCGCTGAAAACTTGGCGCGATCAAGGCAGGGGCCGAAAGCCTCCTGCCGGGGTTAATGCGCGGTTGCGAAGTGCGTCTTTTCGGACACGCCAAGGATCCCGCGGCATTTGGATGTCACGCGGATTTGTATGGGAAGCGTTTGCCGAAACCGAGATCAGCTGACGCGGGCGAGGCCATCCTTGGCCGGCTGGTAGGTCGGGTCGAGGCGAACGGCTTCCTTATAGGATTTCGCGGCTTTCGCCTTGTCACCGCGCCGCTCGTAGATCAGCGCCTGGTTGGCCCAGGCCTCGGCGTTCTTGCCGTCGAGCTTGATCGCCATGTTGAAATCGGAGAAGGCGTTGTCCTCGTCATTGGTCGCCAGATAGGAGAGGCCGCGGCCGTTGTAGGGCTCGGCGGCGTCCGGCGCCAGCGAGATGGCGGTCGAGAAATCCTCGATGGCGAATTTGTGCTGGCCCTGGCTCTGATAGATCAGGCCTCGATTGTGGTAGGCGCGCGCGTCGGTCGTATCGAGCTGGATCGCCTTCTGAAAGTCGTTGAAGGCGTCCTGGGTGCGACCCGCCTTGCGGTAGAGATTGCCGCGGCCGATATAGGCGGCGTCATAGTTCGAGTTGATCTGGATCGAACGGTTGTAGTCCGCGAGCGCGGCTTCCTGGTTGCCGAGGAAGCGCTGGATGAGCGCACGATTCGAATAGGCCTGGAAGAAATTCGGATTGAGCTGGATGGCTTGATTGAAATCCTTGAGCGCCGCCTGGTACTGACCGCCACGGCCATAGGCCGAGCCGCGCACATTGTAGCCTTCGGGATCCTGGGGATTGCGCTGGATGACCGCCGACAGCGAGGAAATGTTCTCGCTCGAGCCTTGCGCCTTGTCGATGTTGTTGAATTCACCGGTCGGGCCCGCCGTTTGGCAGCCGGCAAGCGCCAGTCCGGAGAGCAGGGCCGCTGTCAGGGCGAAACCACGCAATGCGGTCCCGCGCTCCACGCTCGTTGCGTTCATGTCTGCCCTGTCCTCACTTCAAGCCGCGTCGTTCAGATCCGGCTCCCCCTCCGGACCGGTCACATCAAAACAAAAAGGTGGCGGCGATTCCACATCGCGCCACCTCTGATATCCTTCGAAAAGGACGAAAAATTGGCGTTAGAACCGCGGCGGACGCGGAGCGCCAGCTGCACCACCAGCGGCGCCGGCAGCAACAGGGCGCGGCGTCATCGGCAGCAGGCCTTCGCGCTGGGCGCGCTTGCGGGCCAGCTTGCGGGCGCGGCGAACGGCTTCAGCCTTTTCGCGGGCGCGCTTCTCGGACGGCTTCTCGTAGTGACCGCGCATCTTCATTTCGCGGAAAATGCCTTCGCGCTGCATCTTCTTCTTGAGAGCGCGAAGCGCCTGATCAACGTTATTGTCGCGGACGAGTACCTGCACGGGCAATCCTGTCTTTCGGGTTTGATATCAACAGGCAAGCGATCATAGCCGCTAGCCTCCGCGGCGGTTTACACCACGAATTGTGGCGGCTGATAGCAGAATCATGCCGCGCTGTCCACAGCGGAAATGAATTTGCGGTGCCAGCCGCAGTCTGTTTGCCTTGAGATAAGGAGCCGACTAGGCCGTCGCGAGGTGCAGCAGCTCGAAATCCTCGAAGAACTCGCCGTAGTCGCAGGTGATCTCCTCGCCCACGGCGATGTCGCGGGTCGCGGTGGCCCCGCCATATTGCGAAAAATCCGTATTCGGATTGCTGGAATGGTTCATGAAGCGGCCATTGTCGACTTCATAGACCATGAAACCTGGCCGGTCGGGGCTGGGATAGGCATAGCGGTCGAGCAGTTCCCTGAGATGCGGGGGTGCCGCTTCGTATTTGTCCATGGGGACCAGTCGGTCGAAATCCGGATCGAGCCGCCAGATCGAAGCCCCTTTCCTGATCGGCTCCGCAGCGAACACGCCGACGCCTTCGATCGCACTCGCAGTCACATAGGTTCTGATCAGCAACATGGTTCCAGACCCCGCTTTTGGACAGAAACGGAATCGCCAAATCGCGGCAAAAAATCAAGACCGGCCGTCTGCCTGGCGGCTATGAACATGCATTCCGGACGCGAAAAGTCTTCACGTCCGGTTGATCGACACGCCGCCATCGGCAAACAGAGCGGCTCCGGTGGTAAAGCTCGAGGCATCGGAGGCGAGATAGAGCGCCGAACGGGCAATCTCCTCCGGCATAGCGACACGCTTCAAAGCATGCAGGCCTTCGACGAAGGCCCGTGATTCCGGAGTCTTGAAGGTTGCCGCCGGCGTGTCTGTGCCGCCGGGCAGCAGCGCGTTGACCCGCACGCCTTTCGGGCCGTATTCGGCGGCCAGCACCTGTGTCAGTCCGATCAGGCCGGCCTTGCTCGCGGCATAACTGGTCATGCCTGGCATGCCGACTGTGTGGCCGACGAAGGTGGAGGTGAAGATCAGCGAACCACCGCCACGCTCGACCATTGCCGGCACCTGGTATTTGGCGCCGAGAAACGCGCTGGTGAGATTGGTGTCGAGCGTCTCGCGCCAGCCTTCCAGCGGCAGTTCGGCTATCGGTCCCATCAGGCCGACAGCGCCGGCATTGTTGAAGGCGATGTCGAGCCCGCCGAATTTTTCGACCGCCAGATCGACAAGGGCCTTTGCGTAGGCTTCGTCGCGGACATCGCCCGCAAGCGCGATGGCGATGCCATCGGCATCCGCGATTTCGGCGACAAGCGCGTCGAGCTCGGCCTGGCGGCGGGCGGCGACGATGACCTTGGCGCCTTCCTCGGCAAAGAGTTTTGCCGTGGCGCGGCCGATGCCGGAACTGGCGCCGGTGACGATGGCGACCTTGTTGGCGAGTGCGAACATTTTTGCATCCTTTTCTTCGCGCCGGCTTGACCGGCAGTTGGGATGCTTGGTCGCAGATCGAGGCCAGGCGAGCCACCCGATACCCGCCAAGATGCTGGAAAGCGCCGACGCGCCGGATGCGTCTTTTTCACCACGGCGCAAAACGGCAAGCGCCGTCGCAAACAGCGCAAGGGTGGAAGCGCTGTTTCGCTAGTGATACACCTCGCGCGCCGGGACCGAATGAACGCCGGCCGCCATTCGCGAAGCCTTTTTGGGGCGAGGTTGGGACGTTGAAGAAATATTCGGTATTCGCCATCGCCCGTGAAGCCATGCGCGGTCACAAGGGCTGGGAAGAACAGTGGTCCTCGCCTGAGCCCAGGAAAGAATACGACGTCATCATCGTCGGCGCCGGCGGCCATGGCCTGGCCACCGCCTATTACCTCGCCACGGTTCACGGCATCACCAATGTCGCGGTGCTGGAAAAGGGCTGGCTCGGCGGCGGCAACACAGGCCGCAACACCACCATCATCCGCTCCAACTATCTCTATGACGAGAGCGCCGGCATCTACGACCATGCGCTGAAGCTGTGGGATGGGCTGAGCCAGGAGCTCAACTACAACGTCATGTATTCGGCGCGCGGCGTCATGATGCTCGCGCACAATGTGCACGACGTGCAGGTGCTGAAGCGCCACGTGCACGCCAACCGGCTGAACGGTATCGACAATGAGTGGCTGACGCCGGAGCAGGCGAAGGAATTCTGCCCGCCGCTCAACACCTCCAAAGACGCGCGCTATCCGGTGGTCGGTGCGGCGCTGCAGCGGCGCGGCGGCACGGCGCGCCACGATGCGGTTGCCTGGGGCTATGCGCGCGGCGCCTCGGCGCGCGGCGTGCACATCATCCAGAATTGCGAGGTCACCGGGGTCAAGCGGGCGCCCAATGGCGCGGTCATGGGCGTCGACACGACGCGCGGCTTCATCGGTGCCAAGAAGGTCGGCGTCGTTGCCGCCGGCCATTCCTCAGTGATCATGAACATGGCCGGCGTGCGCATGCCGCTGGAGAGTTATCCATTGCAGGCGCTGGTGTCGGAACCGGTCAAGCCGGTGGTGCCCTGCGTGGTCATGTCGAACACGGTGCACGCCTATATCTCGCAGTCCGACAAGGGCGAGCTGGTGATCGGCGCCGGCACCGACCAGTATGTCTCCTATTCGCAGACCGGCGGCCTGCACATATTGCAGCACACGCTGGACGCCATCTGCGAGATGTTCCCGATCTTCACGCGCATGAAGATGCTGCGCTCGTGGGGCGGCATCGTCGACGTCACGCCCGACCGCTCGCCGATCCTGGCCAAGACGCCGGTGCCCGGGCTTTATGTCAATTGTGGCTGGGGCACGGGCGGCTTCAAGGCGACGCCGGGCTCGGGCCATGTCTTTGCCCACACCATCGCCAAAGACGATCCGCATCCGATCAATGCGCCCTTCACCATCGAGCGCTTCCGCACCGGCCGGCTCATCGACGAGGCGGCGGCGGCGGCGGTGGCGCACTGATGATGGCTGGGATGGCTGTCGCGATGCCGCTGATTCTGGCGGGGGAACACGTGCTGGCGGGGGAACGGGGCATGTTCCATTTTCCGTCGGCTGACGAAGTGCGCACGCAACCGATCAGCCGCACCGGCAACGAGACCGTCTGGCCGTTTTCGGTCGACGACGGCACGCTGGCCTGCGTCTGGAGCGGCGGCCAGCGGGTGGTGATGTTCTTCGAGGGACGTCCCGAAGGGCTTGACGAAGACGAGACATTCCAGCCGCGTCAAGTCATCGTCACCACCGATCCGATGCAACTCACTCTCGGCAACATGGCGTCGCGCGATCTGTTTCGTCCCGCTGCAAGCCTGGAGGAACGTATCCGGCTCGTCGCGCCGTTCGCGACCCTGGGACAGAAGCTTTGCGATCAACCGGCGGGCGCCCGCGTCGGCCACGGCGAATTGTAGGAACGAACAAATGCTTCTCATCCGCTGCCCCTATTGCGAGGAAGAGCGTCCGGAACTCGAGTTTCGCAACGCCGGCGAGGCGCATATCGCGCGCTCGGCCAATATGGCCGGCGAGAGCGACGACGATTTCGAAAAGTTCTTTTTCATCCGCTCCAACCCCAAGGGCATCATCTATGAGCGGTGGCGGCACATGCATGGCTGCGCGCGTTTCTTCAATGCCGTGCGCGACACCGTCACCGACAGGTTCGTCATGACCTACAAGGCCGGCGAACCCAAACCCTCCAAGCTGCCGGGAGTTGGCAAATGAGCGGCGCGTCGTACCGCATTTCCGGCGCCGGCCGCTTCAGCCAAGCCAAGACCGCGCGTTTCAGCTTCGATGGCCAGTCCTATGCCGGCATCGAGGGCGACACGCTGGCCTCGGCGCTGCTCGCCAATGGCGTCCATCTGGTCGGCCGTTCGTTCAAGTACCACCGTCCGCGCGGCATCCTGTCGGCGGGCGCCGAGGAGCCGAACGCGCTGGTCGAAATCAGGCGCGACGCGGCACGCAAGACGCCGAACGTGCGCGCGACTGTGCAAGAACTCTATGACGGGCTCGAGGCGCAGTCGCAGAACCGCTGGCCGTCGCTGTCCTTCGACGTCGGTGCGGTCAACGACATTGCGTCGCCGATGTTTTCGGCCGGCTTCTACTACAAGACCTTCATGTGGCCGAAGGCGGCATGGAAGAGCCTCTACGAGCCAAAGATCCGCGCCGCGGCCGGTCTTGGCGTTTCCCCGGACCAGCCCGATCCCGACCATTATTCGTCACGCTATGCGCATTGCGACGTGCTGGTGCTGGGCGGCGGTGCGGCGGGCATCGCTGCGGCATTGGCAGCGGCGGAGACCGGCGTGCGCGTCATCCTCGCCGACGAGCAGGCCGAGTTCGGCGGCAGCCTGCGTTTCGAGAGCGGCGCGAAAATCGACGGCCAGGACGGCTTTGCCTGGGCGCAAGCTGCGGTGGCGAAGCTCGCCGCGATGGACAATGTCCGCGTGCTCCCGCGCACGACGGCGTTCGGCTATTACGCGCAGAATTTCGTCGGCCTGGTCGAGCGTGTCAGCGATCATCTGAAGGCTCCTGGCCACGATCTGGCGCGCGAGCGGCTGTGGCAGGTCAGGGCCAAGCGCGTGGTGCTGGCCTCGGGCGCCATCGAGCGCCACATGGTGTTCGCCGACAACGACCGCCCGGGCATCATGCTGGCGGGTGCCGCGCGCACCTATCTCAACCACTATGGCGTCGCGGTCGGCAGGAATGTCGGCGTCTACACCGCCAATGATTCCGCCTATGCAGCGGCGATCGACCTGAAGAAGGCCGGCGTCAACGTGGCGGCGATCGTCGATTTGCGCGACAATCCGACCGGACCGGTGATCGACGAGGCGAGGGCGCTCGGCATCGAGGTCAATTTCGGCCGCGCGGTGATCCGCGCCGGCGGCAAGCTGCGCGTTTCCTCGATGACGGTGCAGCCGAAGAATGGCGGCGGCGAACGCACCATTCCAGTCGACGCGATCCTGATGTCGGCCGGCTGGACGCCGTCGGTGCATCTGTTCTCGCAGTCGCGCGGCAAGGTCGCCTTCAACGACGAGACCAAGCGCTTCGTGCCGGGCACCTATGCGCAGGATTGTGTCTCTGTCGGCGCCTGCAATGGTACCGACGGCCTATCGGCGACGGTCGACGAGGCCTATGCCGCGGGCGCCAAAGCGGCCAGGGATGCGGGCGCGAAAACCGCCAAGGGTACGAAGCCGAAGGTCGACACCTCCGAGAGCTGGTCGCGCGGCATGCTGGGTGCGGCTCCTGGCGCCGGGCCGGACACCACGGTGAAGGCGTTTGTCGACTTCCAGAACGACGTCACCGCCAAGGATATCCGCCAGGCGGTGCACGAAGGCATGCGCTCGATCGAGCACGTCAAGCGCTTCACCACCAACGGCATGGCCACCGATCAGGGCAAGACCTCCAACATGCACGGCCTGGCGATTGCCGCCGAGATGCTGGGAAAGCCGATCCCGGAGGTCGGCCTGACCACGTTCCGGGCGCCCTATACGCCGGTGACCTTCGGCGCCATCGTCAGCCATGCGCGCGGGCCGCTGTTCGACCCCACGCGCAAAACGGCGATTCATCCCTGGGCCGAGGCGCAAGGCGCGGTGTTCGAGGATGTCGGCCAGTGGAAGCGCGCCTGGTATTTCCCCAAGGCGGGCGAGGACATGCATGCCGCGGTCGACCGCGAATGCGTCGCCGTGCGCAAGACGGCAGGCCTGTTCGATGCCTCGACACTGGGCAAGATCGAAGTGGCCGGGCCGGATGCGGCCAAATTCATGGAGCTGCTCTACACCAACCCTTGGGAGAAGCTGGAACCCGGCCGCTGCCGCTATGGCATCATGCTGCGCGAGGACGGGTTCATCTATGATGACGGCGTCGTCGGCAGGCTGGCGCCCGACCGTTTCCATGTGACGACGACGACCGGCGGCGCGCCGCGTGTCATGAACCACATGGAGGACTATCTCCAGACCGAGTTCCCGCATCTCAATGTCTGGCTGACCTCGATCACCGAGCAGTGGGCGGTCATCGCCGTGCAGGGACCCAAGTCGCGCGACATCATCGCGCCGCTGGTCGAAGGCATCGACATGTCGGACGAGGCGCTGCCGCACATGTCGGTGCGCGAAGGCAAGATCTGCGGCGTGCCGACGCGGCTGTTCCGCATGTCGTTCACAGGCGAGCGCGGCTTCGAGGTCAATGTGCCGGCCGATTATGGCCAGGCGGTCTGGGAAGCGCTGTGGGCCGAAGGCCAGAAGCATGGCGCCGCCGCCTACGGCACCGAGGCCATGCACGTGCTGCGCGCTGAAAAGGGCTACATCATCGTCGGCCAGGACACCGACGGCACGGTGACGCCGAACGACGCCGGGCTCGACTGGGCGGTCGGCAAAAAGAAGGCCGATTTCGTCGGCATCCGCGGCCTGACTCGGCCGGACCTTGTCGCCAAGGGCCGCAAGCAGCTGGTGGGCCTCAAGACCAAAGATCCCAAGGTGGTGCTCGAAGAAGGCGCGCAAATCGTCGAGGATCCGAAGCAGGCGATCCCGATGAAGATGATCGGCCATGTCACTTCGAGCTACTGGTCGGAAAATTGCGGCCGCTCGATCGCGCTGGCGCTGGTCGCCGGCGGTCGCGACCGCATGGGCGAGACACTCTACGTGCCGATGCCGAACGGGGTGATCGAAGTGGAGGTTACCGGCATGGTGTTCTTCGACGAAACGGGAGGGCGCCTCAATGGCTAAGGCCGCTGCAAGAAAGACGACGCCAGCTGCATCGTCTTCGGTAGAACGCCGTCCGGCGCTGGCCGGTCGCAGCACCACTGCCGCCGCCGTCAAGGTCGAGGTGCTGCCGCCGGCCGAGCGCATTTCGCTGCGTGCGCCGGAGGCTTCGGTCGCAGCGCTTTCGAAGGTGCTCGGCGTGACCTTGCCGAAAAAGCCGAAGACATCCGCCTCGAAGGGTGGGCGCATCGCTCTGTGGCTCGGCCCCGACGAATGGCTTGTCATCGATGAGGCCGGCAACGATCCGCTCGCCGATTGCGCCAAAGTATCCGCGCTGCATTCGGCGGTTGGCGTCTCGCATCGCAACATCGCGATATCAGTGACGGGCACTGGGGCAGCGGCGACAATCAATGCGGGCTGCCCGCAGGATCTGTCGCTCGACGCCTTCCCGGTGGGCGCGGCGTCGCGCACCATCCTGGGCAAGACCGAGATCGTGCTGTTGCGCACAGCCGCCGATGCCTTCCGGGTCGAATGCTGGCGTTCCTTCTCGGACTATGTCTTTACTTTCCTGTCCGAGGGATCGCGGGACGCGGCGGTCTGAGCTCGGAACGTTTTGCAGGGCGCGCTCGTTCTGCATCCGCACGCCGAGGGAGAATGCCGATGCCGTCGAATTCCGCGCCGAAGTCGCCGGTCAAAAAGACATCGGCCGTCCGCTCGCTCGAACATGAGCGACGTGAAGCCCCGAGCGCCGAAGAGGAACTCGAGGAAGGCCTTGAAGACACGTTCCCGGCCAGCGATCCGGTATCCATTACCGGAACCGCCATCCCCGGCGCACCGGCGAAACCGGGCAAGGCCAAGACCGTGCCGGGGCGCAAGAAGCGCAAGACCTAGTATTCCATCGGGCCAGATCGCATCGGACCTTCTCAATCTCCTTGGGCGTGCTATTTAAAGCGCTTTGGGAGATGAAAATGCCGACAAAAGCGATCGTTTGGGGCGAGAACGTCCACGAGCAGACCAATGAAGCCGTGCGCGAACTCTATCCCTTGGGGATGCACGGCACCATCGCCGCCGCGCTCAACCAGGACAAGGACATTGAGGCGGCCACCGCCACCTTGCAGGAGCCCGAGCACGGCCTGAGCGAAAAGCGCCTGGCGGCCACCGACGTGCTTTTGTGGTGGGGCCACGCGGCGCATGGCGAGGTCAAGGACGAGATCGTCGAGCGGGTGCAGAAGCGGGTGTGGGAAGGGATGGGCCTGATCGTGCTCCATTCCGGTCACTACTCAAAGATCTTCAAGCGGCTGATGGGCACGCCCTGTTCGCTGAAATGGCGCGAGGCGGGCGAGCGCGAGCGCGTCTGGGCGATCAACCGCGGCCACCCGATCGCGCAAGGCATTGGCGAGTGCCTGGAGATCGGCGAGACCGAAATGTATGGCGAGCCGTTCGCGGTGCCGGAGCCGCTGGAGACGGTGTTCGTCTCCTGGTACGAGGGCGGCGAGGTGTTCCGGTCCGGGTTGACCTACCAGCGCGGCGCGGGACGGATCTTCTACTTCTCGCCCGGCCACGAGACCTATCCGATCTATCACAATGAGGGCGTGCAGCAGGTGCTGCGCAACGCCGTCCATTGGGCGCACAACCCGGCGCCGGCATGGTCCGGCATCACCAATGCGCCGAACGTGCCGACGGATGCGGCCAAGGAGAAGATCGTGCAGAAGGGGCTGCGCCTGCATGCCGATGGCGATAAGGGCCTGAGCTGATTGGGGCGGCCTGAGCTGATCGGGGCCTGAGTTGCCCAAGGCGTGAGTTGATTTTGGGGGCTTGGGGCTAATGCATCGAATTCTTCTGCTCGGCACCGGCGGTATCGCCGGGCATCATGTCGAGGAGTTTGCCGGGATTCCCGGCTGCAGCATCGTCGCCTGTGTCGACCAGGTGCCCGGTCGCGCTGCGGCGTTCGCCGCGGCCAGCAAGATCGGCGATTCTTTCGAGAGCCTGGAGGCGGCGATCGCCTGGGGCCAGTTCGATGCCGCCATCAACGCGACGCCGGATGGTGCGCATAGGGCGACGACGCTGGCGCTGCTCGGCGTGGGAAAACATGTGTTTTGCGAAAAGCCGCTGGCGCCGAATCATGCCGACGCACTTGCTATGACCGAAGCGGCCGAGGCTGCCGGGGTGATCAACATGGTCAACCTTACCTATCGCAACTCACCGGCGATCCACGAGGCGCGGCGCATGGTTCAGGCCGGCGCGATCGGCGCGTTGCGCCATGTCGAGGCGAGCTACCGGCAAAGCTGGCTGGTCAGCAAATCATGGGGTGACTGGCGGGTCGAGGACAAATGGCTGTGGCGCTTGTCCAGCCGGCACGGTTCGACCGGCGTGCTGGGCGATGTCGGCATCCATATCCTGGATTTCGCCACCTATGGCGCCGGCCAGGATATCGTCAGCCTGCATGCCGATCTGGTGACGTTTCCGAAGGCCGAGGGCGAGCGCATCGGCGACTATGTGCTGGACGCCAATGACAGCGTGGCAATGACGGCGCGGCTCGATTGCGGCGCGCTCGCCACGATCGTGGCGAGCCGCTATATGACCGGCCACGCCAACGATCTGTCGCTGGCCCTGCACGGCACCCAGGGCGCCATCAAGGTCGAGACCGACGGCAAGGCATCGAGCCTGTCGGCCTGCCTCGGCGGGGATGTCGATCTTCAGCGCTGGCGGACTTTGGATCTGCCCAGTGTCAAGCGCAATGCGCGACGCTTTGCCGATGCGCTGGATGCAGGCCGGAATGGCGATCCGTCGTTCCGGCGCGCCGCCGACATGCAGAAGCTGATCGACGCAGCCTTTGAGAGTTCAGCGGCGAAGCTGCCGATTTCGGTCGCTTGAAGCTGGCCGGCTTGTGCCGGCCAGACGTGATCTTTGCTGATATCAGAATGCGCTCGGCACAATCCACGGATTGATGCTGATGCCGAGCCGCGGGCCCTTGCCTTCAGCGGTGTTTTCCGTGGCACCCTTCTTCTCGACCGAACCGGTCGAAGCGCAATCGAGCTTCAGATTGGTCTTGGTGTCAACGCAGGCCGCCACCGGCGCATGCTTGACCGGAGGGGTGGTGTTGGCGGCGAAAGCCGAGCCCGAAAGTGCCAGCACGGCGGCGAGGGTGAGGAGTGTCTTTTTCATTGTCAGTCTCCGGTTTCCGGGTCGAATTCAATTCGTACCGACGGGTGAATTTTTCTCGTACATGTACGATAGGCTGTACGTATACACCGTCGATTGGGAATTCAAGGGAAAACCGTACGCGTACGATAAATTTTTCGTTAACCAAGAAATCCCCCCAGGGTTTGGCTGGGGCGGAGAGAAAATATGGAAATGAAAGGGAACGGCGTTCAGCAGTTGACCGGTGTCTCGGTCAATGGCGGGACGTTTTGCGTGCTGAGCGTGGCGAGCGTGAAATCGCACATCCGCTTCACGAAGGCCTGCGGGTCGCCGAAGGGGTAGAATGGAAAGGTGATGAGCAGCGAGATCGTGCCGTGGCCGACCGCCCACAGCATGGTGGCGATGGCGCGCGGATCGCCCTGCAATTTTCCGGCGGCAACGCAGGCCTCGACCCGGCTGATCAGCGCCTTCATCGCCGGGTTGCTCTCTTCCATGTCGTCGTAGCTCCTGCCTTCCGGCAGCTTGGTCTTTTCGGTCATGAATACGGTGCGGTATTCGTTGGGATTGCCGAGCCCGAAGGCGGCATATTCCGTCATCACCGCCTGCAAGGCTGCGATCGGATCGTCGGACGGATGCTCCTCGATGCGGCGAGCGAGCGTCTCGAATGCGTCCTCGGCCAGAGCGAACAGGATGTCCTGCTTGTCGGCGAAGTAGGAATAAACGGACATCGGGGCGTAGCCGACCCGCTTGGCCAGCTTGCGGATGGTCAGGCCCTCATAGCCCTCTTCCTGGACAAGCTTATGCGCGGCCTCGAGCAATTCGGAGCGCAGTTCTGCTTTTTGTTTCTCGCGGCGTGTCTGGACGCTCTGCGGCAAGATCTGGTGCCTTCGGTTGGGTTGGTGGCTGGCTAAATTATATACGCTGTACGGAAACGGACAAGGGCACGGGAAGTTCCCAAACGGTATGCTTCGGATCGTGCCGACGCTTTTCGAATTTTGGCAGCCCCGTGATCAGCACCGTTCCTCTCTCGAAATGGCCCATCACGCCTCCCTGTTGATCAGTTCTGCGGCAAGACACGAAAGCAGTTTCACCGCCTCGCCATAGGTTTTCGCCTTCTCGGGATTGGAGGCGTTGCCGTCCAGCGCCCGCTTGAAGACGCCCTGGCAGATGGCAGCCAGCCGGAAGAAGGAAAAGGCGAGGAAGAACGTCCAGTTGCCGATACCGGTGAGCCCGCGCCGCCGGCAGTAGGCGGCGACGTAGTCCTCTTCGGAAGGCAGGCCGAGTGCGGAACGATCGATACCGCCCAGGCCGCGAAAGCCGGAAGCGTGCGGCAGCCGCCATTGCATGCATTGATAGGCGATATCGGCGAAGGGGTGGCCTGATGTCGAAAGTTCCCAGTCGAGCACTGCCAGAACCGTTGGCCGGTCCGGCGCGAAGATCAGATTGTCCAGCCGGTAGTCGCCATGGACCAGTGAGATCCGGCCGTCATCTACGGGCATATGCGTTTCCAACCAGGCAATCAGCCGGTCCATGTCGGCGACGGTGCCGGTTTCCGAGGCACGGTACTGGCTCGTCCAGCGCGCCAGTTGGCGCTCGAAATAATTGCCCGGCCGGCCGAAATCGCCGAGTCCCACTGTTTCGACATCGACCTCGTGCAGGGCGGCGAGGGTGTCGTTCATGGCATCGTAGATGGCGGCGCGTTCATCATTGTCGCCAGCCTCCGGCAGGGCCGGATCCCAGAAAATGCGGCCGTCGAGGAAATCCATCACGTAGAACATGCGGCCGATGGGCGAGCCTTCCGCCGACAGATGCAGCATGGCCGGCACAGGCACGGCGGTGCCGGCAAGCGCGCTCATCACCCTGAATTCGCGGTCGACCTGGTGCGCCGATTTCAGCAATTGCCCCGGCGGCTTGGCGCGCAGCACGTAACGGCCGCTTGCCGCCGTCAAAAGGTAGGTCGGGTTCGATTGGCCGGATTTGAACTTCTCGACTGCCGCAAGCCCGGAAAAGCCCGGTATGTTCGCCTCGAGGTAAGGCGCAAGCGCTGCCTGGTCGAGAACGGGATCACTCATGCCGTCTCGGGCTGGCGTTCGATCAAGGTCAGCGTCAGCCAGCGCGCGGTCAGTGCCGGCTTCTTCGAACCCTCGATCTCGATCGTCACGTCATGCGCGGTCTGCACCCAGCCCGACGGCCTGACCTTGACGTCGGCCAACACGAAACGCGTGCGGATGCGCGCGCCGGTTTTCACCGGCGCCAGGAAGCGCAGCGAATCGAAGCCGTGGTTGACGCCCATCTTGCCGTTTTCCAGCGGCGGCATGGTCTCGAAGGTCATCGCCGACAACAGCGACAGCGACAGGAAGCCGTGCGCGATGGTGCCGCCGAACGGCGTTTCACGCATCGCCCGCTCCGGATCGCAGTGGATGAACTGATGGTCGTCCGTGGCGTCGGCGAACTGGTCGATCATGCGTTGCGTGACCACCCGCCACGGCGACACGCCGACCTCCTTGCCGACACTGGCCAGAAGCACATCGAGACTGATCGGTTCCACGCTCATGTCCTCCAGTTCACCCCCGGCTTCTGTGGCCGGAAAATGTCATTCCTTGAACAAGGTCAGCCCATGCTGCACCGACTGTCCGCCGTCGATCGGCAGGATGGCGCCAGTGACATAGCTGCCTGCACGGCTGCACAAATAGAGCGTTGCGCCGGCAATGTCATCCGGTGCGCCGATACGGCCGATCGGAACATGGCTGCCGACGTGCCTGGCCTGTTCCTCTGTGGCGGTGGCAAATGCCGTCATCCGGCTCTGGAAGGGGCCGGGGGCAAAGGCGTTGACGGTGATGCGGCGGGCGGCGAACTCGAGCGCCAGTGTGCGCGTCAGATGATGAACCGCAGCCTTCGAGGCGGTGTAGGAATAGGCGTCGTCGGCCAGCGGCTGCGTGCCCATTACCGAACCGAGGTTGATCACCCTGGCCGGATCGGCGTCGCTGGCGGCGGCATCGAGCAGCGGCAGCAATTCGCGCGTCAGGTGGAAGACCGCGGTGACGTTGACGCCAAACACCTTGGCCCATGCCGAATAGGGGAAGCTTTCCAGCGGCGCGCCCCAGGAGACGCCGGCGTTGTTAACCAGAATGTTCAGCCGTTCGGTGCGCGATTTGACCTCGGCGACGAGTGCGGCGATGCCGGCTTCGCTGGAAACGTCGCCGACGAAGCCGTCGGCCCGGCCCGGTGCACCAAGCTGGTTCAACTCTTCGGCGACCTTGATACAATCCTCGCCCTTGCGCGACGCGATCATCACGCTGGCGCCGGCCCTGACCAGCGCGGTCGCCGCCATGCGGCCGATGCCGGTCGCCGCACCCGTCACCAGCGCGGTCTTGCCGGCCACCGAAAACAGTTCGTCCAGATAGCTCATCACAATTCTCCGCGCTCGGCATGCGGGCAAACAGTTCGTTGACAAGGCTATCCGAAGTACGGTCATCCTTGCCACTGACAAAATGCCTGGCGTGTATGAAGGGTTAGCGACCGATGACGGAGATGAATCTCGGCATGACCGAGCGGCTGAAGCCAATCCAGGCGCGCGTCGCGGCCATGGTGCGCGACGAGATCATGCCGCTCGACCATGAATTCCTCAGCGAAGTGGGCAAGGCAGGCAACCGCTGGGTCTACAGTGCGCGTCAGAGCGAGATCCTCGAAGGGCTGAAGAAGACCGCAAGAGAGCGCGGCCTGTGGAATTTCTGGCTGACCGGCTCGGAACGCGGCTATGGCCTTTCCACCGTCGAATACGCCTATCTGGCCGAAGAGATGGGCAAGGCGCATCTCGGCGCCGAGACCTTCAACTGCTCGGCGCCCGACACCGGCAACATGGAGGTGCTGGAGCGATACGGCTCGGCCGACCACAAGAAAGCATGGCTGGAACCGCTGCTCGACGGCAATATCCGCTCGGCCTATCTGATGACCGAGCCGGATGTCGCTTCATCCGATGCCACCAACATTGCCATGCGCTGTGAACGCCACGGCGGCGACTATGTGCTCAATGGCGAGAAATGGTGGGCTTCGGGCGCCGGCGATCCGCGCTGCGCCATCTACATCGTCATGGTCAGGACCGGGGGCGATGAGGAGCCGCAGCACCGCCGTCATTCGATGATCCTGGTGCCTTCCGACACGAAAGGTGTGACCAAGGTCCGGGCCATGCAGGTCTATGGCGATGACGACGCGCCGCATGGTCACATGCATCTTCGCTTCGACAATGTGCGCGTACCGGCGTCGAACCTGATCCTCGGCGAGGGCAGGGGGTTCGAGATCGCGCAAGGGCGGCTCGGTCCCGGCCGCATCCACCACTGCATGCGCGCCATCGGACAGGCCGAGATGGCGCTCGAGATGCTGTGCCAGCGTTCCGTGCGCCGCGAGGCCTTCGGCCAGAAGCTGGCAAAGCTCGGCGCCAATTTCGACATCATCGCCGAATGCCGCATGGAGATCGAGATGGCGCGGCTGCTCTGCCTCAAGGCGGCGTGGATGATCGACCAGGGCGATGCGCGGGCCGCTGCTCCCTGGATCAGCCAGATCAAGGTGGTCGCACCGCGCGTCGCGCTCAAGGTCACCGACGAGGCGGTGCAGATGTTCGGCGCGCAAGGCATCAGCCAGGACACACCGCTGGCGCGGTCGTGGACGCATCTGCGGACCTTGCGCCTTGCCGACGGGCCGGACGCCGTGCATCGCCGTCAGGTGGCGCGGACGGAGTTGAGGAAATACACGCAGGAGAAGGTCTGAGCGCCGGCATCGTCATGCGGGCGCGACCCGAGGCTCGAGCGAGGAGTGTTCCGATGACCGTCCCATCCGAAATGAAGGCGCTGCTGCTTGTCGGCGATGGCTACACCAGGACGCGGAGCGGCAGTGTGCTGGAGGCGATGGAGCCCTATCTCGAGCCGGGCAGCATCGCGGTGCCGACACCGGGCCCCAGCCAGGTGCTGATCAAGGTCAGCCTCGCCTCGATCAATCCGTCCGATGTCGCCTTCGTCAAGGGCCAGTACGGCCAGCCGCGTGCCAAGGGCCAGCCGGCCGGCTTCGAGGGTGTCGGCATTGTCGTTGCCAGCGGGGACGAGCCCTATCCCAAAAGCCTGATCGGCAAGCGCGTGGCTTTTGCCACCGGCGTCACCAACTGGGGCTCGTGGGCCGACTATGCCGTCGCCGAGGCGGCTGCCTGCATCCCGCTGCTCGACACCGTTCGCGACGAGGACGGTGCGGCGATGATCGTCAACCCGCTCACGGCGCTCGCCATGTTCGACATCGTCAAGGAGGAAGGCGAGAAGGCCTTCGTCATGACCGCCGGCGCCAGCCAGCTCTGCAAGCTGATCATCGGCCTGGCCAGCGAAGAGGGTTTCCGGCCGATCGTCACCGTGCGCCGCGACGACCAGATCGCGGCTCTGAATGCGCTTGGCGCGGCGCACGTGCTCAATGAAAGGGCGCCGGATTTCAAGGCGGCGCTGCGCGAGGTGATGAAGGCCGAACAGCCGCGCATCTTCCTTGACGCGGTAACCGGGCCGCTTGCCTCCGCCATCTTCGACGTCATGCCGAAGCGGTCGCGCTGGATCATCTATGGGCGGCTCGATCCCGAAGCCACCGTTATCCGCGAGCCCGGCCAACTGATCTTCCAGCACAAGCATATCGAAGGGTTTTGGCTGAGTGAGTGGATGCGCCAGTTCCGCGACCGTCGCGGCCCGGCGATCCTGGAAGCGCAGAAGCGTTTTTCCGATGGGCGCTGGTCGACCGACGTGACGGCGGTGGTGCCGCTTGCCGAAGCAATGGCGCGGCTGCCAGCCGAACTGGCCAAACCCAACGGCAAGGTGTTCATCCGGCCTTGAACGAAAATGGCTGGCGAGCGAAGTCCAGTTACTGCAAAAAAGGGGCTGCTTGTGAGAACAGGCTGCCGAAAAGTTCCCGCCGTTTTGGCGCAAGGCGATGACGAACGATCCCGGTACGAATTACTTTCTCAAGAAATATTCGGCCCCGCTGGATGATCCTGCCGGGACTGCGGTCAGGAATATCATGCTGGCGCGGGTCGTCGGCGCCGAATGTCAGGCCTCCAGACTCAACAAGGCCAAGATCAAAGCCTATCGCGACAGGATGATCGGGCCGCTCATGCCTGAGCAACTCAAAACAGCTGCATTTGAAGGTGGCAGTGCGTTGCGCAGTTTCAACTACCAGGATCTCGCTCACCTCTGTGCCGGCATCGACTATCAGTTCGGGCCGAAAGGCGTGCTGATTCCGGGGGCTGTTCTTGCTGGTAAGGGCGAGCCGAAATATCCCTTTGATCCGCGCAACCCCTATTTTCGTTTGCCCGAATTCACTGACGATTAGTCAGGTCGCCAGCCTCGGACGGCAGCCATGAAGGTGGGAACGCATATTCGAGGCGAAGGAGGTGCGGCCCTGACGTTCGTCAGCCCCCTATGCCACGCCGCTTCGTCCGTGATATGCCGCCGCCATCGAATGCCGGGACAGGCTGGACTGATCCAGTTCCGGGATTGTGTGGAGCGCCTTGATGACGATTTCCAAGCCGGTTTTCGACCGTTTGGGGTTTGGCCTGTGGATCGGAGCGTTCCTGGTCGTTCTTGCCCTGGTCCTGTGGTCACCGCACACGCGGACGGTATGGCAGGCCTATATCGACGGCAGCGTGGCGCTTCAGGCCGGTCTGCCGCTCTACGACACCCAGTCCGAGATGGGGTATCTCTACGCGCCGGCCTTTGCCGCGCTCTACACTCCAATAGTCAAGCTTGGTCCGCATCTGGGCGGCTTGGTTTGGCATTCCATTGGCTTTGCGGTGCTGACCTACGCCGCGATGCGGCAGGTGCGCAAGCTCGGCGGCGGCGAACTGACATGGCTGCTTTCTTTCGGTCTTTTCCTCGCTTTGCCGATGGCGGTGGGGGCGATCCGCAACGGCCAGGCGACGATCCTTTTGACCGGCGCTTGCTGGCTTCTCACCCTGTCGGCGCTGGAAGGGCGGCGGGCGGAGACGTTCTTCTGGGCTTCGCTTGCCATCATCGCCAAGCCGACCGCGATCATAATGCTGTTGTTGGTAGGAGCCCTTCGGCTCCGGTTGATACCGGTGCTGGTGCTGGCGCTGCTGTTCGTGCTGGCACTGCCTTACGCTTTTGCTCCCGCCGGCTATCTCAACGATCAGTATCGTGTCTTCATCCAGATGCTGACCTCCATGGCCGTCGACAACACCAGCCATTTCGTGCCCACCGATTTCACGGCACCGTTCACCACGATAGGACTGCCGATACCGGAAATCGGCGCAACGATCGTGCGCATGGTCATGGCCCTGTTTACGCTTTCTGCCGTCATCTGGTTCGACCGCAGGCTCGAACAGGGAAAGGCGGCGCTGGCGATCTTCCTGACAGCCACTTTCTACATGTGCGTCTTCAACCCGCGCGTCGAGCCAAACACCTTTGCCATGATCGCGGTACCAGCCGGTCTTGCCATCGCCCTGTTGTGGCGCGAAGAACGGGGCGGCGTCCTTGCCTCGGTGCTGTCGACGACGCTGTTCGTGACCGGGTTGAGCGGCGTCGAGCGCCATGTGCACGATTTCCTCTTCCCCTGGTTCCGGCCGGTCGCCGTCACTTTTATCGCCGGTTCGCTGATCTGGTGGTTCTGGGCCAAGGCACGGGAAAAGGTGGTGAATGCGGGAGTCGCGAATGGTTGAGTTGCGGCCGAGCCTCGATATTGTCGCACCGTTCTTCAACGAGGCGGCATCGGCATCGGCCTTCGCGTGCCTGCTGGGCGAGCTCGAAGTGGCCGTGGCACAACGCTTCGGCATGACCGTACACAAGATCCTCGTCGATGACGGCAGTCGTGACGATGGTGCCGTGCGGTTTTCGCAAGCGCTGACGGGGTCGTGGGAGATCGTGCGCCTCAGCCGCAATTTCGGCAAGGAAGTCGCGGTGCTCGCCGGCCTCGACCAGTCGCGCGGCGACATGGTGCTGATCATGGACGCCGACCTCCAGCATTCCCTGGACATCAGCCTGAAGCTGATCGCCGAGCTGGTGGACCATCCGGACATCGACGTCGTCTATGCGCAGAACGACCGCCGCGAGGCGAGCTGGCGGCGCAGCCAGCTTGCACGGCTTTTCTACAGCCTGATCAACTCGAGCCAGCGTTTCGATATTCCCGAAAATGCCGGCGACTTTCGCGTCATGCGCGGCGCCGTGGCGCGCGCGCTGACCAGCCTGCGCGACAAGCGGCGCTTCAACAAGGGCCTGTTTGCCTGGGCCGGCTTTCGCCAGATGGCGTTGCCCTATTCGCCGGAAGGCCGCGCCAGCGGCACGTCGAAATGGAGCCGGCTCAACCTGATCGCCTTCTCGCTCGAAGGTTTTACTTCCTTTTCCGTCATTCCCTTGCGTCTCATCAGCCTCAGCGGGCTGCTCGCGGCGTTGGCCGGTGCGCTCTATGGCGCCAAGGTGCTCTTCGAGGTGATCTTCTACGGCATTGCCGTTCCGGGCTACCCCAGCCTGCTGGTTGCCGTCGTCCTGCTCGGCGGCCTCAACCTGACCTTGCTTGGCCTGATCGGCGAATACGTCTGGGTCACGCTCAGCGAGAGCAAGGATCGCCCGGTCTATCTCGTGCGCGACGTCGTGCGCAGCGTGGCCCCCGCCGATCGGCCGGAGCCGGGCACTTCGAACAGATGACGCGGCGCATCCGCCTGATCGCCGACGATTACGGCCTGGCGCCCGGCGTTTCCGCCGCGATTCTCGACCTGCTCGATCGCGGCCGCCTGACCGGCACCAGCTGCATGACCGGGTTTCCGGAATGGGAAGCGGAGGCAGCGCGCATAAAACCGCTGTGCGGCCGGGCCGCGGTCGGGCTGCATCTCACCTTGACCGACCAGTTGGCCATTACCGGCCGGTCGAACCTGGCGCCGGAAGGCCGGCTGCCACCGCTCCGCGCACTGGCCTTGCCTGTTTTGCGCGGCCGCATCGGCGAGCGCCATGTTCATGCCGAGCTTGACGCCCAGTACAGCCGCTTCGTCGAGGCGCTTGGCCGCCGCCCCGATTTCGTCGACGGGCATCAGCATGTGCATTTCCTTCCCGTCGTGCGCACATGGCTGCGCGCGCGGTTTCCAGAAGGCGCCGACAGGCCGGCCCTACGCGGCGGCCCGGCGCTGGCCGCAGGGTCGAAGGTCGCCGCGATTGCCGCGCTCGCTGCCGGGTTCAACCGTTCGATGCAGCGCGCCGGCTTCATCGTTTTCCAGCCGCTCGCCGGCATCTATGACTGGCGGCAGCCCGAAAAGTTCACTGCGGTTCTGCAGGCCGCCGTCGAAGGGTTGCCGGAACAAGGGCTGTTCATGTGCCATCCCGGCCATGTCGACGAGACGCTGCGCGCGCGCGACACGATGCAAGGTGCGCGCGAGGTCGAATTCGCGGCCCTGGCATCGGACGCGTTCGGAGCCAGCCTGGCCCGCGCCAATGTCGCAATCATGGATGGCAGGGGATGAACGACGCCGAGCGGCCCCCGCGTTCGACCGGCAGCAAGATCGTCCGCTTTGCCATTGTCGGACTGGCCAACACAGCCATCGACCTTGCCAGCTTCTTCCTGCTGCTCAAGCTCGGTGCTTCGCCGCTGCCGGCCAACGTTGCTGCCTGGTTCATCGCCGTCACCTTTTCCTTCGCGGCGAACGGCTTCTGGTCGTTCGAGCGCAATCGAGCCATCCGGCTGCGTGACGCATTCCTTCGCTTCGCCTCGCTTGGAGGGCTGATTTCGCTCGGCGTCTCCAGCCTCTCCATCGCGCTGTTTGCCGGCATCGCCGGAGTGTGGCCGGCAAAGATCGCCGGTGTCGTGGTGGCGGCGGTGCTGAATTTCCTCGCCGCGCGCTGGTCGATCGAAGGCCGGTTCTTGAGATAGGCGGAACTATTTTTCTTACGAAATTCCGGACGGAAAACCGCTACACACTTTTCCTTGGATTTCTTTACTCCGCCGGTTCCACATTGGTCTAGGCGGCTTCCTCCAACTCGCGCTTCAGTCGCGCTTCCTCATGGGTCTTCGGCGTGACGAAGCGGCCAAGCAAGAGATAGGCGACCGGCGTCAGGAACAGCGTCGAGACGGTGGCCAACCCCAGGCCGCCGACGATGACCCAGCCGAGCGCGACGCGCGCCTCGGCACCGGCGCCGCTCGCCAGCACCAGCGGCAAGCCGCCGAGCACGGTGCAGATCATCGTCATCATCACCGGCCGCACGCGGATGATCGAGGCCTGCTCGATCGCTTCGCGCACGCCAAGCCCGCGATCGCGCAGCTGGTTGGCGAATTCGACGATCAGGATGCCGTTCTTGGCCATGACGCCAACCAAAAGCACCAGGCCGATCTGGCTGTAGGCGTTGAGACTGGTGCCCGAGAGCAGAAGCGCGAAAATCGCGCAGGCCAGTCCCAGCGGCACCGTCGCCATGATGATGACGGCACTGACGAAACTTTCGAACTGGGCGGCCAGCACCAAAAGGATGATGACCAGCGCGAAGCCGAAAATGGTGATCATGGCGCTGTTGGTTTCGCCCAGCGTCGCCGCCTCGGCCAGAGGCAGGATGCGGCTGCCCGCAGGCAGCAGCGGCGTGGCGATCTCCTCGGCGCGGGTGAGCGCGTCGCCAAGTGCGAAGTCGCCACTGAGGTTGGAGGTGATGGCCACCGAGGGCTGCTGCTGTTCGCGCGACAGCGATGGCGGCACGGCACGTTCGGTCAGCGTGGCGATGGTCGACATCGGCACGAAACGTCCGTCTGCCGTCTTCAGGAAGATGTTTTCCAGATCGGTCGGATCGTTGATTGGATTGGTGGTCGAGACCAGCTTCACGCCGTAGCTGCGGTCGGCGATGTAGACGTCGACGACATCGTTGCCGTCGAGCATGGCCTGCAAGGTGTTGGCCAGTCCCGATATGTCGATGCCGAGGTCGGAGGCGCGCTCGCGGTCGATGGCCACGGCGAGCTGCGGTTGCGTCGGGTCGATCGACAGGCGCGGTGTCTGGAAGCGCGCGTCCTTCTGCATCTCGGCGATGATCTTCACGGCTGCGTCGCCGAGCGCCTTGCGGTCGTTGCCGACCAGCGCGAACTGCAGGCCGTTGCCGGCGCCACGGATGCCGAGGCTGTTGGGCTGTACCGGGAAGATGCGCACGCTCGGCACCTGCCTGGTCAACTGGCTGATCTCGGCCATGATCTCCTGCTGGCTGCGGCTGCGCTCGTTCCACGGCGCCAACGTCATCACCATGAAGCCGGAATTGTAGGAGCCGTTCTGGCCGGCATTCTCGAAGGTCGAGCGGATCTCGCCGGAATCGCGCATCGGCTGGATCAGTCTCTCGATCTTCTGCATCTGCTGCGTCGTATAGTCGAGGCTGACGCCTTGCGGGGCGCTGATGCGCAGAAGGACGGCGGCGCGGTCCTCGGTCGGCGTCAGCTCCTGGCGGATGGTGCCGAACAGCGTGAAGGCGGTGCCGGCAAACAGCACCGCGACCAGAAGCACGATCCATGGCGCGTCGAGGCAGGCGTGTAGGCCGCGCTTGTAGGCCGTACTGAGCGCGCCGCCGATGCGGGCGCCGATGCCATGGCCCCCTTCGTGGTGGAGCGATGCGCTGGTCAGCATGCGCGAGGCGAGCATCGGGCACAGCGTCAGCGCCACAACGCAGGACAATAGCACCGACATGGCAAGCACGAAGCCGAATTCGCGGAACAGGCCGCCGGTCTGGCCGGGCAGGAACGAAATCGGCACGAAGACGGCGACCAGCGTCAAGGTGGTGGCAATGACGGCGAAAAACACTTCCTGCGCGCCAAGCACGGCGGCGGCGCGGGGCCCCATGCCCTCATTGCGTCGTCGCACGATGTTTTCGAGCACGACGATGGCGTCGTCGACGACCAGTCCCGTCGCCAGCACCAGAGCGAGCAGGGTCAGGATGTTGACCGAGAAGCCGGCCAGATAGATGGCAGCGATGGTGCCGATCATGGCGACCGGCATCGACAGGCCGGGGATCAGCGTCGCGCGCCAGTCGAGGAGAAACACATAGATGACGATCAGCACCATGGTCACGGACAGGCCGAGTGCGATCTCGACCTCGTGCACCGCGCCCTTGACGAAGACGGCGTCGTCGCTGGTGATCTTGATCGACATGCCCTTGGGCAGGTTTTCCTGCAGCTTGGCGACGGCGGCCTGGACACCGGTCGAGATGTCCAGCGTGTTCGATTCCGCCTGGCGGATGATGCCGATGCCGATGCCGGTCTTGCCGTCCGAGCGCAGCGTGGTCTGGCCGACGTCGGGACCGAGCGTGACGGTGGCGACGTCGCGGATGCGCGTCGTGCCGCCGACAATGATGTTTTCGAACTCTTCCGGCGTGGTCACGTCGGCAGTCGTGCGGACGATCAGGTCCTGGTTGGTCGTGGTGATCGAACCGGCAGGGGAATCGAAAGCGACCGAGGCAAGGGCGGCCCTGAGATCGGCAACCGTGAAGCCGAGGCTGGCCAGCTTGTTCTGGTCGACATCGATGCGAAAGATCTTGTCGCGGTCGCCATAGACCTGGACGTCGGCAACGCCGGGCACGGCGGCAAGCTCGTCCTCGATCTGGTCCTGGACCACCACGGTCATGTCCTGGATCGACATGTTGTCCGAGGTCACCGCCAGTCGCATCACCGCGTCGGAATTGGCGTCGGCCTTGACGATGCGCGGCGGATCGGCGGTGTCGGGCATCTGATTGGCGACGCGGCCGACGGCATCACGCACGTCCGAGGCGGCGACATTCAGATCGACGCCGTCGTTGAACTCGATGGTGACGCGGCTCGAGCCGAACGAGGAAGACGACGAGATCGACTTGACGCCTGAGACGCGGGCGACGGCGCCCTCGATCGTGTCGGTCAGTTCGCGGTCGACGGTCTCGGCCGCCGCGCCCTCGAAGGTGGTGGAAACAGTGACGACCGCGCGATCGACATCAGGCAGTTCGCGGATCTCGACGCCGTAGAAAGCGGCCAGGCCGGCGACCGCAATCAGTGTGTTCAGCACGAAGGCCATGACCGGCCTGCGGATGAACAGGGCGGTGAAGCCGGTCTCGCTGGCGGTGTTGATGGTTCCGGTCATGAGCCTGCGGCGGCGTCCGCGGCGCGCTGCTCTTCGCCGGCAAGGCGAACCGCGCCGCCCTCGCTGACGCTCTGGGTGCCTTCTGTGACCACCATGTCGCCATTGTCGATCTCGGCGTCGATCAGCACGGTCTCGGTGTTGCGCTGGATGATGCGCACCGGGACCCGCCTGGCCTTGCCATCCTCGATCTGCCAGACATAGGCGCCGTCCGACCCCCACAGGATCGCCAGCGGGCTGACGGCCGGATAGGTTTGCCCCGGAAATTTCATGGTGATGCCGAACGACATGCCGGCGCGCAGCGAATCGGCCGGGTTGGCGATCTTGGCCTTGACCAGCAGGGTGCGGCTCTTTTCATCGATGTGGTTGTCGATGGCCGAAACGGTGCCGCTATAGGCGTTGCTGGGATTGGCGATCGGCGTCGCCGTCAATTGCGCACCGACCTTGACGGCGGCGGCGAAGCGCTCGGGTACCAGGAAATCGACCAGGATCGAGGACCGGTCGTCGAGCGTGGCGATGGCCGACTGGTTGGTGACATAATTGCCGGCCGAGATCGGCAGGATGCCGACGGTGCCGGCGATCGGCGCCAGGATCGACCGGCGCTGCAGTGCAAGTTCCGCGTCCTGAAGCGCCAGCTTGGCGCCCGCCAGCACCACCTCGGCGTCAGCCACGGCTACCGGGGTCGCGGCATTGGAGGCACGCAGCGACTTGACGCGGTCGAGCTTGGACTGAGCATCCTGCAAGGCGAGCTTGGCACGGTCCTGAGAGATCACTTCGGTCTCGGAATCGAGGGTGGCGAGGATCTGTCCCTTTTCGACATGGCTGCCGGATTCGACCAGCAGTTCGGCGAGGCGGCCGGAGCTGTAAGGATTGACGGTCACCGAGGCGTTGGCACGGCCGGTGCCGATCGCCTGCAGGCGGTCGTTGATAACAGCCGAAGTGGCCGCCAAGGCGACCACGTTTACCCGCTGGTTGCCGTTGCGGCCGTTTGCCTGCCTCGCGTTGGCGGCACCGGTTTCAGCCGGGGGCGTTGCCGCGTAAGCCCAGTCGATGCCCCAACGTGCCAGCACGTCCGGTGCGCCGGGATAAAAGCGCAGCCAGGCGGCTGCCGCCACCACCAGCACCACGAGTGCAAAAAGTATCTGTTTCCAGGCGGCCATCAGCACTCCGGTTGGTAAAACAATCCTTCCGTCTACCGGTTTCCCGAAATGAAGCAGACGCAGCGAGGCTATTGTAAGGCAAAGAAGCCGCCTCGATATCGCGTCTTTATGACAATTCTCCGGGGGCTGCGCACATTAAATATATGTAACGTTTGAGAAAATATGCGTAACGCTTCGGATCATCGCACATGCACTAACGCAGACTTTCCATCTCGCGAATGCGTTTGGCGCCTTCTGCTTCCAGTTGCCTGGTGACGGCGCCGATCAGCGTTTCGGCGACGACGAAAAGGGCCGCCGATGAATCCCATGCCGACGGCACTGCGGTTCGTCCGGCGATGACATGGCGAGCAAGGCGGGCGATCGGCGACAGCCACTGGTCGGTGAACAGCACGATCTGCACGCCACGCTGATGCGCCTTCTCGGCGAAGCGGAGGAGGCTGTCCTGGTAGCGCCTGATGTCGAAGATGACCAGTACGTCGCGCTTGCCCATGTCGATCAGCCGGTCACGCCACATGCTTTCCTGCCCGGCGAGGTGAAAGACATCCGGCTGGACGATGGCGAGGTGGGCGGCCATGTAGCGCGCCAGCGGATCGGTGAAGCGGCCGCCGATCAGGAAGGTCTTGCCGCGCCGGTCCGCTAGCCGAGCGGCGATGTCGGCAAGCTGCTTGTCGGACAGGTGCCTGAATGTCTCGCGCATATTGTCGAGCGTCGCTTCCAGCATCGGCGACACGGTCCCGCCGCCGGGCGAGGGCGGATTGAGCGTCCTTGTCGCCGGCGATTGCAGTTGCGCCGCCAGTTCGTCCTGCAGGCTCGACTGGAACTCCGGATAGTTCTGAAAGCCCAACCGGGCGACGAAACGCAGGATCGTCGGCGAGGAAACGCCGGCTGCGGCCGAGAATTCAGCGACCGTTTTCAGGCCGATCATCGGGTAGAAGGCAATCAGTGTCTGGGCCGCGCGCCGTTCGCTGGCCGGCATCGTGCCGATGCGGTCGGCGATCAGTTCGGCAATGTTGGAAATCATCTTTTCCCCACCCCTGGCTCGGTCGATGGTCTTTTCCGAAATCGCATTTGACAAAGCCGGACAAACTGTATGAAATCATCCACAGGGACGCAATGAGGCAAAATACGTAACATACGATACAGCGCTCCCCGGGGACGGCAGAGTATGGAGAAAGCACGGCCCGCCAGCCTTGCATCGTCTGATACCGTAAGGGTGACGAACCCCGGCGGATCAAGCCCTTTCGTGCTGACCTGCGATCACGCCTCGAACTTCCTGCCCGCCGAATTCGGCACGCTCGGCCTTGCTGTCGAGGACCTGTCGCGCCACATCGCCTGGGATCCCGGCGCGCTGCCGGTTGCCCGCCGCATGGCGCAGGCGCTCGACGCGACGCTGGTCGAAACCCGCATTTCGCGCCTTGTCATCGACTGCAACCGGCCGCTTGACGCGCCCGACCTGGTGCCGCCGGTCAGTGAGACAACGGCCATACCGGGCAATGCCGGCCTGTCGGAAAGTGAGCGTGCCGCGCGTGTCGCGCTTTCGTGGCGCCCTTTCCACGATACGATTGCGGATATCATCAGCCACAGGCTGTCACACGGTCAGGAAACGCGGCTGGTTTCGGTCCATTCCTTCACGCCGGTATACAAGGGCCGCAACCGGCCCTGGCATATCGGCATCATCCATGACGAGGATCGCCGGCTGGCGGCGCCGCTGATATCGGCGCTGAAGCGGCTTTCCGGTGTCACCGTCGGGGTCAACGAGCCGTATTCACCTGATGACCGAGTCTATTTCACGCTGGAACGGCATGCGCGCTCGCGCGGACTGCCCTGCGCGATGATCGAAATCCGCAATGACGAAATCGCCGGCGAGACCGGGCAGCGGAAATGGGCGGATCTGCTCACGGGCATTTTTTCGGATCTGGAGCCAGAGGAGGCCGGACACACCAGATCGCATTCAGTCGGAAAGTCAGTTCAATCGGCTAGCTAGGGCGGGATCTCATCCCGACCCGAAAACCAACAGGGGACACTAAAATGGCAGCACCGGGTTATACTGAAGTTGACAAGGCGGAGGACGTAAAGCACCTCCACAGCATGGGCTATGCCCAGGAATTGGAGCGGCGCCTCAGTCGCTTTTCGAACTTCGCCGTTTCCTTCTCCATCATCTGCATCCTGTCGGGCGGCATCAATTCGCTGGCCCAGGCCACCTCCGGCGCCGGCGGCATCGGCATCGGCATCGGCTGGCTGGTCGGCTGCTTCGTTTCGCTGACCTTTGCGGTCGCCATGTCGCAGATCAGCTCGGCCTATCCGACGGCCGGCGGCCTCTATCACTGGGGTTCGATCCTCGGCAACCGCGGCACCGGCTGGGTCACCGCATGGCTCAATCTGCTCGGCCTGATCACCGTGCTCGGCGCCATCAATGTCGGCACCTGGACGTTTTTCATCGGCGCTTTCGGCCCGACGCTCGGAATCGAAGGCACGCTGACAAACCAGATGATCTTTCTGATCATCATCACCGGCGCGCAGGCGCTGATCAACCATCTCGGCATCAAGCTGACGGCGAAGCTGACCGATTTCTCGGGCTATCTCATCTTCTTCGGCTCGATCCTGATCGCCATCGTCTGCCTGGCTTCCGCTGAGACCTGGGATTTCAGCCGTCTCTTCACCTTCAAGAACTATTCCGGGGACGCAGGCGCCGGCGTGTGGCCATCCGTCTCGAATGCCTGGGTGTTCGCGCTCGGACTGTTGCTGCCGATCTACACGATCACCGGTTATGACGCTTCCGCGCACACCTCGGAGGAAACCATCAAGGCGGCTTCTTCCGTGCCGCGCGCCATGGTCATGTCGGTGATCTGGTCGGCCGTTTTCGGCTATCTGTTCCTGGCCGCCTTCGTGCTGATGATCCCGAACATGGACGATGCCGCCAAGCAGGGCTGGAACGTGTTCTTCTGGGCCTTCGACCAGCGTGTAAGCCCCGGCATCAAGGAGTTCGTCTACCTCGTCGTGTTCGTCGCGCAGCTGCTGTGCGGCCTTGCCACGGTGACGTCTGCCTCGCGCATGATCTTCGCCTTCTCGCGTGACGGCGGCCTGCCGGGTTCGGCGGCACTCGCCAAGGTCAGCCCGACCTACCGCACGCCGGTGGCGGCGATCTGGACGGCTTCGATCCTGTCGGTGCTGTTCGTCTGGGGTTCGACGCTGGTTTCGGTCGCAGGCACTTCGGCCTACACCATCGTGGTTTCCTGCACCGTCATCTTCCTGTTCCTCTCCTTCACCGTGCCGATCGTGCTCGGCATGCTCGCCTGGGGCACGCCGAAGTGGGACAAGATGGGTCCCTGGAACATGGGGCGCGGCGTGTTCATGCTGTTCGCCTTCCTGTCGATCGTCTCAATGATCCTGATCTTCATCATCGGCATCCAGCCGCCGAACGATTGGGCGCTCTACATCACCGTCGGCTTCTTCATCCTGACGGCAGTCGTCTGGTTCGGCTTCGAGAAGCGCCGCTTCCAGGGGCCGCCGCTCGGCGACATCATTGCGGCGCGTCAGGCGGCCATCAAGGCGGCCGAACAGGCAGTCGGCGAAACCGGCCACTGACCTCGACCATCATGGCCATGGCCGGCATCGTGCCGGCCATGGTTTCGTTCAACTCATTCAAAGCCCAAGCGCTGGAGTGCCAAAGGAATGGCCGGAAATTTCTCGTTCGATCAGTTGAAGAAAGCGGTCTCCAGCGGTGAGATCGACACCGTGCTGGCCTGCATCGTCGACATGCAGGGACGGCTGGCGGGAAAACGCTTCCTGGCGCAGTACTTCGTCGATTCCGCGCATGACGAAACGCATGGATGCAATTATCTGCTGGCCGCAGACATCGATATGGAGCCGGTGCCGGGCTATAAGGCGGCGAGCTGGTCGAAGGGCTATGGCGATTTCGTCATGAAGCCGGATCTCGCCACGCTGCGGCGCATTCCCTGGCTGGAAAAGACCGCGCTCGTGATCTGCGACGTGCTCGACCACCACACGCATGACGACCTGCCGCATTCGCCGCGCGCCATCTTGAAGAAGCAGGTCAAGCGGCTGAGCGAGCGCGGCTATATCGGCTATTTCGCATCCGAGCTCGAATTCTATCTGTTCAACGAGACCTACGATTCGGCCCGCAAGAAGCATTGGCAAGGTCTCGACACCGCATCGCCCTATATCGGCGACTACCAGATCGGCATCACCACCAAGGAAGAAGGCGTCATGCGCCGGCTTCGCAACGAAATGGAAGCGGCCGGCATTCCGATCGAGAATTCCAAGGGCGAGTGGGGTCCTGGCCAGGAAGAGATCAATGTGCGCTATGCCGAGGCGCTCGACATGGCCGACCGCCACGTCATCCTGAAGAACGGCGCCAAGGAAATCGCCGAGTCCGAGGGCAAGGCGATTTCGTTCATGTCCAAGTATAATTACGGGCTCGCCGGCAATTCCAGCCACATCCACAATTCGCTGTGGAGCGCCGACGGCAAGACACCGCTGTTCTTCGACAAAAAGGCCGACTGGACGCTGTCGACACTCGGCCAGCAATGGGCCGCCGGCCAGCTCAAATACGCCAAGGAATTCACCTGGTTCCTGGCGCCCTATATCAACTCCTACAAGCGCTTCCAGGCCGGCACCTTCGCGCCGACCAAGATCATGTGGAGCGAAGACAACCGCACCGCAGGCTTCCGCCTGTGCGGCGAGGGCACCAAGGGCATCCGCATGGAATGCCGCATCGGTGGCGCCGACCTCAACCCGTATCTTGCTTTCGCAGCCCTGATCGCCGCCGGCCTTGCCGGCATCGACGAAAAGCTGGAATTGCAGAAGCCGTTCGTCGGCGATGCCTATCAGGCATCTCGCCTGCCGGAGATTCCGAAGACGCTGCGCGATGCCACCGACACGCTGGCGAAGTCGAAGATGCTCAAGCAGGCGCTCGGCGAGGATGTGCTCGAACACTATGTCCACACCGCAAAGTGGGAGCAGTTCGAATACGACCGCCGGATTACGGATTGGGAACTGCACAGAGGTTTCGAGCGGTATTAGGTATCGGCGGTTCGTCGGCGCCACCCCTTCACTCTTAGCCTTTCCCCGTGGGGAGAGGCTGCCGGCAGGCAGACGAGGGGCAGCGCCAGGCCACACGATTTTGTTGTAGAATACGAGGACTTACAAAATGACCGAGACGGTCAAACTCATTACCCCCGTCGATGGCTCGATCTATGCCGAGCGGCCGATTGCTACAGACCAGGCGATCAACGCCGCAGTGGAACGCGCCAAGGCGGCGCAAGAGAAGTGGGCTGAGACACCTATCGTCGAGCGCGGCAAGTACATGTTGGCTATGCTGGAAGCGCTGGTCGCGATGACCGACGAGATCGTGCCGGAAATCGCCTGGCAGATGGGGCGCCCCGTGCGCTATGGCGGCGAATTCGGCGGCGTCAAGGAACGCACCAACTACATGGTCGAGATCGCCGAGCAGGCGCTCAAATCGGTGCCGGCCTCCAACCCGAAGGACGGTTTCCGCCGCTATGTGAAGAAAGACCCGCTCGGCGTCGTCATGGTGATCGCGCCGTGGAATTATCCCTATCTGACCGCCGTCAACACCATCGTGCCGGCGCTGATGGCCGGCAACACCGTGATCCTGAAGCATGCGGCGCAGACGCTGCTGGTCGGCGAGCGCTTTCAGCAGGCTTTCGACAAGATCGGCCTGCCCAAGGGTGTGTTCCAGAATGTCGTGCTGAACCACGCCCAGACCGAAAGGCTGCTCGGCTCGGGCAAGATCGACCACGTCAATTTCACCGGTTCGGTCGGCGGCGGCCGCGCCATCGAAAAAGCGGCGGCGGGCACCTTCATGACGCTCGGCCTCGAGCTTGGCGGCAAGGATCCGGCCTATGTGCTGCCCGACGCCAAGATGGACCATGCGGTCGCCAATCTGGTCGACGGCGCCTTCTACAATTCCGGCCAGTGCTGCTGCGGCATCGAACGCGTTTATGTGCACGAGAAGGTCTATGACGAATTCGTCGAAGGCTTCATCGCCGAGACCAAGAACTATGTCGTCGGCAATCCGCTCGACCAGGCGACGACGATGGGACCGATGGCGCAAGCGCGCTTTGCTGACCTGATCCGTGAACAGAAGGCGGAAGCGCTGCGCAAGGGTGCCAAGGCGCACATCAACATGAAGGTGGCTAACGACAAGGCTGGTTCGCCTTATCTGGCACCTGAGGTGCTGACAGAAGTCGATCATCAGATGAGCGTCATGCGCGAGGAAAGCTTTGGCCCGATCGTCGGCATCATGAAGGTGCGCAACGACGAAGAGGCGATCGCGCTGATGAACGACAGTCCCTACGGGCTGACCGCTTCGATCTGGACGCGTGATACCGAGCATGCCGTGGCGATCGGCAACCGCGTCGAGACCGGCACGGTGTTCATGAACCGCTGCGACTACCTCGACCCCGCCTTGGTCTGGACCGGCGTCAAGGACACCGGCAAGGGTGCGGGCTTGTCGGCCATCGGCTACGACAATCTGACCCGGCCGAAATCATTCCATCTGCGCGAAGCCATCTGATTTATTGAAAGACAAAAATGTCCAAGCTGATCTCCAAATGGAACTACCCCACCACCGTCCGCTTCGGCGCCGGCCGCATCAAGGAATTGCCTGAGGTGCTGGCGGCCACCGGCATCAAGCGGCCGTTGTTCGTCACCGACCCTGGACTGGCGAAACTGCCGGTCGTTGCCTCGACGCTGAAGATACTCGACGACGCCAAGGTTCCCTACGGCGTCTTCTCCGAGGTCAGGCCTAACCCGGTCGAGTCCAATCTGACCGCCGGCATCGCCGTGTTCAAGAAGGGCAAGCATGACGGCGTCATCGCCTTCGGCGGCGGTTCGGCGCTCGATCTCGGCAAGCTGATCGCCTTCCAGGCCGGGCAGGTCAGGCCGGTATGGGATTTCGAGGATGTCGACGACTGGTGGACGCGCGCCAATTCGGACGCCATCGCGCCGATCATCGCCGTGCCCACCACCGCCGGGACCGGATCGGAAGTTGGCCGCGCCGGCGTTATCACCAATGAGGCGACGCACACCAAGAAGGTCATCTTCCATCCGAAACTTTTGCCAGCAATCGTTATTGCCGATCCGGAGCTGTCGGTCGGCATGCCCGGCTTCATCACCGCCGGCACCGGCATGGATGCGCTCGCCCACTGTCTCGAGGCCTATTGCGCGCCGGGCTATCATCCGATGGCCGACGGCATCGCCGTCGAAGGTGTGAGGCTGGTCTTCGAGAACCTGCCGAAGGCCTATGCCAACGGCAGGGATCTCGTCGCGCGCGCCCACATGATGAGCGCCGCCGCCATGGGCGCCACTGCCTTCCAGAAGGGGCTCGGCGCCATCCATTCGCTGTCGCATCCGGTCGGTGCGCTCTATGACACCCATCACGGCATGACCAATGCGGTGTTCATGCCCTATGTGCTCGCCTTCAACCGTGACTCCATCGAGGAGCGTATCGGCCGGCTCGCCGCCTATTGCGGCATCAAGGGCGGCTTCGACGGGTTCGCCAAGGCGATTATCAAGCTGCGCAAGGAATTGAAGGTGCCGCATGCGCTGCCGGGCCTTATCAAGGGGCTCGACATGGACAAGAAACGCAAGGCGCTGATCGCCGACATGGCGGTGGTCGATCCGACCGCCGGCGGTAACCCGGTCAAGCTGACCAAGAAGGCGGCGCTGACCTTGCTCGAAAACGCCATTGCCGGCACGGTCTGAGGCGTTTTCCGCGCCGCAAAGTGATCTGAAAAGGGGCTATGAAAACAAGGGGGAGGATGACGGGCAAGGCACAAACTAGTTAGCCGGAAAAAGAATCGCGGAGCGATTGCTACATCAGGTTAAAAAGAGTTTACTTTTTCGCACTGCGAGCAGCCGCTTTCACAAAGCTTTCATCTGGCTGTCACATGAAAACGATACCGCATCGCAGGCGTCCAACGGCGTCAGTTCAACGGAGAGAACACATGTTCAAGTTCACGGGGAAAGTGCTTTCCCTTTCGGCCGCGGCGCTTTTCGCGTCGACGGTGATTTCGTCCGCGGATTCGCTGGACGATCTCGTCAAGGCTGCCAAGGCGGAAGGCCAGCTCACCACCATCGCGCTGCCGCATGACTGGTGCGGCTATGGCGATGTCATCGCAGGTTTCAAGGCGAAGTATCCGGAAATCACCGTCAACGAACTCAACCCCGACGCCGGCTCCGGCGACGAGGTCGAGGCGATCAAGGCCAACAAGGACAACAAGGGCCCGCAGGCGCCCGACGTCATCGACGTCGGCCTGTCCTTCGGCCCGACCGCCAAGGCCGATGGCCTGATCCAGCCTTACAAGGTGTCGACCTGGGACTCGATCCCCGACAGCGCCAAGGATGCCGACGGCTTCTGGTACGGCGACTATTACGGCGTTCTGTCGTTCATGGTGAACAAGGACCTGATCAAGGAATCGCCCACCGACTGGGCCGACCTCTTGAAGCCGGAATTCGCCAACGCGGTCGCTCTTGCCGGCGATCCGCGCGTTTCAAACCAGGCCATCCAGGCTGTCTACGCCGCCGGCCTTTCCGGTGGCGCCGCAGCCGGTGAAGCTGCCGGCACTGCTGGCCTAGACTTCTTCAAGAAGCTCAACGCCGCCGGCAATTTCGTTCCGGTCGTGGGCAAGCCGGCAACGCTTGCCCAGGGTCAGACCCCGATCCTGATCAACTGGGACTACAACGCGCTCGCCGGCCGCGACACGCTGAAGGGCAACCCGCCCGTCGACGTCATCGTGCCGAAGACCGGCGTCGTCGCCGGCGTCTACGTGCAGGCGATCAGCGCCTACGCGCCGCATCCGAATGCAGCCAAGCTGTGGATGGAATACCTCTACTCCGACGAAGGCCAGATCGGCTGGCTGAAGGGCTATTGCCACCCGATCCGCTTCAACGATCTCGCCAAGAACGGCAAGATCCCGGCGGACGTGCTGGCCAAGCTGCCGCCGGCGGAATCCTATGCCTCGGCCGCGTTCCCGTCGCTCGACGAGCAGGCTAAGGCCAAGGAAGCTATCAGCAAGAACTGGGACGCCACTGTCGGCGCCAACGTCAAGTAAGACTTGAAATCCACCGGGCGGCCGCGAGGCCGCCCGGTCCTTCCTCGAAGACGGTAGCCGGCGCATGACCGATCTCTCGCTTTCAAATCAGGCATTCGCCACCAAGCCGGTGCCGCCGAAGGAGGCGACCGCCTTCCGCTTGCCAACGCAATGGATCGGCGTGGCGCCGTTCTTCATCTTTGCCCTAATGTTCTTGATCCTGCCCACGCTCTATCTCGTCGTGGGAGCCTTCCGGAACGGTGAAGGCGGGTTCACGCTCGACAATATTCTGCAGCTGGTCAGCGATCCGTCGATCAGCAATTCCTACTGGTCTTCGATCAAGATCAGTTTCTGGTCGGCCATCATCGGGGCGTTTGCCGGGCTCGCCATCGCGATCGCGATCGTGCGCGGCGGACTGCCAAGCTGGACGCGCTCCGCGACCCTGACGTTTTCGGGCGTCGCCTCGAATTTTGCCGGCTTGCCGCTCGCCTTCGCGTTCCTGGCTACGCTCGGCCGCGTCGGTATCGTCACGACGCTTCTGCGTGACGTGCTCAACATCAACATTTACGCGATGGGCTTCAATTTTCTCACCACAACGGGCCTGATCGCGGTCTATCTGTTCTTTCAGATTCCCCTGATGGTGGTCATCATCGTACCAGCCATCGACGGCTTGAAGAAGGAGTGGGGCGAGGCTGCGGCCACGCTCGGTGCCACGCAGGCGCAGTACTGGCGCATGGTTGTCATCCCTGTGATATGGCCGAGTTTTCTCGGTACGGTCATCCTGTTGTTTGCGAACGCCTTCGGCGCCATCGCCACCGCTTATGCGTTTGCCGGTCCGACGCTTAATATCGTTCCGATCAAGCTCTACTCGCAGATGAATGGCGACGTGCTGCACAACCCGCAACTCGCTTATGCCATAGCCTTTGGCATGATCGTCATCACCGGGCTTGCGAATGTCTTCTACATCTGGTTTCGGACTCGGTCCGAAAGGTGGCTCAAATGAAGTCGGGTAAGTTCTGGGCCTGGGTCGTCTTTGTTGTCGGGGCTGCCTATTTCTTTATTCCGTTGATGGCGACGGTCGAGTTCTCGCTGCGCATGCGGCGCGGCGTCCACTCCTTCGACGCCTATCAAGTCGTGCTGGGAGACGCGCGCTTCCAGTCAACTTTCCTCTTTTCAGTCATCGCTGCGCTCTGCACCATTATCCTGGGGGTGCTGATCGTGGTGCCGGCGGCATACTGGATCCGGCTGCGTCTGCCTCAGCTCAGGCCAATCGTCGAATTCATCACCCTTTTGCCGCTGGTCATTCCGGCAATCGTCATCGTCTTCGGCTATATCAGGATGTACGGCTCGAACTCGCCGCTGCCATTCTTGGCAAGCAATTGGGGTGCGAACGCGTTGCTTGTCATTGGCTATACGACGCTGTCTCTGCCTTACATGTATCGGGCCGTTGACACCGGTCTGCGCACCATCGATGTGCGTACGCTGACCGAAGCCGCGCAAATTCTGGGTGCGGGCTGGGGCACCATCATCACCCGCGTCATCCTGCCCAATGTGCTGATCGCGGTGCTGTCCGGCGCATTCCTGACTTTCGCCATCGTCATTGGCGAGTTTACAATGGCCAGCCTGCTCAGCCGTCCGGCTTTCGGCCCGTATCTGCAGAACATCGGCGCCAACCGTGCATACGAGCCCGCAGCCCTTGCAGTGATCGCCTTCGCCATCACCTGGGGCTGCATGTCGCTGATCCAGATCCTGTCCCGCTTCGCGCCGAAATCGGCGAACCGCCCAAATTGATCGAGAGAACCACGCCATGGCCGACCCATTCCTCTCCATCCAGCACGTTCGAAAATCTTTCGGCGCCACCACGGTGGTGGAGGATTTCAATCTCGACGTAGAGCGCGGCGAATTCGTCTCCTTCCTCGGGCCATCCGGCTGCGGCAAGACGACGGTGTTGCGCATGGTTGCCGGTTTCGAGGAGCCGAGCGCGGGCACGATCGTCGTCAGCGGCAAGGACATTACGAGACTGAAGCCCAACCAGCGCAATGTCGGCATGGTGTTCCAGGCCTATGCGCTGTTCCCGAACCTGACCGTGGCGCAGAATATCGGCTTCGGCTTGAAGGTCGCCGGCATGCCGAGGGCGGACATCGATGCCCGCGTCGCCGAGATGCTCGGCATCATCAAGCTGCCGCAGATGGCGGATCGCTATCCCTACCAGCTCTCGGGCGGCCAGCAGCAGCGCATCGCGCTAGCCCGCGCCATCGCGCCGAAGCCAAAGCTGCTGCTGCTCGACGAGCCGCTGTCGGCGCTCGACGCCAAGGTGCGCGTGTCGCTGCGCGAGGAAATCCGGTCGATCCAGAAGAAGCTCGGCATCACCACCATCTTCGTCACGCACGACCAGGAAGAGGCGCTGTCGATCTCGGACCGCATCGCCGTCATGTATGGCGGCAAGGCCGAGCAGGTCGGCACGCCATTCGAGATCTACAACCGGCCGGCAACCAAGTTCGTCGCCAATTTCGTCGGCACGCTGAATGTGCTGGAAGGCACCGTCACCGATGCCGCCGCGGGCACGGTGCGGGTCAATTCCGAACAGGTCTCGCTCAAGGGCAAGCTCAACGGTTCCAAGTCGGGCGACACGCTGTCCCTGGCGCTGCGTCCGGAAGCTATTTCGCTGGGCCGCCAGCCTGGCCGTGACTCCAGCCTATCCGGAGAAATCTCCGAAGTGCATTTCCTCGGATCGGTCATCCGGGTTCGTGTCGGCATCGGCGGCAACACGGTCTCGCTCGACACGTTCAACAGCCCGGCAACGCCGCCCCCCGCAGTTGGTGAGAAGGCCGAGATCTCGTTTTCTTCGAGCGATATGCTCGTGCTGCACTAGGCTGCTGCGCTTGTTTGGAATGAATGGCTGTATCCCGGTTAGCGAAGGGGGAAGGATGCTTCCGCCCGCGTGGCATGGGCTGCAGTGCAGGGAAGTCCGCGTTTAAGCGAGCCCCATATCAGATGATTTCAATGTCGGTGTGGACGGCGATTTGTCAGGAAGCAATTCGAGGTATTTTCTGCCGGCTCGAGCTTGCCGGGCAATCAACAATTTCCAGCCGCTTTGCCGCTGCCAGAATCTCGCTTCCCGGCTATAAGAGGCCATGGTTCTTTTCGAACTGACACTCGTTCTGCTGTTGATCGCCGTTGCGCTGACGGCGCTGTCGCGGCGCGTGCAGGTTCCTTATCCCTCTTTGCTGGCGCTGGCAGGGGTGGCCATCGCCTTCGTGCCTGGCGTGCCGACCATCGAGATCGACCCGGAACTGGCGCTTGCCCTGTTCATCGCGCCGGTGCTGCTCGACGCCGCCTATGACACGTCGCTGCGCGATCTCAACCGCTACAAGGTGCCGCTTGTGCTGCTGGCGCTTGGTGCCGTCCTTTTCACGACAGCGACGGTGGCGCTGGCCGGCTGGGCGATGGCAGGTCTGCCGATTGCCGCGGCCATAGCGCTTGGCGCCATCGTGGCGCCGCCCGATGCGGTTGCGGCATCGGCCGTGCTTGGCCAGTTCAAGGTGCCGCATCGCATCACTGCCATTCTGCAAGGCGAGAGCCTGCTTAACGACGCCACCGCGCTGCTGATTTACCGAATGGCGATTTCTGCGGCAGCAGGCTCCATTCTGCTGAGCAGCGCCGTTCCGATGATCCTGCTGTCCACGCTCGGCAGTCTTGCGGCCGGCTATCTGCTTGGCCGGTTGTCTCTGATGACGCTGGGCCGGATCGAGGACCCGGCGAGCGGCACTGTGGTGCAATTTGCCGGCACGTTCGGGGTCTGGATCCTGGCCGACAGGATCGGACTGTCGGCCATCATCACCATAGTCGTCTATGCCATGACGATCGCCCGCACCGCGCCGCGCCGCATGCCGGCCAGAAACCGCATCAGCTCTTATTCCGTCTGGGAAACGGCGGTCTTCGTGCTCAATGTTCTGGCTTTCGTGCTGATGGGCCTGCAGGCGCGTACGATCGTCGGCCGGCTTGCCGGGCAGGGGCAGACCGATGCGTTCGTCCTGGCCGGGACAGTGCTCGCCATCGTCATCGTCTCACGCTTCGTCTGGGTTCTGGGGTGCGGCGCGATCATCAGGTGGTTTGACCGTTTCGGCGTGGCTGATCGTCAGCGTGACGCTCCGTCGTTTCGTGGCGGCGTGCTGATCGGCTGGTGCGGGATGCGCGGTTTGGTGACGCTTGCGGCGGCATTCGCCCTGCCGGCTGAATTCCCGGCCCGCGACCCGATCGTGCTCGCTGCCTTCACGGTCGTCCTCGGCACGCTGGTGCTGCAAGGCATGAGCCTGAAGCCGCTGCTGCGCCTTTTGAATCTCAATCCTGACGAAACGGTCGACCGCGAGGTTGCGCAGGCGCGCGTTGTGGTCATGCAGGCGGCGCTCGACATATTGAGCGGCAAGACATCGGACGCGGCGGCCGCGGTGCGCGAGCAATATGCCGCTCAACGCAAGATCGCCAAAAACCCCGACGATGCTCAGGCGGCGACCGAATATGACCGCTTGCGTCTTTATGCGATCAAGAGCCAGCGCGACGCGCTGGAGGAATTGCGCCGCAACGGGACGATTGGCGACGAAGCCTATCATCGCCTTGAGGAAGAGATCGACTGGACCGAACTGGCCGCGTCGCCACCCGGCCGGTTCCAGCCGCTGAATACTTGAGGCATCGCACGCCGTTTTCCGGCGCACGGAAGATACCGAGGTGCTTCGGGATCGGTGCATGATCCCGGTCAGGGGCAAGGCTGGTCCAAGCCACGTCCATTCTCCTGCACATTGCAACCGTGGCATCGAACCGCTACTGCCAACACGAAATTGAGCCGGATAAGCAATGAAGCTGGTCAGCTACAACATCCAGTACGGGTTCGGCAGCGACGGGCGCTACGATCTTTCGCGCGCCGCGCGCATCGTTGCCGGCGCCGACATCATTGCACTGCAGGAAGTCGAGCGTCACTGGCAACGCAGCAATTTCGACGATCAGCCGGAACTGCTTTCCAGCCTGCTGCCCGACTATCACTGGGTCTATGGCCCGGCCTTCGACATGGACGCCAGCGAGCGGCATGACGGCCGCCTGGTCAACCGGCGCCGCCAGTTCGGCACCATGGTGCTGTCGAAACTGCCGATCGTCTGGTCGCGGCTGCATGCGCTGCCGATGCGCCGCACGCTGCGGCCGCTCAACACCCGCAATGCAGCACTTGAATGCATGATCCGCACGCCGGCAGGGCCGGTGCGGATGTTGTCGCTGCATCTCGCCCATATCGCGGCCGAGGAGCGGCTGGAGCAGATCGACTATCTCCTGGCCGAGCATCGCCGGGCACCGTCCGACGGCGGGCCGTGGAGCGGCGTCGACGACGAGCCCACGCGCAACTGGACCAGCGGCGAAGCGGAGCCGGAAAACCCGCTGGCGGCGATCTGGATGGGCGATTTCAACATGGAGCCGGGCAGCGTCGAATATCGCCACATCGTCGGCAGCACGCCCTACCATCGGGGTGCCGCCTATCTCAGCGGTTTCGTCGATGCCGCCGCCGTTGCCGGGGAGCCGGTTCCGGACTTCCATACCCATGTGAAGACCATCGACGGCAGATTGGCAAAGCGCCGGCTCGACCATTGCTTCGTCGGCGGCATGTTCGCCGGGCGGGTGCGTTCGATCGGTGCCGATATCGGCGAGGTTGCGTCGGATCATTTTCCGTTGCGGGTCGACATCGACCTGGAAACGCCCGGCATTGCCACATGACGCTTTTCGTTTTTTTCGCAGTGCTTGCCGCCGCTGCCATGCACGCGATCTGGAATGCGCTGGTCAAGGTTCATCTCGACCGCTTCCTGTCGATCACGCTGATGACGCTCGGCATGGGCGCGGCGGCACTCGTGGTGCTGCCCTTCGTCGAAGTGCCGAAGGCGGAGGTGTGGCCCTACATCATCGCCTCCGTCATTTTCCACATGGGCTACCGCACCTTCCTGATCGGCGCCTACAAGGCCGGCGATTTCGCCCAGACCTATCCGCTGGCGCGGGGCACCGCACCTCTGCTCTCGGCCTTTGGCGGCATGTTCGTCGTTGCCGAGATTCCCGGCCCGTTCGCCATGCTCGGCATCTTCCTGTTGTCGGCCGGCACGCTGGTGATGTCGTTTCGTGGCGGCGCACATCTGGAAAAACTCAATCTGCGCGCGGTTGGCTTCGCACTGGGCACTTCCATCTTCATTGCCAGTTACACGCTGTCCGACGGCAGCGGCGCACGGCTGGCGGCAACCGCGCAGAGCTATGCAGCCTGGCTGTTCATCTGCGATGCTTTTGGCGCCTTGGTGCTGTGCCTCATCTTCCGCGGGCCGAAGGCGCTGCCGGTGTTGGCGCGCGACTGGAAGGCAGGGCTGTTCACGGGCGTGCTCAGCGGCGCCGCCTACTGGATCGTCATGTGGGCGATGACCAAGGCGCCGATCGCGTCCGTGGCCTCGCTGCGCGAAACCTCGATCCTATTTGCCATGATGATCTCGGTCTTCGCTCTCGGCGAAAAAATGACCGGCTGGCGCGGTGCCGCCGCGCTCAGCATCGTCGCCGGTGTCGTTGCGCTCAGGCTCGGCTGATTTCGACCCTAGTTGAGTACGGTCATCAGCTGGCCACGTCGTTCCGGACTGAAACGGATGACGACGATGATGCAGATGGCGACCACGCCTGCGAACAGCGCCAGGGCATAGCCATAGCTGCCTCCGGCGCTTTCCGCGATTCCTGCCTGATAGGGGCCGCCATAGGACGCGGCGAGATTGCCCGCCTGATAGATAAAGCCGGGCAAGGTCGCCCGCACCGCTCCGGGCGAAAGCTCGTTGAGGTGCACGGGGATGACGCCCCAGGCGCCCTGGACCGCGACCTGCATGACGAAGGCGCCGATGGCGAGCATGAACGGCGTGGTCGAGTAGGCCCATAGCGGGATCGATGGCAAGGCGATCAGGCAGGCCAGCGTGATGGCGTTGACGCGGCCGATCTTTTCGGACAGCGCGCCGAACGCCAGGCCGCCGACGATGGCGCCGATATTGGCGACGATGGTGATCCAGCTCACCGTATGCGGATCGAAGCCGTGCTGCTTCTTCAGGAAGGTCGGGTAGAGGTCCTGCGTGCCATGACTGAAGAAATTGAAGAACATCATCAGCACGACGGCATAGAGCGCGACACCCCAGTGTTTCTGCAGGGTTTCCCACATGCCCGGTCGAGCCGTCTTCTGCGCTTCGACGAAGGCCGGCGATTCCGGCACATGCGAGCGGATGAAGAGCACAATCAGCGCCGGCACGAAGCTGAGCAGGAACATGGCGCGCCAGCCGATCGTGTAGCCGCCGATCGTCTGCTGATAGAGCAGGCCATAGACCACCGCCGCCAGCAGATAGCCGGCCGGATAGCCGCATTGCAGGATGCCGGAGACCATGCCGCGTGCGCTCGGCGGAATGGATTCCATGGCCAGCGAACTGCCAAGCCCCCATTCGCCGCCCATGGCGATGCCGAACAGCGCACGCAGGGCGAGGAAGATGCCGAGATTGGGCGAGAAGGCGGCCAGCGCGCCGATCACCGAATAGCTCACGATGTTGAGCATGAGGATCGGCTTGCGCCCGTATTTGTCGGCAAGCATGCCGAAGAAGAACGCGCCGATGAAGCGTGTGGCCAAGGTCAGGAACAGCGCCTTGGAGACCGCGGGCACGTCGGCGTGGAATTCGGTCGCGATATCGGTGAGCAGGAATGTCAGAAGGAAGAAATCGAAAGCATCGAGCGTCCAGCCCAGGAACGAGGCGAGGACGGTCTTCTTCTGCTGCGAATTAAGGGGCAAATCTTCCTCCTCCACCATCATCGATGTGAGGAATTATCAGCCAGTTCAGGGAAGACCGGTGGTCACTTTTTCGCGCGGCTCATTTGATCGAACGCCCGCTGAGGTGCAATGAGGAGCGACCGGTGCCATCTGTCGATGAACTCGATCGTGGCTTGATGGTGAGTCTAGATTTCGAGATCAAACACCATCAGCCCGTCCGTGCCGCCTTCCAGGGCAGCGACCAGGCGTGCGCCGGCGCGCTGGTGCGCTTCATGCACAAGATAGGCATCGCGCGCGGCAGCATCGCGGAAGTCGATGGTGAAGCCATGGGTGAAGCCGCGTGCGAACGGCTCCGGGCTGACATTGGCGCTGAATTTTACGGCGTCCATGCCGTCGATCAGCTGTCGCAGCGCCTCGAGATCGGCATGGACCGCCGTGCGCTCGGTAGCGGCGACGTCATTGCGAAATCTAGCGAAAACACAGTGCCTGATCATGTCTTGCTCCTCAGCGGCTAAGCAGCCCGGTTTCCGGAAAACACCGCCGGCGGCAGCGGCTCGCGGCCGAGGACCAGATCGGCTCCTTTTTCACCGACCATTATTGTCGGCGCATTGGTGTTGGATGAAGGCACGCGCGGCATCACCGAGGCGTCGCAAACGCGCAGGCCCTCGATGCCGCGCAACCGCAGATCCGGTGTCACCACGGCCATGTCGTCATGGCCCATGCGGCAGGTGCCAACCGGGTGATGGTCGGTTTTGGAGGTGCGGCAGGCATAGTCGAACAGCTCGTCGTCGCTGGCGAGCGACGGCCCGGGCAGCACTTCGCGCAGCACGTAAGGGGCAAGCGCCCTCTGTCGCATGATCTGGCGCGCCAGTCGCAGCCCCTTGATCGACATGGCGCGGTCATAGGGATCGGACCAGTAGTTCGGATCGATCAGCGGGTGGTCGGACGGGTCGGCACTCTTCAGCCGCACCGTGCCGCGTGAGCGCGGCCGCAGGAAGGCCGAGTTCAGGGTGACACCTGGATTGTTCAGCTTCTCGACGCCGGCCTCGATGCCGGATCCCAAACCGAGATGGAACTGAATGTCGGGCGAGGCGGCGGTCGGGTCGGCGTACCAGAAGCCGCCGGTCTCGAACAGGCTGGAGGCCACCGGGCCTTTCTTCAGCAGCAGATATTGCAGACCGGCCCAGGCCGTGCGGTGCAGCTTGGCGTAGTTGTCATAGGTGTGATCGCCGGTGCATTCGGCGATGACGAACAAATCGAGATGGTCCTGCATGTTGGAGCCGACGCCGGGCAGGTCATGCACCGGCGTGACGCCGACCGACTTCAGATGGTCTGCGGGGCCGATCCCCGACTGCATCAGGAGTTTCGGCGAGCCGATGGCGCCGGACGAGACGATCACCTCGCGTTCGGCGCGCAGGATTTTCTTCTCGCCGCCCGGCCTGTCGACCACCTCGACGCCGATAGCGCGACCGTTCTCGACGACGATGCGCGTCACCAGCACATCGGTTCGGACGGTCAGATTCTTGCGGGTGCGGATCGGCTTCAAATAGGCGACTGAAGCGGACGAGCGCCGGGCATCCTTCTGGGTCAACTGGTAGTAGCCGACGCCTTCCTGGGCAGCGCCGTTGAAGTCCGGGTTGAAGGGGATGCCCATCTCCTGGCCGGCACGGAAATAGGCCTCGCAGATAGGCAGCGGCGAAATCGGGTTGGACACGCCGAGCGGGCCCTGGTCGCCATGAAAGTCGTTGGCGTAGCGCTGGTTGTTTTCGGCGCGCTTGAAATAGGGCAGCACGTCGCGATAGCCCCAGCCGGCGAGGCCTTCTTCCTTCTCCCAGGCGTCGTAGTCGCGGGCATTGCCGCGCGTGTAGATCTGCGCGTTGATGGACGAGCCGCCGCCGACGACCTTGGCCTGCGTGTACCAGAAGACGCGGTCCTTCATGTGCTTTTGCGGCACGGTCGACCAACCCCAGGAAGCAATGCCTTTGGTCATCTTGGCGAAGCCCGCCGGCATGTGGATGTAGGGGTGCCAGTCCTTGCCGCCGGCTTCCAGCAGCAGGACCGAATTGCTGGGATCTTCGCTCAGCCGGTTGGCCATAACGCAGCCGGCAGGACCGGCGCCCACGATGATATAGTCAGTCATTTCCTGATCCATTCATAGCCGTGGCACCGAGAGCGCGCCGTCGACATTGATGATCGAGCCGGTCGAAAAGCCGAGCTTGCCGCCGGCGAGCGTCGCCACCACCGCGCCGATGTCCGATGCTTCGCCCCAGCGTTTGGCCGGAACCAGGCCGCCGTCGATAAGGGCGTCATATTTGGCGGTCACGCCTGAGGTCATGTCGGTGCGGATGATGCCGGGCCGGACTTCGAAGACGCCGATGTTTTCAGGCGCAAGCCGCAACGCCAGGTTCTTCACCCACATCGAAAGCCCGGCCTTCGAGATGCAGTAGTCCGGCCGTTCCGGCGACGCCATTTCAGCACTGACCGAGGTGATGGTGATGATCGATCTCTGATCGCCTGGCGCAGCCAGCATCGCCTTGGCGACAGCCTGGCTGAGGAAGACGGTGCCGCGCAGGTTGATGCCCAGCGTGCGGTCGAAATTCTCCGGCTTGAGGTCCAAGAGGTCACCGCGCACCACGGCGCCGACGCCGGCATTGTTGACCAGGCAGTCGATGCGGCCGAAGGCGCGCATCGCGGCATCGACAAGTGCTGTATGGGTGTCGAGGTCCGCGATGTCGCACCTGACATAGGCGAATTTTGCGCCACGCTTGGCGATGTCGGGGGCAAGTCCGTCAGCGGCTGTTTCGGCAAGGTCGGCGACCAGAATATCGAAGCCGGCATCCGCCAGTGCCTGGGCGCAGGCGAGGCCGATGCCGCGCGCGCCGCCGGTGACGATGGCGGCGGGGCGGGTCATGCGACGAGGTCCGTCTTGCGGATGTGGTCAGCAACGCGCAGCGCTTGGGCTGCAATCGACAGCGCTGGGTTGACCGCCGCCGAGTTCGGCAGGAAACCGGCGTCGACGACGAACAGGTTCCGGTGGTCGAAGGAGCGGCAGTAGGGGTCGAGCGCCGCCGTCGCCGGATCGTCGCCCATCTTGATCGTGCCGCATTGATGCGACGGCGTGCGCTTGTCGAAGGGGCGCGACAGCACGATGGGATAGCCGCAGGCGCGGAAGTTTTCGCGCATTACCTTGTTCAGCCCGTCGAGCGACTGCATGTTGGAGCGCCGCCACTGCATGATGATGTCCTTGCCGTCGACCATGATGCGGCTTTCCGGGTCGGGCAGGTCTTCGCACATAAGGTACCAGTCGACGGCGTGGCCGGCCATGAAGTCGAGCGCGAATCCCGGCGTGTACTTGACATTGGCCCGCAGCATGTTGCCGTCGATCTTGCCGAGCAGTTGGACGTTCCCCAGCGGCTTACCGCCCTTGCCGTCGGACAGATAGTAGTCGTTGAGCATCAGCGTCTTCTGGTAGACGGCATCGTTGCGGCGGCGCGGATCGATCGCCAGCATGGCGCTGGAATTGTGGTTCATGAAATTGCGCCCGACCTGATCGGAGCGGTTGGCAAGGCCCTTGCCATCAGGAGACGGTGATCGCAGCAGGATGACGGCGGAATTGACCGCGCCAGCGGAGAGGATGACCAGTTTCGGCGCGACCTTTTTCAGCTCACCATTCTGCCGATAGTGGATGGCAGCAATGGTTTTGCCGTCGGTCGATGCCTCCAGGTACTCGACATAACAGCCGGTCTCGAGCCGGATGTTGGTGTCCTTCAGGGCCGCCGTCAGCGGTCCTGTCTGCGCGTCGACCTTGCCCTGGCCGGTGTTGGGAAACGCATCCCAGCCGGTCTTGCCCTCTTTCAGCCAGGTGTCGATGTCGACGCCGAGCGGCAGCGAGGCCGGATGCAGGCCGAGGTTTTTCAGCTCGGCGCGGGCGCGGGCGATCGGCGCCTCGTCGGGCACCGGCTTGTAGGCGTAGGGGATCGAATGGAACGGCTCGGTCGGATCCTCGCCCAGTGCACCGCGCACGCGAAACAGCTGTTCGGCTTTCGAATACCAGGGCTCGAATTCCTCATAGGAGAACGGCCATGCCGGCGAGACCCCGCCAAAGTGCTCCATGGCGGCGAAATCTTCCTTGCGGTAGCGGATCAGCACCGCGCCATAGAACTTCGAATTGCCGCCGACATAATAATAATTGCCGGGGTTGAAGGCGGCGCCGCCGGCCTCACGCCACATCTCCTTCGGCCTATAATGGCCGTCGACGAAGATCGAGCGCGTGTCGCGCGCGTGCGGCGTCGCCGGCAACGGCTCGCCGCGCTCGAGCATCAAGATCGAGGCGCCGCTGCCGGCAAGGCCGGAAGCGATCGTGGCGCCGCCGATGCCGGAGCCGATGATGACGATGTCCGGATTTCTCATGGCCTAAATCGCGTCCCGACGCGCTTTAGTTTTTTGTTTTGATGCATGTCGTTGCCCCAAAACCGGATCCACTTTTGGGCGACATACATCAGCGAATACGGGTCTCGGTCGCCGGATCGAAGAACACCGCCTTTGTCAGGTTGAAGGCGAGCGGCGTGTTGGTGCCCGGCAGAATGTTGGCGTCGGCGCGCAGCCGCGCCACCACGCCCTTGCCGCCGAGATTGGTGACGGCGAAGGTGTCCGAACCTGCCGGCTCGACGACCTCGATGTGACAGTCCGCGGTTGCGATGTGCGAGGCGTTGCGCTCGGCACCTTCCGGATCGGTCAGGGCTTCGGGACGGACACCGAAGATGATCGGCTTGCCCTGGAATGCCGACAGGCCCGCCGGCGCATTGGCCATCGGCAGGTTGATCGGCTCGCGCGCCTCGCGCTGCAGCACGACGGACAACGCATTGCCTGACGTACCGATCGTCGCCGGGATCAGGTTCATCGCCGGCGAGCCCATGAAGTCGGCGACGAAGAGATTGCTCGGGTTGTTGTAGATTTCGGCCGGCGTGCCGAACTGCTGCACCTCGCCATCCCGCATGACCGCGATCTTGGTCGCCAACGTCATCGCCTCGATCTGGTCGTGGGTGACGTAGACGATGGTGGTGCCGGTGGTGGCATGCAGGCGCTTGATTTCGATGCGCATGTCGACGCGCAGCTTGGCGTCGAGGTTGGACAAAGGTTCGTCGAAAAGGAACAGTTTGGGGTCGCGCACCAGCGCCCGGCCCATGGCGACGCGCTGGCGCTGGCCGCCCGAAAGCTGGCTCGGCTTGCGCTGCAAGAGGTGGCCGATCTGCAGCACCTTGGCCACCTTGTCGATCGCCTTCTGGCGCTCCGCCGCCGGCACGCCGCGCATCTCCATGCCGAAGGAGATGTTTCCGGCCACCGTCATGTTCGGGTAGAGCGCATAGCTCTGGAACACCATGGCGATGTCGCGCTTAGAGGGGTGCAGATCGTTGATGGCGCGGCCGTCGACCCGGATTTCGCCCGAGGTGATCGTCTCCAGGCCGGCGATGGTGTTGAGCAAAGTGGACTTGCCGCAGCCGGAAGGGCCGACCAGCACCAGGAAACCGCCTTTCTCGAGCTCGACATCGATCCCTTTCAGGATCTCGACCTGGCCGAAGCGCTTTCTCAGACCATCAATTTCCAGAAAAGCCATCAGATCATCCTTTGACGGCGCCAGCCATGAGACCGCGCACAAAGTAGCGGCCGGCGAGCACATAGACGAGAAGGGTGGGCAGTGCCGCGATCATCGCGGCGGCCATGTTGACGTTGTATTCGACGACGCCGGTCGACGTGTTGACGACGTTGTTGAGCGCCACCGTCATCGGCATCGCGTCGCCGGTGCCGGCGTAAGCCGAGGCGAACAGGAAGTCGTTCCAGATGTTGGTGAACTGGTAGATCACGGTAACGACGAAGATCGGCATCGAGTTCGGCAGCATGATGCGGCGGAAGATCTGGAAGAAGGATGCGCCGTCGACCTGTGCCGCCTTGACCAGTTCGGTCGGAAACGCCTCGTAGTAGTTGCGGAAGAACAGCGTGGTGAAGCCGATGCCGTAGACGACGTGGACGAAGACCAGGTTGACCGTCGGGTTGCCGAGACCGAAGCTCGTTCCGACCGAGTTCTGCAGTGTGACGCCGAAGCGGCCGAGGCTGCCGAGGATGGTCGCCATCGGCAGCAGCACCGACTGGAACGGAATGAAGCAGGCAAACAGCATCAGCCCGAACACCAGCGTCGCGCCGCGAAAACGCCATTTGGTCAGAACGTAGCCGTTCAGCGCGCCCAGCATGGTCGAAATCAGAACGGCCGGAACCACCATCTTGATGGAGTTCCAGAAATAGCCCTTGATGCCGGCGCAGGTGAGGCCGACGCAGGTCTCGCCCCACGCCTTCAGCCACGGGTCGAAGGTCGGCGCCTTGGGCAGCGCCAGCATGTTGCCGTTCTGGATCTCGTCCATGGTCTTGAACGAGGTCACCAGCATGACGAACAGCGGCATCAGGTAAAACAGCGCAAACAGAGCCAGCAGCCCGTAGATGACGATGCGGTTGATGACCTTGACGTTGACGCCGCCGGAGGCCTGGCGGGCGGGAGTGGTGACGGCGCTCATCGCGGCTTCTCCCGCAGTTCCGAATAGAGATAGGGCACGATGATGGCGACGATGGTCATCAGCATGATCACCGCACTGGCCGAGCCGACGGCCATTTCGTTGCGCTTGAACGTGTACTCATACATGAAGTTGGACGGCAGCCATGCCGAGCCGCCGGGCCCGCCGCTGGTCAGTGCGACCACGAGATCGTAGGACTTGATGGCGAGGTGCGCGAGCACGATGAATGCCGACAGGAAGATCGGCCGCAGCAGCGGGATGACGATGCGGCGATAGAGCTGGAAGGTGGTGGCGCCGTCGATCTGCGCGGCCTTCATGATCTCGCCGTCGATGCCGCGCAGGCCGGCCAGGAACATAGCCATGATGAAGCCGGAGGCCTGCCAGACGCCGGCAATGACCACCGTGTAGATGACGAAATCCTTGTTCTTGATCCAGTCGAAATGGAAGCTCGTCCAGCCCCACTGATGCAAGGTCTGCTCAAGACCTAGGCCGGGATCCAGGAACCATTTCCAGGCGACGCCGGTGACGATGAAGGACAGCGCCATCGGATAGAGATAGATCGGCCTCAACACGCCTTCGCCGCGGATCTTCTGGTCGAGCAGGATGGCCAGGAACAGGCCGAGCGCCAGGCAGATTGCGATGTAGAGGAAACCGAAAATACCCATATTGGTGATCGACGTGTACCAACTCGACGGCGGGTCTGTGTCGAAGGTCCAGCCCCACAGCCGCTGATAGGCGCGCGAGCCGGTTAGGACATAGGACGGGAAGGTCTTGGAATTGGTGAAGGACAGATAGATCGTCCACAGGATGAAGCCGTAGACGAAGACGATGGTGATGGCGAAGCTCGGCGCCAGCACGATCTTCGGCAATGCGTCTTGCAGGCGCGAGCGCACCGAGGCGCGTGGCCGCGCATGCTCCGGCGTCAGCTTGATCTGGCTTGTCGCTACCGTGCTCATGGGGCTCCTCCCGTCGACTCGCGGCCAACCAGCTTCGCGGATCTATGTTCGCGGATCTGGGCCTTCCCCGCCGGAGCGGGGAAGGCGTTTTTGGCGCGTGGCGCTTACTTGGCGTCGTCGATCGCCTTGACCAGCTCGGTCACGGCTTCGTCCGAGGTCTTGATCTGACCATGGACGAATTTGGAGACGACATCCTTATAGGCATTGGCGACCGCCGGAGGCGCGCCATAGCCCTGGGCCAGCGAGCCGAACAGCGTGCCGCCTTCATTGGCTGCCTTCAGGTCGGCGATGCCCTTCTTGCCGCAAGCGTCGAAGTCGGTGTCCGGAACGTCGGTACGGGCCGGAACCGAACCCTTGACGACGTTGAAGGCCGACTGGAAGCTCTTCGACAGGGTGGCGGTGGCCAGTGCGACCTGGGCGGCCTTGCGGTCGTCGGGAACATTGAACATGCCGAACATGTCGGAGTTGTAGATCACCGAGCCGTCGGTGCCCGGGAAGCGATAGCACAGGAAGTCGGTGCCCGGGGTCTTGTTGGCGGCGTGGAACTCGCCCTTCGCCCAGTCGCCCATGACCTGCACCAGGGCATCGCCCTTGATGACCATGGCGGTGGCAAGGTTCCAGTCGCGGCCCGAGAAGTTGGGGTCGACATAGGTGACGAGCTTGGCCAGATTGTCGAACGACTTCTTCATCGTGTCGGACTTCAGGGACTCGTCATCGAGGTCGTTGAAGGCCTTCTTGTAGAACTCGGGTCCGCCGGTCGACAGCACGACGGAGTCGAACATGGTGGCTTCCTGCCAGTTCTGGCCGCCGAGAGCGAGCGGGATCACGCCTGCCGCCTTGGCCTTGTCGAGCAGGGCAACGAAGTCGTCGAAGGTCTTCGGCTCGGTGCCGCCGATCTTGTCCAGGACGGCCTTGTTGATCCACAGCCAGTTGACCGAGTGAACGTTGACCGGCGCCGCGACCCACTTGCCGTCATAGACCGAAAACTTCTGCAGGGCTGCCGGAACGGACTTGTCCCAGCCTTCCTTCTTCGCCGTTTCGGTCAGGTCGCCCATGACGCCGGCGGCTGCATAGTCGAGCACGGTGTAGCCGAGCATCTGCGAGGCGGTCGGATAATTGCCGGCCGCGACCATCGCCTTCAGCGCGGTCATGGCGGCATCGCCGCCGCCGCCGGCCACCGGCACGTCCTTCCAGGCATAGCCTTCCTTGGCCAGATCACCCTTGAGGACGTTGAGAGCAGCCGCTTCGCCGCCCGAGGTCCACCAATGCAGCATCTGGACTTCCTTGACGTCCTCGGCGTGGGCCGCGAAAGCCAGGCCCGACGCGAGAGCCGTTCCGATAAGCAGTTTGCGCAACATGTACTTCCTCCCTTGTTGCATTACACGACCGGCGGATGCCGCCGGGTTCTTCTCAACTCAGCCGACCCACCACCCGGTGCGCTGGCCGCGATGAAACTGGATTGTCTTTTCCTCGGTATAGTCCTCGACGGCGCGTTTGCCGAGTTCGCGTCCGAGACCGGACTGCTTATAGCCTCCGAAAGGCAGCTCGGGATAACCTTCCATGAATGTGTTCACCCAAACGGTTCCCGAACGCACGCCGCGCGCGACCGACATGCAAGTGTCGATGCTGGCGCTCCACACGCCCGCCGACAAACCATAGGGCGTGTTGTTGGCGATGTGCAACGCCTTTTCAATCGATTCAAAAGTCAGCACCGAGAGCACCGGGCCGAACACTTCCTCGCGCGCTATGGCCATGTCCTCGGTGACGCCGCGGATGATGGTGGGATCGAGGTATTGACCGATATTGGAGGCCAATTGCTTGCCTCCGCTGCAGATGCTGCTGCCCTCGGTCGCGGCTGCCGCAACGTAACCGGCCACCTTGGCCAAATGGTCGGACGAGATCATCGCGCCGACCTTGGTTTGGTCATCGAGCGGATCGCCGACCGTGACCTTGGCGGTAAGCGCCTTGACGGTGCTGAGAAAATCGTCGGCGATCGCCTCGTGCACGATCAGCCGGCTGCCGGCATTGCAGCACTCGCCGGCATTGAAGAAGCCGCCGAACACCGCCGCATCGGCGGCCGCTTCGAGGTCGGCGTCCTGGAAGACGATCTGGCCGTTCTTGCCGCCGAGCTCCATCGAGACTTTCTTCAGCGACTGCGCGGCGGATGCCATCGTCATCTTGCCGACGCGGGTGGAGCCGGTGAACGAGACCATTTCGACCAGCGGATGGCTGACCATCGGCGCACCGACATCGGCGCCAAGTCCGGCCAGGATATTGACGACACCGGCGGGCAGGCCGGCCTGCATCAGGATGTCGCCGAGCACGAAGGTCGAGGCCGAGGTCATTTCGCTCGGCTTGACCACCGCCGTGCAGCCGGCGGCGAGCGCGAAGGGCAGTTTCTGGCTGACGATCAGGAACGGGAAATTCCACGGGGTGATGATCGAGACGACGCCGATCGGTTCGCGCAGGACGACACCCAGCATGGCGTCGCCGAGATTGGCGTAGGTTTCACCATGCAGCGTGCGGGCAAGCGAGGCGGCATAGCGCCAGATGTCGACGGCGCCGCCGATCTCGCCGCGTGCCTGGGCGATCGGTTTGCCCGATTCCAGTGCGTCGAGCCGGGCGATGTCTTCCAGCCGGCCCTCGATCAGATCAGCTGCCTTGAGCAGGATCCCGGCACGTTCGGCCGCCTTCATGCGCGGCCATGGACCCGTTTCGAAAGCCCTGTAGGCGGCAAGCACAGCGGCTTCCACTTCGGCCTCACCGGCCTGCGCATAGTGCGAGACGGTGAAGCCGTGGCCGGGGCTGTTTCGAGCAATCGTACGGCCGTCGCGGGCATCGACATGCTTGCCGTCGATCAGCAGCTTGTAGCCTTTCGGGGCTTCGGCCGCCTCGGCCGGCATGGCGATCTTCAGGGGTGCGTTCATATGTTTGCTCTAGGATCTCGAAAAGGCCGGCTTCTGCTTGGCCTTGAAGGCATCGACGCCGGCCTTCAGATCGCCGGTCAGGGCGATGAAGCCGCTGGCCAGCGCTTCGGTGGCGGCGGCACTTTCCTCGCCTTCGGCGACCGCGATCATCAGCTTGGCGGCTTCCGTCGCCAGCGGGCCGCGCTCGGCGATCTTTTCCGCCCACGCCTTTGCTTCTTCGTGTGCGTTGCCAGTTGCGACCACCCGGTCGACGATGCCCAGGGCGAGTGCCTCGGGGGCGAGAAGGATCTCGCCGCCCAGCGCCATGCGGCGCACCGTCTGCGCGCCGAAGCGGCGCACGGCGCGCTGCGTACCGGACCAGCCGGGCACGACGCCAATCGAGGTTTCCGGGAAGCCTAATTTCACTTGTGTTTCCGCCACGCGCAAGTCGCAAGCCGCAGCCAGTTCCAGGCCGCCGCCCAGCGCATGGCCGGACAGGACGGCGATTGTCGGCTGCCGCAGCCGCGCCAAGCGGTCGAAGACGCGGTGGCCGTAGCGCACCCACTGCACCTGGAAATCGGCGGCACTCATCTGCGCCCAGGCTTCGACATCGCCACCGGCGCAAAAGCCCTTGCCTTCGCCGCGCAGCAGCACGACGCGGACGCCCTCGGCCATCTCGGCCGCGTCGAGCGCCGTCTCTAGCGCCCGCAGCATCGGAATGTCCAGTGCGTTGAATTTCTCGGGCCGGCGCAGCGTGATGGTACCGATGGCGCCATCCTGCTCGAAGGTGACGAGAGGCTCAGCCACGCGCGCCTCCGAGCGAGGCGCCGCCGTTCAGCGACAGGCCTATCGGTTGCTCCTGATAGAGGGCTGCCGGTGTCGTCTTGAGGTCCTTGGCAACGCCCAACGGAATTTCCGACTGGGCCAGCACATCACGCTGCAGATCGATGCCGGGTGCGAGTTCTGTGACGACCAACCCCTCCGGCGTCAGCTTCATCACGCAGCGTTCGGTGACATAGGTGATGTCCTGTCCCTGCGCCACCGCGCGCTTGCCCGAAAACGAGATGTGCTCGACTTCGTTGACCACCTTCTTGACCTTGCCCTCGTGGTCGATGCGGATGCCGCCATCGGCCAGAGACAGCTTGGCGCCGGCATTGAAGAAGCCGGAGAAGACGATCTTCTTCGCCCGTGCGGTGATGTCGACAAAGCCGCCGGCGCCGGCGGTGACATGCGGCCGCGCCGACAGCTTCGAAACATTCACAGAGCCGTGTCGATCGATCTGCAGGAAGGACAGCAGCGAGGCGTCGAAGCCGCCGGCCTGGAAATAGATGAACTGGTGCGGCGAGGGCATGAAGGCGTCGGCGTTCGATGAGCAGCCGAATTTGAAGTCGAGCAGCGGCACGCCGCCGACCGCGCCCTGTTCGATCACCCAGGTAATTTTGCCGTGCTGGCCTTCCTCGAGAAGGATGCGCGGCACATTGGCGGAAATGCCGAACCCGATATTGACGGCCATGCCGTCGCGCAACTCCATGGCGACGCGGCGCGCGATCACCTTCTGCACGTTCATCTCCGGCGTGCGGAAGCTCGACAGCGGCCGGAAGATTTCTCCGGAGATCGCCGGGTCATAGGGTGTCAGCGTCGTCTGCAACTGGTCGGGCGCGACGACGATATGGTCGACCAGAACGCCGGGCACGCGCACGTCATGCGGTTTCAGCGTGCCGTTCTCGACGACGCGCTTGACCTGCGCGATGACGATGCCGCCATTGTTGCGGGCGGCGAGCGCCTGTTCCAGTCCGCCGAGATAGGCGCCCTCATGCTCATAGGTGAGGTTGCCGCGCTCGTCGGCCGACGTGGCGCGGATGATCGACACCTGCGGCACGATAGAGCGGAAATAGAGCCATTCCTCGCCGTCGAACTGCTGCACCGAAACGATCGGCTCGCTGGCGGCGGCGTTCATGGCGCAGCCCTGGTGGCGCGGGTCGGCGAAGGTGTCGAGACCGACTTTGGTCAGCACGCCCGGCCGCTTGGCCGCGGCTTCGCGGTGCATATCGAACAGGATGCCGGACGGCACGTTGTAGGCGGCGACCGAATTGTCGCCGATCATCTTCCAGATCTGCGGCGGTTCGGAAGAGGAGGGGCCGGACGGGTAGGAGCCGCACAAGGTACGCTTCAGCAGTCCCGGCTTGGCCAGATGGTCGATGCCTTTGATGCCATACATGTCGCCGGCTGCGATCGGGTGCAGCGTGGTGATGTTCTTCGGATGGCCTACTGCGTCGAAGCGTTCGCCGATCGCGGCGAGCACCGCATCGGGGCAGCCGAGGCCGCTCGACGAGGACACCGACACGACCATGCCGTCCTTGACCAGGCCGGCTGCCTGCGCCGCGGAGACCACCTTGCTCAATTCATACTCCCGAATTCAGGGTCGATTGCGACCGCCTTGCCTGATTTCGCGGTTTGCAATGCTGCTTCGACTGACGCCGATGACCAGATGCTGTCCTCGCCTTGCGCGCGGATGGCGTTGATCATGAACTGCCTGACGATCGTGCTGGCGCCGATCAAGCTCCATTTGACGCTCATGCAGCGCCTCCCGAACCGGCCGCCCTGTTTCGAATGCGGCGATCCGGGCCGCAGCTTTCCCTGACCACCAGATTGACCGCGCCGATATGGTCTTCGGCCCGTGTGGTGCGCGACTGGATCATTTTCAGCATGACATGGGCGGCACGTTCGCCAAGACCCGCCGAGTCCACCGCGACGCTGGTCAGAGCCGGCATGTAATGCTCGGCCTCGGCCACATCGTCGAAGCCGACGATGGCGAAATCAACTCCGGGCTCAAGCGCGCGCTTGCGCAGCGCCAGCATGGCGCCAAAGGCGACGGCGTCGTTGAAGCAGAGTGCCGCAGTCGGCGGTTCAGCCATTGCGAGAGCGGTTTCGAGGCATGCGATACCACCTCTTCGGCTGGTCTCTCCCTCGACGACCAGAGTGTCGCGGTCGGAGATGCCCTGCGTCTCGCAGGCTTCGCGAAATCCGCCAAGCCGCTCGTGATAGACGACGAGATCGGACGAGCCGCCGAAGAAGACCAGCCGGCGATGTCCCTTGCCGATCAGATGAGCGGTGGCGAGATAGGCGCCGCGATGATTGTCGGGCGCGATGACCGGAATGCGGCTCTCGGGAAGCCGGCGCATGGCGAAGACCACCGGCAGACCTGCCGTCTCGATCCGCCTGAAGGCGCCCGGCGTCGTGCCGCGAGCCGGCGACACGATGAGGCCGGCGACGCCTTGCTCCATCAGCGACTTCAGCACTTCTTCCTGGCGCACCGGATTTTCCGCCGTGTTGGCGATGAACGGCACGATGCCGGCCGACTGGAAGACCCGCTCCATGCCAACCGCCAGCTCCGCGAAGAAAGGATTGGTGAGATCGTTGATGACCATGCCGATGACGTTGGAGTGCGCCTTGCGCAGATTGGCGGCGCCGCGGTTGTAGACGTAACCGACATCCTCGATCGCCTTGCGCACCTTGCTCGCTGTTTCGGGCCGGATCAGTCCGCTGCCCTGGAGCACGAGCGATACCGTGGATTTGGACACGCCCGCCTCGCGGGCGATGTCGAATATCGTCGCCTTGGCCCGGTTGGCCATCCAGATGCATCCTCCCGACTGCAGGCCCAAAACTATTGGAACGTTCTAATCTCTGCTCCGCTCGTGAGTCAATCGGGATTTTTCCCGCGCCTCGAACAGCGATTGTGCGTACTCAAATGGCATGCTCCATAAGGCTTTCTTGTTGCAATGCAGCATTTCATCCTGCAGGGAGTTCGAATCTTAAAGGTCCTTGATTTATTGGAACGTTCCATTTAGTAGCGTTGTGAAGGGAGCGATGGATGGACATTTCCTTGCCTGGTGAGGGTGGCGGCAGCACCCGGTACACGCTGGTTGGCGAGCCCGTGCAGCCTGACATCGGCGCGCGATTTTCGCGTATCGCCTATGCCGCCGCGCACGTCGTTGCCGATCCGCTCGCCATGACCGATCCGTGGTCCAGACCGGTGATCGACTGGGAGAGGACGATGGCGTTCCGTCACCATCTGTGGCGGCTGGGCTTTCGCATCGCCGAAGCGATGGACACGTCGCAGCGTGGCATGGGCTTCGACTGGGCAAATGCGCAGGAATTGATCCGCCGCTCGATCGCCGAGGCGCGCACGGTCGATGGCGCCGATCTCGCCTCGGGCGCCGGCACCGACCATCTGGCGCCCGCCGCCGCCAAAACAATCGATGACGTCATCAAGGCCTATGAAGAGCAGTTCGCTTTTATCGAAGGGCTCGGCGGCAAGGCGATCATGATGGCCAGCCGGGCGTTGGCGGCAGTTGCCAAAGGGCCGGACGACTATGTCAGCGTCTACGACCGCATCCTGTCACAGTCCTCCGGCAAGGTCATCCTGCACTGGCTGGGCGACATGTTCGATCCGGCGCTCAGGGGCTATTGGGGCAGCGAGAATTTCGAGGTCGCTCTCGATACAGTCGTTGCCATCATCGAATGCCACGTTGGCAAGGTGGAGGGGATAAAAATCTCACTGCTCGATGCCGGCAAGGAGGTCGCGCTGAGGAACCGTCTGCCGGACGGCGTCGTCATGTTCACCGGCGACGATTTCAATTATCCCGAACTGATCGCCGGCGACGAGAAAAGGCACTCGCACGCATTGCTGGGTATTTTCGACGCCATCGCGCCGGTCGCCAACGCGGCGCTGGCGAAACTGGCGGAAGGCGACCGCGCCGGCTTTGACGCGTTGATGGCACCAACCGTGCCGCTGTCGCGAAAGATCTTCGAGGCGCCGACCGAGTATTACAAGGCCGGCATCGTCTTCATGGCCTGGCTGAATGGCCATCAGGATCATTTTGCGATGGTCGGCGGTATGCAGTCGGCGCGCGGCATCCGTCACTATGCCGACGTGTTCCGCCTTGCCGACCAGGCCGGATTGCTGGCCGATCCGGAACTGGCGGTGACCAGGATGAAGAGCCTTTGCACCGTCGCGGGCGTTTGAAGCGCGCAAAGTGGTTCTCATCATCGACGTAACAGGCCAGGAATGCCGGGCGTCGCTAACGTCTCCGCCACAGCCAAAAAGGCGCGATTGCCTCGTCTGGATGAAAAATGGGCTTGGTCGCCCTTCCCAGATCGGCAGGTGGCATTCCTGCGGGATCATGGTGCGTCAGGTCGAGAAGCAGCGGCCCAAGCCGATCCGGATCGACAGTTTCGGCCGACATGGTGTGTGGCTTGTTCTCGTGCGCAACAAGCCAGTGCAGCGCCTGGACCAGTCCCAGTCCCTCGGCTGTCTTGTGTTGCCAGAGATTGTCACCGACCGAAGACAGGACACGGGCCAGCGACGTCCAGCCTTGCAAGGTAAACATGGCGTAGTGCCTGGGGCGCGTGCGGGACAGTTCCCTGGGCAAGGAGCCATCGGCTGCGATCTGGGTTGCTAGTCTCTCCCGAGCATAGAGGCTGATCTTGGCCAGGGTGGCGCTGTCGCCAAGAAACGTGGCGATCGATGCCCGCTGCAAATCGTAATATGTTCCTTGGTTGCTGCTGCTGCAGAGGGCCGTCGCGGCTGCCGGCGCGGTGTCCAGCCATTCGCAGTAGGAACCGAGCCAGGCTCTGAACGCCTCGCGATCCTCGTCGCCCAGTACTCCTGTTCGCTCGAGCAGGCGTACGGCATCCAGGAAGAAATAGAAATCCTTCAGCTCGATGATGCCGTGGCCGGACCCTTCATTGTTGTCGTGGCCCGACCGCACCTGCGCATAGCGCAAATGCGGGTTCATTCTTGTCCTGGGATCGATATACCATGCGCGAATGAGCCTGGCGGCGTGGACGGCATAATGATGCCCATCAAGCACGGTTGCGGCGAGCGCAAGCACGGTTGTGTCGTCGAAGACGCGCTGCAAGCGTGTGCGATCGTAGGTTTCGCTTCCTGCTGCATACAATGCCGTGCCGGGCACGCGTTCGCCATCGCGCCGGATATAGGGCAGGCCGTCGGGTCTGTCGGGGTCGGGCCACCAGTAAGGCGCGGGGTGAAAATAGTCCTGGGGATCCCCGCTGGGGGCTAGGCCAGTCTTGTCGAGCACGCTGAACGGACCGCGGGCGAGTGCCTGTCCGGCCGCGGTTTCGAGATGGTGCAGGATGGGCCCGTCCTTCACCGCGTGGGCCAGGGCGTCTTCGTCATAAAAGGCCAGGCGGGAGGTATCAAGCCGAGCGGCGACTGCCTTGGCGTCACATTGATCGACCATATCGACGATCGCCTGATCGCGGCTGACCAGACGAGCGACGAAGCCGGCCTTGCCGATCTCCAGATGCGAACGCCCTGAATCCAGGCGCGCCACCCAGCCCGCTTTCTGGAGCAGCCCGGCATCCGCTGCCCGGACCGGGCGTGGGAAATCCCAGGCGTCGTCGCGGTAGCGGTCCCAGGGGCCGGGAACTGCCAACCGCCACAACATCTCGATTTTTGGCCGCCTTCCGTAACCATAGTTTTCGTCGAACAGGTGCGTGGTATCGGCTCGAAATATGATCTGCGGCTCCTCCTCGGCCGGCGGCTGGAAGCTCTGGTCCAGCAGAAGCGCATTGTCGACAATGCGCGCCATGGGCACCACAGCGTAGGGAAGGTGCGGGTTTTTCTCGATCGCGGACCGTATCCGCTGGAACGCAGAGTCTGTCAGGTAGCAGTTCCCGTCCCAGGGCATCAGCCATTTTGCCCTGTCGCGGGCAATCGCGAGCGCGGCGTTGCGAGCCCCATTGTTGTTCATCACATAGAGGTTCTTGCTGCGGCGGATGTGCGTTTCGTAACGCGCGGACTGTCCGCTCGCCCGGCCCTTCTCTGAGAATCGGAGGTCGCCGGCAACAAGCTGGTCGACGTCCCAGGATATCTTCCGGTACTGATCGAGTTCGAAGGGGATTGTATGAAAATTCTGGCGGCGGCTTTCGAGCAGGCCGATGATCCGGGCTTCCTCGTCGGTGTCGACTATTCGATTGACGATCCAGAATTTTTCGCAGGCGTCGAAGACCGGTTCGTTGTCCAGAATGAACAGCACGTTGTCGAATGACTGGCCCTTGCGGTGTCGCGGTTCCAGATCATTGCCGATGATCCGGACGAGCATGAAGCTGTCGGCAATCTGCGAGATCGGCGACGCCGTGTAAGTCTCGCGGGCGGCCTCGATCCGCTTGCCGAGTTCGAGCCGGTATTCAGCGTTCTGCTTTGCGGAAATGAGCGCGTTGCCCAATGTCGACCACGGCGACCGCAATTGCGTGCGCACACGGTTCAGTTCGCGATATATCTTCGGCCAGGACGATAGTTTTGTCCTACCGGACTGTGAACTCATGACGGCACGCAGGGAGACCGGATCCCGATCACCGCCTCGGGGATGCGCGCGGTTTCGCCAATCATTCCGACTTTGATTCTGGACCATTTTTGAGCGTGAGGCGACCAAGCCCTGAATTGTGCGACACGATCAATCATGGAAAACGTCTCTCGCATGTAGCGTTGCGAATGTCCTGTTATGTTCTGCTGCATAAGTGACGGCAGGTTGCCAGGCAACGCCGACAGGACAATGCGATAAATCAAATCCGAAAACCACATAGCATGGCAAATGCCCCGGCATCGGCGATTCGCCTTCACGCAAAGGCAAGCTCGCGAAAGATGCGCCGGTGATCGCAATTTTCTTGGAACCAATCCTCCCGGCGCGCGACCAAGCGATGTGTCCAAACATGGTCAGCTTGTGGCGGCCGCATTCGACCGCCATTGCATCGAATGCATGAGTTATCTGCCACTCCCCGCATATCACCTCACGGCCCTAGCCTCGTCCGTCCTGCATTGTTGAACCCGACAACCCTTTGCTTACTATATGGTTTTCCAGGCCTTGCCGACTGCTCCTATGCGTGCTTACTTGTGGTTGTTTTCATGAGGGGGATACAATCATGCGTTTTCTACTTGCTGCGGTCGCCATGCTGTCGTTCGCCGCCACCGCGGCTCTGGCCGATCCAGCTTCGGACTTCAAAAGAGCCGATCAGGCATTGAACCAGACCTTCAAGCAAATCCAGAAGCGGCTTACGGATGATTCCGACGGCAAGGCACGGTTCGTGAAAGCGCAGAGAGCGTGGATTGCGTTCCGCAACGCCGAATGCACGTTTCAATCCAGCGGTGACGATGGTGGCTCCGCGGCGCCGATGGTTGCCGCTGCTTGTCAGGCTGACCTGACCAAGGCCCGCACCAGGCAGTTGAAGGCCTACCTGAACTGCCAGGAGGGTGACCTCTCCTGCCCGGTGCCATCAGAATAATCTGGAGTGACAAAATGCCGAATTTCAAGATGAGATATGTGCTGATCGCGCTTGTGCCGTTGGCGGTTGCCGGTTGCGTCAGCGCTGAGGATCAGCGCGCAATGGATCAGCAACAGTGCGCGTCTTACGGCTACAGGCCAGGAACCAACAGGTTTGCCGACTGCATGATGCAACAGACCTCACAACGTTCAGAAGATGAGCAGCGCTCATTGGATCGCATGGCCGCGCAAGAACAGAGAGACAAGGATCGCAAGGAAGCGCGTCGAAAGGACGACAGCTACATCGATCCAAGGCCGAGTTACGACAAGGACGGCAATCCGAATTTCGACACTCAAGGCAATTACCAAGGGTGTCACGGCGCGGGATGTTTGGTCGACAATCCAGACAATAACGATGACGATGACCAGTAGGCTGGCTCCGCGAGGCTCTCCTTCCTGCCCCCTATAGTTCGGACCTCAACCCAATCGAGAAACCCTCCGCCAACTTCAAGCACTACATGCGGCGTTGCGCCAGGTGCAGGCTAGAAGTCAACCCAAATGCGAACCGCTCTACCTCTGGCGAACAGCCGGGAAATGCCGATCCTGCACACGCGATCCGCGATTCCATCAGCTTGAAGGATGGTTCCGGAACTTTTTGCCGCAATGGCAGGTTCGAGCGACATGACGAAACTATCTGACCCTGGCCCGCCGTTCCCAGCAAGCTGCACGGCGGCCAGGATATCCCGGAAGAGAGCATTTCTATCCATGCTCATACCGCAGGCAGAAGGTTGACCAGTGCGATTTACTCCAGGTGTTCTGGAGGAAGAGCCGGGGCATTGAGCGCTGGAACCGAGCCAGCTGCAACGATCATCGAATTCCCCCGAAGAAAGTACCTGCCCCTAGAAGCGCTTTCGGATCAGGGGCCGTTTCAGGGCAAAGCGGGCGATATTGTCGAGCGTTCTTGGCACCGCCATCTCCCCGATGCCCTCAATGGCGCCCTTGGCCGCTGCGTCCTCACGAAAGCGCACTATCCATTCTTCCGTGAGGCTGTCCCGTTGAACAGTGAATCTCGAATTGGCGGTGTCTTCCGGGACCTGGACGCCCATATAATCCGCCACAGCTTCCAGATAGGGCCGTGGGTCTTGCTGCAAATCTTCGTAGACGAATTGACGACAATCCAGCCCCGCAAGTTGTAGGTAGGACCTCCAGAACGCATAGCTTCGATCAATCTGGAAATACGCTTGGCTGATGTCGGCGAAGCTATAAGGAACAGAGCGCGGATTGACTTTCCCTTCGTGCCGGCTCGTCCACACTCCAGACATCCTAGCTCGGTAGAACGAAATAGCTTGCTGAATTCGGTCGCGACGTTCCAACAAAATGAATTCCAAGCCGTGTTTTCTTCGTATCTCGAATAGAAAATCCTTTCCGAATTTCTCCTTACACCAGGCCAGATGGCGCGGAAACAACTTGATCGCAAACCGCCCGTTGTCGGTCGCCGCTTTCTCGATGGCCGCTTTTTCAAGATCATCATAGGTGCGGGGATCGAAGCGTAGATAGGCCGGATCAAGCCATTCCTCCGACCGTCCCATCAGGCCAGTTGCGTTCGTCAGGCTTCCCAGCCAGTTCGAACCGCTTCTTCCCTCTGTAAGAATCGCAACGCCCCGCATAAAATCCTCACTTCACCTTGTCCCGGAACGCATGTCGCAAGGCCCGCTTACCTTCAACCCAAATCAGCGCTGCGTTCCCGCCCCATGTCCAGGAACACCGTGTTCAGCTTATTGCCGCCGTGATCTTCGTTGCCATCTTGTCGGCGTCACCAGGGCTTTGGCTGGATTCTAGACCAGATGACCACGCAATTCATCTAGGACGCCGCATCGGCCGCCATCGTCATCGTGGGCGTGTTCGCCGTCGCCGACACGTCGCCACGCGATTGCTGCGCCTGCCCAGGAGTGTCCTCTGTCGAACAACCGTGAGGGTTGTTTTCGCCGCCATCACTATTTTTGTGAACCAATTCACCCGAGGCGCGACCAAGTGATGTGTCCAAACATGGTTCATCAAGGAGAACGTCTTATGTTTACTGTCTCGAGAAACGTCTTTTTGGCCGCCATCGCCGTTTCGGTGCTGGCCGGCTGCAAGACAACCGCTCCCAGGGAATGCGACAAGCTGAAGCCTGGCGTCACCTATAACGGCAAATGCTGCGGCATCGGCGAGCCTTGCCGCGAAGGCAAGGGCGGCGGCGACAGGCCGGGAAATACGCCTGATCCAGCGCCGCAATGATCTGATTGCGTGTCGCCCGTTCCGGTCAGCGCTGGGACGGGCGCGTTGCGCTCGAAAGCTCGCCAACGTCCAGCCTCCCCTTGAGGCACCGAAATCGTCCACCTCTGTGTAACGCGCGCCCTGGACGGCCCTGTGCCACGCTGTGCCCTGCTTATCCCAAGTGAGGCGTTCTTCCGCCACCGCCTCGACGCTGCTCATCCCGCGCGTCATGCCCACGCGCTTTGTCTGGCGAGCCGGCCAGCATGTCGATCCAAGTCTGATTTGTCTGGTTGGATGGTGGGCGTGACAGGGATTGAACCTGTGACCCCTGCAATGTCAATGCAGTGCTCTCCCGCTGAGCTACACGCCCATCCGAAGCCGCGCATACACCATTTTTGATCCAGCGCGTCAATAGCAGGAAAAAGGAAAGAAGGCGTCGTCTCGCCGCAGTGGCGAAGAGGTGCGGCGCCTCGCCTAGAAAACGGCTCAGGCCGCCTGCAGCATCTTCTCCACCTCGTTGACGAGGTCGCGCAGATGGAATGGCTTCGACAGCACCTTGGCGTCTTTCGGCGCCTTGGAATCCGGGTTCAACGCAACAGCGGCGAAACCGGTGATGAACATGACTTTCAGATCGGGATCGATCTCGGTGGCGCGGCGCGCCAGCTCGATGCCGTCCATCTCCGGCATGACGATGTCGGTCAGCAGCAGCGAGAACGGTTCTTCGCGCAGCCGCTCATAGGCGCTGGCGCCATTGTCGAAATCGCTGACCTGGTAACCGGCGCGCTCCAGCGCCTTGACGAGGAACCGACGCATATCGTCGTCGTCTTCCGCCAGAAGAATGCGTGCCATGATATCCTGTCCGAATCACCCGCCCGAGGTTGCCGTTGGGCAAGCCCGTTAACCATCCTGTATATGAGGAGGTGAGGGTAAACATCAAGTGAACGCGGACGGCGATGATCCATATTTGCCGGGGGTGTGCCGCCGCTGAAATGCTGGACACGCGGCCTGCAAGGTGGCACTTTCACATCATGATGCACTGGTGTTTTCGGGTTCGTTCAAATTGAAGACGGCAGCCGAGGATTTTTCGGTCTTTCCACCCTTCGAAATCCGGTCGGGCGCCGAGCAGCGCGTCCCCTTCCTCTTCAACTCGCCGCATAGCGGCCGCTATTATCCCGAACGCTTCCTGGCCATGGCAAGGCTGGACCGCAACGCCATCCGCCGGTCGGAAGACTGTTACGTCGATGAGCTGTTCGGTGGTGCCGTGGCGCTCGGCGCGCCGCTGCTGGCGGCGAATTTTCCGAGGGCCTATCTCGACGTCAATCGCGAGCCGTGGGAGCTCGATCCTCGCATGTTCGCCGAGCCAGTGCCGTCCTTCTGCAACATCCGCTCGGCGCGGGTGGCGGGTGGGCTTGGCACGGTGCCGAAGCTGGTCGGCGAGGGGCTCGACATCTATTCCGGCCGCCTGCCGCTGTCGGAAGCCGTTGCCCGGATCGAAACCGTCTACAAGCCCTATCACGAGACGCTGAAGCGGCTTTTGACCCGGACCCATGCGCGGTTCGGTTTTGCCGTGCTGATCGACTGTCATTCGATGCCGGCGAGCATCCGTGTCGGCGACAGCGGGCTGCGGCCCGACTTCATCATCGGCGACCGTTTCGGCATCTCGGCAACCGCCGCCCTGACCGAGACCGCGATCGGCCTGCTCAGCGCCATGGGCTATTCGGTTGCCCACAACAAACCCTATGCCGGCGGCTTCATCACCGAGCATTACGGCCGCCCGGCGCGCCATCTGCATGCGCTGCAGATCGAGGTCAATCGCGGGCTCTACATGAACGAACGGACATTCGAGAAGGCCGCCGGCTTCGATGCGCTGGCCGACGATCTGACGCGGTTCTCAGCCGACCTGATGTCGATGCCCGACCATCATTTCATCGACCTGCCGCTGGCCGCGGAGTGAAATCGCGGCGTAAAAAAAGACCGCATCGTTTGCACGATACGGTCGAAGTCTAGGGAGGAAACGCCCAAGGAGGGCATGGACAGGAAACCCTGTCCGAGGTCGAGGGTATTGTGCGTTGCACAAATGTCAAGCGACCTTCAGGCTTTTTTAATTCACTCTGATGTGGAAATTGCGTTTCGACGACGCTTATGTGACATCCGGGCAACAGATGCCGTCGCGGAGAAGTCGTCGAACACACTTGTTTTGGTACGAAATTGGCGGCAGAGCACGGCTCGGACATGCTGCAGTGCGGGAGAATCAGTTGGACATCAGTGTCGATTTCATGCGCCGCATCGCGCAGGTGGCGGCGGCGGAGACCTTGCCGCGCTTTCGTGCCCAAGGCGCGGTCGCCAACAAGGAACAGGGCAGTTTCGATCCGGTCACCGAGGCCGATCGCGAGGCCGAGCGCGCTATCCGGGCGCTGATCTCTGCCGAGTATCCCGACCATGGCATTCTTGGCGAGGAGCATGGCAGCGAGAACATTTCGAGCCGGCATGTCTGGGTGATCGACCCGATCGACGGCACGCGCGCCTTTATTTCCGGCCTGCCGGTGTGGGGCACGCTGGTCGGGCTGACGGTCGACGGTGACGCCGTTGCCGGCATGATGGCGCAACCCTTCACCGGCGAGCTGTTCTACGCCAACGCCTCAGGTTCGCACTATGAGGGGCCGGGCGGGCCGCGAAAACTGACGACCCGCAAGACGACGAAGTTGGACCAGGCGACGCTGTTCACCACCACGCCGGCGCTATTCAAAGGCGAAGCGCGCAACCGTTACGATGCATTCGAAAGACAGATCCAACTCGCCCGCTATGGCGCCGATTGCTATGCCTTCGCCATGATCGCTTCGGGAAGCGTCGATATCGTCGCCGATCCCGGTTTGAAGCCATACGACATCGTGGCGCTGATCCCGATCATCGAGAAGGCAGGCGGTGTGGTCACCACATTCGATGGCGGGCCTGCGGAAAAGGGCGGCGATGTCCTGGCGGCTGCAACGCCGGAACTCCACGCAGCTGCCATGGCCGCCTTGCGCGGCTGACCAGCGACCGGCGGCCGTCAGGCCGTGGGGTCGTCGCTGCCGGGAATGAAGGCGTCGAAGGCGGCGAGCAATTGCTCGCGGTAGATATCGGCTTCCTGCAGGATTTCGTGGCGGGAGCCGTCGATCATCAGCAATGAACCGAGCCGCAGACGCCTGGCGTAGGCTTCGACAGCCCTGGTCGAGACGACCTGGTCGGCGCCGGCGGCGATGATCAGCAGCGGGACCTGGATCCGGGCCATGAAGTCGGGGTCGCTGACGGCTTCCGAAGCTTTCGCTGCTGCCCGCAGCCAACGGATCGTCGGCCCGCCAAGCGCCAGTTGCGGGTATTCTTCATAGATCCGTGTGTTGCGCCGATAGCGTTCCGGGTCCGATGTCAGCTTGTTGGTCTCGAAAGGGGCCGTTACCCTCGGCCGCGGACCCCAGGCGGCATAGAGCCGGCCGAGGCCGAGAGCGCAGAACAGGGAACAGACGCGGCGAACCGTCGAGATCGAGACCGGCAGGTCGGGCAGCGTCAGGAAAGGCGCGATCAGCACCATGCGCCGGACGCGGTTCACCATCGACGGCGCGGCCAGCAGGGTGATCAATGCGCCTGCCGAATGGGCCAGGATGTAGTAGGGTCCGCGGCAATCGGGCAGCACGATCTCCTCGAAGAACTGTTCGAGGTCGGCGGTGTAGTCGCGGAAGCTGCTGACGTAGCCGCGCTGGCGATCGCGGATCAGCCGGTCTGAATCGCCCTGGCCGCGCCAGTCGAGCGTGGCGACGCCAAAGCCACGATCGGCAAGGTTGCGGATGGTTTCGAAATATTTCTCGATGCACTCGTTGCGGCCGGTGAGCAGGACCACGGTGCCCTTCATCGGGCGAGCGACCGCGCCGAACAGGCCGTAGCGGATATTCTTGCGGTCACGCGTGGTGAAGAAGCCGCCGGTGGCGTTTTCCGGCCGCGGATTGCCCTCGATTTCGTGAAAAAGGGAGTTTTCGGTGAAAAGATCCGTCATTCGGCGCTTCGTGCTCGGCGTCTCGCATGCCCGCCTGCGCTGGCCGGCTCCGCTAAGGTGATAGACGCCCATGCGCCAAAAGCCAAGGAATTCCCGGTGACTGACTGGGCTGCAACAGGGAAGGCCGGAAGCCGCTTGAAAGCGTGCTTCCGGCCTCTGTCGATCCGGGAGGAAGGGACGTTACACCCGGTCGGCCTCGTTGCGGTGCCTGTTGTGCAATCGGCGCCGCCAGTCCTTGATCCTGGAATGGACTTTAGCGCCGGCTGCCTGAACGCGCGCCGAAGTGCCGGTTCATCTGCCGTTCATCAAGGGTCCGGCCCCCGTGGCTTTTGCCGCCAGGTGAAATCTTGAAATGCTTTCCAGCGCTCCCCAAATGTCTCGTGCGGTCGCCAATGTCGGGGCCGCTGGCCCACCCGAAACGCCGCTCAAGGGTTTCGCACCGGCCATACGCAAACCATGTTGCTCAACAGGAGAACACCTCATGCGTCACGTTGATTTTTCCCCGCTTTATCGCTCGACCGTCGGCTTCGATCGTCTGTTCACGATGCTCGATTCGCTTGCGCAGCCGGATGGCGCGCAGACCTACCCGCCCTACAACATCGAGCGCACCGGTGAGGATTCCTACCGGATCTCGATGGCGGTTGCCGGCTTCTCTGACGAGGAAATCTCGATCGAAGCCCATCGCAACGTGCTGACCGTGAAGGGTGAGCGCAAGGACGAGGGCACCGGCGAAGGCTCTGAACTGCTCTATCGCGGCATTGCCTCGAGAGCCTTCGAACGCCGCTTCCAGCTTGCCGACCACGTCGAAGTTGTCGGTGCTTCGCTGAAGAACGGCCTGCTGTTCGTCGACCTCAAGCGCAACATCCCCGAGGAGCTGAAGCCGCGCAAGATCGCGATTACGGCATCTTCGGCCAAGGCCAAGCAGATCGAGGCCAAGACCGCTGCCTAAAGTACAAGTCTCCTCCCGAGACGGAAGCGGGGCCGAA